>DGSN01000002.1 GCA_002393575.1 Prevotellaceae bacterium UBA4361 | reverse complement strand
CGTTGTAGTAGGTGAAAACGAGGATAGTGTTCGTTTCCACATCTGGATAGAGGTCGATTGGCAGTTTCAACAGCGAGAACAAGCCAAAGATGATGATTGCCAAGAAGCAGAGGCTTGTCATAATCGGTCTTTTGACCGCGCCTTCGTATAAACTCATTATGTGATTTGTTTTTATGAATGTGGCGGAAAGCTTTGGTTATTTCGCTTTCCTCTATTTTCATTTAATAATCTCAACTTCGCGTCCGTTGGCAAGACGAGCCTGGCCTGCTATGACCACTTGGTCGCCATTCTCCACGCCACTCACGATTTCGTACTGGTTGCCGATGTGTTTGCCCAGTTCCACCTTGTTGTAGCTGACCTTGCCGTCCTTGTACACATACACGTAGCGGTCGCCAGCGCCAATCTGCTTCACAACAGCCTCGTCGGGTACAACGACGTGGTGCTTGTCGCCAAAATTGATGGTGGCACGGGCATACATGCCTGGGCGCACTTTCTGAGAAGAGTTGCTGATGGTCACTTCCACAGGGAACGTGTGAGTGGCAACGTCGATGCTTGGATAAACGGTTGTCACCTTGCCGTAGAAGTTCTCGCCTGGGTAGGCGTCGAGCGCGATGTCAACTGGCATTCCCTTCGTCATCTGCTTGTAGTAGGTTTCAGAAATGTTCACCAATAGCTTCACAGGGTTGGTCTGCTCAATAGTGAGGATAGGCTGAGCGCCGTACATGTCGCCATCGTCGTAGTTGCGGGCTGTCACCACACCAGAGATTGGAGCGGTGAGCTGGGTGTTCTGCACCAGCTGGCGATACTGTGTTTCAAACACGTTCAGTTGCATACGAGCGTTGTCGAGAGCCAGTTTGGCATTGTCGTATTCTGCCTGCGAAGCACCGCCCACTTGGAACAGGGCATTCGTGCGGTTGAATTCCGTTTTCACGTTCTCCAGCTGGAGCTTCATGTTCTCCACTTGCAGTTTGTTCTGACGAAGGTTTGACGCGTCGAGCTGAACGAGCACCTGTCCTTTGCGAACCACGTCGCCCACATCCACGTAGATTCGTTCGATGCGGAGTGGAGCGTTTGGCGAGATGTTGTTCTTCACGTCGCTTTCCACCGTGGCGGAATAGGTTTCTGTCTGTGGAATCGACTGAGTCTTTGCAGTTTCCACTTTCACTTGTGGCTTTTCCTCGCCCTGTGCAGCTTCCTTCTTCTCGCCGCCGCAGGAGCTAACCATCAATGCTGCAGCCAAGAGGAGTGCAGCCGAAATGTTCTTCTTCATATCTTAATTAATTATTTTCAATCTTTTTTTGAGTTTTTGAGTTTATGTCTCCTAAAGAAATTGGCAAAATCGGCAAAATTTTAAAATTTAGTACATTTAGTCTATTTCTTTAGGAGAAATTTTTCACTTTTCACTTTTCACTTTTCACTTCAAGTAAGTGTCACGTCCCAGAGTGTAGTTGAGGTCGGAGCGGTTCTTCAGATAGTCATAAATACTCTGGTTGTAAGTGAGCTTCGCCTGTGTCAGTGCCACTTCGCTCTGGTTCAGTTCGAGGATAGTGCCGCGTCCCACCTCATAGCGCTTGGCAGAAATGGTGACAGCCTTGTCAGCTTGCTTCACAGCCTCGTGGTTGCTTGCCACCTGAGCAATGCTTGCAGCCATGTTCTTGTTGTAGCTCTCAGCAGCCATGTTCAGCTGACGCTCTGTGTTGATGCGGTTGTATTCCAGTTCGCTCAACTGAATCTTTGTCTTTTTCAGGGCTGTGAAGTTCGAAGCCTTGTAGATTGGAATCGTGAGAACGAGCGTGAACGAAGCGCTTGGAGCATAGTCGTAGTTCCACAAAGCCCAATTGTCATTGTAGAGCGACTGATATTGACCTGTCAACTGAAAGGCGAGAGTCGGCATGAAACGAGTACGCTGCACTTTCAACGTGTGCTCCAGCAAGTTCTTGTTCAGTGCGAATTGGCGGAGAGAAGAGTTGTTCTGCAATTCGTTCTCGAACGAACCTATGTTGTTGAGCGTGAGGCTGTTCTCGTAGTTCTCCAGCTTGTCGTCGATGACGAGGTTCACATTCTCCGTCACACCCATCAGCACCTTCAGTTGCAGCATGGCGAGAGTAAGGCCCGTTTCCGCACTGACCAGTTGGGAGTTCATCGAGCGCATCTGCACCTCAGCCGAAATCTTGTCGTATTCGCTCACCGAACCAACGCTGTATTTCTTGTTGACCACGTCGAAGTTCTCCTTCGAAATCTTGTAGCTTTCCTGCATCACCTTGTGACTGTCCTGAGCCAGCAGAGCTTGATAGTAAGCCTTCGACACTTGGTTGATGAGGTCCAAGCGGCTCGAACGCGCCTTTTCCTGCGCCAGCTGGATGTCTGCCTTGGTCAGCTTCATGTTCTGATACACCGTCGGAGCAAACAAAGGCAAGCTCACCGTCGCAGCAGCAGCCACCGTGTTGGTGTTGTCCTTACCCATTTTGAACTTATTGTCACCCAGCTTCATTTCAGCTGCCAGGATGGTGTGCTGCAAGTTGCCCGTCACGTTCACTTCGGGAAGCAAAGCCTGCCAAGCCTCCTTGTCAGCCACTTTCTTCAGTTCAATCTCCTTGTCAGCCACCTTGATAGTGGGATTCTCAGCCAAAGCAATCTCAATGGCTTTCTCCAAGTTCAGCTCCAGTGTTCCCACTGCTCCATTCTGAACCTGCTCTTGCGCCTCGGCTCCCATCGTCAGGATAGAGGACATCAAGCATAAAATCAATCTTCTGCCTTTCAGTTTCATTTTCTTTGTTTCTACTGTCTATATATAAATAATGTATTCTAATCGTTCGAATTCTCTACAGCTTGGCTGCTGGCAACATCCTCTTTCATCTTCAAGAAATAATCCTCCGAATCGATGATTTCCAGTCCCTTCAGCGTACACAGTCCTCTCACGAACGTGAGGTTGATGGTGTGTATGATGTTTTCAAAACCATATTGCATGTAGAATTCATTGCTGAGCATCGCTCTCGCCACAATGTCGAAAGTGGAGAGAACCAACTCAAAGTTGACATCGTTGCGGAAAAGGCCATTTTCCACACACTCCTGGGTGAAGCGAAGAGCAAACTCGTTTTTTTCCTTCGAACTCTCTTCCAAGTATGCCATCACCTTCTCGTACTTTTGAATATCGCTCAAAAACGCAGGGTTGATGCGGCGTAAGTCCTGGAGCTGCTTACGATAGAACTTCGTGAAAGTCTCCAGCGAATTACTGCTTTCCTTGCGCAGTTTCTCAAATTCCTCCCTGCCTCTCTTGTGGTTGAGCTTCATACATTCAATCAGTAACCCTTCCTTGTCTTCAAACATTTCGTAGAGGGTGCGCTTCGACATGCTCAGAGCGAAAGCAATGTCATTCATCTTCACGGCTTTCAGCCCTTTCTGAATGAATTCGTTGAAAGCATAATCCAAGACATGCTCACGCTGTTCGTTGCGCTTTTCTTCAAGTTCATGCTGATTCATCTTTTGCACTCCTAATAATTTTAATTAAACACACTTCACTGCTGTTCTTGAAAACACGACAGATTCCACTTTCTGAGCCATCGGGACAAGCCAGTTCTCGACAGTCATCCTGCCAGAGAAACATACGATGCTCCCAAATTCTATGCAAAGTTACTGAGAAAACTTTTCTATTGCAAATAGTTTCCACGTAATTTGTCACATATTTTCATAATTTAGCAATTATTCACAGTACAAGTGTGAAAACGACCTGTTTTCGATAACACCCCACACACCCCATAGCAACGAGTTTCTACACTTACCTCAGTTCAGAATCGAAAAGATGTATCTATTTTCAAGCCTTGCTATCAGAGATTGTCAGAAACGCAAGAGAGCCCTCGCCGAACCGCCCATTCGATTCCACTATATGCGCGAGGGCTCGTTATCAATCAAACGAGCCCTCGGCGTTGCAACAACGAGCCCTCGCTTGAATAACAACGAAGGCTCAACATTTCAGTGCTTTCAAAAGAACGATTCGGTGCGGTCAAACGAAAGCAACAGTACAGTCGAAGTAGAGGATTTCTAAACTATCGTTTAAAAACAACTTGGCATGATTTTATCCACTCATCTGTTTTTTATAAACCACGAATTGCACGAACCTTTCAGCTCGGCGTAGCCAATTAAACGAATTTATTGAAAGTATTATTTAACTAAACTTTCCCATCATTTTGGGATAGTGTAACCCTCTGACGCTGAAGGCGTCATCGCTCAGTAACCGTAGGTCGGAACGACCTGCGGTTGGTATGTATTCGGTCTATATGCACTCTGAAGGAGTGCCCCAACAGCCACAGATGGGCGACTCTTTCAGAGTCGATTGAGCGAGCACACAGCTATCCGGGGGTGCTTTGCACCCTCGGTTACTGAGCGGTGACGCTTTCAGCGTCTTCTGATACAATTATTCAAAGGATGGGAAAGTTTAATTAAATATAATGGTGTCCGCTAAAAAAGAAAAAGGGTCGTTCAAATACAGTAAAGAAGATGGTATGTCGCATTTTTCATTCATACTGGGCTTGGTAAGTCCTGAAAGGACGATAGAACACAGGCAGGCGGTGAAGCGTAGCGAAACCACTGCTATGTGTCGCAAACTAACCGAGTACTGAAGGTACGACGGATTATCTGACAATCACATCCGTCACCCACTTCGGGGTTCCGTGCTTGGCTGTATGCTTATCAGGGGTTCCGTGCTTGGCACTCCACCGCCTGCCTGTGGTCTTTCATACCTTTGGCATTTTTAGCGGATGCCGATAGCAACAAAAAAGCAGAGGGTTGGCAAATTTGTTTGTTTGCCAACCCTCTGCTCTTACGTTGTCTATGAGGTGGTTATGAAATCTCAATGGCTTTCGTCACCTTCTCCTTTTGTTCAATCTTTGGCATCTCGACGGTGAGAATGCCGTTCTCCACCTTGGCTGAAATCTTGTCCTTTGCCACGTCGTCAGGCAAGGTGTAGTTCTGCTCATAGTTGGAGTAACTGAATTCGCGGCGCAGATAGTGATGATGCTTGTCCTCATTCTTGTGCTCGGTCTTGTTCTCGATAGCAATGGTGAGGTTGCCATCGTCGTTGATACCTACGCGGCAGTATTCTTTCTTGATGCCAGGGGCAGCCAGCTCCATTGTGTAAGCTTTCTCACTCTCTTTCACATTGACTGCAGGTGCTGTATTGTTGGCACGAGGCATAAAATCAGTGTTAAAGAAATCGTTGAACATTGTTGGAAACCAACCATCGTTTCTCATCAAACTTGTTAACATAATTTTTACCTCCTATTTATATTTTAGTTGAACGTTTGTTTTTGATTGCCTCCGTTTCTGAACTTCGGCTTTCGCTAAACATTTATGCAAATTGTGTGCCTTTGGCGAGACAGGGAGGAGCGTGTCAGCAGTTGGATTGGATTTGGCATGAAATTTAAACTTTGGTAAACTATACTGACATTTCTTTAAACTGTTTTAAACTTTGTGACTCGTTCTTGTCATTCTTGATTTCTGCCATGTCTGGTGGCTGGGCGTTATGACGTTGTCCTAACTGATAAGAAAACGAAAAGAGGTACTCTCACGAGCACCTCTTTTGTTCTCAATAAGTATTAATTTTTTTTAAGGTAAAAAGATTGTTTTTAGGATATTGCAAAGGTAGAGAACATTTATTGGAACTCATAGCCTTTTCCTGTGTTATGTAACATGTGTTTTCGCACACATTCACAGATTTTGCTTTTTTATCGCAGAAAAACGCACTTTTTTACCTAATGACTTCATGAAAAAAGGTCGAGCATGTATGCTTGTGGGTTCTTGGAAGGAGGGGTCTCCTTATAGACTTTTTTCAGGTCGATGCTCTCGTTTTCCCAATCGTCGAACGACAATTCCAGCTGGAACACGAAGTTCTTTTTCAGTGCGTAGGTGCCCCATTTTCGTCTTTCGAAGGGGGAATGCTTGTGTCGGCTTTGTGTCCAGAGGTAGCGTTTCACACTGTCGTAGATTTTCTGGAAACGACGCGTGGCATCGGTGTCGAATAGGTCGCAGTTGGAGTTGTAGATGGTGCGAGCCAGCAGTCCCACTCGCATTCCGTTGGGGTGGGCCATCAGCATCTCAATCATTTCGTTGTAATACTGGTTCTTCATGTGTTATACATGTCTGGATTTCGGAAAAATCTACAACTTTTTACAAATTACGTCAATTTTCTTTAAACTGCCAAATATGTGCTTGATTTTTCATGCTCGTGGTTCCAAATATTTCTTTGCAGGGCAAAGCGACTGCGTCGAGTGGAGCGTGAAGAGTGAAGAATTGAACGTGAAGAGTGGAGCGTGAAGAGTGAAACGTGAAGCGTGGAGAGTGAAGCGTGAAGAGTGAAGCGATAGAACTCAAAAACTCAAAAACTTAAAAACTCAAAAATTTCCACACGTATCGGTAGTCGGAATAGTTGGCGATAATGTCAGCGTCCAGGATGGGGTGGAGCTGCTTGACGAAAGGATGCCTCCTGCTGGTGTCGATGAGGTTGCCGTTTTCGTCGTGGCTGTTGAATTCCCAAAGGTGTGCTGTTCGTGCTTCTTCTGCCACTCGTTCGAAGCCCATCGGAACGATGTTCACGAGGGTGCAGTTGATGAGCACGCATTCGGCGTGAGGGTAGTTCTTGCCGTGGTTGGAGGGCAGACGTGCGATGCTGGTGTTGTTGTCCTTGCCCACGAGGGTGCAATCAACGAACACGTTGCCGTGGTTCTCTTCCGTGTTGCGAATCCACATGAGGGCGAAGCTGCCTTTCAGTGTGCAGTGGTTGAAGAAGGATGGTCCTCTGCCCAGGATGGTGTCGGCATCGCCGTCAATCTCGCAGTTCATCCAATAGGCACTGCCGTTCACCTGAAGGGCATCGCCACTGCCCACGATGCGCACGTTCTCGGCGTAGTTCTCGCTGCCATTCAGCAGCAGTCCTTCTGCCTGTCCCTTGCAATCCGTCTGGAAGGTGATGTTCTTGAGTATGAGGTGATGGCAGTTGTCGAGGCTTGTTGCTGCACGGCGAGAAGGGAAGGTGCCCTTCAGCTCGTTGGTCTTGATGTCGGCAGGGTGGGGGTTGAACACTTCGTTGTTGGCATAGTGGATGAGTACGCCGTCGCGACTTTCTCCTACGATGGTCACATAGTATTTGTTGCGTGCATAGACGATTTCTTCGTACTCTCCGTTTTTCACGAAGATGGTCCATCGCTCCTGTTCGCTCTTGGCAAAGTCGGGAACGTGGTCGAGTGCTCCTTGCAGGGTGCAGAAGTCGCCTGTGCCGTCGGCAGCAACGACGATAAACTTATCAGAGTTGAATGTAAAATGAGGAGTGAAGAGTGAAGAATCATTCCATCCAGACGGTTCATTCTTCATTCTTCGTTCTTCATTCTTCGTTTTGAACCGCCAGCTGTTCTTTCCCTTAATGCCTGCGAATCCGTCGATGACTCCCTTGTCGATGGTCACATAGTATTCCTTGTCGTAGTCGAGCATGTTGTTGTGGAGGTAGATGGTTGCCTTTCGTCCTTTGGTGATGATGGGGTAGAAGTGGAAAGCATCGGAGAAACCACCGATGATGTTCAACTGATAGCGGCTCTTGTCCCATCGGTTGGCTCCCGACGGAGTGCCAGGCACTGTGTTGCGGTTCGTGGCACGAGGCCCTTCTTTATATATATAAGGTGTAGGCGTGTAGATGGCATCGGGGTTGTTGGGCTGCGACTCGGTCGGTCCCGCAGGGATGCTCAGGTCGAGCATATCCACGAGCTTGCCTGTTTCCGCGTCCCAAAGTTTCACTTTTCCTTTCTTGCCAACTGTCACGTCCGTGTCGAACGTCAGGCTGAGGTGGGTGTCGATGCACACGTCTGTTTCTCCATTAGCAGGTGAGAGCACCACGTTCTGTGCCCATCCATTCATTGCCAACAGGCACCATGCCGTCAGCATTCCAATCAGTTTGTTTCTATTCATCATATTGTTAGGTTTATATTTGACGACAAAGATAATCGAATTTTTCTTATCGTCCATTAAAAAGCCGAGTTTTTAAGCGCAAAAGCTTAATTTGCAGCAGAATGGATGTGTTTTTTGAAAAAATGTTGTAATTTTGCAATGTTTTTTAAAACATTTGCGCAATTTGTGATATTTTCTTAAAATTAAAAACAATAATTATTTGAAGACAAAGATGAAAAAGTTTATGATTATGTTTGCTCTGCTTCTGATGGGAAGCACGGCAATGATGGCTCAGTCAAGTTCTGAGACTACCAAGAAATTGAAGGACAAGATTGATGACGATTTGGCTGGATTCTATTTTGGTTTAAATACGGCTTTGAGTGCTCCCGACAACTTGAATGTCAATCTCTGGAAGTCGTGGGAAGTAGGCTTCGACCTTCCTATTTGGAGTCCTGAAATCACGAAGTCTTTCTTTTTTCACCTGAACTTGGGCTTCAACTGGAAGAACTTCCGTTCGACGGATGCTGACAAGAGTTTTGAGAAGGATTACACGAACAAGCAGGTGTATGTTGGTGCGCCAAAGTATCTCAACAATGCTGAGACGGGTGGAAAGGGTTGTGTGGATTTCTCACGCATGAAGATTTTCTCCCTCTCTCTGCCTATGTTGTTTGAAGTGAGGGCTACGGATAAGTTCTCGATTGTGGCTGGTCCTATTTTGAATTTCAACCTTCACGGTAGCATCAAGACAAAATACTGGAACGACCGTGACGAATATGTGGTGTTCACGTCGAATGGTTTGCGCCAGCAATTGGTGACTGTGGATTTGAAGGGTATGCTCGTATGGAGCAATGTTGGTGTCTATTGCAAGTGGTCGCCTATGCGCCAGCTGAAGTCGAAGTTTGCTCCAACACTTGACTTCAAGGGCATCAGTTTCGGTTTGCAGCTTTGCATGTAAAGAGGCAACGAATTTGTTGTTGGAAAAAGAAAGAAGGCTGAATCTCCAAATGAGGGATTCAGCCTTCTTTGTGGTATGGTCTGGTGGCAAAGCTATCCAAGGGAAACGTCGAGGTCAAGCTCTTTGCAGAGTTTGTCGAGAGCTGGATGGGTGGCTCTGAGGATTTTGAGACGCTCGGGCTTGGTGTAGAACTTTGGTTGCTCGGCGAGAGTCTGTAAACGAATCGTCATGGTGAGCGCGTCTGTTCCTAAGCTGTCTTTAATGTGCTTGAGAATGGAGTGCTCGTACTTTCGGAGCGTATCTACGTTCATGGAGTTGCTCACTGCCACTTCGAAACTGTTGTTGTTGAGGAGGTGAGGCGTGTAGTTGCGCATGAGGATGGCAATGGCTGCTTCACCTGTCGGAATCTGCGACTCGTAGATGTGCCATGCTGTGATGATGTTCTCTTCGGTAACTCCGCCTGTCAGTTTTTCTACTTTGGGTTGGAAGGTTTGTGCTGTTGTGGATTCAGCTTGGGGGGAAACCGTTCCCTGCGCCTGACTCAGACGCTGTTTGATGGAAAAACGATGGGCTGAGTTGGCAGAAGTGGTAGCGACGGGCGTTTCCTTTGGAGGAATAGGAGCCGTGGGCTGCTGGGAAGGAACAGGTTTCTTCGTCTCTTCAGCAGACTTCGGGTTGTTCTGTTGGCTTGTTGGTTGGGCAGCACTTGCCGATTGGCTGACGGCTGCGGAAGCTGGAGCTACGTTGCCCTGCTTCGTGAAAATGGGTTTAAGAATCTTCGTAGGGCGAAGCCCGGAAGGGTTGCCGTCTGCCTCTCCCGTGGCGATTTGTGAAATCTCGATGAGGGTGAGTTCCACGAGGAGTCGCTTGTTCTGACTGAGCTTGTAGTTGAGGTCGCAGTCTGTGCATTTGCGAATGGCGGCATAGAGGAATTTGGGTGTGCAACGCTTGGCTTGCTCGGCATAGCGCTGACGGATGTCGTCGGACACTTCGAGCAACTGGGTTGTTGCTTCGTCGCGACTGATGAGGAGGTTGCGGAAGTGTGTGTTGAGTCCACCGATGAAATGGCTGCCTTCGAATCCTTTCGAGAGGATGTCGTTGAAGGTGAGCATGATTTCTGGAATCTTCCCTGCCATGAAGTAATCGACAAGCTTGAAATAGTATTCGTAGTCGAGAACGTTGAGGTCGGCAATCGTTTGTTGATAGGTGATGTTGCCTTGGCAGAAGGATGCCACTTGGTCGAAGATGGAGAGGGCATCGCGCATACCGCCATCTGCTTTCTGTGCAATCACGTTGAGAGCGGCGGGTTCGTAGGTGATGCCTTCTTGCTTTGCCACGTTTTCCAAGTGTCCTACGATGTCCTGCACGGTCATTCGGCTGAAGTCGTATATTTGGCAACGGGAGAGAATGGTTGGAAGCAGTTTGTGCTTCTCGGTGGTGGCAAGTATGAAGATAGCGTGCTTGGGTGGTTCTTCGAGAGTCTTCAGAAAGGCGTTGAAGGCAGCAGTGGAGAGCATGTGAACCTCATCGACGATGAACACTTTGTATTTGCCCACCTGCGGAGGAATGTTCACTTGCTCAATGAGTTGGCGGATGTCGTCAACACTGTTGTTGGAAGCTGCGTCGAGTTCGTGAATGTTGTAGGAACGCTGTTCGTTGAAGGCACGGCATGATTCGCACTCCTCACAAGCATCGCCATTAGGCTTCGGACTGAGGCAGTTGATGGTTTTTGCAAAAATGCGGGCGCAAGTGGTTTTTCCCACTCCTCGCGGTCCGCAGAAGAGGTAGGCATGAGCCAAACGTCCCGACGCGATGGAGTTTTTCAGTGTGGTTGTGAGAGACGATTGTCCCACAACGTTGGAAAACGTGGTTGGGCGGTATTTTCGGGCGGAAACGATGTAATTGTCTGACATTGTTTTAGAGGGGAGAGAGGTTAGTCTAAATCTCGTCGATGCTCACGATGCCATGCGTGACAGCATAGATTGTGAGGGCAGAGACGGAATGCATGTGTAGTTTTTTACAGATGTTTTTACGGTGAGAAATGACGGTGGGGAGGGAAATGCAGAGCTGGTCGGCGATTTCCTTGTTGATGAATCCGCGCACGACGAGTGCCAGCACCTCAGCCTCACGCATGCTGATGTCGATGTCGGGACCAACGATGTCTTTCTCTTGCATGTTACCATGCTGGAAACCGTGTCCGTTTGGCGAACCGTGTCCATGCTGATGAAGACGAAGTAGCGACTTGATGAGGTCGTGTTCCATCTGCGCCGTGTTGAGCGTGTGGAAACGCTCAAACTGGGGACTTGTCATCGGTTGTGAGGTGAGGACAATGGTTTGGTGAGGATGCTGAAGGAAGAAGTCGGCGTTCGAAAGCAAAATCTGTGACGACACGAAAAAGTGGAAGAAAGGTGTTTCACTTTCTGCCAGCATGTCGTCGAGTGAAGAAAAAAGGCTGACGTCCACCATCGGAATGATATTGTCGATGATGGACTTCAGCCCTGTTGCTTCGAGCGTGTTCTGGTCTATGATTGCAATGCGTGGAACCAAGGTCGGGGTTAAGTTGAAAGTTGAAAGTGAAAAGTTAAAAGTGAAGAATTGCTATTCAGCAATAACTTAAAAACTCAAGAACTCAAAAACTTAAAAACTTACTAATCTTCCGTAGTCTCTTTGTCAACGGATTCTTCAGTTTCTTCGATGTTGTCAAGCTCCTGGCCTGTCAGTTTTGCCATCACTTTGGTTTCAAGTTCTTCTGCCAGTTCTGGATTGTCAGCAAGGAGTTTCAGAAGGGCATCGCGTCCGTGTGCCAGACGATTGCCTTCGTAAGAGAAGAAAGCACCGCTCTTCTTGATGATTTCCGTTGCCACACCGAGGTCGGCGATTTCTGCCAATTTGTTGATACCAGAACCGAAGAGGATTTCAAATTCTGCCTTGCGGAAAGGAGGTGCCACCTTGTTCTTCACCACCTTGACACGAACGGAGTTACCATACACTTGGTCGCCGTCCTTCAAGGCTGTTACGCGACGAATGTCGAGACGAACGGACGCATAGAATTTCAGTGCATTACCGCCTGTGGTTGTCTCTGGATTGCCAAAAAGCACACCAATCTTTTCACGCAACTGGTTGATGAAAATGCAGGTGGTCTTGGTGCGGTCGATGGATGCTGTGATTTTACGCAGCGCCTGACTCATGAGTCGAGCTTGCAAGCCTACGCGGTTCTCCCCCATGTCGCCTTCGATTTCTGCCTTTGGTGTAAGAGCTGCCACGGAGTCGATGACAAGAATATCGACAGCCGAAGAACGGATGAGCTGGTCTGCAATTTCCAGTGCTTGTTCGCCATTGTCGGGTTGGGAAATCCAAAGGTTGTTGATGTCCACACCCAGTTTTTGTGCGTAGAAGCGGTCGAAAGCGTGCTCTGCATCGATGAAGGCTGCAATGCCACCCGCTTTCTGAGCTTCAGCGATGGCGTGAATGGCGAGCGTGGTCTTACCAGATGATTCGGGACCATAGATTTCGATGATACGTCCCTTTGGGTAACCACCCACACCGAGGGCTGCGTTGAGCGACAGGGAACCCGTTGGAATCACCTCCACGTCTTTCACATTGTCGTCGCCCATCTTCATGATGGCTCCCTCGCCGAATACTTTCTGAATGCCAGCCATAGCTGCTTCCAGAGCTTTCATCTTCTCTGTAGCATCCTTTGGCGGTGTTATGTTTGTTTTCTTTGCCATATAATGAAGAATTTTTAGTCAACAAATTATTTCTTTTTAGTCAACAAATTTCCACAAATTCTCTCAAAAGGAGAGGTCGAAGGCTTAAGGTCTAAAGTCAAAAGTCGAAGGTCGAAGGTCAAAAGCCAAAGGTCGAAATCGCTTCACACTTCACACTTCACGCTTCACGTTTATTGTGCCTTCCTTGTGATAATTTGTTGACTAAGTTTTAATGATTTAATCCAATTCAAGGTCTTCGTCGAACACTTCGTGCCAAGGCAGGCCTTGCTTGTTGAGCTGTTCCATGAATGGGTCTGGGTCGAACTCCTCCACGTTGTGTACGCCTGGCTTCTTCCAAATGCCCTTGAGGAACATCATGGCTCCAATCATCGCTGGCACACCCGTGGTGTAGCTCACGCCCTGCATACCCGTTTCTTGGTAGGCAGCTTGGTGCGAGCAGTTGTTATATACATAATAGGTGCGCTCCTTGCCATCCTTGATGCCACGGATGCGGCAACCGATGGAAGTTTCTCCCTCGTAGTTTTCGCCAAGCTCCTGAGGATTTGGCAACACAGCCTTGAGGAATTGCAACGGCACAATCTTCACTTTCTCCACCTTCGTTGGGTCGTCAGCAAGCGGAGCCTCGTAAGTGATTTCGTCGATGCGGCTCATGCCGATGTTCTGAATCACATCGAGATATGTGAGGTACTGCTGACCGAAGGTCATCCAGAAACGAGCGCGCTTAATGCTTGGGTAGTTGAGCACAAGGCTCTCCAGTTCCTCGTGATGGAGGAGATAAGATTCGCGAGGACCGATGTTAGGGTAGGTGAGTGGACGGTGGATTTCGAGCGGTTCGGTCTCAATCCATTTGCCATCCTCGTAGTAAAGACCCTTCTGCGTGATTTCGCGAATGTTGATTTCTGGATTGAAGTTTGTGGCAAAGGCTTTGTGGTGATTGCCTGCATTGCAATCCACGATGTCGAGATAGTGGATTTCATCAAAATAATGCTTGGCAGCGTAAGCCGTGTAAATGCCCGAAACTCCTGGGTCGAAACCACAGCCGAGAATGGCTGTGAGACCAGCCTTTTCGAAACGCTCTCTGTAAGCCCATTGCCATGAGTATTCGAAGTGGGCTTCATCGCGAGGCTCATAGTTGGCTGTGTCGAGATAGTTCACGCCAGCTTTCAGACAAGCTTCCATGATGGTCAAATCCTGATAAGGCAAAGCGAGGTTCATCACGATTTCGGGTTTGAATTCGTTGAACAGCGCAACCAGTTCATCCACATTGTCTGCATCCACCTTCGCTGTCTTGATGTTGGGGTTGCCGATTGCCTTCACCAGCGCATCGCACTTGCTCTTTGTGCGGCTTGCAATCATCACTTCAGTAAACACGTCGGGGTTCTGAGCCACCTTGTGTGCTGCTACCGAGGCAACGCCTCCAGCACCGATAATCAATACTTTTCCCATTTCAAGTCTTTTTTGTTGTTGATTTTCGTTACAAATTTACTCCCTTTTTTTCAATCTCGCAACAATAACGAGAAAAACGATTGTGAAAAAAACATGAAAATAGCCATGAAAACATGATTAAGCGAAAAAAAATTCCTACCTTTGCACCATCAACAAGAGGGCTGCCCATGCGCTACCTCTCTTTTTTACCCTCCACAAGGCCTCGTAGCTTAGCTGTATAGAGCGTCAGATTCCGGTTCTGAAGGTCGTGGGTTAGAATCCCACCGAGGTCACTTCTGCCAATCCGCAAACAACTTGTATGGAGTTGTTTGCGGATTTTCTTTTTACTGTGTCCCACTAAATAAGAATGAGCTATACGCTAAATTATAACAAGGAAATCAAGAGTGGTGGTGTTTTTTTCTGTGATTTTGTTTGGAAGCTAAGATTATTTCCGTACTTTTACAAAAAGTAACAGTCGTTACCGTAACGGCAAATACTATTTAATACTATTGGTGTCCGAGGAAAGTATATGCAAATGTCAGATGTTAGCTGTGAATGAACATTTTGGAAAGGGAAATGGCTATTGAGGGCTTGATAGCGGCCTGAAAGGCCAACAAGCACATAGCCCAGGGCAACGCCCTGGGTAAATTGGTTTATGAAGCAACGCCCTGCAAGGGCAAAAGCATTGAATCTCAACGCTTTTGCCCTTGCAGGGCGACATCGGAAATGCTTCTTTCCCCAGGGCGTTGCCCTGGGCTGAGTGCTTACTGGCCTTTCAGGCCGATTATAGCGGACACCAATAATTTAATACATGGAATTCTACGATAGAGAAAAAGAGCTACGAGTGCTTGGTGACGTGCTTCTCAGAAGCAAGTCCGAGGCAAAGATGACTGTACTAATGGGACGCAGGCGTATCGGTAAGACAGAACTCTCACTGAGATGCGGTGACGAGACAGTATTGTATTTTTTCGTGGGTAAGAAAGCGGAATCACTGCTTTGTCAGGACTATGTACGCGAGATACGAGAGAAGCTGGATGTCCCAATACTTGGCATTCCACACACATTCTCCGAAGTCTTGTGGAGAACAAGGCATTGAAGACACTTGGAGAAATCATCCAAAGAGACTACAGCAGTGTGTCTGGCTGGATGATGGAGCGTTATTTCATGAAGAAATTTCAAGAAAAGGGTCGCTACATCATTGGAAAATGGTGGGACAGAAAGGGCGAAAACGAAATTGACCTGATTGTTGTTGACCTTATCGAAAAAGAAGCATGGATTTATGAACTAAAGAAGCAAGGCTATCGATATCAAGAGGATGAGCTGCGTGAAAAGGTGGAAAAAGTTTTGGAACAGACTCCAGAACTGCGCAAGATGGCAATTCATCTTGGTTCATTGTCGCTCGATGATATGTAAAAAGACTTTGCAATCCTTTTTTAATAGGTGCAAATGGACTTAGTTTTTGAAAAGAAAATACCCCCCTAATTTGCCTCTATTTTCTCATAATCGGTATAGTGAAATATGACCGAACAATCTTTTTCCCCATTTTTGCAGGAATCCATTTGGGCATTTCTTTTGCGATTTCTATCAAGATTTTTTCATCCGCTTTTGTTTCGTTGCGTACTACTTCAAAGTTTGTCAAAGAGCCATCTTTCTCTACAATAAACTAAATCAAGGCATGGACTTTTCCCTTACTCATTTTTGTTGCCAACTTCCGTTGAATGAAGTGTAACATTTTGTCAAAACCACCTGGGTATTCTGGCATGGAGTCTGCAACATTATAAACAAAGATATCCTCTTTATACACAATCTTTCCAAATTTCCTTTCCCTACTATAATATACACCTACAGCTAAATCATTACATTCAAATGTGTGAGGAGGACGGATACGGTATTTGCAATTGGACCGTTTAGAACATAATCCTTTGGGAATATTGCCACTCAGCAAGAAGTCTTGTCCGCGATAATAGAAATATCTATCCGATTTTTCTGGAATGTGGCAGCAAACTGGGTAAATGCTCACAGGAAAAACATTCTTATCTGGAGACACGGAAAATTGGAACAGAATGCAGTATTTGTCATTTATACTTTCGAACTCGGGAAAATATTCTTGGAACACTTTAGAATCTATTCGGCGGAGAAGTTCCTTTGATGGTTGAACAGAGTCCAAAACTACATACTCATCCATGCCCAATATTTTTTGCGCGTTTAATGAGCAACCTACCCAAAAGAGATGTAAAAAGATAAAGACAAATCTGAAGTTTCTCATTTTGTTCTAATAGATTGTGGTTTTACTATCGATTTTCAACAACTTAGCATTCTCAAGCTTTATAAGTTATGAAGAAAATTCAGAAGCAATTGACCAATTTACTGACTCATGCAAGAATGTCCTTATGGACTACGTCGCAAAGTTAGACAAAAGATTTGAAACAATTATTATTTGGATGCTAAAAATGTTTAACATAAGTTCTTGATTCTTCGCTTTTGGTGTATCACTTTAGTGGATTCTTAGAATCGCTTGTGGGGACTGACTGAACTTTTCCTTTGATTCAACTAATTAACCGAGCCTTCGTTGCTTTTCAAGCGAAGGCTCGGTTGAGCTTAAGCGAACCTTCGCTTAAACGCAAACGAACCTTCGCTTATTTAGTTGAATCAAAGTGACGCTTTTGTCAATCCCTTTATGCGCCTCAGTAAAACCCCAAAAGCGATTCAGTTAATCCCCAATGGCGTTGCGTCAAAGCCCCATTCATTCTGTCCCTAAGTCACAATAGAAAAACAAAAAGCGCGCTGAATTTCAGCGCGCTAAGTTAGATTGAGTTGCGGGGGCAGGATTCGAACGTGCGACCTCCAGGTTATGAGCCTGGCGAGCTACCAACTGCTCCACCCCGCGATGTTAATAGGCTTTTCCTCGGAAAAGCGGTGCAAAGGTATGCCTTTTTTTTGAATTGACCAAAAATTATGACATCTTTTTTAGTGTTTGCGTGCATCTTGTTGCTAAAAGCAGCGGGATAGATGTGGTTTTTGAGGCTTTTGTTTGTCTTTTTGTCAATTAAGATGCCAAACTCATAGGGTCGTGGTAGAGCACCACTTTTCCTTGTTTGAGGCTTTTTTTCACATCAATGAGGCGCTGGTTGCTGCTGCCACGATAGAGAAGGTCGGGGTTCTTCAACTTCTCAATGAAAGGACCATCTACCAGCACGTCGATTTGTTCGAGTAGCTTGCGCTGGGCGGGTTGGGCAAGGAGTGCTTCGAAGGTGAAGCCCGTGAAGCACCAGATGGTTTTGTTGCTGCGTTCGTGGATGGCGTATGCCAGTTCGGTGAATCCCTCTGCTTGGTACATGGGGTCGCCTCCGCTGAAGGTGACGTTGGCAAACGGGTCGGCGAGGATGACTGCCATGATTTCGTCGGTTGTCATCTGTCTGCCTTGGTTGAAGTCCCAAGACTGGCGGTTGTGACAACCCGGACAGTTGTGGCTGCACCCAGCGCTGTAGATGCTGGTGCGGAATCCTGGTCCATCGACCATTGTGTCTTCTATGATGGAAAGAATGCGAAGCATAATAGCAGACCCACCCCTCGCCCTCCCTGTGAGGGAGGGGGTGGATAGTTGTAGGTGATTTATGATGAAAAATGAAATAGCATGATATAAATAAATAGCAGAGTAATTTCACCCTCCCTCACAGGGAGGGAAGGGGGGGGCCTATAGTTGGTCTTCAGGGAAGAGGTTGAGTTGGTTGCCTCCATCCACGTGTGTCACGCGGTCGTTGAGTTCAGCCAGTTTTCCTGCGTTCCAGCGGTCGGTGGTTCCCACGAGGTAACCAGTGATGCGCTGGAGGCGGTCGATGTTGCGACTTCCGCATTTAGGGCAGACGGTGAGGTTAGGGTCTGCATTCTCGTATCCGCAGTCCATGCAGCGGTTGCGGTTGTGGTTCACGCTTCCGTAGCCCATGTTGTACTGGTCCATCATGTCAACGATGTTCATGATGACTTGTGGGTTGTGGGTGGCATCTCCGTCGATTTCCACGTAGAAGATGTGTCCTCCGCGGGTGAGTTCGTGGTAGGGTGCTTCCACTTCTGCCTTGTGGCGTGCGCTGCACTTGTAATAGACAGGTACGTGGTTGGAGTTGGTGTAATAGTCGCGGTCGGTCACGCCTGGGATGGAGCCAAATTCCTGGCGGTCTTTCTTGGTGAACTTTCCAGAAAGTCCTTCTGCTGGCGTGGCGAGGACAGAATAGTTGTGATGGAATTGCTGGGAGAATTCGTTCACGCGGTCACGCATGTAGGTGATGATTTTGAGACCGAGCTCTTGTGCTTCTTCTGATTCGCCATGATGCTTGCCGATGAGTGCCACCAAGCATTCTGCCAGTCCGATGAATCCGATGCCGAGTGTGCCTTGGTTGATGACGCTTTCGATGTGGTCGTTTGGTTGCAGCTTATCGGCTCCAATCCAGAGGCTTCTCATGAGCAGTGGGAACTGCTTGGCGAAGGCTGTCTTCTGGAAGTTGAAACGGTCGTTGAGTTGACGTGCTGCCACTTCAAGCACGTGGTCGAGCTTGGCAAAGAACATCTGGATGCGCTCTTGCTGGTTTTCGATATTCATACATTCGATGGCAAGGCGCACGATGTTGACCGTGGTGAAAGAGAGGTTGCCGCGGCCGATGGATGTCTTGGGTCCGAAACGGTTTTCAAACACACGTGTGCGGCATCCCATCGTAGCCACTTCGTGGTAGTAGCGGTGTGGGTCGTCGGCACGCCATTCTTCGCTTTGGTTGTAGGTGGCGTCGAGGTTGAGGAAGTTCGGGAAGAAACGTCGAGAGGTGACTTTGCAAGCCAACTGGTAGAGGTCGTAGTTGCGGTCTTCTGGCAGATAGTTCACGCCTCGCTTCTTCTTCCAAATCTGGATAGGGAAGATGGCGGTCTCTCCATTGCCCACACCTTCGAACGTGCTCTTCAGCAGTTCGCGCATGATGCATCTGCCTTCGGCGCTGGTGTCAGTTCCGTAGTTGATGGAGGAGAACACCACCTGGTTGCCACCACGGGAGTGGATGGTGTTCATGTTGTGGATGAAGGCTTCCATAGCTTGGTGAACACGTGCCACGGTCCTGTTGATGGCGTGTTGCAAAGCGCGCTGTTCGCCTTTCAGCCCGTCGAGAGGCTTGGTCAGGAAGTCGTCGAGCTGGATGTCGTAGAGGTGCGAGTAGTCTTCACCCATCACTTGTTCCATGTTCCTCACTTCTTCCTTGAAGCTGGAGCGGACGAAGGGAGCGAGATAGAAGTCGAAAGCAGGAATTGCCTGGCCTCCGTGCATTTCGTTCTGTGCTGTTTCCATGGAGATACATGCCAACATGCTTGCCGTCTCGATGCGCTTGGCTGGGCGTGATGAACCGTGACCGGCAGCGAAACCGTGCATGAGGACGTTGTCGAGCGGATGCTGCACGCAGGTGAGCGACTTGGTTGGGTAGTAGTCTTTGTCGTGGATGTGGATGTAGTTGTGAAGAACGGCATCGCGGCTTTCCTCGCTCAGAAGATAGTCATCCACGAATGGCTTTGTGGATTCGCTGGCGAACTTCATCATCATGCCCGCAGGCGTGTCGGCGTTCATGTTGGCATTCTCGCGAGTCACGTCGTTGTTCTTGATGTTGATGATTTCGAGGAACACGTCGCGAGTCTTTGCCTTGCGAGCAATGCTGCGCTGGTTGCGGTAGGCGATGTAACGCTGAGCCACGTCCTTGCGTGAACTCTTCATCAGCTCCAGTTCCACGAGGTCCTGGATTTCTTCCACGGTCATTTGTGTGTTGCCGTGGTAGCTGATGTGGTCGGTGATGCGCTGGATGAGCTGTTCATCTTCGCCCTTGTCGGTATGCATCATGGCCTTGCGGATGGCTGCCATGATTTTCTGTTCGTTGAAGCCGACGGTACGGCCGTCGCGCTTGACTACTGTCTGTATCATACGATAGAGAAATTATATTGTTCTATTAAAATAATAAGGTGAAAAACTGTATTGAGCCGTGTTTTCGGAATGTTCTTCGATGGTTTGCATTTGGGCTGTCATCTTTGACTGTTCCTAAAACGATGACAAAGATAATATAATTATTCTAAAGTTTATCGTTTTGGGAAACTTTTTACGTGTTAAAAAATGTCAATCAACTGAAAATCAAATAAGTAAAGAATAGAAATGGGAAACTTTTCGATTTTCTCCGTTTGTAAAGTTTTCCGAAATGTGTAAGTTGTTGACTTCTTAGTATTTATGAATGAAGGTCTCAAGTCGAAGGTCTCAAGTCGAAGGTCAAAGGTCGAAGGAGGATGGACTGGTGTTTAAGTTTGCCTTTGACTTTAGGCTTTAGACCTTCGTCCTTTGACCTTAGACTCTCGACCTTAGACCTTCGACTTACTACGTTTCGTAAATCGGATGTAGTTTCGTCGGAAGGTAGGGTAGTTGGAGTAACCGCTCAGGGTGTAGATTTCATAGATGGCCATTTCGGGGTGCTCCTCCATGAGTTTTTGAGCGTTCTGGATGCGCAGGTCGTTGATGAATTCATAGAAAGTCATGTCTTTTGCCTTTCTGATGGCTTCCGAAATGTAGGTGCGGTTCGTGCAAAGCATGGTAGCAAGTCCGTTCAGTTGGAGGTCGGGTTGCAGATAGAGTTGTTCATCAACAATGCGCTGCACGATGCTGTCCATCTTTCGGTCTTTGGCACTTGTCTTGCTGGTCTCAGTGGTCTGTGCGTTTTCGCTTTGTTCTGTGGTGGAGATGAAGCGTTCACTTATGGCTTCTGTTTTCGTCTGAACCTTGTTTTCTTCTTCTTCGCTTGGCGTTTCCTCCTGTTCTGCCTCAATGATTTCTTTGATGGAGAAATTCAGCATGAAGCCTTCGCGACCGACGCAAAAGAGCAGTGCCGAGAACAGAATGGAAGGCACGGACAGCAACCAAGCGGAAGAAACGAAGCATTGCCTGCCGATGATGTTGCAGACGAATGAGACAACAGAAGTGACGAGGAAAATCCAAAGGAGAACCCTCTGCCGATGAAGCGACCGTCCATCGGTGTCCGCAAAGCTGGCTTCCACGCGCTGATTGAACTTGATGATGCTTCGTGAACCAAAGTGCATGACAGGAATGATTTGCAGGGCAAAGATGGATTTTGCCACCGTGTGAGCCACTGCCTGCCACCAAGCCATGCCTTCAAGTTGGGCTCCTTGCGCTCCATAGAGGTAGGTGTGGATGAATTGCGCCGTTTCCTCATCGTTCATGAGTAGGTAGAACATACCGATGATTGCACTGCTTGCGATGCTTGGCAGGAGTGCTATTCTTCTGAGGATTCGGAACCTTCTTGTGTCGTCCGAGGTGATAGACTCAAGATAGAGATAATAGAGTGGATAGACCGCTAAGTTGCAAAACGAATAGACAGTGTCGCTGAGAGGAATCAGATGCAGGATTTTGCTGAAGAAGATGCCATGCCCCAAGTAGAGTAGGGTGGTGACGATGAAGAACGTGGCGAGAACAAGTCGTTCTCTCCTTCCCCGAAGGTCGAGCAGCATCAGCATGGCAAAAACGGCGCACACGATGATGGGCATGGATATGACAAGTGCGTGTATCATGGTTGATGGCAAAGTTAGGCAATTTCGCTCGAAGAACCCCTCTGAATCAGTGCTTTTGTAGATATGAAAACAAAAAATTGCTGATATGAAAGGTGGAGTTGTAGATGTGAGAGTTTTCTTTGTGGTAGCGAGAGCAGAGTGTGTATGCTTTTCTCTAATTTTGCAACAACGATATGTTTTGAAAAAATCTTGTATTTATAAATCCATTTTGTTTAACTTTAAAAACAACTATTCTTATGAGAAAACTATTACTTTCTTTCATTCTACTGGCAGTGCCTTTGGGACTGTTGGCGCAAGGAACCTGGCAGACGGCAACGGCCATCAGTCAAGGAGGTACAGGAAGCGGTACTCTCGACAAAGACCACCCAGATGCGTGGTTCAAGATTGAAGTGCCAGAAGAGGGAACAATACTGCTGACGGAGACTCCTGGTGGTACTCTCGATGTGCAACTCATTGAAATATGTCGGAATTCCAACAATGAAATGGTTTCCCAAGCAACAACTTGGTATCCAGGTAAAGAGACTGGTACTCTTCAGGTGACGGATGCTGGTAAAGGCACTTATTATGTGCGTGTGCATCGTGGTGATGGAAGTGGCTCATTCACGCTCAACTATCAGTTCACGCCTTGCTCGTTGAGCAATGATGCTGAACCAAACGACAATCATGGCGATGGCGATTATTTGGTGAGTGGACATACGGTTCAAGGTCGTTTGGGCTACACTGATGCGAACAATAAACGTGACGATGACGACTGGTACAGAATCAAGGTGGAACAGGATGGCATCGTGCAACTCGTAGTGAATTGCGACCAGACATATAAACTCGAACTTCAATATCTTGATTTTGTGAGGTACGCTTCTGATACTAATGATTACCATTCTCGCGCAACCAAATGGTACTTCAGCAATGATACTCTGACCATTACCGACGTTGGCGTGGGCACGTATTACGTCAACTTGCATCGTTACCGTGGTCATGGCGGTTATAGACTGAAGTACATTTTCACAGCCAACACCTATACTAACGATGCAGAACCGAATGATGAATCAGGTTCAGGAACCATGCTGGAAGATGGAAAAACAGTTCAAGGACATTTGGGCTATCTTGATGGAAATGAATATCGTGACAATGACGACTGGTACAGAATCAAGGTGGAACAGGATGGCAAGGTACAACTCGTAGTGAATTGCGACCAGACATATAAACTTGAACTTCAATATCTTGATTTTGTGAGGTACGCTTCTGATACTAATGATTACCATTCTCGCGCAACCAAATGGTACTTCAGCAATGATACGCTGACCATTACCGACGTTGGCGTAGGCACGTATTACGTCCATCTGCATCGTTACGGTGGTCATGGCGGTTATAAACTGAAGTACATATTCACTCCTAACCGCTATGGTAACGATACCGAGCCAAACGATGAAGGAGGACAAGGCGATGTCATAGCCAATGGACAAACCATGCAGGGACACCTGGGCTATCTTGATGCCAAAGAATATCGCGACAATGACGACTGGTATAAGTTGGAGGTGGAACAGAATGGAAAGGTGCAATTGGTTGCGAACTGCAATCAGGAGTTTGGGCTCAGCCTTCAGTACATGGAATTTGATTGGTATGACTCAGAAGCTCAGGAATTCAAAAGTCGTAAAACCAAATGGTATTTCTCGAACGATACGGTGACGGTGGCAGATGTTGGAGTGGGTACATACTATGTTCGCTTGCATCGTTATGAAGGTCATGGCGGCTACACGCTCAAATACATCTTCACTCCTAATAACTATCGCAACGATGCCGAGCCTAATGATGAGTTGGTACAAGCCACCAAAACAATTGAAAACAATGAGACCGTGACAGGTCATTTGGGTTACGTCGATGCTGACAACAAGATGGATGTCGATGACTGGTATAAAATCAACGCCAATAAGTTGGCTTTATTGATGTATGTCACGGTGGAATGTGACACAGCATCTACATTGTCTCTCCAATACGTTGAACTTGTATCCAAGAAGGGAGATGAGCAGAAAACAGTTGCATCCTCATGGTACACATCAGTCGCTACGCTCCAAGTGGATGAAGTGGATGAGAGTGCCGACTACTATGTGCATCTGCACAAATATGGTGGTAATGGTGGCTATGCTCTGGCGTTAGGTGCTGTCGAACGCTTGGAGACCTCAAAGGTTCGTGTTCACTATACAGGTAGGAACAGCACACGCATTGGCATTCCAAGTCCTTTCCAAGTGACGATTGAGAATATCGACAGCCAGCCATCTGGTTCATTCTTCCTGGTCATTCCTGCTTCTGAGGATGTGAAGTTGCTCTACGCCGAATGTCCTTGCGACACGGGCATTGTTCGTTACAACATGGATGAGCTCGGAGGCGAGGATGTCAACTGCGCTACCTTTGTTGTGCCAAACTTGGATCCATACGAGCGTTACACCTTCACCATGTATGCGGAGGGACGCGTCAATAACAAGAACGTTCCTGGTGGTCCGAAGCATGTCCTTCTCACGGGAACAGTCATCGCAGTTGGTGCATACGTTGGAACCATTGCTATCAGCATGGCAACCGACAAGGTGACGGAATACCTCACCGACAAGGCGAACAAGAAACTGATGCCAGAGGAAAAACTGCAAGACTATGCTCGTACATACGGTCTTACGATGGACCAGTTGAGAGAAGAGAAAGAGAAATACAATATCGCCACTCATGCTATCAAGACGATGGCAAAGAAAGCTGGAGAAAACGTCATCAAGGCTGTGCCAGGTGGTGCTCCTGTGGCAACGACAATAGGTGTCGTCGAGAATGTCAATGGTGTGGCTCCATCCCTTCGTCGTCGTTTCTTCTTGGAGTTTGGCCGTGCTAAGGCAATTGACGACATCTTGGCTGAGGATGAACCGGCGAGGATACTTGACGCAAAAGTCGGTGTAACACACAAGGTGACTTCTTGGGACCCTAACGAAATGTGTGGACCAGTGGGCTACGGAGAAGAAGGATACATCGGCGAAACGAATACCTTCAACTATCGCATCCTCTTCGAGAACAAGAAGGAAGCAACCGCACCTGCTTATCGCATCCGCATCACGGACGTGCTTGATGAGAATGTGTTTGATGTCAGCTCCGTTCGCTTCGGCAGAACCAGTCACGACGGTGATGCATACAATTGGAAGGTAAGCCGTGACGGTAACAAACTGACATGGGACATCGAAGGCATCGAACTCCCACCAAATGTCAATGCTCCTGAAGGAGAAGGCTTTGTCACCTTCTCGGTTGACTTGAAGCCAGGTTTGGCGGATGGCACGAAAATCAAGAACAAGGCTACCATCATCTTCGACTACAACGAACCAATCGAAACCAACGAGTATGTGAACACACTCGACCTCACGGCTCCTACTTCCCGCATTCGCGATGTGTCTGTAGATGGCAATGTGATGACTGTCAGCTGCCGTGGAAAGGACAGTGGCTCTGGCATTGGCTTATACAGATACTATTATTCAACCAATGGTCAGGACTTCATCCTCTACTCGGAGAGCAATTCTGAGGAGTTTGAATTCCCTGTCGAAGCGGGTAAGAAAGCAGATGACTATACCTTCTACATCGTGGCAGTGGACAATGTCGGCAACGAACAGCTGGCTGAACCTGAACACTGGAACGTGTTGACTGGCATCGAAACGGTTTCTGCAACAGCCAAGAGCGACAACTGGATGGTCACTCGTCTTGATGGTCGTGTGGTGGCTTCTGGAAAGGGAACACCGCTCCTCAATCTCCCTTCAGGCATCTACGTTGTTCGCCAAGGTGGACAGGCTCGAAAGATTGTCGTGAAGTAACGAGGCTGAATCTCTGAAATGTCAATCTCTGCACAACTTATTTTCAAGTAAGTTTGAAATCGATACCTTTTTTAATTTTTCTGGCTTCCTCTCTCGCTTCTTTGGCGGAGGGGAAGCCTCTTTTTTGAGGGAGGATGAAGGATTATAGATAATCGTTAATAACTAAACTTTCCCATCATATTG
>DGSN01000007.1:71358-97112 GCA_002393575.1 Prevotellaceae bacterium UBA4361 | reverse complement strand
GAGTGACTGGTACTTGAGAAGATAGCTCTACAGTACAGTAGCAAAGCAGAAGAGGAAGACGACGAAGACGAGGGTCGAGCTGGTTGTAGGCAGTCACCACATTGTCGAAGTTGGCAATCTTGTCAGCCACAGTAGTAGCTGCTGCGATTGGCGACATGGCAATGAGGTTCTTGTTGGCAACACTGATGGTACCATCGGCGATGTCGTCAGTGATGTGCTTCAACCAACCATCGTAGGCATCCCAAGTGGTAGTCTTGGCAGTGTCACGCTTGGAAAAGAACAAAGCACAGTAGATATCTTCACCAAAAGTAGTGGCAACCTGACGAAGGTTGAACTCAATGTGCGGAGCATTCAGAGGACCACCAGAGCTGACACCTGCCATCGAAAGCGGCTCCTTCTCTCGGTAGTTCTGAACATTGTCGGGAACAAAGTTGAACACAGGAGCAACCTTCAGCTCGCGTGGCACAACCTTTCCAATCGTACTCGAAAGCTGCTTCTCCTGAACGTAGCTGGTGGCAGTACCACGCTTGCGCTTGAAGAGGTACTTGGTATTCGCATTCTCGATGTCGGTATGCACAACAGCGTGCATCTCTGCGAAGACGGCATGATTGACAATCGCTATGTCCTCCTTGAGGTCGCGCTCAATCTGGTTCTTCACATTCTGAACCAAAGTTAAATCGATTGCTGGCATAAATTCGTTGGTTTTAAAAGGTTAATCTATTTGGGTTACACAGTCTTCAGAGAGTGCATACGTGCAGCACGAGCCTGGCGCTTCTCTTCTGCCGTCATGCCCTCCTTATAGATGGAATGGGCAGAGAGGTCGGTATGCGAAACAGCTGGACCACCATCACCTGCGGATGGAACAGGAACCTGGGGAGCACGCTTGGACACATCGTCCAACTCCTGCTGCTTGGCTGCAAGGTCTTGCTGCAACCGCTGAACCTGAGCTTTAGACGCATCAAGCTGAGAACGAAGAGCGTCAAGTTCTGTGTCCTTGGCGGAAAGCGCGTCCTGATGGGAAGCTGACAACTCCTGCACCTTGGCATCCATCTCCTGCTGATGAGTGGATTTCAAAAGGTCCATCTCCTGCTGATGAGCGGAAACAGCGGAAGCAAGGTCGGTAGCCGACTTGTCACGCTCTTCCTGAACAAGCAGATTCAACTTGGTAATCTCATCCTGCTTGGCAGCAAGCGTCAACTTGGTGGTCTCGGCTTCAGCCAAAGACTTGTCGATACACTCCGCGTAAGACTCGTTAAGATAGACTCCGTTCGTGGAATCGCTCTCCAACGCTTCCAAACCGAGTGCCTTCTGAATGTTTTCGTAATTCTTCATATTTATTGAGGATTGTGAGGAGGACACCCTCCTCTGGTTACTATTGCTTCGAGAAAAGGATGCGGATGAGGAAACTGACATCAACTCATCAACACACCCTCGAATGGTATTCTGACCATCCACTAAACTTCCGACAACATCTTTAACAACATAGACATCACCACTAAGCTGCTCTTCCTGAACGGAAGGACGACATGAACGTACCAACGACATGAACTCGTCGTCGCACTTGTCCAAATCCTTCTGAAGTGTCTCAAAATTGCCGTCTTTAACATCACGAATCAGCTTGTTCTTCAGACTGCTCTTGGAAGCGTATAACTCTACAAATTCCTCCTGAGTGATACTGTTCACATCACCATGACGCTGAATATAAAAAGCTGCAAAGACACCGATACTGCCTACCTTGTCGTTCGGATTCACAAAATAAATCTTGTCACACTGCGATGCTAAAGCATAACCAGCAGAACAACAGGAACCATCTATCAAAGCATAAACCTTCTGACCCTTAGAATGAGCATAATCGATCGCTATGCGAAAATCATACAAGGAATCAAAACTGCCACCCAACGTATTGATGATAAACAAATGACCACGACACTGACGGAAGTCGGCAATCTTCATCAACTGGTCACGCAAGTCCATGCTTCCGTAGGAACAGCCATCACCACCACGAGTGATAGGACCAGAGACCCGCAGAACATCTATGACAGCATCCTCTTCCTCGAAATCTTTTTCGCTCCAATAACGACTACTGGTCAGATAAAGCTTCGACTGAAAATCATGGTGATGAGAAGAAAGCAAATAACCAGGCTTCTTCTGACTCTTATAAACAGCTAAATCCACACGAGACGATACACCAAACTCGACGTCTTTGCGATAACCTCGCAAGGCATCTTGTTCCATCGCCCAAAACTTAGTTGTCAGTATTTCGTGTAAAAGCATGTCCGTGATAATTTTTCGCAAAGGTATCTACCCAAAGAAAAACTATCACGGACATTTCCACAACACACATAAAATCACGAATTTATGTGCAACACTCCCCTACCCCATCAATCACATTCACCCCATAAGACCCATCAAAAAACCAAACTACAAACTCTCGTCAAACACACGCTGGGCTCCACAAGTATTCTGTATCACAAGCCGACAGGAATACACCTTGCCATCCTCCGTGAAGGAGAAATGGTAACTGTCACAAGTCGCACGAACCCAGAACACGACACTGGAGAAATAGGTAGCCTCCAAATGAAACCAACCATCTTCCAAAACCTTCAATATATCAAGCACTTCACGCTCATTCTTCTTAGAAGAATCCCAACTAATCTCAACCGTCTTCACACGATGACCCTGCAACGTCTTGTCGGTAACATGAATCCTACCACTACCCTCGTCGAAAGGTATCTCTATAGGACTGGCATTGCCAGATAAACCAAACTCATTACTACCCAAGTAGAATTTCTCTTTCTGAAACGGCAACTGAAATGTCACATCATCATCACGAAAAGCACGAAGACGAATCAAGTCACCAAACTCTAAACAATCGTCAAACATAAGACACTGTATTTTTAATGGGGAACTGTATAAATTTTACATATAATGTAATATTGAGAACCAACTCAAAAGACGAAAATTTTTCTCGGATTTTTTTTCGGACAAAATCAAACCTTTTACATCTTCCTGTTAGATTTATTTAACAATTTTCTTTGGCGCGGAAAAATCGCCAAGCAGAAAATGTTCGAACTCTTCAGCACGAGCCTGACGCTTCTGCATGATGTCCTTCACCTCCCTGCGAACATAACGCTCTAAGTTCTCGCTCTGGTCGGGACTGATATTGTAGGCGAAACTGAATTGGTCTATCGTCTTGCCAATATGAAACTCAGCACCCATCTCGCGCATCCGCATCCGCTCATCCTCGATATAGCGAATCAAGCAATCAAAGAACATCTCCTTACACTCCTTACGAAAAGCTACGGCACCACGAGGAGCCAACTGCCAGTTCCTCGATGGATGAAGACGCAAACCCTGCCTGTCCAACTCATAAGGCATACGAACCGCCAACAACTCCCTCGCCACATCAACAGAGGGAAAGTCAATGGCTGAAGAGGCATCCACATGCTCGGACAACGCTAAGTCATACTGCGTCTGAGTATAGGCAACATCACTCAGCTTCTTCAGACTTTTGTTTTCCACCAAGTAACGCTGCATGATCTGACCAAGCTCGGAATGGGGATGCAAGGTCAAAACCTCACCGTACTTCGTCACCAACCATGAACGTGTATAGGAAGGCAACTTGATATATGTAAGCGCCTGGGAAAACGACATTCCCGTTTTTGTATTCTTCATTTCTCTATTCTTCACTTTTCACTCTATCCAGAAATCCTTTCAATCCTTTCAATCCTTGATTTTCTCCGAAGCCCTTCGTTCCAGGTTCCAAGAAATCCTTTTCAATCCTCAAAATCCTTGACACTTTCAAGTATCTTTGATTCAAGTTTTTCAGAAATCCTTTCAATCCTTGATTTTCTCCAAGGCTCTTCGTTTCAGGTTCCAAGAAAATCCTTTTCAATCCTCAAAATCCCTGACACTTTCAAGTATCTTTGATTCAAGTTTTTCAGAAATCCTTTCAATCCTTGATTTTCTCCAAGGCTCTTCGTTTCAGGTTCCAAGAAAATCCTTTTCAATCCTCAAAATCCCTGACACCTTTCAAATCCTTGACAACCTTGCCCGTCCGCCTATAACGTTCCTCTGTAGTCGCAACCATCGCTTCACGAAACTCACGCTCAGGACGGAAGTGAACCAGACCACGAGGAGGTATCGTACCATCTGTGAACCCTTTCACGCCCTTCTTGAAATAATGGACCTTGCGAGACTGACGAAACGAAATCCCGAAGTGACCGAAACCCTTCAAGAAGAAAGACTCACCATCCAACAAGGCTGCCTTCATCTCTTCAAGAAACGCTTGAATGACAAGCTGACAAGTAACCTTACTAACACCACTCTTCTTGCAGATATTCTGCAACATTTTGGCTTTTGTGATATATGGCATATATGTTCCTTTTAATAATGTATGTTAATATGAGACAAATGACTTCCAATCGCAGACAAAGATAGGGAAAAAATTTCTATTGTACCAAAACAAAAATGCAATAATTTCAAAATTCTATCATTTCAAAATTATAAAAAGTAAAATATTTTTCATTTTTAAATGTTAAAATTAAATTTTTTCTTTGCAATAAAAAAAACAAGACGTATCTTTGCGCACGTCTTTAAAATCAATTTACACGCAAAACTATGATTATCTCTATCCTTAATTACAAAGGTGGAGTGGCTAAAACCACCACCACCCTGAACCTCGGAACAGCACTATGGCTGCTCGACAAGTCGGTACTTCTCATCGACACGGACTCACAGTGTAACCTCACCAAAGCACTCGGATTCGACCCGAAGACTGACGGCAACGAAACCATCTACGAAATGCTAACAGGCAAATGCCACTCCTTTCCTATATATGAAAGAGGAAAAGGACTGGACTATATGCCAGGCTCACCCGCACTGGAAAGCATCGCCAAGGAACTGCCAGAGTATAAGAAACTAACCGTACTCCGACACTACCTCTCTCAAATCGCAACACAATACGACTACATCCTGATTGACTGCCCACCATCAGCATCACTACTCAACTACAACGCAATGATAGCGTCCGAGTCTATCATCATCCCTCTCGAATGCGCCGCATTCTCAGTACAAGGCTCACTCAAGCTGATACCAGACATCGAAGGCATCAAGGCTGAACTGAACCCGAAACTCACCATCCTCGGCTACCTCTTCACCAAATTCGACAAGAGAACCAACATCGCCCGACAAGTGAAGGAACTCTTCGAACAAAACAAGAACGTACCTACTTTCAAGACAACCATCAGAAGATGCGTGGCTTTCGATTCCACACCTATCGAACACCAGTCTATCTTCGAATTCGATGCAGAGTCCAACGGAGCAAAAGACTACCTCGCACTCGCAGAAGAAATCACCAAAACAAAAAGGAAGAAAAACTGGAAACGAAAAATCAATCCATCCTAACAGCCACCGTTCCCGAAAGTTCTGTTTTCGGGTTCCCCTCGCCACCGTTCCCGAAAGTTCTGCTTTCGGCTTTCAGTTTCTCAGTATGCAGCGGTTTTGCCGCTGCCGTATTCTTCCATTCTGCTTTCGGTCCCCCACCCCACCCCCCCATTAAACCCATCAACCCCATAAAATAACAACATCTTTAAATCATAAAAATCATGGCTAAGAAAAAAATCACCATCCAGCAATTTGCTGACCAGACAGAAGCTGAGTACCGCAACCCCATCAACATCGGCAGCGCAGAGCTTAAAAAACTGAAGCAAAAGCGCATCCGCAAATACGGACGAGCAAACCCTACGCAGTTCTTCATGCCTGATGAACTCGCCAAAAAAATCAACTTCTGCTCCGTCAGAAACGAAATCGAGAAACAAAACCTGCTCTATGCTGTCACACAGTTCTTCTTCTCTACCTACGTCACCGATGAAGGATTCATCGACGAGAAGATGAAGGAAACCATCAACAACATCATCGAGGAATCCTACTCGCTCTAACCCACCACCCCACCGTTCCACGAAATTCTGTTTCGTGGCAACCAATGACCAACGAACCACTTTTTTTCACTTTTTCTTTTTTATTTCTTTTTAAGAAGGGTATATATCTATAATATCAGTTTGAGAAAATTGAAATAAAATTGTGAAATTGTCAACCTACAAAACAACTGATATTCAACACCTTACACTTAAAAAGGTAAACAAGATGGTAGAATATCGTAAACAAGATGGTAGATTATTGGCAAAATACGTAAACAAGATGGTAGAATACCGTGAACAAAATGGTAGATGGATTTTGCCAAATAAGAACAAAAGGCGATAACGAAGTGAAAAAAGAGGCTTCTTGTTGTAAGTGCAAAAACTTCATTATCAAACACTTACACTTAAAAAGGTAAACAAGATGGTAGATTAAAAATTGAAAAGGTATGAAAAAGGACGACAAAAATAACCCGATAGAAAAGAAAGCGAATCTACTGGATGCAAGATGGATTAACACGCCCTTCGTCTATACGGAATTCTTCAAAGGATTATCACTCCTGCAACAGGACATCATGATAAAGGTGTCTGACAACATCCAGAACTTTATCAACTCGTATTTTTCCGACGGCAGAAACAACTCGAAAGACGTTCCAAGACCTCTTTTCACGGAGGACGATAAAGAACACCACCTTGAACCCATACGCATCACACTCGCTGAATATGGCATCACAGCTGGGCATTACGACCAAATCGAGAAAGCCGTCAAGGAAATACTCGAAATCAAAGCCAAACGCATCACGCATGACGAAAAGGGAGGACTCGTCATTCAGTGGATAAACATCTTCCTGCAAGGCGAAACACCCATCACCACAGAAGGATATACCTTCACAAGCAAGAACGGAGAACTCAAAACCGTCACACGCTCTAAAGGATGGCTCGACTTCCGAATCAATCCAGAAGTCGCTGACTGGGTATTCGATATGTCGAAAGGCTATGTCAACCATCCTAACATCATCGCACGTATCAGCACGGCATCACACACTCCACAACTCTACTCCCTCCTCAAACACAAATGCGAACAGTCAGGCAAGGGAAAACTCACCGTCAACGAAATCAAAGACTACTTAGGACTCTTCGTCAAGAACGAGAAGACAGGTGAAAAAACCTACCAACTGCCTAAATACTCGCAGTTCAAGAAGTACGTGCTCCAGAAAGTACAAAGCGACCTCGTGCGCATGAGCCAAGAGAAACAAATCGACATCACCTTCGACTTCCACGAAATCATGCCCAATGGACGAAAGACAGGCGACCCACTCTACATTGAATTCAAACTGCACAAGACAGCAATGGACAAGAAGAAATATAGGATGGCTGCCAACAAGAAAATCGTCGATACACTCATGAAACGATGTGGTGACCTAAAGGAAGCACTCATCGAACCTATCATCATCAAGGTCAAGGATGAAGACTTCAGCGACTTCTCATCCTACGTCTATCAGGAACTGCCAGGCATCATCGAACACCACTACCCAGAAGATGTGGCGGCATACACCATCGCGCTACTTCGCAACTGGGTGAAGAACCGACTCAAGAAGATGCAGGAGGCAACTCAACTGAACCTGTTCGAACAAGTAAACGAAAAACAAAACTACACACCAAAAAAGAACAAAGGGGAATTCGCAGAAGAATGGCAACAGATACTTCGTGAATACGACGGCATCCTCCACCCTGTCCTGCAAAAGGCAAAGCACCAAGGCAGCATCGACGGATTCATCTGGATAGAATTCAATACCTACGAGGAATATCAGCAGTACATCCAAATGACCGAACATAACCCATCGGAAATGAACACCTTAATGAATACCGTCAGAAAGGTCATGGGAGGCATGGACCACGGCAGAGTCCTCAAAACTGGCTACAAGAAATCCAACTAAGCCACCACTCCTGCCACCGTCCCCGAAAGTTTCGCTTTCGGTCTTCGTTTCTCAGCAAGTCGCGCTTCTGGCATGGCAATAAAAAAAGAGGAAAGGGAAGCACTAAGCCACCCCTTTCCTCTTTGCTATATATATCAACGATTCTCGCGAATGGTCAATACGTCGTCCTTTTAGAATGAAACCTAAACCTTGTATAATATTTATGATCAGTTTTAATTCTCGAAAACAAAGGACAGGTGAGCGTTCTACAGCAACTCCCCCCCCCTATCCTAATCTTTGGAAGTCTTGTCTAAAACAACGCAAAGATACGAATAAATTTTAAAATTCAAAAATTTTTAAATGCAAAAATGATTTGATAGTCATAAATAAATCAACCCATTACAGGTCGGCTCACACGCATCTTACCACCAAAGGAAGCTGCACTGAATCCCCTACCACCAAAACCATAGAACCGACAGCCGATAATCAGGGTATCAGCGGCATCGGAAATATCAGTGCGCTCTTCAAGCGGTCCTGCCGTCGGAGAACTGGACCTGTACTTCTCCCTACCCTTGTCCTTCTTCACGTAGGTATGCCCATTCTTGTCAACGGCTGTAGCCACCTTCGCGTTCTCCATCGCTACTATCAAGTATTCGTTATTCTCAACATTGATTCTGAAGAATAACTGCTGCTGACCGCTCATGACATCATTCAGAAACTGATACTTCTGGTCGTGACGCATAGGTGTCTTCATATCCACCATAATGACATGCCAACCTCGCGCCGTCAACTCTTCATTCACGACATTATAAAACTTGTACTTTTCCTGCTCCTCCAAGGCATAAGTACCACCCTGCTTCGCCGTTGCATCATAATAATATATAACATCATTGCAAGTTGCCTTGTGAGGCTCATAGTAACGACACCACTTCCTACAAAGCTCACGCAGCTTTTGCTCATTCTTTACATACATGGAACTCAACACCACAACACTCTCCACACCATCCATCTTGTACTGCTGACCTGTCACCACAGTATTGATGTTCTTGTTGTAGTCGAAAGCAATCCGCAATGGCAAGCCAGGCACTACGTCCGTATCAAGCACACAGTTGTAAGTGGCACGCTGCAAGGCATCAAGGTCTGGTGCCTTATACGAGTCGCCGTTCATCATCTTGTGCTTCGCCATGAACTTCTTCTGGATCACTTCGGTCTGGTCGTCCTCACGTGGCGCATACCCATGAACATGGACATCGAAACTCGAATAATATCCGTCCTTCGCCGCAGCCGTGCGCTTACCCAAAATCTGCCTGTCAAATACCAACTTCGGCAACTGACGCTCCATCCTCGCTATATAATCCTCACCAAGTATTTCAATATTTTCCAAGGAACTAAAATTGAAAAATGCCAGACTCTGACAACGCAACTCCTGCAATCGACTGCTCCACTCAGGAAACTCATGACTATTCGACAAGTCAATGCCATACTCCTCCATGTAATGCTGCTGCTCTGCAAGCATCTCGACAATCTGCTGATTCACTTCTTCGGTCTGGTCATCCTCCGCACTCTCCCACTCCTGCTGAGCCAACGTCAAACCACTATCACTACACCAAGTCTGACTCAAATAACGAGGGTTCTTCTTCGACCAACCAGGATGGTCATAGACATCGCCACGCAAGGCGGGAATTACCTCTTGCAAGACTTTCTGCCAATTAAAGAAACGAACCTCGTCCCCCATAATCCAACATAGGTTGTAACTGTTGGCAGACGCTCGCTGCTCCATCGAAACCATAATCATCACAGCACCATTGTAGAAATGCAAAGCGTTCTCCCAGACACGAGGCTTCACCAAGGGCTCAACATAACCCGAACGCTTCGGAGCATGACCACGGAAATACTGCACACCCTCCTTCCATCCTAACATCGTCTCTAACGACTTAACCATATTCGGCATCGTCTTACAGTACAGCTGCTTCAAACTATTACCTAAGAACGCACCTAAACCTCTCGGTATCGTCTGCACATTCGCCGTCAGAAATGGGGCTTCTATACTTGTCTTGCCGAATCCTCGACCTGCACGGATATAGGTCTCCCTCGCACCAAAATTATATATCAACTGCTGAGCACGACTTAGGTACATCTCACGATACTTCGGTGTGAGCTTCTTTCCCTCAGCCAAATCCAAAGGCAATACACTGTCTAATAGCCCTGTGTGCATCATACTAAAATTTTATTATTTTTGCATGATAAAATTACATAATTCTAAAATCTAAATATTTCAAAACTTTTAAATTACTGCATCATAGAATATTGAAATAATATAATACCAGAATTTTAAAAGTCCTCCTCTTCCAATTCCTCCACCTCTTTATATGCAGGAGTTTCGCCATTGCCATCATCATCCACCTCGTCAGCTTCTCCGTATGCAGCGGTTCTGCCGTTGCCATCATCATCCACCTCGTCAGTTTCTCTGTATGCAGCGGTTCTGCCGCTGCCATCATCGTCCACCTCGTCAGCTTCTCCGTATGCAGCGGTTCTGCCGCTGCCATCATCGTCCACCTCGTCAGTTTTTCTGTATGCAGCGGTTCTGCCGCTGCCATCATCGTCCAGCGAACGACGCTCCAACTCTTCCATGCGTTGCTCCAGCATCTGCTGAATATGGTCCTTCGTACCACCATATCTGTTATACAAGGCTATCAACTCCTTACGGGTAATCGTCTTCTTGTCACTACTAATCGTCTCGACACGGGAGGTGAGGAATATAGGCAACTGAGCTGTATTGCTGGCTGCCTCTACCGCACTGTCCTCCTTGTCCAAGTGGTCTATGTCCTTCAGCAACTCAGCTCCCTTGATTTTTGCCGTGTTGTCACCCACTGCATCACCATGACGAATGGAATCCATCGCCACCCTACGCACAATCACCTTCGACATCTCACGACTACTGTTCCTTTGACAAAGCGAAAGAATATGTAGGAAAATCTGCTTGTCTATCACAATCTGCCAAGTTCGCCTTCCCTTCCGCTTCAACCACATGTCAACATCCATATAGGGATTGTCTTCGAATCTGTGATATAACTCTAAACATAACTTCACTCGCTCACGCTGCTTGTCACCTAAGCGCAGCTCCTCCAACGGAATTCCCAGCTCAATATGACGTGTCACCTGCTGCATGGTGTGCTGACTCGGTTCTGTACCCATAATTTTATAATTTTGTTATGATAAAATTTCAAAATATTAAAATCTCAGAATTTCAAAATGTAATAATACCACCGTTCCCGAAAGTTCCGCTTTCGGTTCTTTCTTTCCCTGTTCCCGAAAGTTTCGCTTTCGGCTCTCATCACTTAATAATACACAGCAAGCCAGGCTCGCCATAACTTGTCAAGTGAAGAGTAAAACCTAAACCCGCCAGCATCGCAAGATAATCATCCAAAGGGTCGTTCTCACTATCCTTTCGAGGATAAGCACCAAGCGCATTACGAAGCATACCACGGGTGAAGACCATATCGGCTATGCCCTCAATATCAACAGGAGCATACGACCGCACAAAATCCTCAATCACCGATGGATAGGTGACAGTCTGAATAGAACTATTTTCTTCCTCCTTCTCTTTCATCAGTTCACGACTATCTTAAATTCGTTCACACTCAGTAATAAAACATCACGCAATGTCCGCACAACACCACTATCAGGAAACTGCACAGTATGACGATGATGCTTGATGTCGTACTTGATACACACAACATTCTCACACTCCACAAGACGACCGTTCTTCGCCATATAAACACAATCAAACGGAATACGACGCTTTTCGGCATCTTCACGCTCCATCACCAAACCCACCTTCTTGTAACTGAGCAACTTCGGAAAACGTTTGTCTGGAATTCTCATATTCTATCATTTTTGAATTTCAAAATTCTTGAATTAAAAAAATATAGGATTTTCTCAAAACAAAGTTAAGACAATTTATTTCCGCACAAAAGGACAAATGAAGAATGCGATAGCTGAAACAACTACCGCATTCTCTCTCTAACAACACTCAAACGTTGAAATCATGGAAAAACAACGCTATACTATATCACTTTAAATCAATGCTAATCTCCGTTGCATTGGCACTACCATAAAACAAAACGGCATCTCGGTCTAAATGACTGTTATACGTACAGACATAGAATTTCAAGTCCTCATCTTCATCCAATGGGGAAGGGGAGTCACCACCTGAACGAATGCCTCGCGCCTCTGTCAAGGCGAAATTCATCTGCAACCTGCACAGCCAAAGGAAATTCTTCAGCTTCTCCATGTCAGCGCCTGTATCAGAGAAGAAATCATAGCAGTCGAAATCCATCCAGACAGTCCTGTCAGAAAGCGACAACAGCAAAAGCCCTGCATCCATCAGCTTCTTAATCTCTGTACCACTGTCTAAGAACAAGCGTGTGGCAGAGGGACGCTCCGACTTACCGAATGAACGGAACCAGGCAAGGCAGCCCAAAAGAAATCGCAGTATCTTTTTCATATCAACTCTTTTTTGTGTGGGAAGAATTCAACATTCTCCGTGTTTCTTCTGCATCTTTCGCCATCGTATTCAATATGTCAAACACCAAAATTGCATTGGTATCATAGACACTCTGCTGAGTCGTATAGCCACTGTACTTCATCACGGCATTCACCGTGGCAAGGTCTGCCATCAACACGTCCTTCGGATAGCGACTACCAGCAGAACTGAACAAGGAAGGCAACTGACGGCTGAAATACCGCAAGCAGCTCTGGACATGCTGCAACACCAACTTGAAGACAACATCATCTACGACATCTAAATGACTCGCAAAACACTCTGCATCCCTCGGCTTGTACTCATACACAGTATGACTACCCAAACGAATTCCTGTATCACTCCGCTCCATGAACTCCCAGCGAGGATAACAACAGGCATGAGCAAGGAAACGGTTACGGGCATCGCGGATGCGAGATTGCAGTTGCGAAAACTGCCGATTCATCAATGGGGTAGGGGACTCGTCTTCATGGTCCGACAAGTAACGACGCAGACGCTCGACACTCTGCCAGTACTGAAGCATGTACCGCTGGATGTAAGTGTACTGACGAAAACTGATATTCGTAAGAAGATTGGAAGGAGGCTGGATCTTCACACCACGCCCCCACCAATGACGCTTGGGAATCTCAATAAAAGGGTAGGGGGCTTTCGTCAGACTGTAGATATTGTCCAAAAACAAACTCGTGCTGTCAAGCGTCCATGAGTACAGTTGCTCAGCCGTGGCGGAAAAACGAATACTCGCATCACGAGTGCCACGGAAATGGAACATCCGACGAACGGAACTGCCAATGTAAGCATCACTTTCACCACAACGAAAGTCCTTGACAACATCCACAGAACCTCCATCATGCACCACCTCAATATCCATCAGCACAAGGAAGATGTCAAACCACCATTCCACCTCCGACGAATAACGATTACTGCTATCCATCAGACGGGTCATTGACTCCAACTGGTCCAAACGCAAGTCGTTCCAGCTACGAGGACAATGCAGGATAAGAGACTCGGACTCCATCAGAATGGCAGGTCGTCAGTATCATCCACAGCTGAACCCGCATCGGCAGAAGAACCACCACTACCCACTACTGTCATGTCCTCACTCATCGGAACGGACTGCACGGCGACATCCTTCGGGAACAAGACGGACTGCCTTCGGTTATAGAGGTATCTGAAACACTCCTTACGCAAGAGTTCTTCCTGCTTGTCCTCAGGTAAACCATTGTAGTCGGTATGATGAGCGAGAAACGAATTCATGAATTTTTCATCATGTAACAGACGCTCTCTCAGCTTGGGATAAATATCATTGTTGAACTGCTTGGTTCCATTCATCGTAATCACATGGGATGGAACCAACTTCGCATTAGGATGATTACTACTCCACGCTTCCGCGAAATTGGGATGTATGTCCGTAATGCTAACATTCAAATTGGCAACTTGGTAAGTCTTACCATCACGACCGTCAAACTGCTTCACATCCAATCCGCTCTGCTTAACGGGAATGACAACAAACAGATTGCCATCCTTGTCTTTCTGCAGGTTTGCCTGCTTGCAGAGATTCAGTAAATTCAAACTTCCGAATACTTCCATGATAGAATTCTTGAATGATAAAATTACAAAATGAGAGAATTATCCAAAGAGGGATGTCAAAGGGTTATCCATAGGAGATACCCTGGAACTTGATACTAACCTCTTCCTGAAACCTTTGTGACTGAAGACGTGCTTCGTAGTAAAAGGTCCTATCGTAGCCATCTGCGCCTTGTAGATTCGCTCGTTCTCCGTCACAAAGGCTGGCTTGTCTTGCAATCTGCCGTAATGCTCCTTCGGATAAAAAAGACAATGATTGCCTACTCCTGTAAAACCATGTTCTAACTTACGCCTGGTTCGCGCGTTTCCTTTCTGTCTGAAAAATTCCATAGTTACTTGTTTTTATTTTTGATTTTACGAATCTCATCCACCATAGCACAAAACTTGTTGGCTATCTCATCTATATCTGCATGGAGCAGATTGTGCTTCAGCTTCGCAATCATCGGATACTTCACTTCACCACTCTCTTCTCCATTGTAGTCATCGTCTAAAAGCCGATTGTAAAAGGTCAACTGATTCTCATCTGTGTCAAAGACCATATCGTACTCACTCGCTAAGTCCTTCAACTCCATAATCACCGACTGAAGCGCATCGATGTCACTCTCCATATAAGCCAAGAGGTAAACACCCAACTCCGTTTCGATGATCGAACGAGCGGAAGTAGAAAAGATTCCCTTGCCATAACCTGCCGCCATGCAACTGATGGACCAGTCAACATAGGCTTCGAAAGCGGAACGGTTTGACTGAACATAGACTTCACGCAAATGGTTCACCCATTTGGCTATCTCTTCAATACGCTTGTCCATGCGCTTGCGGAAACGACGGGAGACAGTATAATTAGCTTCCTCAAAGTAAGTGTCCAGGTAGGAGGAACAGGCATTGTTGATGACTTTCCACGACTCGCACAACGGCACATCCACACTAAGACTGGCTGCCTGTTCGTTGATGGCTCGCATATCAGCAAGACAGTCCTCTTCCAAATGCTGAATAACCTGAGTCAACTGAATAATCAGAATCAAACGACTCAAGACAAATACATTCTCCTTCTTCTTGGAAGACAAGTCCTCCATCAGGATAGCAAGGGACTTGTGTATAGAATCGCTCACGCTTTTATGCCACGTAAACTGCATCTGGGCAAAACACCCGCCAACCATCTGAACATAACTCCTCACAAAACAAGGAAAATTACCAAAGACCTTGGGCATGTACTCTTCGCGCTCACAACGAACCAGGAAATTGGACAGCTTCGTCAAACCGTCCTTCACCTGCAACAGACTCTTCTTACGGGAACGCTCATAATGAAACTTACGCTTCTTGTCACTGAGATAAGCAAAGACATCCGAAAGCAAAGGCTCTATCTCGCCGGCAATAGCTGCCTGAACGATATAACAGGAAAGATGAATATCGACATGATGAGACTCTAACTCGTGAAACTTCTTATAACCCAAACGCACAAGGTCGTCGGCACGACGCAAGTCATCATGACGGCTCAACGTGGCAACCGAATGAAGGGATTTCTGATAAAGAGAAAACACACTTTGTTCTTCCATGACTATTTTAGTTGTTAGTGTTTTGTATGAGATGCCGCCCATTCAAGACTTTGCATCAAGGCAAAATGAAGCATACGATTCTCGTTCTCGCTCAACGGAACACCCCATTCCTCCAACAAGTGATACACAAGACGCTCACGCTGCTGGTAGGTACGGATGGGATAATAATGCTTGGGGTCGGCATTGAAGTAATCTGATTTTTTTATAGGCTTCATCACAAATGAAATATGTTGCAAAGATACATAAAAACTTATAACATCAAAAATAAAATTGTAATAAATTTTTTGGAAGTATATAAAAAAAATGCTTACTTTGCAATTCGCTTTTTGAAGCTGTCGGAGTGATACAGTGTCGAAAAAGTAAACGATTTCTCTGTATAGCAGTCCCTAACACCTTGTATAATGGCACATGATTCTAACATAACGGCTCCACAGTCGGGTATGACATTCAATGTCACACCAAAGGAATCCCGTATGCCACTCGTTTCCGTCGAACTGGAGAAAAGAGTCATTGGAGAACTGATGAATTCCAATAAGGAAAATTTCTTCAAGATAAAGGAATTCCTCTCTGAAGACTGCTTCTACATGTCGATGAACAGGACAATCTACAAAGCTATAAAGGCAGTCTGCGAAAACGGAGATAACCCCGACATGCCCATCGTCTGCAACGAAATCGTCAGACAAAACCCAAACCTGACACTCCCGCAAGTCATGCCAGAAGTCGCCAGCATCGTAGCCTATTCGGTGTTCACGGGACAACTCGCAAGAAATGCCATCATACTACAAGACTTCGCACGACGAAGACTGCTGAAAATGACATTCGACACCTTCAGCGCAAAGGTGAACCAACTCGATACAAGCGTAGAGGAAATCGTGGAGAACCTGCATGACAAACTGAAAACCATCATGCAGGACTCAGGTGTCAACGCAAAGACACTCACAAACGCACTCGAAGAACTCTACGAACGCGTCAAGACAAACCTCTCCACGGGAGGACAACATGGAAGCTACACTGGCTTCGAATTCATCGACGACAGAGGGGGATTCCAACCGTCAGACCTAATCGTACTCGGAGGAAGAACATCACAGGGAAAGACATCGTTCCTGCTCTCCATCATCTCACACCTCATACGAGAGGGAGAAAAGACAGCACTCTTCTCACTCGAAATGACAAACGAACAACTCGCGGCTCGACTGGTATCAGGAGAGACCTTCGACATGAAAGCACACCCAACCGCCGCGGAACTCACAGAACAACCAATCATCCTTACATCAAACACCCTCCTGAACGTCAAACTTACCGATGCACAGTACAAGGTATTCGACCGAGCCATCGGAAATATCATGGTGTTCGGTGATTGCCTCTACTTCGACGACCGCTCACGACTCTCTATCGAAGTCATCATCTCCTCCATCCGCACACTGCACTCAAAATATGGCATCAAGGGAGCTGCCATCGACTACCTCCAATCACTCTCATCGGCTGCTGATACGAGGGGAACGACACTCGAACTGCTCTACGGAGACTGGTGCAGACAACTGAAAAACCTCGCAAAGGAACTGAATATATGGATTATCATCGTGTCACAGCTGAGAAGAGACAACGACCCAGAACCAACCAAGGAACAACTCAGAGGATCCGGACAGATCGAAGAGAATGCCGACCAGATATACCTTATCTACCGACCTGAATTCTACGGCAAGGAATACACAATGGAAGGATTCGAGGACATCTCCACCAAAGGAACAGCACTCGTTAAACTCGATAAGGGACGAAACATAAAAACGGGAGCATTCATCTGCGGATGGGATGCAGCAACAACGAAATACTATAACATCCCTTACGACAGACTGCCACACAAGACAGACATCGTAAAGACAAACCAAACGACAGTCCAAACCGCCCACTCCGAAGAAGGACATAAGGACTACCCGTTTTAATCATATTCTATAACATTCTAAAAACATTCCAAATCATTCAATCATGGAAAGAAAAAACGACAGACAAACGTGTGCAATCACCATCTACAAGCCTACAGGAAATGCAGAGAACCTGACAAGCGAACAGGACAAGCAAGGCATCCTTCAACACTTCAACGAAAAATTCGCACAACTCACTGAGAAACAGAAAAAAGAATTACTGCTGAACATCACAAGGGCTATCTCCACATCCACACTCCCCATCCGACTGCTCGAACGATTCTCAACAGACTTTGGAAATAAGCCGTGGAACTACATAGCCATCGATACAAACCAGAACATCATCGGCATCGTATATGACGGACCTGAGCCATTCGCCACCGACGGAGTACCAAAGAAATACATCTACGAATTCATAGAACCTCTACCACTCCCAGTTTCTCAGTAACCAAAAGCCACCGTTCCCGAAAGTTCTGCTTTCGGGTTCCCCTCGCCACCGTTCCCGAAAGTTCCGCTTTCGGGTTCCCCTCGCCACCATTCCCGAAAGTTCCGCTTTCGGGTTCCCCTCGCCACCATTCCCGAAAGTTCCGCTTTCGGTCATTAGTTTCTCAGTAACCGAAAGTTTCGCTTTCGGTCATCAAAAAATCCCATTAACCCCATCAACCCCATCACCCATGCTCGGAGAATTCCTGTCATCTATCATCGAAAGACCCATCTGGAGAGAACGACCCGCCACACCAGGACAAGCCCTCATAGAACTGGTCATACTCGCACTCCACAAAAATGAATACGCTCAGCGACGAGGAATAGACATCCCCATCGCATACGGAGAGGTGTGCCTGTCACGCGAGGAAATGGCTTACCGATGGAAGTGGTCACGTAACAAGGTTGACTACTTCTTGGTACGACTGAAAAGGTACGGCTGGATACATATTCGCAAAACACCGATAATCAATGTATTGACATTCTTTTTCTCTCCTTTTTTTAAACTCTATGGTACGGCTGAAAGTACGGCTCATGGTACGGCTCATGGAACGACTGAAAGTACGACAGAAAGTACGGCTCATGGAACGACTGAAGACTTTTTTCAGGAAGCCCGAATTATCAGCGACGAGAAGGTTGGGAAATACGATAGCAAACGTATTCCAATACAAACGTCCGATACACCGCTATCATCTGCAAATCAAGACTTTGCATGGGCAATGAAACTGACTAACGAAGCTCTCGGCATACAAGAGGGGTGGGGTGGGGAGGTAGCAGCTATCAACAGCCTGCAAGACTATATGAATATATATATGAATGGGATGAATGGTACGGCTCAAAATGAGAAAAATGGTACGGCTCAAAGCAGTTTTCAAAAACGAAAGAAACAAAGACAAAACGAAAGAAAAGAACCAAAAGAAAGAAAAAAAGAAACAAAGAAAGAAAAAATAACAAACACAATTTCTTTAGGATGGATAAACCATAAACCTAAAGAAAATTGTGTCTTTCTTAACGAAAGCGCCGCTGGTGCGGCGACAGAGAGAGACGATGATTTTCTTGGGGAAAACCACGAGAGGGGGATGGAGAAGGACAGCACTCAGCCAATGGAGAAAGATAGTCTGCAGACGAATGAGAGAACACAGATAGAAAACCAACAAAATCCAAAAGCCGCCGCCGCTGCCGACGACCCCGCTGCCGCGAAAATCGACAAGAAAGCCTGGAAACAGGAACTCACCAGAACCGTACTCGAAGAAATCAGAAGATTCACCAACGACTTCATCGACAACATCGAACCCAAGGAGGACATCACACGACGATGCTCCACCGTATGCTGGCACAAAGTGCCTGTCCACCACCTCGGCGAAACGGAAAACGCATACTTGTATATCCTCTACCTGCGCTACCTCGTCTTGAAATGCCCGAACATCTGCGCGTCTATGAAGAAACTGCCAACTCAACAGCAATACCTACAACTCGTTGAACTTTTCGGACACAAACTCGTCAACAAGAAAACGGATCTGCTCGAAGGCTATTGCGACCGATACCATTACAAGACACTCTACCAACCATTGCTCGATTGGTGCCAACGGGAAAAACAGAAGAAATGAAGTTTAAATCCAAAGGATTTAAAACGAAAAACCGTAAAAGATTCGTTTGTTAAAAAATACTTAATATCAAAAATAATTCTGATAAAAAAATTATTATAAGAAAAAATTTTTCTACATTTGCAACGCTTCTCCCCTAATTGGCGAAGAGGTCGTCCGACCAAAATTTTTTGAAACGCAAAATCAAATGAAACTCCTGCTTCAAATGAATAGCAAAGAACTAAAAGCATACTATTCCAACCTCGTCCACTACAAGGAAGAAACGCTACCACGACTATTCGCACTCGAAGATGCGTGGGAAGAACAGGACTTCAAGGACTATGACGAAGGTCTCCAACTGGTACTGGCATTCCAAACGGCTAAGTCATTCGTGACATCTGCATACCGCTTCGACGTGGAGGACAGACTGAGACGAATCAACGGATTCATCGAAGCCATTGCCAAGTGGTTCCAGCGGTTCCACCCAGAAATCATGGAGGAAATCCAGAAGGGAAATGCCGACAAGTCGGTCCTGCACCTCACTCAGTCCCATCCAGTCTATAACGAGAAGGGCGAACACACGGGCTACGGCAGCGTGGCATTCGCTCCACCAGCACCAATGCCGGACGAGGATGGCAACATACCTCCACAGAAAACTTTCATCGAGGCAGTCAACGACATGGAACAACAGGTCGGAAACGGATACAAGCACGTAAGCGACATCCTACACCTGCTTTCTCCTGAGACAAGGAAAAGAGCACTGTCACTGCCAGACCTCTACCTCTCCCTGACATCTCTCCGTCAGAAGTGCGAATTGCTCTACACCAACAAACGGGCTTCCGAGACGGATAGGAAATACTTCGCTGACCAACTTACCAAGACAGAGGACAACATCCTGAACATCTACGAGCATATCAAGATGGAAGTGGAAGCTGCCAACGGGATGGTCATCAGCGAGGAAGCAAAAAACAAGATTCTCCAGGAAGCAGAAAAATTCAAGGAGAGAATACAAAAACCTGGAGAATACACCAAGGACGACATCGACCTCCTGCCAGAAGGAGAGGAAAAGGAAAGCCTTCGCGCTGCACGAATCGAACGAAACAAGAAGTTCCTGCGACGCAAGGACATTCAAACTTCCCCTGAGCACGCTGAAGCTATGCGAATTGCAGCGACCGAACTGCTCGAATGGGGCATCAAGATAACACCTGCCATCATAGAGAACCTGAGACGACATGGTGTTACACTACCATCAGAATCTGAAGAACAGCAACTTAGTTAGATGATACAGATGAATTTTTTTTCATTCGTTTAAATTTTAATGGATAAAACTTTTAATTAATCTCATTTCAACAGGTGTGTTGTGAAACATGCCTGTTTCCAGAAAGACAATATCAAGACACTATCACGTGTTGAATAACAATATACCCTAAAAACTGAATTAAATTAAATAATTGATTTTAACTCTTCGTCCCAGTCTGTTGGGAAACACACTGGGACACTCCGATAAGGTTAATAATAAACTCGCAATATATAATGCTATAGGATGATATTTTATAGTTTAAGAACATTTGAAGCAATTTTTTAGTTCAATTTAAGTGAAAAAGAAGTAAAGAACTTGGATGCTCCATAAGGAACGAATGCGGACCGAATGGGACACCAAAAGAGTCGAACCACTGAGAAGTTCTTCGACTCTTTTTTCAAAACAAAAGATTTTATTTATAACTTTGCAAGCAAATTCAAAAACTGACAATGACTAAAATAAACCAAAATCCCGTTCCATTGGCAATGGCAAATGAACTGTTCGACCATGCCTACCAACAGCTGCACCAGCTGCTGCCTAATACCGTATGCTTCTTCATCGACAACGCATCCACATGGATCATCGGTAATGATGCGGACACCATTCATCGATTGTTCGCCATCCCATATACTCATGCGGCAACCTTGTTCCAAATCACGGTACTGCCCACTGAACAGGCAATGCAACTCGTACCAGCAATCGTGGAGAAAGGACGACGCATCTACATCGCCGACCTGAGAACCGTCCTCTTCCATGCCACAAGCGAACAACCATTCTCACCACTACAGCCTGACGGAAAGAAAGTAGAAAACTCCGAATTCTCACAACCACTCATGCTGAACGGGATTTCCGTACAGCCATCAGTTACCCCACTCCCACAACCTGCACAGACGGATTACGTACTGTCGGAAGGACTGAAAATAGCATCTCAATACCTCACGCAGAATTTCATCGCCTCTTGTTGCGGTATCGGAATACAGGGTATCAGCGCCTACACACAAAAGGAACCAAGACGATTCTTCAACCAGAACAACACACTGGAGAAATATAACTACGGCATCCGTCGATGCGCACAGATGTTGCTCGACACAAAACTGGAGGAAGGACCTCAGTCTGCACTCGACTCGCCGCTCTTCTACGGACTCACGTTCATCGAGAAGTTCAGAGTGCTCGGCAAATTCGTCAAGATTCCATTCCTCTTCGAGACAGTCATGAACAAGTCCTATAACTGGCGCTCCCTCCGACTCTTCAACAAACAGTCCAAACACTACAACAAGTTCACCGCCGAAGAACTGGAAGAAGTACACCAAGGTCTTCAGGAAATGGCACACACCATCCTCACCATCCACTTCATCCCCGACGAACTCCCACCCATCCACCCCTAACTCCCACCACCCTCCCATCCTCCCCATCAATCCCATCAATCCCATCAACCCCACCAACCCCATTAACCCCATCCCATGATAAAGGAAAGCATGTTTTTCACCGAGCCCACCATTAAGGATTATCGTGATATGGATGTTGTGAAGATAATCCGCGAACACTTATACACGAAGGGCACTTGGAACCATCCCATCTTAAAGGATGAACAGCCGAAACCTATTAACAAGACCGTACATCCGAAAGACCTTGTATCTGACGGACTGTTTGTATATGGACTTAAATGCAACGCAACCAACAAACGAGCTGTGGAATACTACTGTGAACGCTGGGCTCGCATCCACCAAATACTCGACCATCAAGGCTGCATAAAAATCCCCGAAGACCTTTGGCTGGAGTGTGACGAATATAATCACAAAATGACAGGAAGGTAAAGAAGATAATTATGGCTTACGGAATCTGATGTTGTGAGCATGTTGAAAAACAGTCATTCATAAAACAATTCTTACTTAATATTGCAGAGTTGATGTAAAAGAATCACTGCATTCACCCTCTTTTTGTGGTGACGATGCAGAAAAATATACGGCAAAAATTGCACATATTAACTATAAATGTGTAACAAATTCGCTTAAAATTGCACACTACAACAATAGTGTGCAATTTTTGTTTTATTGAATTTTGAGTCATAATTTTTTTCGACCTGTAAAAATTTGCGCCATTCCGAATTTTTTTTTGATTTTTTTTGTTTTTTTTTCACGCGCACCCCACGCGCCCCGCAAAGGAACACGGGCGTTCCTCGCCTGGTTCGGAACGTTCGCAAATATGCCTGAATGATTCCACCAAAACGAGCAGCACACACCCAGACGATCGCCATAAAAGAGGTACGCGTAGAAATGGCATCCAAGACAGCGAAAAAGCATCTTTTCAGATTCGAGAGAAAAACACCCGATTTTGTAAAGTCGAGTTTGCAAAATTGGGTGTTTTTTCGCTTTGTTGATGCTAAGTGAAATTTTTTTCAATCTTTAGATTGAAGCGAAAATGCGCTTAAAATTTTTGTAGTGAAAATTTGCATGAATGAAAAACACTTTATAACTTTGCATCGTCGAAAACAAAAAAACGGCAACAAAACATTGACTGATTAGAGGTCTGGTTAAAGAGGCTTTTACACCTAAATAAACAAGCCCAACGTGAAAAGCAGCACGGCAAAAATTGCTAAAAATAACAAAATTTTCAAACTTAATAAAACTTTTTACATTATGGCAACTAAAATTTTTGCAGCGCAAAAGAATAGCGCAAAGGTAGAACTTAATCAGGTATGTAAGTCCCCATTCGCAGCTTTTAACATGTTAAAAGCAGCCGCAAAGCGTGACGAATCCGTGGAAAATGCCGCTATTCGTGAAATTATTAGCACCTCTTGCATGTATGCGAACACCTCAAAACTCGACTTTTCATGTGTTCAACTGAACTCTATGGGTGACGTTTGCACGTTGAAAAAAGTATCTACTTTCATGCAAATTGAGGGTGTTTTGTACTCAAAAGAGGGTTACGAAGTCGTTTACATGTTGGGTGCATATTATGCACTTTTGCCAATCAAAACCTCCTCTCTGGGTGTTACTTTGTCGGGTTACATTAACGCTATCGTGTCCCTGTCAAATATCCGTGCATCTTATTGCGCTATTTGGGAGAAAAAAGCATCTAAGAAAAGCAGCGCAAAGAAGAGTGCAAAGAGTGTCGAAGAGGATGACGTGAATAGTGCTGCTTTAGCACTTAACATTCAGGCTGCATTTGCTGCAAACGGAATCATTAAAAGTCTTGACGAATGTCGCAAAATGATTGCTTAATAGCATCATGGCGGGTGTGAATATTGGAACGTAGGGCGGTATCGTACACCGCCACACCCTCAAAAATAGGTTGGCACGACGGTGCTAATCAGGCTTTGAAAACAAAGTTTTGCATAGAAAAAAGTGGTTGCTTTGAGCGCGGATGGTTTGCGGTTGCTTACATTCAAATTTGCTCCTTTGCAAAGCTGTTGAAAAGTTGAAATAGTTCTTTTACATTTCTGGAACAATCAAACGAAAACGTAATCTTTCGGTTTTTGTAGCAAATAGGGAATCAAACGACTTTCGGGCGTGCTTTGTTAGTAGTAAGTGCTTTGCACACTGGGTTCTCTCTGAAGCTAAGGGATGCTGCTACATTGTCGAATGTTGGGCGCGGAAAACACGGAGAACATAAACGCATGAATGTTGAAAACTTTTGGTTCATGTGTTGGTTCATATACTGAAATACATGCCGTTGTGTTGTAACACGTTGGCATCCGTGAATTGCAGGGAAAAAAGTTTATTGCTCTCTTTTTAAGTGTCCACCAGGTTCCGACCTGATGGGTGCTTCTCTGGGAGTGTGCAGCATCATATCATTGGGATGCTGCTGGCGTGCTTCTCGAAGACATGCAAGGGGTTCGACTCCTCTCACTCCCCCAAATTAGAATGAAGAATAACAAATCAAAATTATAGGAGAAAAGAAAAATGAACGAAACAGTCACTATGTACCATGTAGCATATACGGCTTTCAATGGTTCGAGAAACGAAAACGATTATACGACCTCAAAAGATGCTCGTGAAAAGTTGGATGGCATCCGCTCTCAGTATGTAAACTTTGGTTATCATTTGACAAATCGTGAAAATAATGACGGCAAGTTACGTGAAGTGTGGAAGCACCCAAAACGTGCCGATATGGTTATTGAAAATTATCAACACGAAGTAACATTTATTCTCTAACAATATTCACTAAAACCTTTACGGTGGTGTAGGCAAACCGTTTCTCAAAAATGGATCGCTTGAAAAATCTTTGGTATCGACCTATCATAAATGATGGGGAGGACGTATTTACCTTCGGGCAATGCGTCATGGCTTGTCTGGGCACATTATTGCTCATAGTCATTTTAAACGTATCAACATTTTAGAATTTTATAATTTTACCATTCAAACATTTTAGCATTATGAAAAAGGCAAGAATTATTCGATTTAACAAGAAAACAAGAGAAAATCTTTTGGTTTGTACTTTGGCTATCAGTGAGGCACTGATGACAGCTTTCTACTACAACATGGCAGAAACCGATAGCGATGTGCGCTATAAGGTTGAAACCTTGAAGTAACTCTATTCTGTACTATGGAGACACGAACGCATCAAAATATAATTTCAAACTTTTAAAATTTTACATCAACATGAAAACTAACATGATTTACGCAACTTGGAATGTTGCACGTAACGAGAACAAAAACCAGAATCAGATTATCTTGGTTAATGATGGCACTAACTTCCATACCTTCGCAGAGGATGTGGATGCCGTTATGTCGTGTGTATTTGGCACTGATTCCGAGAAGGTTGTTAATGAAAGCAAGTATCAAGATATGGCAACTTGTTCTTTCCCAAAGACACAGATTGACGTTATCACTCTGCTGCTTCGCAACAACATGGCACCTATCATTCGCATGTTGCCAGAGGATGCAGAGGTTGCTTCTGAACCTACTGCCAAGGTAATAGCTATGCCTACGAACAGCAAGCCAGAGGCAACCAAGGAAACC
>DGSN01000007.1:70754-71266 GCA_002393575.1 Prevotellaceae bacterium UBA4361 | reverse complement strand
GGCAACCAAGGAAACCAAGCCAGAGCCTACCAAGACAATCAAGTCAGAGCCTACCAAGACAACCAAGCCAGAGCCAGTTACATCTACTCCATCCATTGAGCCTATTGCAAACGAGCCAACACTTAGCAAAGCACAACTCGCAACCCTTGAGAAGTATTGGATGAAAGGTTATGACCTTGCTAATGCATACGTGGCTTCATTGAGTTCGACTGAAATCAACGAGAAGTTGCTTGACCTGAAGAACAAACTTGATTCATCTTGGGCAAATGCTCAGAAAGTGAAGAAGAATCTTGCAAGTTTCTTTATCGCCATGATGGGGTATAGAACAGTGCAAGGTCAAATTGCTTGCATTGATAAATACCTGAAGGGTTGTGGTACTGAAGAACCTGCCGTGACCGATGAACCTACTACCACTGAAGAACCTACTACCACTGAAGAACCTACTACCACTGAAGAACCTACTACCACCGAAGAACCTACTGTGACCGAAACTCCTGCCGTGGCTGAAACTC
>DGSN01000007.1:0-70669 GCA_002393575.1 Prevotellaceae bacterium UBA4361 | reverse complement strand
CTGCCGTGGCTGAAACTCCTGCCGTTGTTGTTAGTGTTGATGCAGACACTGACACGCCAACACCAACAATCTGGCTTGGGTACTCTCCTAAGAGCTTCGTATTCACTGGTAGCATCAAGGATGATGCAGACATCCTTACAAACTTAGGCGGTCGTTGGAACAGCTTTGGGTTCAAGGAAATTGACGGCAAGCCACAAGGATGGACGTTTCAATCCGCTAAGCAAGACGTGCTTGTTGCTACTCTCAAACGTCTTTACCCTTCCGTTGTCTTGATGGACTGCCAGCGCAGTAGCGCAGTCGATGAACCTCAGAAACCTCTCTGCCGACTTCAGATGATTGACTACTCTGATAGATGTGTTGCCTTGACAGGTGAGGGCATCGAGTTCTACGAGAAACAGATTATGAATGAGCTTCACGGAGCACGTTGCAATCGTTTGGTGATTGGTACAGACAAACCTCGTCTTGGCTTCTTTATCAGCAAAAGACGTATGAGTGATGTAGAAAAGTTTGTGAACACTGTTAATGCGTAATCTCCTATGAATGATTTGAATGATTTCGAAAAGGCTGTCAAGTCATTGCTTGACAAGCGTGCTGAAACTGATAGTTTGTTCCGCACCACTTACGCAAAGCCTAACAAGAATATCAAAGAATGTTGCCAATACATCTTCGGCACTGTTTATGAACGCGCCAAGAATCAGCATTGCAGTTATGGCGGACGTTCAGGTTGCAGTGCAGCCGTGAGTGATGAAGAAGTGGTTGGCATGGCAGTCCACTACTACGATGAAGACGACATCAAGATACCAGGTGTAAGTGCTTCTGTCTCTACAAGTGTTGCAGGTGCTCCTCCAACCAAAAGCACGGGTGCAAAGAGGAAAGCAAAATCCGCTTCCTCTGTTGCACCTGCTCCAATGGCTGTTGCAGCATCATCGGATGGCGTGTCTGCCATTAGTGCTGAACCAACCACCAAGACTCTTTCTTTCAACATGGACGGTGACAAGGTTGCCGTCCGTGGAACTCTGACATCAAGCCAGAGAGGTGAGCTTTTGAAGGCTGGTGCTAAATATGATTTGCAGAAGAGATGCTTCTATGTGTCTCTCGACCAGATTCAGTTAGTGATGAATATCGTAAATGGCGACGTGAAATGAAAGCATACACAAAAACACAAGCAGAAGTGAAGTCACTCCATGAGCGGCTTCACTCTCTTTCGGATGAAGAGAATCAAGAGTTGATTGATAAGGCTTACCCGATTTCAATCTTCTATCGCAGCAAGATTACAAATTGGTGTACTTGTTGTGGTAAATCGTGGATTTCGTCGAATCTTGAAACCGTCTGCCCTTACTGCAAGAGTAATGGGCAGGTGGAAGTGTCACGAAAGCAGAAGTACGATGATAAGAGGATGGCACTTGTTGTTGACACGTTGGACGGATGGCAGGTACTCAGGTTCTTTGAGGTGTCCCGATGGTCGCGTAAAGACTCCGTTCATAATTCAAGCACCACGTTTGAAGTGGTGCAAGCCTGGTATCATCCAAGCGGCAAACGAGAAATCTTGCGTCGTCCTCGTCGCCCATTCTCTTACATGTGGGATGCTTTCACTTCTCTTCCAATGTGCTTCTCTCAGGAACGAGAACAGCAGCAGTTCGATTATAGTTCTCTCGGTTACAGTGTCGTGATTGAGAAGAATGTATTGAAAGAGTTTGAAGGATTTGCATTTGACGAAGACGATTGCTTTCAAGATATAAGTCGCGCTTCACTCTATTACATTCTGTCACGCCATCCTTTAGCCAACTCATTGATTAGGGACGGGCATCTGGATTTGGTGAAGAAAGTTCTGAAAAGGGATTTAATCACACCTAAAATGATGGTTGCCTTGAATGTAGCCATTCGCCATAAGTTCAACTTCAAAAAGAATGATGTTTCCTCGTGGATGGACATGGTGAATGCTATGATATACTTAGGCGACGATATTTTGGATCCAAAAAATGTCGCACCTAAAAGAACTTTCATGGTGATGCACAACACAGCCATTAGTCGAATGGCTGCAGAACAGAAAAGACGTCGTAGATGGGCAGTGAAAAAGAAACTATTGAAAACGAAAATTCCAATGGTTGAAACGCTTATTAAGAGTAACGATGTTTGGGTTGAAAGACTCGCAAAACTGAGCGACTCACACCGACTCACAGCAGATTACCTGAACGCTATCAAGATTGCCCGCCGAACTTCTTACGATTTCGGCACTTTGCAAGACTTCTCTAAATGGTCAGATTACATCGCTAATCTGATAAGACTTGGGAAAGATATTCACAACGCATATTATGTTGCTCCTAAGTTGTTAGACGATGCATATCGCAAGTCTGTTAATCAGATTGAAAAGCACCGAATTCAGGAATTGATAGAACGAAATAAGCGTGAAGCACAAACCAAAAACGACCAATATGTGAAAAGCAAGGGTGCGTACTTCAACATCGACATTAACGATGGCGTTGTATTCTGCCATGTTCTTCAGAGTGTTGCAGAATTTGTTGAAGAGGGCGCGACGATGCACCACTGCGTTTATCAGATGGGCTATTACAATAAACCTAACTCGCTCATCCTCTCCGCACGAGTTGACGGTAAGCGGATGGAGACAGTCGAAGTCAATCTGAGAGACTTCACCATTTCGCAAAGCCGAGCTGTTTGCAATGGCGTGAGCAAGTATCACAATGAAATCGTTGAACTTGTGAATAGTCAGATGCACAAGATTCGTGAAGTGAGGGAAGCGAGCTTTAAAAAGAAAGCAGCATGAAACTACAGAAACGGGATGCGAACGGAGTCCTTGTGTTCGACTCGTGGGACGAGGGCGTTCACTATTTCCGTTCTTCGCCATCATCCATTCTCAACCGCTACATTTGGCAAATGCTGAATTGGGGCTACACCGAAGCTGAAGAGGATGAGATTTGGAAACAGGCAAGAATAGCCGATACACTACCAGGGCGTATCGCTGATATGAAAGAGTTGGTCCGCCGACTCAGAACTACTGGAAACATTTTTATTTCAAACTTTTAAAACTTTACAACAACATGAGAAAGAACGTAAAAATGTCCGACGCACAAATCGGACGCTATTCAGAGATGATTACTTCCGCATTGACAAGCATGGAGGAAACCGAGTGGCAGAAGCCTTGGAACACAACGATGGTAATGCCTAAGAACTTCTATCGCAAGAAGGAGTTCGGCATCATCAACAAGTTCATGCTGATGCTGATGGGAGCGAACAAGTACAAGGTTCAGCTTTACATGACACTCAACCAAATCAAGAACATCAACGGTACATTCAAGTATGACGGACTCTCCATATCGAAAGGCGAACGTGCATACCCAGTTTGGAGCACGACGGTCTTCTATCGCAACGAAGACGGCGGCATCATCTACCCTAAGCAGTATGACGAATTGCCAGAAGAAGAGAAGGAGGAGTTCACGAAATGTTTCGCAGACAAGATTTACCCTGAGTGGAACATCGAACAGACGAACTTTGCAGAAATCTACCCTGAAGACTACGCGAAATTGCTTGAGCAGATGGAGCAGGAGAAAGACGACATCGCTTGCACCAATGAAGTGCTCGACAAGATGATTGAGGGCGGCGAGTGGATTTGCCCAATCGGTTTTGGTGGCGGTTCTGCTTGCTTCTACCCTAACCAAAAACGTATTTCTCTCCCTTTACGTAGCACATTCATTAGCAATGCCGCTTTTTACGGGACAGCACTTCACGAGATGGCTCACTCCACTAAGATTGCAATCCGCCGCGACTTCGGCAAGAAGTCCTGGGGCGACGAGGGATATGCGATTGAGGAACTTGTAGCGGAAATGACCTCTGCCATCCTCTGTATGCATGTTGGCATCGAAAAAACCATCGACGAACAACATAAGGCATACGTTACAAGTTGGCGTAAGGAAATCAAGAAAGAAAAGAACAAGTTCATTCCGCTTGTTATCAGCCACATCTTTGCAGCGGCTCGTCTGATGCTCCGCCACTATGCAGAGGTGGAGAGTACGGGACATATTCAGCTCTCCGACCACGAGAAAGCAAAGGTGGTGACAGAAGCAGCTACACAGTTGCTGATGGACATCGAGGACGACCAACTCAAAATCACGGGAACTCCTTCCCCTGTTCAGGTTGAACAACTCGAAAAGGTGGGCGCCACCTACGACATCGACAATGGTGTGTATCGAGCACCGCTTGAGTTAATCACAGATATTTGCACGATTATAACAAACGTCAATGAGGCTGCATAACAATCAAATGGTAACGGGGAGACTAACCACCTCCCCATCAATCAAAATCATCATCATGGAAAGAAATTTAGAAGAAATCAAGCGTTGCAAGGCAATCACAGACATCACCCTCGCACAAGTCAAGGGTTCTTGTTCCTCGATGTTCGTGTTCTACTCTTGGGGTGTAAGTAAGTTGCTCTACTCCTTCTACAATGAGATGCCTACTCTTCAGATGAAAGTGTCTGGTGCAATCCACAAAGGATGGGTGCTTGTCTCGCTGAATGAGGGAAAAGACCTCTATGAGATTCGTCTTCTGAACAACAGAAAAGAATTGAAGAAGGAGGTGATAGACATTTATGCCGACCAACTCGGAAGCATCATCGACTCTCTGGTTGAGCGCCCTGAAGGATGCTCAGATGAATACTACCAGAAACTGATTGACATCGACAACAAAAAGAAACATCTCGTATGAATCTCGACGAAGAAATGCTCCTCTGGGAGAAACGAAACACAGACGACTTCGGCTGTATGATGAACAAGTTGCAAGAAACCCTGAAAGATTCCCTTTTGGAAGAGGAAAACGATTTGGGCTTCCGTGAAACTTGGCTTTCATCCATCACCACTCGCTATGTAATAAACGTATATGACTCTCCGCAAGCATACTTGTGGGACACATTCTATAACCTCGTGAACTACGATTACATTGCCATCAACGACGATTGCACTATCAACGTAAGTAATTCCAACCATCCCGACGCGGCTCAACTCATTGCCGACTACCTTGCAGCGCATCCACTCTACCAGATGCCTGACTATTTGAGAGACAAATTGAATCAGTTACTAAAAGTTTTTAGATAATGGCAAACTACGCAACAACAACTTACAAGATAGAGGGACCTTCGCCAATCCTTCAGAACCTTCACAACATGCTTGAATCCTTACGCAATGGCGACATCAAACCATCGCAGGACTACCCAGAAGACTGGGAGGGCACAGTCATTCACCTTCTCGGAGGCTCTATCAAGGGTTACAGCATGAGAGGCACCATCACTGACAGCAATCTCAATGATGGTGTACTCACCATCTATGCCGAAGAAGCCTGGTCAGTCACCGACTTCCGCCACGCTCTCACGGACGTCTATCCCGACCTCACAGTCTATTTCCGCACCGAGGAATGTGGATGTGATGTATTTATCTCCAACGATGTTGACGGAAAATATTTCTCCGAGGACTGTCTTTTAGATGCTTGCTTCGATGGGGACGGCTACTCAGAGTATTTTGCTACCTACGAGGACGCCTGTCAGTATCTGCTGGAGCGGACGGGATTCTCCGACCCCGACAAGTATAACGAGTTGAATCCTGATGGCGACTCATTCGCTTATATTCACACATTCGAATTTTCAACAGAATTTTAACATGGAAAAGAACAATTCACTAAGAACACACCCTTTCACCTATGGGGAATTCTTTAACATGCTGATGGAGCAGGCAAAATCACAGAACGCTCCTTGCATCAACGACCTCGATTATGCAGATGCAAATTTCCTTCTTCGGGATCGCGACTTCACGTTTGCAGATGCAGAGATTCGCTCAGTCACCAGCTTCGGAGGTTCCGAGGGCATCTACACCGACTTCTTCCTCTTGTGCAATGATGGGCGTCGGCTCGACTTCGCCACGGCAAAGACACTCCTTGAAGACGATGAGACATTCGTCGCCATGCACACCTTTGCGGGAATGGTGACGCTGATAGGAAACCGTTACATCCGTCAGCATGTACAGGATTTCGTCTGGACCGACTACTCCTATGGGTTTATCGAAGAGGACGGCAGTTTGACCTGCTATTGCTATCAAGGTACACTCGAAGACTACAAGCAGTTCTTGCAGTTGTGCAAGGAACAAGGCAAGAAACCTTATCTCATGGAAAACACAACGAAAAAGGTAATTCAGTAAAACAGTAGGGTAGGGTGCTCCCATCGCTGCACCCTGCCCATCCCCTTTCAAACTTCAAACTTAAATACATCATCAACAATGAAACGATTAGACAAAAACATCGAGGCACTGAAGATTGCTATCGAAATTGCAAACTCACCACGCACATTGAATCAGAAAGAAGTAGAAGCACTCCAGGCTTATAGCGGATTTGGAGGTATCGACATTGCACACCTGAACAACGAGGATGCAGAGACATTGCAGAACGTCGTTGAGACTATCTCCCAAATCACCAACGAACCAGCCGACACACTGATGCGCTCACTGAAGACATCAACACTGACAGCCTTCTACACTCCTACCGTCATACCGCAAGCAGTCAGCATCGCCATGCAGCTTGCAGGACTCCAGCCGAAGCGCATCCTCGAACCGTCTTGTGGCACAGGCAACTTCCTCCAGCCTTTCGTACAGTCCTACCCACAAGCAGCAACCATCGCTTACGAGATTGACGCAGTGACAGCTCTTGTCACAAAGGCGCTCTATCCTAACACAGACCTACGCATTGCAGGATTCCAGACCATATCATCTTCCGACTTGAAGACATTCGACCTCACGGCAAGCAACATCCCATTCGCTGACGTGAAAGTGTTTGACCCATCGTTCACTTCACCCGTCGAATTGGACGCTTGCCGCTCACTGCATAGCTATTTCGTGATGAAAGGTGTCTCCACACTTCGCAACGGTGGAGTCCTTGCTTTCCTCACCACACAAAGCTATCTCAACTCCCTTACTCACATCGAACAAGTGCGCCACATCTTCCGCAATGCAAGACTCGTGTCGGCAACACGATTGCCCAACAACCTCTTCGCTGATACTGAAGTCGGAACCGACCTCCTGATTCTTCAGAAGGAACTCGGCAAGGAAGAACTCACCGCAAACGAATGGTTGCTGACTTCTTCAGCCGACAATGCGGATGGGGTTGTTCGCAACGCTTACTTCGAGTGTTTCCCTGAGCATTACATCTGCACAAGCAAGGAAGTGAAGCGAGGACTGTACGGAAAGCTCCAACTCGTCACCAAGCATGAGGGTGGTGTGAACGGCATCGCTGCCGACCTCTTTCAGCAGGTAAGCCGCGACTTCGCCACGAACATCAACGTTGCCCTCTTCAACAACAACTTCGCCAAACTGACGGCATCCACTTCGAAGACAACGACCCAGAAGCCTACCACGGAAAAGACTCGCCACGAGGACGAGCGCCTGTCATTACTTCAAGAAATTCTGAAGGCATACGACAAGCTCTATGCCTACGAGATGGAACAACAGCAGGAGAACACCGAAATGAGAGACGAACTGAATCGTCTCTACGACCAGTTTGTTGCTCGATACGGACAACTCAACAAACCCAGTAATCGTTCCTTCATACGCTCCAAGAATCTATCTGACCTTCTTGCTTTGGAACTACAAGAAACAGCGGGCATCTTCGTAAAGGCTGACATCCTCCATCATCCAGTGGCATTCGACATCAACGAGAAGTCATCATTCGACAATGCACATGAAGCCCTCTCTGCATCGCTGAACAAGTTTGGCAAAGTGAATCTTCGGTATATGCAGGATGTGAGCAACCTGAGCGAGAAGGAAATCTTCTCGGAACTCGCTGGCGAGATTTTCTTCAACCCTCTCAAAAACGAATGGGAAATCAAGGAAATGTTTATCAGCGGCGACGTTATTAGTAAGGCTGACCGCATCGAGACCATCATGCCAAACGTCGCAAAGGAGAACGAACGATTTGCCAAGGAGTCGTTGGAAGCACTCCGCGCTGCCACTCCCACGCCCATCCTCTTCGCCGACCTCGACTTCAACTTGGGCGAACGCTGGATGTCTCCAGAAGTGTATGAGAATTTTGCAATGGACTTCTTCAATGTTCACAGCGATAGGGAGAAGGCTATCTCGGTGGTGTTCTCTCCCGACCTCGACCAGTACGAAGTGAACCTCAATATATGGGGAAATGAGAGAATATATACAGAGTATGCCGTGGTAGGCGAGAATGTCACATACGACGGTATCGAACTCTTCACTCATGCCCTCCACAACACCATTCCTGCTATCAAGAAATGGAATGGAGAATACGACGCAAACGGAAAGAAAATCATGGTTCGTGACGAAGAGCGTATCCAGTTCGCCACATCGAAGATAGAAGAAATTCGAGATGGTTTCTGCCAATGGCTCTTCAGGCAGCCTGTGGATTTCCAACTCCAACTACAAGACACCTACAACCGACGCTTCAATGCTTGTGTGCGACCTGCTTACAACGGTTCGCATCAGACTTTTCCAGACCTCGACCTCGACGCACTCGGTGAGAAGTACGGCATCCGACAAATCTATCAGTCCCAAAAGGATTGCATTTGGATGCTCAAACTGAATCAAGGTGGTATATGCGACCATGAGGTAGGAACAGGCAAAACGCTGATTATGTGCATGACGGCACACGAGATGCACCGACTCGGCATCGCTCACAAACCTATCATCATCGCACTCAAGGCAAACGTCGCTGCCATTGCAGAGACTTACCAAACTGCATACCCTAACGCTCGCATCCTCTACGCATCTGAACAGGACTACAGCTCTGCCAACAGAGCAGACTTCTTCCGCCGTGCCAAAAACAACGACTATGACTGCATCATCATGTCACACGAGCAGTTCGGCAAGATTCCTCAGTCGCTCGAAGTACAGCGCGACATCATCGAGGATGAACTCCGACAGCTCGACGATGCTCTCTACCACTTCCTCGAAACAGGTGGCAGCGATTCGTTCAAAATTCGCAAGGGACTTGAGAAGCGTCGTGAGAACCTGCACGCCAAACTGACAAAGCTGGAGTACGACATCAACCATCGCAAGGATGATGTTATAGACTTCGCCATGATGGGCATCGACCACATCTTCGTGGACGAAAGCCATCAGTTCAAGAACCTCATGTTCTCCACTCGACATGAGCGTGTGGCTGGACTCGGAAACCCTACGGGAAGTCAACGAGCATTCAACTTGCTCATTGCCATCCGCACCATTCAGCGCAAGAAGCAAAGAGACCTCTGCGCCACCTTCCTCAGCGGCACGACCATCACCAACTCGCTCACCGAACTCTTCTGTCTCTTCAAGTATATGCGTCCTCGTGCTCTCGCTCGTCAGAACATCTTCTGCTTCGACGCATGGGCTGCCATCTTCACTCGCAAGAGTACGGAATATGAATTCTCCATCACCAACGAGATTCAGAGTAAGGAACGTTTCCGCTACTTCATCAAGGTTCCCGAGTTGGCTGCCTTCTACAACGAAATCACGGACTACCGCACGGCAGAGGATGTAGGCATCGACCGACCTGTCAAGAAAGAAATCCTTCACAACATCGCACCGACCGAAGACCAGAAGGACTTCATCGAACGATTGATGAAATTCGCTAAGGGTGGCAATTCCTCACTCATCTATCGTCCATTCCTCACCGACAAGCAACAAAAGGCAAGGATGCTCATCGCTACCGATGCAGCACGCAAGATGGCACTCGACATGCGCTTGATTGAGCCAACCATCTTCGAGGATGATCCGAACAACAAGGCATCACACTGCGCTCAGATGATAGCACACTATTACCACAAGTACGAGGAACAGAAAGGAACTCAGTTCGTGTTTTCCGACCTCTCCACTTGGCACTCCAACGACGAGTGGAATATCTACAACGAAATCCGTCACAAACTCGAAGTGGAGTATGGCATCCCACGCTCCGAAATCAAGTTCATCCAGGAATGCAAGGGTGAAGCGGCAAGAACGAAAGTCATTCAGCAGATGAACGAGGGAAAGGTTCGCGTACTCTTCGGCTCCACGTCCATGCTCGGCACGGGTGTCAACGCTCAGCAACGGGCAGTGGCAGTACACCACCTCGACACACCTTGGCGACCATCAGACCTCGAACAGCGAAACGGACGTGCTGTCCGCAAGGGAAACCTCGTGGCAAAACAGTTCGCTAACAATCAGGTGGACGTCATCATCTACGCCGTGGAACGCTCACTCGACTCCTACAAATTTAACCTCCTCCACCTCAAGCAGACCTTCATCCACCAGCTGAAGAGTGGCACACTCGCCACACGAACCATCGACGAGGGCGCAATGGACGAGAAATCGGGAATGAACTTCTCGGAATACATGGCAATCCTCTCTGGCAACACCGACCTGTTGGACCGCGCAAAGCTCGAACGCAAGGTGGCTGCACTCATGGCGGAGCGCAAGACCTACCAGCGCACCATGCACGAGGCTGCCGTGGAGCAAATCACCAAGCAGGAGAAACTCAACACCAACGAAGAGCGCATAGCATCCATGCAGCGAGACCTCGACATCGTGAATGCCATCCCTCCATGCAAGGAAGGTGAAACCATCCTCCGCATCGACGGATGTAAGGAGACCGACGAGAAGTCAATGGGTGAGCGCATCATCAAGTACGTTGAGAAAGCCAACACCAACGGAGCCTACATCCCAATCGGTTCCTACGGGCAGTTCCCTGTCGTAGTCAAGTCGGAAACCGTCACCAACTCAACAGGAGACACACACACCGTCACTCGTATGTTTGTTCGTGGCGAAACAACTTACTACTGCACCAACAACGGAAACGTGCCTATATCTCCTATCTATGCAGCACGTCAGCCACAGCAGTCACTCACCAAGATTCCGGCACTCATTGCCAAACTGACTGAGGAAAACGTTCAGCTGGCTCGATCCATCGAAGAACTCACTCCAATCATCAACAAGCCTTGGCATAAGGAAGACGAACTGAAGAAGCTGCGCAATGAACTTGCACAACTCGACAAGAAAATCGCAAGCTCCCTCAATGCACAAGAGCGTGAGATGTCCACGGAGGAAGAGGACTAAACTCAACCATCGGTTTGCGGAATGACTCACACATTCCGCAAACCTCCATCCAAAGATAACTAACTTAACAAGGGAGTAGCACCTGCCCTGAGTGGTGCGCTGAATATGAGTTGTTTTATTATTGACAAGATTGAGTATGTGAAGGCAGCTGGACTTCTCTACGGCGTCACAGAACAAGACGAAGACATGCTTCACTCGCGTTTCCTGGCAAACATCCGAGAGAACTTCATGGATGCCTACAAGAAGAACGTGCAAAGCGTTAACGAACGCTACAACGAAAACACCAAACCCGAAGAAGAGGAATACGATGAGATGTTTGAAGTCTATCGGGTGTTGGGACATGAGATTGGTACCAACACGAACGCCACCATGAACATGGAACAGTTCCGATGGAGCCTGTATCACTTCTTTGGCTCGGTCCTCTACCAAATCGAGAACCAACAACTGCACATGGAAGTGTCCGCATACTTCTACCAGGTAATGACAAACCTCTTCTATAAAAAGATTCACCAATCTGGAACTTGGTGGGGTGAAGTCTCCGTTGATGCTAATGCCTAATATATAATAAGGTGTGATAAGTGAAAAGCAAAAATTCAAAATCGCAATGGGAACAAAAAGAAAACCAAACTATAGTGCAAAGATTGCCAACATGAACCGCGCTATGATTAACGAAATGTGGAACATCATAGGACAGCGGGCTAAGACCGATGACCGTTATAAAGCATCGAATCAATTTTGCGAGCGCACTTTCGAGAGCGAACATGAAGTTTGCGAGGTGTCGTTTGGCGGGCATGACTATGGTGTGACAGGCATTCGCATTGAAGAACATTGGAAATGGGGTAGAAGTGTTAGTATCACAGCGCATGATGGTTATGATTACTCAGGTCTTGATACTGAAAGTTTGTGCGTTTTGCTCTCTGCTTTGCGCCGCCAGCGTTGCAGAAAGGTAGCTTGACAATTCCGTTACTCCTTAACTCCGTAGATATAAAATCAAAATCAGTTGTAATATAATAAGGTATAAGACTATGGCAAAGAAAACAACGAAAGCAGAACTCAGACACGCCATCTTTAAATTCAAAGATGCGATCCGTGAAGAACTCGTCAACAACTATGCAAAGTACGGAGAGAACCCTCCGAACATCGAACTTTGGAAGAAGATGCACGACATCTGGAACGAAATGAACGAGTATTGCAAATCCATCTAATCTCAAAACCTGCTGCACAACATATTTTGTGCGGCAGGTTAATCCAAGAAACCCGTGTAACTTTGCATGGGATAGTCACTAACTAAAACAGCCCTCGACAACACGGTTAAGTCATGAATCATGAAAAAAGTATTCGATTCCATTAACCTTGACATTCCTGAAGTGGAATCCTTTATCGAAGAACAAGGTCTTTCGTTCGTATGTAATGACAAGATGCAGGTGGAAGCATCAGAAGAGGATTTTGAAACCCTCTTGGAACGTTTCCCTTTCATCGACTATGTGGAAGCAGAAGAAAAATCCTTGCAAGATATTGCAGACGAGAATGACTTGTTAGTCGTTGAAACAACCAGCTCGCGCAATGGTTACCCATCGAATCTACGTAAGGCAATCACAGGATTCAGCGGCTTTGAAGAAGCAAAACGTATTGCAAGTGAGAACGGACTGACACTTGTCTGGCTTGATTTGCGTGAAGGTTGGAAACTCTGGCATCGTGGCGACACCGCCACTGAACCGATGACCATCACCAGCAACGACTTCGGAGACGACTACAACTTTGAGGACAACAGCGAAGAAATCATGCAGTGTGCTTACGATGTGATAGCAGACTTAGCTAACCAAGGTGCATCGTTTGACGACATTCGTTCCTACATGGCGAAGGTGGAAAAGATAACAGATGCTATCAAGAAGGCAGACTACCGCCAAGTGGTTGTAACCTATAAAGGTGAATACTACGACACCATCGAGGAGCACCCTATCTATTTCCACTTCGATTCCAAGTACACACAACTTGCCGCAATAGAATCATAGCGAATCATATTAACCCCATAAACCCCATTACCCCATGAAAAAAATAATCACCCTGATAGCACTCTTGTGCATCACCATCACACTCTCCGCACAGAACAACAACCCTCGTCCAGACGACATCTATTCCCTTGCCAATGGTTATAACGAGAAAGTCCAAAAGGAAAAAATCAATCAGGAACGCATGGCGAAAGTAGAAGCCAACAAGAACGCCATCTTTGCAGCTGGCACAGCACTCAAGTCATCCGCCAACTGGCAATGGGTAGCTTTCGGCAGTGCAGCCGTCGGTGGAGCAACATTAGCCATCGGCTTCGACCAGAAAGAGGATGCACTGAAAATCGTCGGTTACACCTGCATGGGCTTCGCACTCGTCTCGCAAGTCGTTTCCATCACCAAGAAATACAAGGCAGGAAAACAACTCCAAATCGGTGCAGGAAAAATTACCTACACCTTCTAAATGCCATCCGATATAATCGACTGAACCATCGCGCTCACCACGTTCCGACGAATGGTGAGCCACATCGGGTAGGGGATGCTCGACAGTCCTCTACCCACTCCTTCACCCATCTTGGGTGACGTGTTTCATGTTGTTGCACATTTTTAGTTGCGCACATGATGTATTTAAAAGTTTGAAAATTTTTTGGAGTGGCTGCCCGTGAGGGTCGCCACTTTTTCTTTCGAAAATTATGTTCTACAACATATTTCCCAAAATAATTAGAAAATAATTTGGCAGTTCAAACCGAAAACCATACATTTGCACTGTCAAAACCAGAATTGCGGTACGAAATGGATGCCGCCCAACAGCGGCTATTTTTGTATCTGCCAACATTGTAATAAACCTATTATATCCTATAGGCAATAATGAGTCGGGTAGTGGTGACACCCCGAAAGTTTCCGCAGTTTTGGACTTTGACAACTCTTATTGCCTATTTTTTATTTTGTCAAAACCAAAACTTTATGAGTAAAAGAATCAAAGCCCTTACAAATCAGCAGCGTGACTATGCCAAGATGCTGAAGGAGTATTTCAGCTTCCATCTTCGAGGCATGGAAGTGAAGGAAGAAGGCGGCCAGGTACAGGCGCAAGTCATCTACAGCGATTACAAGCACATCGACACCGTTCGACACGAACTCGCACAGATGATGCCAGAAGTGGAATTCACAAAGCTTCGACGCGACTTTTCCGATTCGGCAAAGATGTGGGCGTTGCGAAGCATCTTATGGGAAGACTGCCCTGTGCCTGTCATCTACGTGCAGCGTGGAGAAACGCTCGTCCAAACCACACTCCGAGACATCGCCATCAGCGAACTCCGACAACTGGAACTCGAAGACGGCGACATCCAGTATCAGGATTACGAGACAAAGCATCTCGACAACGAACGACTCGAAGAAAACTCTTGGAATTAACCACCGTGCCCGAAAGTTCTGCTTTCGGGATTCCCATTCATCAACCCCATCAACCCCATTTTCCCATGATTCTACTACTTATCATCGGCTCCCTCGTCTCAGCCATTATCGACATCCTCTTGAAGAGACGTAACGGCTTCACGACCGAAGAGCAAGCCCTGCTCCAGTCGAACAGCATCAACGAGGACGAACTCCGAGAACTCCGCAAGAACCTCTCCAACTTCAGGTAATCCACCACCGTTCCCGAAAGTTCTGCTTTCGGGTATTGTCCTTCTCAGTACCCGAAAGTTCCGCTTTCGGTTCCCCATCAACCCCATTAACCCCATCAACCCCATGCTTACACTCAACGATATCCGCAAACTGCAAGGTCCAGACTCCGACATCGAATGGACTTGCACCTCCATCAGCGAGGAACTGTCAGAGACATGCAGGAACTTCTTCACCCTGCCCATCCTCCTCACACTCTTTTTCAAGTTCGAAGTAGAGTGGGAGGGACACCTGCTCGAAATGCAGCAGAACGCATCCAACGTAAAGCTGCGACTCGACAACCGAACTGCCACCATCCCCGTCAACACCCGTGGCTACGTCACCTCCTCCGACTACGCTCAAGCATTTGCCTCCCTTGTCTAATTCCGTTGTTTCCCTGCAATCCTTTTTCTCTCGCCACCGTCCCCGAAAGTTTCGCTTTCGGTCTTTGATTTCTCAGTACCCGAAAGTTTTGCTTTCGGCACAAAAGCGAGGAAGTGACAACAACCGTTGCCACTTCCCTGCTTTTTCGTGTTTGTCAACTATCCTCTACCTCTGCGTTGCATGAACCTTTCAGCCTTCTTCATCCGCTGACGAACTCCATTGTCGCCATACATGTCCACGTGGGCATCAATGCCAGCTTCCAACTGTGCATGAAGGGCTTTGAGCATCGCGGTATTCGCGGCAATCAAAGACTGCATACCTTCCATGCTGTCACCACCATCGTCCACCGCTGCACCCGCATCGGTCGTTGTGCCAATCTCGTCAAGATTGCCATCCGCATAAGTGGCAACACCTCGTTGCTTCCTCCGCTTCGGATAGTTAGGAATGACACCCGTCTTACTGAGCACTTGAATGTTGTCCCAGATTTCAGGGTAGTTCAGAACCAGCTTCTGCGTCGTTGGTCCATCAATCACGGCTTCAGGCATCTTCTCTGAGAAGATACCATAATGCGCACCACCTCGGTAAATCTTCGTCTGTAGCTTGTCCTCGCGCTTAGCCATGTAAGTCTCACCATCTGCACCCAACACAGGATAACGACCTTCAGCATAGGTGAGGAAACCTGCTTTCAACTGTCCCGAACTGGCTCCCGTGGCAGCGGCTACCTCGCTCTTGCTCTTATTGATAGCACCTAAAGCGAGTCCTAACAGCGAACTCAAAGCAAGACTGATGGCAGCACCGATGGCGAGACCCAGCCAGCCTTTCTTGGCAACTTCTTGCGATGTTCCTTTTATGCCACCAACGGCTGCTTCTGCCGTGCTCGTACTGCCTTCCACTTCCAGCTCGGCAATCTTCTTAGCACCGTAGTCCGCTAAGCTCTTTTGACGAAGGGCTTGTATCTGCGTTTGCTTCTGCGCTTCAAGTTGCACCTCCATCTGGTCCACCGTGCGCTTGGTGCTGACTTGTATCAGATACTGCTGAACCAAGTTCTTGGTCGTCGTCAACACGTCGGTCAACAACTGCTTGGCGGCATTCTGGCGGTCTTCCTTGCTACCAAATACACCCTCGCCGAAACTCTGGGCAAAACTGCTCATCTCATTGCTGTATTCCTGCAAGGTGTCGAAGTCTCGTGCTGCACGCTCCACCATCTTCTGCATATACTTCTCTTGCAAATCGGTCATGGCAGTGTAGCTGTCACTCAGAGCGATATTCTGCTCCTCCTGCAACTCCCTCACCGACATCTGCAAGCTGGCGCGACGTGCCTCTAACGACTGAATCTCGTTCTCGGCTGCCTTGCGCTCTTCGTCGGACATAGAACTGCTGCGACGGGCATAGTCCAACTCCTTGGCGGCAAGACGGGCAGTCGTCTCGGCTTCCTGAGCCTTCATGTTCTCGATGTGCTTGTCTGTCTCCTGCTGCAAGAGGGCGATATAGGCTTTCTTGGCTTCCATCTGAGCATAAATCACGTCTATCTCAGCATTGGCGGAAACCAACTCACCACCAAAGCCCCAACTGCTGGCATAGTTCGCGGCAGTCTGCCCCGACTGGCTTCTGCGCTCTCGGTCTTCGGCTAACTCGCTCTGAGTCCTGCCACCAAGTCCCTCTTCCCTGCGACCTGTCCAAATCTTGTCAGCCACACGGGTGTACTCCTTGGCTGCCTTGCGCTCGGCATCGATGATGTCGTCGGAATACTGCTGGAGCTTCTGAAGAAAGGCGGTCAACTCGGCATCGGCATTGTCTCCTAAGCCCTCAAACCACACGTGGTAGATATTATCCTCCTTGCGCATGGCTTCTTTCAGCTGCTCGATGGTCAGGGAATAGGCATCCCTCGCCCATGTCTGCAACTGCGCCAGACGCTTCTCGGCTAATGCCTTCGTGCGCTCCTCGGCTTCTTCGTTGATACCGAAGATAAAACCGATGGTGTCCATCGACCGACGAAACTCTTCACGCACCTTGCCGGTGAAGTCACCCTCAAGAAGTATCTTCTCGATGGCATCCTTGTGCTTGTGAATAATCTCCTGTATCTTGGTAGCATCCTCCTGCATCTTACGGGTGGCTCCGTCATACTCACTGCGCACATCATACATGAACTTCTGAATCAGGCTCCAATTCGCCTTTCTCAACTTCAGTTCATTGTTCCAGTGCTCCACAAACTGCTTGCTCTCCGTGGCGTTGAGCTGCTTCGTCCACTGCTTTCTCAACTTCATCCTGTCAGCCAACCAGACAAGTTCATTCTCGTTGTTCCTGCGCTCGGCTTCCTCCTCGGTAATGGATTCCTCGGCTAACCGCTGCTTGATAAGGGCTTCACGCTCCTGGTAGTAGGCATCCAACTGCGCGAGAGTGGCATCACGCTCGTCTTTTGCCTCACGCTTCCATTTGTCCTTGTCACGATCGCTATTCTTGTCACTCTTATAGTTGCCTTGAATTGTGTCGTGGCGACGGTCAAGCTCTGCCTTCACCTTGTCATACTCTTCCTTCACACTTCTCTGAGCATCCTCCATGCTCATACTGTCATCAAGCACTCCCTTCTTCACGAGGTCGGCATAAATCTTGCTGAATTGCTGCCCCACTTTCAAGCCGTTCTCAACCACGCTGTCCAGATAATCAGCATAGTTCTTCAAGGTCTCGGTATCCATTTTGTCAAGGGTGGTACCATTCTTTCCCCATACATTCGGATGGGCAATGTCCTCCCACTGATTACGTACCTGTCCTTGCAGATAGCGGTTGTTGTTCTCCACACGCTGAAGCACCTGACCGCTCATCCGTGGACCTGCCTGATGAGCAAGGTTCTGATAGTCGGCTGAGAGTTCAACGAGACGCTGGGCTAACTGCTGACGTTCTTTCTTGTCGGTACTGCCATTGAACTGCTTCTGCAAGTTCTGAATCTCCTTGAGGGTGCTATTCAGCATCTTCAAGGTGTCTTGGTAGCTACGGGTGACAGCTTCGTCCATCTGAGCACCTGTACTCTCTGCAAGACGCACACGCTCACCACGCTCCTTCACAAGGTCGTTCCACAACTTCTTGATGTCGTCGAAATTATCATAGATGGCATCCTTGGCAGTCTTGTTCAGCTTCAAGCCACTCTGCGTAATGAGATATTCCATCATGTTACCTTGACGCATGTTCTGAACGCCCCAGTTGTCCTGGCTGTTTTTCAACTCCGACTTAGGAAGGGCATCCACCAGTCGCTGCATCGTCCTACGAAGCGCACTCTCAATGACACTCGTATTGCGGTCGCCTACTTCCTCGGTCAACTTGTCGCGCACGCCCGTCCAACGGTTTTCACGAGTCGTTCCATACTTCTCTTCCAACAGCTTTTCAGCGGCTTCCTGCTTCTTCAGCACGATAGTTTCACGAATCTTGCTGTTCAGGAGGTCACGGGCTTGCGTCTGGTTCTTTAATAGGTTCGTCTCGCTAAGTTGAAAACCGAGGTAGCTCTGCATCACGCCATTTAAGTCGTTAATCGTCTTCTTCAACTCTCGATGGCTATCTACATTCTGCTCATTGTTCTTGGTGAGCTGGGAAATACGATCCGAGAGTTGACGACTCTTTGCAATCATCTCGTCCTCCTCCTTGGCGGCGGCAGCGATGGCTTCGTTAAACTCCTTTGTGGCTTCTACTCCCTTGCGGATGTACTGAATCAACTTAATGATACCATCAAGCACAGCGAATACAATAAAGGTCTTGAGTGCCGACTTCAATCCTTCTATCGCCACCTTGAATGTCTGTGCAGCTCCTTGGGCTGCAACCAGCCGCTGCCAGAACTGCTTGAGGGCTCTGCTACCATGTTCCAAGGCTTGACGAAACTTCGTGCCGATATTCAACTGAAGGGAAATCAACGTAAGAATAAGCGCCTTGATGGTGGATTGCCACGAGACGATACTCTGAGAACCTTTCTGCATCCACGAAAGGAAATTGCCCAAGCCCTTGATGATACCATTGAAGAAGTCATAGATAACACTGTTGGTAAACAGCTCATTGAAGGCATTTCTCAGTCGGGCAAGACTACCTGCGGCATTATCCTGCACCTTCGTGAACTCACGCGACATCACACTCACATTGCCCATACCGACGGTGGCACTCTCATAACCCTCACTGGCATACTGCAAGGCATCACCCAAGGCAGCGGTATTTGTCGCCAGAGAACTGAGCGTCATCGCCAGTCCTGCACTCTGTTTCATGCGTCCTGTACCCACGGCATTCATCACCTCCTGCACCTTACCTGCCCTGTCTTCGGCATCCTCAATCTTTTCCAACACGGCAACCAAGGCTTCATAGCTCTTGCCCTCGTCAATCAGACTTTGCAGATAGGTAGGAGCCAGCTCTGCGGCTTTCGCCATCTCGAAGGTGTGGTTCATCACGCCACGAATCAAGTGTATCAAGGCGGTACTGCCCTGCTCTGCACTGATACCGACGGCATCCAAACGTCCTCCCAAGGCAATCAGTTGGGGCATGGTCATCTTGGCTGTAGCACCCACTGCGCCAAGTCTTCTCACGTACTCCATGATACCCTGATAGCTGGCGGCGGTATTGTTACCGAGGTTCAGAATGGAACTACCTGCGGCATCCAAGGCTTCGCCAACATCGTCACCATGTTTTTTCGTCTCACCCAGCACGTCATTCACCTTTGCCAGTCCTGCAATGGCTTCCGCTCCACCAATATCTTCACCAAGGGTGGCATTGATACGTTCACCCATCTCCACGAAACCCTTCATGCCTTCAAGCCCATGCTCGGTATAGATACCTAACTTACCTGCTTGCGTGGCAAACTCCATCAGGTCGTGGGTGGTGGTGCGGGTGTCGAGGTCCTGCAAGCTCTTCGACAAGCGGCGCACCTCCTCAGTCGTCATGTTCGTTACCTTCTGCACATTCGTCATCTGGTCACTGAGTTCCATGATATGCCCGAACTGCTTGCGTACCTCGTTCATGATGGCATTGAAGCCCAGATAGACGGCGATATAGCTTTTGAGTCGGTTGATGGCGCCACGAATACCACTTTGATGATGTGTCCAAGTTTCTGTCAACTCCTTCATCTGCTTGTCAATGGCTTTCATCTGCGCCGCCTTCGCTATATACTCGTCCTGCGTCAGTTCTGTATTGTTGATTTCGAATTTCAGACGCTTATACGCCATCCTCAATTCGTCGATATTCTTCACACCCTTTGGGTTTTTAAGAATTTCATCAAACCGCTCGGCAGTCAAGGTGGCAGTCTCCTGCAACATGTCGAGACGCTGTAACTCGCGCTCAACGGCAATGATTTTTTCTTGTCCGTCCTTGCTCGTCACGTCAAGCGTACTCTTATAGGCACGGAGTCCATTGCGTAAGCGGTCGAGGTCGGTCAACGTACCCTTGAAGCCATTGCCGCTGTTCACATTCTCCAAGTATTTCTTGGCTTCCAGCACACGGTCATTGGCTTGCTGCAAGTCGGCAGTCATCTTGCGGATAGTTTCATCAACCCTCGATAAACCTCCCTCATTGGTGGTCTCCAAGTTCTCCCTGTACTGCTGCAAGAGCTTGATATTCTCCTGAATCTTGGTGGTACTCTGCGACCCCGATGTGTAGTTCATCGCTTGCTGGGCTTTGTCTTCCAACGAGGTCTGCGCACGATGCTGGATGGTGTCGTTGATGGCTTCCAACTGGTTCTTCACCCGCTCAAGCACCCGCTCTTCCATGTTTCCGGCATCCACCATGCCCTGCAAGAAACGTTGCACATCCGACAACTGCTTGTCGGTGGCGTTGCCGATGTCGGCAAGGACATTTCCTCCACCTGTCTTCATCCAGTTACTGAACTTAACGCTGTTGATGCGCTTCTCATAAATCGCCCATTGCGATTGGGTCTTGGCAAGGGTCTGCTGCTCCTGCTTCAGCACCTCAATCACACGCAAATTCGTGGCAACACTGTTGTTGGAGGCGTTCTCGCTGGTTTGCCAGACAGATTGAAAACCTGCCTTCAGTTCGTTCAAGCGGTTCTTGATGAGCTGCATCACCTCCGACTTACGGGCAAACTCCTCGGCGGAAACGCCCGACTTCTGAACCTCGAAACTCAGACGCTCGTAGGCTTGCTCCAACTCCTTCACACTGCGCCAACTCCTTGGGTCGCCGACAATCTCACGGTAATGCTCGGCGGTCAGCGAAGCGGTCTTTTCCAGCACCGTCAGACGTTGGAACTCCTCTTCCACACGGGCAATCTCCTTCACACCATCGTCCGTGGTGGCATCGATGGTTTTGCGGTATTCGGTTAAGCCCGTCTTCAGCCGCTCAATGTCCTTCACACTGTTGGCAAAACCCGAACCACCCTCGGCAATACTGCTAATATGCCCTTTGGCTTCCAAAATGCGCTCGTTGGCTTGCTGCAAGTCGGCGGTCATCTTGCGGATGGTCTCGTCCACACGCATCAAGCTACTGGCGTCAGTCGTTGCCAGACTCTCCCTGTACTGCTGCAAGAGTTTGATGCTCTCCTGCAACTGGGTACTGTTCAAACCTGTGGTTGGAGGAGCACCTGCGGCACTCAATGCCTGACGTGCGGCGGTAGCTTGCTCATAGCTCTGCATGATACCACCAGCCCGCTCGCTCAGCGAGGTCTGAGCACGCTGCTGAATGGTGTCGTTCACACTTTGCAAACTGGCTTTGACCTTTTCAAGCACCTTGGCTTCCAGATTGCCTGCATCCACCATACCCTGCAAGAAACGCTGCATATCCGACAGCTGCTTGTCGGTGGCGGCACTCAGGTCCTTCAAGAGGGTGTCACCACCTGCCTTCTTGAAATTCTCAAAGGTGATGGCGTTGATGCGTTGGGTAATCTTCGTCCACTCCTTGCTGTTCTTCGACAAGACGTCGCGCTGCTCGGTCAAGACACGCTTCAGACGCTCGTTTTCATCAAGACTACCCTTCGTATAGTTGCTGCTCTGCTTCCAAGCATCGGCAAATCCAGCCTTCAATTCCTTAATGCGCACCTCTAACTGGGAAATATGGTTGGCTAACCGACGGAAAGACTCCATGTCCTCGTCGGTCATCGTACTCTTGCCAAATTTGCGCATCTCGTTCCTCGCCTGACTTAATGCCGTGGTCAGGTCGCGCACCGACATGCCCGTCATATTCGTCAGACTCTCTTGCAGACGGTTTAGATTCTCACGGCTCTGCTTGATAAGGCGGTTCTGCGTCTTGAGTTGTTCCTCCGTTTGTTTCATCTGCACCTGTAAGTCCTTTCCCTTAGTTCCTGCCTTCTCTGCTTCGCTAAGGGACTCGTACTGCGCTTGGAGACTCTTCAGTTCTTCCTCCAACTTATGAGCGGTATCGGTCAGCAACTTAATCTGCTTGTTAGATTCCTTCGTCGTAACATGCACCTGCACATTACTCACATAACTTGATATTCCTGGCATGGCTATATATTGTTATTTTCACTTTGCACTCTTCACTTTTCACTTCTCACTTTTCCCTTCTCACGTCCAGTTCCTCGTCGTCTGACGCTTGTAGCCATTGCTACGGAGGAACTGTCCTTGTGTGGTGGCATTCGCCACACTCTGCATGATGACAACACTGCCCGTATAAGCATACTGCCGAGCAAGCCTATCCATCAGCATCCTGGCGTGAAGACGAATTTCACTCATCATAAACGGCTTCGCCATACGAGGCTTGCCGTCAGGACGAGGGATAGGTCTGAGCGGCTTACCCGTCGTCAGCTGGGGAATAGTCATGTATTTCATGCCCTTGCCAACCGCCATCTCCACATACTGAGCATAGTTCATGTAATAAAACTGAATCAGGGCTTCGTCACCATTCGCATTGTTGTGGATGTCGGCATGGATGCTGCGCTCCAAGTCACCCGAAAACTTTTTGCCGTAGGGACTAATCTCTAAGTCCTGCATGTTCTGAAGAATCTGCTCCGTCGTTTCAAGGGCGAAATAATGAATGCGTTGCTGAACCTTTTTGTTCATCAACGCAAATTCATCTATCACTTGCTTTGCCATCGTAATTCCTTTTCTCGCAAAGTTAGTGATAGACAACCAAAATCATAAGGACAAATTTCTTAGTCATCCCTGTCTTTCTCCGTATGCGAAAGTTCCGCTTTCGCCTTTCATCCTCCCCCGAAAGTTCTGCTTTCGGTCCTTAGTTTCTCCGTATCTGAAAGCTCTGCTTTCAGCCATCAAAGAAACAAGGTTTCCACGCTCTCGTGAAAACCTTGAACTTTTGAGTCTCAATTCACGCAAAAAAATTGAAACTCCATCTTTAAATCATGGCAAAGATACGACTTTCATCGTTCCCCTCAAAATCTTTCCGTCAATTTCTGCACCACCGTCCACGAAAGTTCCTGCCACCGTTCCCGAAAGTTCCTGCCACCGTTCCCGAAAGTTCCGCTTTCGGGTAAAAAGAAAGTTCCGCTTTCGGTTTAGCTTTCAGCCCTTGCTTTCTCCGTACCCGAAAGTTCCGCTTTCGGCTTCAGTCCTCCTCTCCGAACAGCATCCCGTTCACATACTCATCCTCCACCACGCAGATATTGTACTGTTCCGGCAGATGAATCGTCAGATACACTGCCACCCATCCGTCATAAAACGGAGCTTGCGTCTTGTACTCTATATCACTAAAGTCCATCCTGCGAAGGAACTTCGGACAGCGTTGCTTATCATGCTGCAACTTGTTCAGCCAGTTCAGGAAATTGCGCATGTGTTCCTTGGCTTCTTTCTTCGCATCCCTATTCGCGTGACCGTCACCTGCGTCCGTACTTCGCACACAGAAGTGGATGGTAAAACTCTGCTTGTCGTAGGCAAACTGCTCTATCTCGCCCTCCAGGTTACTCTCCATGATGACACACGGACTCATCCGCACGTTCATTCCCTGCATAAAGTTCTGCAGGTCCCAGTAACTGTTGCAGAAATAAAACCTACGACGTTCGGAATTCTTGGCGAAGTTATGTTGCATCTTCTTATAGATGCTACACCAGAACTCTACTAACTGAGGATAGTCACTGACTTCACTTAATTTCATGTTTTCGTTATTGTTTTCGTTATCGTTCAAGAAATCCCTTCAAATCCTTTAAATCCTTGATTTTTATCTACGGAGTCTCGGAGTAAAGGAATTTCCTGTTTCCGTTTTCGTTATCGTTATCGTCCAAGAAATCCTTTCAAATCCTTAAAATCCCTGACCTCTTTAAATCCCTGATGGGGCTTTCACATGACAAAAAGCATGTAGCTTCCTCATGCTGCGCTCATACAAGTTCGTGTCACGCGAAAGCAAAAGCATCTCGCTACTCCTGCTTCGACTTTGATTAAGAGAACCAGTCAACAAGAGGTTCCCTTTTTCGTTTCCGATACACAGACAACGGAAAGCAATGTCCCTTTCGGCTATCGTGACAACGGAATAGCGGGCATGATGAGCGAGGTACTTCTCGATACGCTCACGGCTCTTGCGAGGCTGGACAATGATATTCAGTTTCCGAATCAGCCAGTCACTCTTGCCATCATCCATGACAGCCATCCTACCGAGCAAGCTATGAAGCATGTCTAACGTACTGTCTTCTATGTGGACCAAGGCAACGGTGACTTCCGAACCAGGCAACCACCACACCATCTGACCGAGGAATTCGGACAACTGGGTTTCACTGTTTGTAAAGAATACCTCGGTACCACTCTTAGGCATATTGCCCCAAATCGCACTAATCTCGGTCTTGTAACAGCATGGCTCCACCTGCATCACATTCTCTGACATCGGCTCCCTCCTTTCTTAAAATCGTCTAACACCCTTCACGAAAGGAGCAAAGACACTGTTGCATGGGTTCTTAGGGTCGTAGTCATTGGAAGGAGGACAGTGCTTAGGGCATTGCTGCTGTCTGTTCAGACGCTTCTGCTCTTCTTCTGGCAACGCATTCCCGTCCTCGTCATACCACAAGCCGTCATCACCGAGGGTGGGAGGTGCTGGCACATAGAGAGGAGAGGTTTTCACGTAAGGGCGGAAAGAATCCTGATGTGCGACGATACACCTCTTGGCTAAGGCAAGCTGCATGTCTCCACGCTCCACACTGTCCTTGCGACCCTCGCCCGAAAGGGATTCAGCATAGCGCACCAACGCACGACGTAGGTAATTCTTTGCTTTCTTGCGCCAGATATAATGTTCCACCTGACTTGCTGCATCCTCACCATCATTCCCATCCGACCCATTATCCCCATCATGCCACTCATGAACAAAAGCAGAAAACAACTCCTCACCGATGGCTGGTTCCAGATATACGCTCTGAGCCTCCTGAAGATTCGGGAACATCTCAATGAACTGCTTCCTGCCATCCTTCAGAGTCGTGTAGTTTCTGAGTTCATGGGCTGTCGTAAATAGCAAGTCAGCCTTATAGTAGAAGAACTCGCTTTCCTTCCATTCTGTCTGATACAACGGTTCTTTAGACTCCGCATCCAACTCTAAAAGGGTCAGCAAATTGTCCTCGCTTTGCCGCGCTTTACGCCAAGCATCACGCTCGAAGCGGTCCAAGGCTTTCTGCTCTGCCGATTCGTAGTAGTCTGCAGACATCTGATTAAAACCACCTCCCTCATTGAAACTCAACGCATACACACCTGCATTGTCTGCCAACGTGTAGTAGAGGGCGATGCGCTGACACTGGCGGAGAATCCTGATATTCAAGTCTCTGTTATTGAATGTGGCGTTTGTCAAGCCTGTGTCCTGCAAGTTCTCCACAAGACTGTCATACTCGGTGGCGAGCTTATCCAACAAGGCATCACCCAAGAGGGGCGTGAGGCGGACATTCACTTCATTGTCGATGTCACTAATCAAGCGGTCGAGGTTCGTCCACTTACTCTGAGGATAGATAGCTTCTATCTCTTTGATATTACAGAAAAACATATTTCATTCTATTTTTCACTTTTCACTCTTCACTTTTCACTTTTTATTTGCTCTCCGTTGATACAACCCCCGTCTTGCTGTTGTCCAGCGTCGTGAGGTTCTGCTGTTCTATCACCCATTTCAAGTGCTTGTCACAGTCATTGAAGGTGGAAATCATGTCCAAGAGCCATAGGTAACGACGCTGACTTGGACTCACCTGCTGCTCCTTCAGCAAATGCAACTCACGCTGGAACGTGCCTCCCTTACCAGAACTACCAGGACGTGAGCCGATCAGTTCGGGATGAACACCCATTGCAAAGAAGATGATACTGCTCACTTCCTCCAACTCGGCTTTTAAGTCCTTGGCGTTCTGAGGTTGTGGCACATCTACAATCTCAATCGACTTCACGAGCGTCTTCTCATCTTGGCTCAGATAGGCATCCAATGCAACGGTCTTACCGTTATTGTCGCGCTTCTTCAGGAATTGGTTGATGTCGTTAATCAGACCCGTCTTGATAGCATCCTGCTCGTCCTCGTTCGTCGCTCCCATCTGGTCGTAGAGTTTCTGAAGGTAGTTGAGATTGATGTAGATGATTTTTCCCCACATCGTAGAGTTGTTCCTCGCCGCTGCCTTGTCGAACATCATTGTATAGGCATAGTTATACACATAGCTCAGGAAGATACTCCACCACATAGGCTGTGGATAGTAAGGGCGGAGTATGTTCGCACGTTTCAGAGGGATGCAGAACCATGCCGTGCGCTCATTCACCTTCTGACGTTGTTGACGCGATACCCACGAATTCAATTCTTCAATGGCACTGTCGGAATTGATGACAGGGTAGGCGATGACCTCGCCAAATTGCAAGTCGGGAGTGCATTCCTTGCGCCAACGCTCGGCATAGAAGACATTCTCAATCTTCAAGTCCTTGCTCATCTCCTCGTAACGGGTGCAGACACAAGGCAGAAAACCGAGTTTCACAATCTTAGGATTCCACTTGCCGCTCTTACCTCGCGACAAGCCAATCGTAGGAAAGGCGATGTTCATGTGGGCATCGTCAGTACAATACTTCTCATAATGCTCACAGAGATTGTTGTTCTCAAGGAACTCACGAAGCCATTGACTTGTGCTTTCCCATTTTTCATAGTCTTTGACAAGCTGATCGATTTCCTTGTCAAGGTACTCTTTGAGACGAGTATGCTTGCCACCCTTACGCGGACCTTCCTCGCCACCGTTCCCGAAAATTTGGTTTTCGGGTAAAAGGTTACCGTTCCCGAAGGTTCTGCCTTCGGATTCCCCGTTCACCCCATCATCCTGCGACTCATCATCATCCAAGGCATCTCGTCGTGAAGATAACTCTATAAGTCTATTCAGAATCAGCGTACCAGCAAGAGGGTAGGGGATGCTCTCTTCCTTGACCGTCCCTCCAGCGTATCGTGCCCATACGTAAGTGGGTTTGGGACCATGCCCTTGCGTGAGGTTGATGATGTATTCCATAGCAGCAGCAGTGTAGGGGAGGGCTGCCACTAACTGCGCAATCCTGTTCGGCTGGTCGTTGGCACTGCCCCAGGCGATATACTTGCCTTTGACGGTCTTGCTATCCACACTGATTGCCTGTATTTGCTTACCGTCGGGAATGAGGTTGCTGCCCGTACCAAGCATCGACTTGTTCGCCCATTCCGCGCAGCCACTCACCACCGAAGGGTCGTTATTCTTGCTGTTGCCAAACCCTGTCACCGTGATGGGAATATAACCACGTTTCTGCAAGCTCTGAATCTTGCTGAAGGCTTTATCAACGGTTTTTTTAAACTGATTCTTCTGATTCTTTGCCATGATGATTTGTTTTCGTTACTTAGGCAAAGTTAATATCTCCCCACCAAAATCAAGCGGACATTTTTCTCCCCCGCCCCTCCTGCCACCGTCCCTGCCACCGTCCCCGAAAGTTCCGCTTTCGGTTTCCAGTTTCTCCGTATGCAGCGGTTTTGCCGCTGCCCCTTCCCCTGTTCCGCTTTCGGCTTTCAGTTTCTCCGTATGCAGCGGTTTTACCGCTGTCCCTTCCTCCTGTTTCTATTTCTGCTTTCCCCTCCCCATCTTTTTTGTCCTTTCCTCTGTCATAGATTCCTCCTATCTTTGTTCAAAGCAAAGACACTTACTCCATGAACCAGTTAGCTCTCTATATCGACTCCATCCCCGTCTGTCTGGATGACGACCAATCAATCAAAATAGAATGGATTTCTCCTGTCTGGAACCCCGAATCTAACGGACTGTTTTCTTACAACTTCCTGCTGAGCTGCGAGGCAAACCGCGAACTCTTCGGCAATATAGATGAACTGCACGGACAGTCCATCTATGAACGACTGCACGAGAAGCCGTTCTCGCTATACGTCAAAGGACTGCCTTTCTGCACGGGAAAGGTAGAGGTGGAAGCGGAGGTGGAGATAGAAGAGGGTCATATCCCCATCGCGCTCGTCTCCAACGGTCAGGAGCTGTCTAAACTCATAGATGGTATGAACTGCCAGGATGTACCAGTCAAGGACAAGATACCCGTGGGAACGGTGTTCGACCATCTGGAGTGCGCATTACAATACGAACTGGAAGGAGACTACTCCGACACAAACGCATTCATACGATTCGTCACGCATGTCGAGGAAAGGAACGGACATACATATCCTATCACCTATTCGGAGATGGAAGAGGATTTCGACATCGCCATCCCTGAAAACGTGTTTGCCATCAACCGACATTCCATGAGTGGACGGGAACAGGACTTCGAACACATGGTGTCGGACATCAACGTGTCGTTGCCATACCCTGCCGCCAAGTTCTGCAACGTGCGAACCTGCATACAGCGAAGGGTCAAGGATGAAGAGTCGAACTCGTGGAAGTCTGTTCGACAATACGATGTGTTCGACCCCGTACTCGACGAGGAAAATGCTCTTCAGCCTACGGAAGAGGACATCGAGACAGCACGTAACTCCAGAATACCGCTCTACGGCACTTGCTTCTATGTGCCTTATTTTTTCGACTGCCTCTTTCAGCATATCAACGTCTATGTCAAGTCGAACCGACTCACGGACATGGACGACTACAACCGACTGGCGTTCTTCACGACGCAGTGCAACTACGACAAAGGGACGGCTCGCGTGGTGTTTCGCTCTCAGGAGAGATTTGCAGACAGGTACGGACTCGAAATCAAGGAAGTGGCAAGCGCCATCCGAGAGACGCATTTACAGTACGTAGCAGTCGGCAATACGGTCTATGCCAACTCGAAGAACTTCCCGAATAAGGATGTGAAGGAGGTGATGGAATCCATACAGAACGCCTTCTGCGCACGATTCGACTATTCCAGCGATGAGCAAGCCATCGAAATGTACTACGTAAAAGACATCCTCGAAGATAACCAGCAGCACGACCTCAATATCGAGGTGAGCGAGGTGCACAAGGGCGAGAACCTGGTGCGTGGCTTCAGACTCAGGTACGGAGGTGACGACGGAGACACATCCTACAACTACCAAGACTTCTTCAAGTCACAGCTACAGTCCTACAAGTACATATCGGCATCGGTTAACGACGACACATGCTACATTGATCCGACAACGGGCAACGCTTACCGAACCAAAATCAACGAGGAAGCAGAGGACGTGGATGAACTCTACCCTGTACTCGTCGAAGTGGGACAATACAACGCCGCAGAGGACGGAGACTGCACGGACAGCGACTACGTGGAGGAACTGACGATAGGCTTCGCGCCCGCCATCGTGAATGCAGTCGTATTCAGCGAGGACGACGACGAATCAAAGTCTTCTGGTAGGACTGCCAACAGGACTTCGAGCCAGGGGGAGAGGGAAGAGAGTCATAGCACAACGCGATATGCGGTGCTGATAGCAGAGGAAATAAACGGACTTGAGGAAAAGACAGTGCCTGTGAAATACCTCACCACCTATGGACCGAAGCGCACCATCGACGGCAGGGTTTTTTATGATACGATGACTTACCGCTGTAGCTATACCTTCAAGGCTCGCTACTCCTACCGTGAGGCTTATCTGAAAAAACTGGATGAAGCCTACAGCGCACGCGACGGACGCTCCTACGACGCTAACGGAAACAGAGAGCAGACATCGCAACGCACCATCAACAAATACACGACATTCTTCACGCCTTACGAGGATTCCCCTTTCCAGAACTATGACGCAGGATTCACGCTCGGCATCATGCGAGGACCTGGCAACGCGGGCGGCGTGGAAATCTTCGATACCAACTATGACGGTGAAGGAAACAGCAAATGGAATACCGTACCAAAGGACTATGCCTTTCATATCGACACGCTCGACTACGAGGGCAGTGTTTTCGACTATAACGGTACGGAGGAATCCATCGGTGGCGAACTGGAAAACCGCTTCTCGCTCAAACTCAGGGCGGAGAAACAAACCCCTGCTGGCATCTACCATCAGCGTACCATGCACACCGTCGAAAGCCAAAGCGACGCAATCGACTTGCTCAACACGTACTTCTCGGACGGGAATATCACGACACACACGGGCGTACACCAGACATTCTACAACGAAATGCTGCTGGCAGGATGGTCAATGTCGGAATACTCAGGACAACGCACCTTCGCTACGCTACTGACAACAAGGGATAAGAAGAATCGCGAGAGACGACTGCTCATCACACCTATCATATCTTCTACCCTCGTACTCACACCAGCGGAATTGGAGGATTACGTGAACGAGCATATCCGCTATGCAGAGGATTTTCTCGCTGCCGACACACAAGGACTCATCATCCGCGTGGATGCAGACTTCATCGATGCAGCCACATACATACAACTCGCCAATATCGCTTACGGCATTACTGACGTGTCGGAGGTGAGCGGACGAAGCAGGAGAGTGACGAACATCGCCATCGCACAGAAGATAGAGTCCGACTACTACCCTGTCGAACCGACAATAGCAGCTTACCGTGGACTCATGGACAAGTTTTATTCGGCGTATTCCTACTGGATTCGACACCGAAATACGGCATTCATCACGGGACACATGGAAATAGCCGACCTTATCAACATCGATTTCAAGAAGAAATACAAAATAAACGACCTCGTGGGACTCATCAACCGCATCCTCTTTTCCCTCGATAACAAAAAGGGACTCTCGGATGTGAATATCGAACTCTACTACATCTCTTAATTAACATGGCATCATTCGGACCTCTCACTCAAGGCGAAGGACTGAACTTCGCACATTCTCCCATTATCGTGCAAGTGGTGGCGGGCACATTCCCTGCTACTGCATACCTCTGCAAGGTAAAGCTCAGAGTGGCTTGCACATTCCTGCTCTATGATGAAAACGGTGACTACACGGCGGTCACTTCTGAACATCCGTTCTCTGCCGAAGCTGCATCGGGACAGTCAATTCCGTTCGATATTTCGTCGGCAATACGCTCGGCACTGGCTCCGTTCATCCCAGATGCCAACGAGATATTGCAAAGCGGTGCGTCATTCACCTACCCATTCATCAAATACCACCTCTACGCCAAGGATGAATACATGCTGAAAAACGTGCGCTACGACTCGCCCGAAGCCATCTTTGGAGGATACGTCAACGAACAGCCTGCCGTCAACGGAATTGGCGTGGCTGGAGGATTGTCGGCATTCGAGCGGTACAAAACCGCTCACTTCCCTTCGGAATACCCAATCAGCTTTTCTGACCTAACTCGCAAACCTGCCAACGGAGAGGTGTATGCTGTGGGCGACATCATTACTCATGCCTATTTCGATACGCAACTCAAACGGGTGGTAGCAACAAACGCGACCATCATCCAAGGGATGAACACGTACTTCGACGGAATGCGACGGGTATTCGGAGAGACAAACGCTGATAGACGACTCTTCGCCTTCGTGAATGCCTTCGGAGTGGTAGAGACGGTTTCTGCACTGTCAAAGGAAAGTCTTGAATGGGAATCGGAAAGTGAAGAAACAAACCTCTCACAAACCCCATCGTTTCATCCTGCTCCTGTTCGAACCATGATACAGGCGGAAGGCACGGAGTTCTACGGATGCTCGTCTGGACCTCAGACAAGGGAATGGATTGCATGGTGGGCAACGGAATTTCTCTCGGCGAAGCACTTCTGGATGATGATGGAAGGACTATGGGTTCCTTGCACCATCAAACCAACCGATGAGAAAGTCACCATCTACGATAAGAAAACTCAGAATCTTCAGTCGGTGGACTTCGACGTGACTCCTGCCCTGAACGGATCATCCATCACATCATTCGTCCTTTGACTCTTCTCGCGTATAGGCACTCTTCAGAATACGAGCACGTAAGGCTTTATTCTCCTTCTGCATCTCCTCGATTTTCTCCTCCAGCTTGCTAATCTGAACACGCAACAAGCCTATCGTGATATTTGTTTCTCCCTGCTTCTGGTAGTCCAAACTCTTATAGATGTCTTTCACGGGGGAATTCTTGTCTATCAGATACTTACTCGGATTCAAAGAGAAAGCATCGCACAAACGTAAGAATTCTCCTACCCATATATTCGAAGGCTTGTCGTCCTTCGGCGGAAACCACTGGTCGAAAGTGACTTGATTCGTTCCAAGCACTTTCCTTAGCTTGATTTTACTTGACACACCTGGACGGGAAAGCAAGTCACTCAGCAACGTCTGGATGTCAAAGGTGATGTCCGTCCACTTCCCTTTAAACACCTTGTAGTCGTTCTCTCCCTCACCATCGGGCGTGATAAATGCACTCGTCCCAATCCAGTAGCGGTTGCAGTAGTAGATAAGTGTGGAAAGACGTACTCGCTTCCTACGCTTCATCTTCTGCAACTCGTCACTGTCTTCCTCTATCAACTTTCGAACCTCCAAAAGATTCTTACTCGTCAGCAAGGGAAAGAGCTGAAGCAGTTTCTGATTGAACTTATACATGTGTGTTTTATTTTTGTGCAAATATAATAAAAATTTTATCCTACACAAAAATTATTTTGAGGTAAAAATTTATTTGTGTGAAAATATTTTAGGCAATTCGTAATTTTTTGCATAAAAATTTTTGTTGATAAAAATTTATCTGCTATATTTGCAAGCGAATTTTAAAGAGATAAAATTTTTTACAAATCCATTTTCGCACCCTCTGCGAATCTACTTTCCAAAAACCACCGTTCCCGAAAGTTCTGCTTTCGGGTTCAGAAAAAACCACCGTTCCCGAAAGTTCTGCTTTCGGTCATCAGAAAGAAAGAAATCTATGAGCTCCTGTCCTTACCTATTATATATAGACCTCTTCTGTGGGGCTGGTGGAACGTCCACTGGCGTTGAACATGCAACCATCAACGGCTCTAAATGCGCCAAGGTGATTGCTTGTGTCAACCATGATGCCAATGCCATCCTCTCGCACCAGGCTAACCATCCCGACGCCCTGCACTTCATGGAGGATATTCGCACACTGGAACTCACTCCGCTCATCGAGCACCTGCACAAGATGAAGAGCCTATACCCTGACGCACGCGTCGTACTGTGGGCATCGCTGGAATGCACGAACTTCTCGAAGGCAAAGGGAGGACAGCCAAGGGATGCGGACAGCCGCACACTCGCTGAACACCTGTTCCGCTATATCAAAACCATCAAACCCAACTATATCCAAATAGAGAATGTGGAGGAATTCATGTCGTGGGGAAAACTCGACGAGAACGGACACCCACTATCTCGGTTCAACGGCGCGGATTATGTCCGATGGGTGAAGCAGGTGAACGCCTATGGCTATGAATTCGATTACCGCATCCTCAATGCCGCTGACTTTGGCGCATACACTTCAAGGAAAAGGTTCTTCGGACTCTTCGCACAAATCGGACTACCCATCGCTTTCCCTATACCTACATACGCCAAGGATGGCGACTCTGGCATGTTCCTCACCTACAAGAAATGGAAAGCCGTCCGCGATGTGCTCGACCTCCAAGAGGAAGGGACAAGCATATTTCAACGTAAGAAGCCGCTCTGCGAGAAAACACTTCAGCGCATCTATGCAGGACTGGTGAAGTTCGTGGCAGGTGGAAAGGACAAGCACGACGCTTGGATTCTCAAGTACAATTCCATGAACCAGTCCGCACAGCATAACGCACCCTCCATCGACGAGCCTTGTCCCACCGTGGCGGTACAGAACCGCCTCGGATTGGTCAAACTGAATTTTCTCAGTAAGCAGTTTTCAGGTGAACCGATGAGCAAGAATCAAAGCATCGAACAGCCAGCGGGCACAGTCACGTGCGTGGATCATCACGCTCTGGTATCTGCACGTTTCATCTCTGAGTATTATGGTGGTAACGAGCATAATCATTCTCTCAACGTACCAGCTTCTACCATCACCACAAAGGACCGACACGCTTTCGTGACTGCCTATTTCGGAAATGGCTACAACAGCTCTATCGATGAACCCAACCCTACCATCACCACCAAGGAGCGACACGCCCTCGTAAGTATCGACATGGATGCTCCCATGCCAGACGTGCCTTTCGACAAGCTAAGATTAGCGTCATCTCAGTACCTAATGAATCCGTATTCGTTCCAAAGCGATGGAGGAAGCATCGAAAAGCCTTGTTTCACACTCATTGCACGGATGGACAAGATGCCTCCTTACCTGGTCAGCACGGAACAAGGCGACCTCGCCATCGAAATCTATGAGCACGACTCACCCATGACTCGACAAATCAAGGAATTCATGGCAATGTACGGCATCATCGACATCAAAATGCGAATGCTCACAGTAATGGAACTGAAACGCATCATGGGATTCCCTTCCGACTACATCCTCATTGGTACTCAGGCGGAACAAAAGAAATTCATTGGCAACGCGGTAGAGGTGGGCATGGCACAGAAGCTGTGTGAAGCACTCTGCACGAAACTACTCAACGAGAAATGGCTGTAGCATCAAAGAAAACAAAGAAACAACAGACGGGCGTCTGCTGCATGGACTGCAAACACGCCATCTGTATGAGGCGAGTCAAAGAAAACCCTATTATAGCGGAATGCAAAATCACCAAAGAAAGGTTTGTGGCACGATACAAAAAATGCTGTAACGAATACGAACCAAGAATCGGAGCACTCCGACTTTCTCAATGGGTCGATGCCACTTAACCCCTCCAGCCACCGTCCCCCGAAATTTTGTTTCGGGTTTCAAAAGCCACCGTTCTCAAAAGTTTCGCTTTCAGGTTCCCCTCTCCACCGTCCCCGAAAGTTCTGCTTTCAGTCCTTCGTTTCTCCGTACCTCTCGGCTCAGCCGAGAGCCCACTCATAAAAACCATTAACCCCATAAACCCCAAAAACAAATGGCAAACACTTACCTCAAAGAACCCTACGTTCACCCCAAAATCGAGCTGAACGAATCAGACTACAAGCGAATCCTCAGTCTGGCACGAGCAAACGCCAAGCAGATTGAGAAACGAGCGCGAGAACTATACGAGCAATACGGCGTGTTCGAAGTCCGCATCCGTGCAGAAGTCAGAAAAACAAACATCGGTTGCGATGACCTGAAACACTCTTACGAACTGGACTGCAAGCCATCCTCTCTCTATATCTATGCCCCATCGATGGATGACAACACCGACAAGCCACTCGTCTTGCTGTCTGAGGAAGAGAGAAGAAGAATTTCAGTCTTTGCTACTAATTACGTGAGAAGCTTGTTCGATACTTGCTTTGGCGAAAACCTTGCCAGCATCAATAAGGCACATTCATACGAGCGTTCGGCTCGACGCACATGGAAAATCACCTTCCTCTTCACCATCTTAGGATGGCTCGTAGCATTCGCATTCTTCGTTTTCTTATTTCAAGTTTACTTTCATGGGAACTAATACTTTCGCACCTGTCTGCATGGCAGAAGAATATTGGGCAAACACTTACTTTTCCATCGCCCGACATACAGGTGAAGTTAAAATCGGCTCACATGAGTACATCATCGTGAACAAGGAAGGAAAGGACATCTACGAATGCTCCATCGAAGCGGAAAAGGCTGGGCGTGAAAAAGCCATCGAACCAGGCGAACCCGCCGACCTCTGCCGCAAGGACTTCGTAAAATTCTACCGCGCCCTGGGACGTGAGAAATTCCTGAACGTACTCAAGGAACACCAACATGCCTCCGACAAGGAACTCATCCAAATCTACCAAAAACTCACCAAGAAATGACATCATGAGCCGGAAACAAACGCCTTACTTCACACCCTACAACCTAAGCATCGGCGACTGGGTGATGATAAACAAGCAAAAAGAAAAAGTAAGATTCATCGACGATTACGGCAACGTAGGATTATCCGACGAGAAACCTTGTCTGATAAGCGAACTGCGCCCCATTCCACTCACCTCCGAAATCCTCATGAAGAACGGATTCAAGCACACAGGTATTGGCTTTATCATCGCTGACATCAACTTTGCCAATATCGAAGGTGGTGGACAACTGATTTGGGATGGTGGACGCATAGAGACCTTCGTCCATTTCAGCAAACACGAATTTGCTGTATGCCAATGTAAATACGTACACTTGCTCCAGCACTTCCTACAAGTAATCGGCATAGAAAAAGACATCGAACTTTAATATCTTAATCATGGAAATAACAGGCTTGACTATAGGTGATAAGCTGCTGCTGAATGGACACCCTCACACCATTCAAGGACTGCAAATGAAGGATGGCAACTGGCTGTTCTTCTCGAAGGAACTGCAAACATGGTGCTCTGTTATGGATGCCTTCCCCATCTTCATCACACAGACATTCTTGGCTAAGAACTTCGACGAGAAAAACGGAGGATTCAAGTACGGCATATTCGAGGATTACTTCGACCTCTCCATCGAGGAATACAACGACGGCACTTACTCCATCGAATACCACATCACGGAAATGTCACTGCCTGATACCGTCATCTCCAACGTCTGTTATGTCCACGAACTCCAGCACGCCCTCAACCTCTTCGGACTCTCCAAGGAACTGGAACTTTAAAAGCCACCGTTCCTGCCACCGTTCCCAAAAGTTTCGCTTTCGGGTTCCCCTCTCCACCGTCCCTGAAACTTCTGCTTTCAGTCCTTCGTTTCTCCGTACCTCTCGGCTCAGCCGAGAGCTTTCTCACCAAACCCATTAACCCCATCAACCAAAAAACTATGACACCTGCAACCATCATTCTCACAGTCTTCCTGATACTGGCGGTTTTTGTTGCTGCACAGCTCGACGACAAACTTCTCAAGGAACGCCACGTCACTAAGGGACTACTCGAACAACTGGGACAAGCCAAGGCTCAGACGAAAGACCTTGAAAAACGTCTTCAAGAAGCCAACACAACCATTCAGAAGCTCAATCACAAGCTCGAAGCTTGTGGAATCGATTACGACAGACTCCTGACCGACTACCACCGTTTGGAAAACGAAAATCTAAAATGATATGGCAAGAATCTCCAGAGTTATCAAACTAAAACTGGGACCAGACACGCACATCATCAAGAAGAATGCTGCCGACAAACAAGGTACTCAGGCTTGCCAGCAATGCTCTTTGCGAAGCCTCTGCTTCGAAATCGGAAAGACAGAGCGAAAACGACTCTGCGACGCTATCCTCATAGAAGTTTATGACTCACCATCAGACTTCTCTCCCTACGGCGGACACTTCGAAGTCTCCAGCCATAACCCAGTCTAAATCCCTTTTCTCCATCCCCACCACCGTCCCCGAAAGTTCCGCTTTCGGTCAAAACAACCCATCAACAATGAATAACGAAAAAGCCCTGCTCTACCTCTTTGTCTCAGCCGACGAACACCGACCTTCCATCACGGCACCATTCCTTCAGCATGGCAAGGTATGTGCCACAGACGGACGTAATCTCATCCGCATCAATGCAGCACTATGCGAAAATACATATCCCGAAACCGTCAACGACCGCACACCTCCTAATACGGAAACAGTGATTCCTGCACCCACACGCAACGAAAAACTGACACAGAAAATGCTATCGGACGCATTTGCAAAAGCACCGGAAAAAGAAAAAGACCGTACCTGCCCTGAATGCGGAGGGAACGGAGAGGTATATTGGCATTACCACGATAGGGACGGTAAACATTATACTCATTGGTACGGTTGTCCCGTGTGCGAAGGAACAGGAGACATTTCCGGCTACAAACCAATCACATGTCAGTTCACTATCAACGGCTGTTATCTGGCTTACGGACACATCAAACTCCTGTCAAACGTTATGAAATACCTTGAAGTGGACACACTGATACTTCGACACGCGGAAATGCTCGAACACAGAGTCACACCCATGCTATTGGGCGTTGAAGACAAAGACATTGAAATAGTCATAATGCCCCTATGCCCTGGTGAAGACATCGAAGAAATCACCATTCTCTAACCCACCACCGTTCCTGAAAGTTCTGCTTTCAGTCTTTCGTTTCTCCGTACCTCTCGGCTCAGCCGAGAGCCTTCTCACCAACCCCATTAACCCCATCCCCCCCCCCATCATGGAAATAGCAATCATCATCGCATTCGCTGTCGTCTTACTCCAAGCCATCGTTATCTTCGGACTTGGAAAGCGATACACCCAAGCAATCAAGCAAATCAAAGAGATGGAACTTGACCTTCAAGACCATATCACTGGCAGCGACAAGGACGCACGAACCATCACCGCCCTCAGACGTACCATCAATGAAATAAAGACATTCCCTAACGATTATCCTCCTATGGAGTGGACTCAAAAGGACGAATCTATATGTAATTCCATCCTCTCCGATTTGGATCAAGAACTTAAACAGGCAATAATAAAAGGGTACGACGCTGTTTGTAAAGAGAAATTGGACTGGCTTCAGTCCATCAGAGAAAGGATTAGACTCCAAATGAATCTCTACACAGACATAAAGAATTCCCAAACCTCCAATCATCCGTAGAAAAAACTCAATAGAACCATGAAGAAAGCTTATTTCAGCAAGAGGTACGGACTTCGGCAAGCCGTTTTGAAAAGACGAAAGACCAAGACTCGGCGCATCATCAAAGGCGACTTCGAGAACGTGACCGCGTACCATGCAAATGGAGTTTGGCACTTTATCGCAGACACAAAGGATGGCGACTCAATCGAATTGAAACCAGCCTTTCAAATTGGCGAAGTGGTTGCCGTGGCGCAAAGCTATGCGAGTGCTATCAATCCTCTTGATTGGGCAAATAGATTGATATACAAAGACACACCTGGCTGGAACAATGCTTTATACACCCGTCCCGACCTCATGCCCCATTGCATCCGCATCACCGACATCAAATGTGAGCGCTTGCAGGACATCAGCGACGAGGATTGCATCAAGGAAGGATTGCTTGTAGGCGAAACAGACCCAAAGATGTATGGTTTCAAGGTTGGGAAGCACGTTAATAGTTATATGTCTCCTCGCGAAGCCTACGCTGTCCTCATCGACCGCATCTGTGGCAAAGGCACATGGAACCGCAACCCTTGGGTATTCGCTTACGGTTTTGAACTCATAGAATAATTCACCCCATTATCCCCGTCAACCCAATGGAAAGAAGACTACTCCCTGTCTATTACGGATGGGCAAAACTTAACAAGATAGCCAAGCGTGAGGCTTTGACGGTCGTCTTTCTTAATGACTTCACATCGCCACGCACCAACAAGGACGGCTACGATGGTGTGACACGATACATCGACGTGTGCGCCATGAGATACCAGACGGATGCAGAACGGGAGGATGCAAAGCTCTGCAACCGCATCTACACCGTCTATAGCATCTTCATGGATGACAAGCACATCCGTGGAAGTTTGGCAGCCGCCCTCCATGCCAACTTCATGGCTGACAAGAACAACGTCAGCGAGAAGGACAGAAAGGAAATCATGGAGAAGCTGAAGACTCACTACATAGCAACCCATCGAGGCTACAGAGAGCCAAGAGGCTACCAACTAAGTATTGAATTTGAAGATTAAAAAGATTTGACTATGAAACTATACGAAGGAACTGCCCCATGCCCAGGATGCGGGCGAACGGGTGAAGAGGTGGCACGTAGTAGTAAAGATTCGCTGTGCCATGACTGCATGAACGCATTGGAAATAGGCAAAGCTATCGTCAAGGAAAGGAACCTTGACCGTAACAATTACATAATGGATGACCTCAGAATAGGACTATTAACGTGGTACACCATTCCTATTAGAAAAATTGAAAATGCTTTGACCGACTTACTCTCTACATTCTCTCAGTTCGACAGCAAGCATGTAGTAACGAAAGACGGTTTTGATGGGAGCATTCTGGCAGGAAGGCTTGAAGCAGCTACAGCAAGAGATAGGTTTGTTTTGCCTGATATAACTTTTGACGCTGCAAAACGGTTGTGTGAGTCTCTAAGAGAGGCTTGTTTGCAATTGAAGAATGACCGTGATAATTACAAAAATGAGCTCGACAAAAAACTGAACGAGGAACGTAATCGCATCTATAATGATGGTGTAGCACACGGTCGTAACCTTCTGATGCAATTAAATAGTGGCGAAATCGGTGTCAACGACTTCGAGAAGCCTGTCAAGAAATTCTGAATTGCAAACTAAACAATGATTAAACAGATGTAATCATGAACAAACGAATAGCAAGAAAGGTGCTGAACAGAGACAGTTTTCATTGGCAATGGTACAGGAGAGGTCCACTCATATCTCTTGCACCCATCCACTCTGAGCTGTACTTCAGAGCCTGCAAAAGACTCCACGAAAAGCCATACTACGACAGAACGTGGTTGGCAAAAATCCAAAGATGGAGAAAAGAATCAAAGGTAACCATCAGACGTTAACCTCCTAAATTAAACAAAACAAAAACTTATTCAAGAACTGAAAGGAGGTAAAGAATGAAAAAGATTATAATATTTGTACTTGCTGCCTTTATGATGGTGGCATGCGACTATAGAACAGAAGCTGAAATAGAAGAGGCAAAGCGTTTAAAAGGTTGTAACATTATTGTTATTGATAGTTGTGAGTATCTTAAAAATGATATGGCTAATGGTAATCAAGGATTCGGACATTTCGCCCACAAAGGCAACTGCCGTTTTTGCAAAGAACGCAGACAAAAAGAATTAGAATGGTTGATAATCAAATTAAAAGAAAAATAAGTTATGCACATCTTTCATAATCATTTTAAGTATAATGATAGTTGGATGTGGTGTGATTGGGTAAGACATCAGCCTTTATTCGGAATGCCACACCTTCACATTGCATGCACAAGATTTGACATGTATTTCATTTTTGAAATTATATGGGGAAAACTTCATTGGTATTGGACTACTGGGAATGTAAAATATAAAGCACGAAAAGAACACTAATCAATCATGAAACTAAAAGACGAAAACTCCCTTATTGATAAAATTGAATTTGCGGTTGCAGATTATTGCAGTGATTGTAATGATAACGACTTTAATATTATCTTGTCTGTATCAGCTTCAGATGGGTGGGTTAAAGTAAAAATAGAAAAAGAAAACAACTAACGATTATGAGAACAATAAAATTCAGAGGCAAAGATGTGACGATTATAAAACTATCAAAACATAATCTCATTTAATTATAGAAAAAACGAAAAAATGGAACTATGAACGAATTTCCAATGACTTACGATGATGCACTGGCCGTGATTACGGCTTGTTGCAATGGTGCCAGAAACAAGCATCTGAAAGGAGCATTGCAAGTAGCACAGCGTGCCCTCCGCACCGAGATTGGACGGGGCCGAAGGTTCGACACAGACCTGGAAAGTGCTGAGAGCGACTACGTGAGAGACATTGCCTACGGGCAAGGCTTGGAAGGTGAGAGTGCTGACGATTTCTTCGGAGATGTAAAGGCCGACGGCTACGACTTGATGGAGGCTTTCCATGATGGAGCAGAATGGCAGCACGACCACAACGTCAGAAATGACAGATGGAAGGACTTCGACCATGTGAAGGGAATCCTGCGTTTGGTTCTGGAGAGCCACATGCACGGTGGTGAGTCTGACGAGGTGCTGGCAGAATTGGATCAGCAAGTACGCGATGCGTGGATAGTGAATACTACGAATTAAACGAGTTTCACGGATGGCACGAAAATCCTTTCCGTAGGATATAAAAAAAACAAAGCATTGAATTTGATTAACCCCATTAAACCCATAAACCCCATGAGCCAACCCATAATCGACAGGAACCAGCGTCGATACGAAATCGCAAAGGAAATGCTGCCTACCATCATGCGAACAGCATCCGCAATATTAGCCTGTGGACACGAACTCGGACCCGAAGCAGAAGGAAAGACGCTTGCAGAATACTGTGCCGAATCCGCATGTGCGTATGCGGATGCACTTATCGCAGAACTAAAGAAGTCAACGGAAAACTTGACGCCAGTCGTAACGGACACCAAAGAAGTTGCCATTGGACAGGTCATAGAATTCGATGGCGTAAAACTGATATGTGTAGAATTGCCAGAGGGAGTACATGAGTGTACGGGATGCGCATTCTATAACTCAGGCAGCTGCAGATACAAAGGTCCATGTAGTTTCACAACCCGCACCGATGGCAAGGAAGTGATATTCATTCACAAAACTTAGAACTAATCAATCATGAAACGAGCAGGAGAAAGCCAGTTGCAGCGCATCATCCGCAAGACTGGACGCAAACCGATTCAATGCAAGTGCAAGCAATGCCAGCAGCAGTGCCACACACCGTGCCTGGCAACCCCACAGGACATCCTGAAACTGATTAAGGCTGGCTATGCCGACCGTTTGGCATGGACTGACTGGTATGCTGGAATGCTCATCGGAGTCACCGACCACATCATCGGAATGGTACAAGCAACAACCGTAGGAGATTGGTGTACCTTCTTCCATGACGGACTCTGTGAGCTGCACGACAAGGGACTGAAGCCAACAGAAGGACGCTTGTCGCATCATTCCATGAAGATAGACAACTGGACACCGAAAAAGTCCATCTCTTGGAATGTGGCGAAGGAATGGGAAGACGCTGACAACACTCCCGTACTGGAAGAAATCATCAAAGAATTAAAAAAAACAAAGCACCATGATGAAAAAGAAAACCGACACTAAGAACGACAAACTGTTTGTGACCGACGTGGTGTCCCTCTTCAAGCAGCTCAAGCACCAAGAAGAGTATAACATCATCTCTAACATCCGAGAGAAGTTCCAGCACCTGATACTGGTGGATGGTATCAACGGAGTCAAAGAAGAGTGCCAGAAAGTCATCGACGAAGTAACCAACGGACAGCCCATCAAGGGTCACATCAGTTATTTCGCTGAGTATTCCGAAGAGAACTGCCAGAATATCGAGATAGTCAGATACGCACACGGAGGTGGTCAGAATATTGCCAAGCGTACCAACGGAGGTGTGGTGATAGCAACACTTGTCATCGTCAAAATCAAAGGCGAGTATTCACGCATCATGGGATTCACTTGGTATCATCCAGAACAATTCGACCCCTTCGCCCATCTAATCTAATCCAAGAACTCCGATGATATATATCTATAGAACTCTTTGGGCGATATTCTATATCCCCATCTTCCTGATGGAATGCGTGGCATTCGTAATAGGCTGTCTTTCTTACCCATTTATTGCTTTTGTTTACTATGTCAAGCATGGCTCAACCATAGGTCTGAAATGGGCAGGTGACACAATAGCATTTTGGATCGAGAAAAAATATCAGAACCTAAGAACATACATCGAAACATTATGAAAATCCTATCAAAAACCAAAGGCAATGCAGAAGAGTACGGACGATGGAGCGTAAACCCCTACATCGGCTGCTCAAACGGTTGCACATATTGCTACTTGAAGTCGGGACCATCAGGCAAATACCTCGGACAGAACAAACCCGTACTGAAGAAGGGAATCATTGATGACGAACATGCCTTCTATCTCGCTATGGCGGAAATCCTCGAAAACCGCAAACAAATCCATAAGGATGGTGGTGTGTTTATGAGTTTTGTGACTGACCCTATGCTTGAAGAATGTCAGCGTTTGTCCTATCGCATAGCAGCAGAATGTGTGAAATATGAAATACCTGTCACATTCCTAACGAAACGCCTTGCCTATTATCTTGACTCAGCAATCGAAGAATATCAAAACCTCTGGAAACTCGATAATACGCTTGTCGCTTATGGCTTCACGTTGACAGGACACGACGAGCTGGAACCCAATGCACACGACAATCGCGCAAGGATAGCTACGATGCGTGCATTGCGCCGTGCTACATACTTTCACGTTTGGGCGTCAATAGAACCCATCATCGACTTCCCATCCTCCTTCCGTATGATCCAGCAAGCACTCGATGCAGGGTGTGAGCATTTCAAAATTGGTTTGATGACCAAGAACACAAAAGTATGTCGTGACAAGTACGACGTATCAGAATGCCTTTCCTTTATTCAGGACGTGATGGTAGCGACAAAAGACAAAGCAACGGTCTATTGGAAGCAATCAGTCCGTGACTTCATCGGAGGTACACCAACCCATCGCCGTTTCTCCGACAAAGAACTACACAAAATTCTCGACGACTACCCTCACGCCGTCAGCAAGAACTGGAGCATCTTCACACAAAGTAACCTCCATACAGAGGATTGAAAAAGAAATAATTTTATAAAGAGCCATACGGGGGCTGTGCGTGACAGTCCGCTAACAGTATAATCTGCCAGACACAGGTGCAACTCCTGTAGCCCTCGTTTAATATCAAAAAAACTATGAACGAAAAGATTTATGCAGTACCTAACCCAATGTGGTTATCGGACACTTTTGTGTTTCGCAAGCATGAAGACAAGAAACTTGGTACAGTTTACATAAAGCTGAACCACGAAAACAAAATAGAGGAAGTCGGCATTAATATTGAAGATAGGATGCACAACACACCTCTGGAAAGTATTCTGACAGAGAAGAGTTGTCAAGAGGCTAACGAACTTCAGAAAACAATCCTCAATAGTATCGGTGATGAGTATTGGTATGGAGTTCTGAATCGTAAAAGGAGATTCTCTTGATAAAGATAACATCAAACATCCGAACAATCAACCAACGAATAGAGGACTATGACAGAGAAAGAACGAAAGGCAAGAATAATGAATGGAGCCAGTAATTATATGACTGGAAGGGCGATGGCACTCTCCTTTAAACCGCTTTCATTACAAGATGTGAAGGATGCTTATATAAGCGGAGCTTACGACATGGAACAACTGATCGACTCATCGATGTGGTGGAAGATTGCAGACGACGAACTACCCAAGATAAACAGAGAAGTGATAGTTCTTACGTCTGACGGGACATTAGCATACGCTCATCGTCCACAAGAATCATTTAAGGGGAGGACTATTGCTTCAGGCATAGATGAAATAATCACCCCTACACGATACGGAAGAGGACAATGGAATATCCCCAACGTCCTATTCTGGCTCGACATCGAAATTCCTGACATCAAAGACTACTTGGAGAGAACAAAACAATCCTTCCAAATCCTTTAAATCCCTGATAAAATTAAATCCCAGATTAAGACAATAGCAGCATTGGAACAGTGCGCAACTTCTGCGAAGCTAACCATACAGACACGCTCATTATAACAGGCGAAGGAGACAAGGTGCTTTTCGAAGCAATACTAAAAGACAAGGAATCATGACTAAAAGACAAAGAAATAATTTGAACAGATTGCGAGAATTGGTTGCTGATTTTCAGCCATACATTCCTTATGTGCATGATAGCACTGTTATAGAGATATTCAATTATATTGGGACTGTGCTGTATGGCGTTCTTGTAGATTGTCCTGAAAATGAAGAGTTAGAGTATAATCTTGAACAAATAGAAAAATCTCTACAAGAGTTTGAGAAATTATTAAAACATGAAAAAAGCATTGGATAAATGGTATGAGTGTTTTCGACTCTGTTTTAAAAAGTGATAAGGGCTTTGAGTGGAAATTAAACAATTTAAACTATAGATAGAACGTGTTATGGATTTAATAAAATGTAAATGTATAAGAACTGCAAGGGTAAATGGATTAACATTTGTTCCTGATGAAGTTTACTACCTCGAAGAGCAGGTATTTACTAAGGAATATAAACCTGCCATACATCCTCAGCCTGCTCGTGGTTATCTCATCCGCTACAAACGCTATAAGGTCGCATTACCAACAGAGGAACCACTGTTAGAAGACGATGATGATTTGTACCGTATGGTAAATGTACGAATAGCATATTTCTACGACCGCTCTTACTGCGAGCACCACGATTGGAAAGATGAACGAGGATGTGATACAGAATGCTTTGAGGACCATTTCGTTACCATTAGGCCCACTCAAGATAGCGTTGTGCCTAAGTTTAAGAGCAAACTCTATACAAAACCATTGACAAGAAAGTTAAATAACATTCCTATGGAATTTGTAAAAGAGGACATCACAGGTTATATGAGACGAAACTGGCAGGAGCAGATGTATGCAAAGTTCGGCGGCATGAGTCCTGAAGACTGGGATTTCGATACCTTCATGCAAAGAATTGGTGAATACACGATGAATACGAAACAAAATAAATAACCTCTACGGAGGAAAGGAGTTGTTTTTAGTGAGGAATTTTTACTTTTTACTTTTTCATTCAAAATCATTCCTTCCAAATCCTTTAAATCCCTGATAAAATTATAAATCCCAGATTAAGACAATGGCACGAATCCACCGCAATGGCAACATGCTTATCAGACTTGATAGCATCGTAGCAGTATCATCCGACATGGACAAACCTAAAGAATTGGCGATTTTCACCAACTCACCAGGAATATTCAAAATCCATTTTGAAAAAGACGAGGAAGTAACCAAATACATCGACGACCTGCAAGCAAGAATCGAGAAGGAACTTCCCGATTCTATAACCATGAGCAAAAAAGAGAAGACCAACAAAGACTTAACAAGTAAAATAATCCGCTCTACTTTCATCCGAGGAGAGGAGGACGGCAAGAAGGACATGCTGGACGCTGCCTGTGACTACCTCGAAAGCATCGAGATAGACGTGTATTTCAACGCGAACAAAGAGAAGCCAGACTTCGACTATGAGCGATTCGTCAATGACTTCCGCACCTCCCTCACCAAAAAACTCCTGTCTCCAAACACTCTTTAAAGAATGACCTACCAGGAATACATACAGCGACATATCATTGCAGCTGATTACAAAGAGCAGAATAACCAATGCGAAGCCGTTCCCATGATTTCAAAAGAGAATGCAGAGAAGGCTTGTGAGTTGGCAGTGTGCAACTTCGCTCAGGACCTACTACCGCTCTGCGAGTCCGCAAGAAAAGAACTATTGAAAAAAGTAATCATCGATTTCAAAACAAAATATGGCAACAGAGAAATGCTTTGACTTAGACAGCATCCGCCGAAGCTGTCCGCACGGTTCCAGCGTTAACTTTCCAGTCGGCACCGTCATGCACGTCAAAATCGGCGACATGAACTGCATCAAATGCCCCTGCTTTGGAGGAGCCGACGAATCAAATCCAAGCAACCAAAAGGAGATGGCAATCATCTGTCACTACCCACACTTCAGTCAACCAATGAAAACATTTCAACAAAATGAATCGAGTCCACCAAAAACATAATAGCCGATGAATCATCAACCTCCTTTCATCAAAAAAGGGAATAAATTGGGAAATATTTAAAATTGCAAATCAACCGATGTAGCATAACGAATGCGAGGCTCATCCCCTGATGGTGGTTCCAACCCACCCATCGGTTTTTCAGTTTTTCCGAACCAAGTTCCGCTTTCGGTCCTCCCTCTCCACCGTTCCCCGAAATTTTGTTTCGGGTTTCATCAACCCCATAAACCCATCAACAAATGTCCTCACCAAACACCCAAACAACCCAAGACACCCTCATTTCCCGCCCCACATTCAAATACAATATCGGGGATATACTCAAAATAAACAACATTAGTAGTTTTGTTTCTTCTGACCTAAACAAAGAGTACAACGACAACCTGCAGGTTATTTTCCGATTCTATGATGGAAACAACAATAACGTCTATATAGTGGAATGCGAAGACGGCTTTGCTTTCACACTCTGTGAGCAAGAAGCAGACTTGGTTAAACATTCCACAGTCCCGAACACACCACCTGACAACAAACCAGTGAATAGCCGTCAACTCGACGAGGAAACCTACCAGGCACTGAGACGTTTGGGTGTGCTCGACACATCTGTCCGTTCCTACAACCGAGGCAAAAGCGACTATTCGCGCCACATCATCCAACCGTGGAGCATCTGGCAAGAATACAACTTGAACCCGTGGGATGCCGACATCGTGAAGCGCATCCTCCGTACCAAACAAGGGGACAGCCGACGACTCGACTACGAGAAAATCATCCACATCTGCGAAGAACGCATCCGACAAATAGAATGCGAAGCAGAGAATCCACAGCATAAGCATTGATGAATCCATCGGCTTTCTCCGTACCTCTCGGTTCTGCCGAGAGCCTACTCATCAACCCCATAAGAAAGCATTATAGATTTCTTCATAATTCAGTTCGGACTTGTCTGCGAAGATAGGAACGAACGCCTCGCATAACCCTTGCCATTGAGCAAACAACATATCTCTCAGGCTTACCACAGCCCGCAGAGGGGATAATGGTACTAAACAGGATTCCCCTCCATTTCAGAAATCCCTTCAAACCCTAAAAATCACAGACACATACGTCCCCGTGGTGTTTGGCAGCTGGGAAGGGGTAGCAGCCTCGGACTACCCCCCCCCAGTTTTAATACACAACTTCACATGGTAATCATCGACGGAAGAAAAATATATGAACAACCTGCGTGCTGCGGACAATGCCCGTTCCTCTTCGACTACTCCACACACATGACCCCAGCCAAAGGACCATTGCCCTGCACACTCTTCAACGAAATGCACAGATACATGACCACCCCTCCACGCCGCTGCCAAAAACTCTTTAAGAAGGCATTCGAGTATTTCAACGACAGCGGCATCGACCTCTCCATCGTCAAAAACCAAAACAAAGAACAATGAAACTCTATATCTCCACACCCATCAACGCACGTTCGGAAGCTACCTTCCAAGAGAAGTACGAGACAGCTCGGAAACGTGTGGAAGAAATCAAGGAACAACTGCCATCCATCTACCAGGAATGCTACGACATCGTTTCCTCCTTCGACCTGAACCCACTCGGAACCTACACCGAAGCGGAAGCAATGGGAAGATGTATCCAAGCCGTCATGGAGTCCGACGCCATCCTGCTCGACGATGGTTGGGTGACATCCCAAGGATGCTGTCTTGAATTCCGCACAGCGGAAATCTACAACAAAATCATCTATTCCACCAGCCCCAACAACCCCATCAATCCCATGAACCCCATCCTCCCAGATGGATTTCACAACAAATCTTATGTTTAATTGACCCCATCCACTACAAAAAAAACGGTCCTTGCCTCACGACAAGAAACCGTCCAACGTAATTCAAAAACTAACTAACTTTTAACTAAAATAATCTATAGTACACGCCTACCCCAACAAACGGCTCGGCGTTTTTGTTCTTCATTCCAAGACCAACACCACCCATCACACCAACACCCCAACGCGGATATTTCTTGATAGTAATTGTCTGTGTGTTGGTAATGATCGTCGTTCGCATCCTCAGTTCAATGGAGTCCAGCTTTGCATGATAGCCACTGACCCAAGCCCTATATAGACTATCCTCATAGATTGTCTGCTCAATCGGTATCTCCACCTGAACACTGTCCATCATCTTATTGGCGTCAATAAGATGGTCGTCTTTCTCAGTAAGTGTCGGTTCTGCCGACACCTTCAGATACCCCACTTCGGTCCTTACCTGCATACTGTCCGTCGGTACGGGCTCGCGCACCCTCACGGTGTCATGCACCGTCACCGTGTCACTCACCGTCACCGTGTCCCTCGTCTCCTTGAACACAACACTCGGCTCATAACAACTGCGCACACAAATCACAGCCAGCACAATCACAGCCAGCACCCCAATCGCACAGAGCTGCATCTTTGCTATATCCTTCATAACATCTTGCTTTTAGTTACCGTTCCCGAAAGTTCTGCTTTCGGGTAAAAGAAAGTTCCGTTTTCGTTCTATCAAACCGACAAACGCCGATAAATCGTTTTGCCTTCTTTGTTTCTGAACGCTTCAAGAACTTCATTCCTCTTTGCCGTTCTACCGTCTTGGTAGCTTACATGTATCCAGTCATAGTCGTATTCGTTGATAATCTGCTTGACACCTATCTCTCCGTTCTTCATCATCTTCACAAGCAGGTCAAACAGAGCCTTGTTATCGGCTCTTGAATCGCTCTGGCTTCGAATGTCGGCGGCATTACCGTAGAGATGGTCACTGGTAGAAGCTCCACCAACAACCTTGTTCAACCTCGGACAACGATACCCACAGGTGACGACAATACTTCTATTATACTTGTTACGTAGTGGCTGGAGAACTTTCCTGCATAACGTCGCAAGTTTATTCTTGACAACAACACTGGGCGTATTGTCGATACCTAACCTTTGCGCTGTAGCTGATTTTATCAGCTCCTCAAGCGTGAAATTATCACTCAGTTTCATCATGCTCCTTGTTTTCTTTGTTTTCCAATACTGAAAGCACCCTGTCTTTAAGGTCCTGGTTCTTTGCTATCTCTCTAAGTATGCGGATGAAATCCTCTTGCGCCTTCTTCTCCTTAACATTCGATGGCTCTACAATACTCTTCACCTCCACAAAGGAAATGTAGAACGTACCGAGAAGCGTAAACAAGGGAACCATAGGAATATCATAGCGATACTCATGCCAAAGAAAGAATATCAGCCCGATTTGGACAGCATCCACAAAGGTCAATGCGATAAGCATGTTGTAATACTTGTTCAGCTTGTCGATGGTTCTGCGATATGCCTCGCTCGTCCTCATTTCACCTCGCTTCTTTGCCTTACGAACGCCGCTCCATAAATCAGCACCAATCAGTCCGAAGACGATGACATAGAACAACACCACCAGACAACCAACTATAATCAATGTTACTTCTCTTCCTTCCATTTTTTTTCTACATAATAATGATTAAAGTACCATCAGAATGAATGCCTGGACAATAGCACCAATTCCGCTCCATTTCACATAGTTCTTCAAATCCTCTCGTTCCAATACACCGCTTTTCTTTTCCTGAGCCAACTCACGATATACGGCAAGCATACAAGCAAGTCCGCTAATCAAGAGACCCAAGACAAAAAAGACAATAGCACCCACCTTGTTCCTGTCAACTGCCTTCAAACTATCAAGCCATTTCATATTACATTGTTTTTTAGTGTTACCAAATATTACCCCACTCATCCTCTTTCTCCGTATGTGAAGGCTCTGCCTTTACCTGTGGAGTTGCACAACCCTCGTGATAGGAATAGAACTGCGCATAGTCTGCATCTAATTCAGTTTCACGAGTTATCATTGCTGGTTTTAAATATTCCTTTTTCATTGCTCTGTCAATAATTGAATAATTCCTTGTCCTACTACGGAGCACAAGAAAGTTAATATCATTGTCCACCAACTGTGGTCTTTCTTGTACTCGACACGAAAGTAAACCACGTAAAAGATACTCATAATCACTCCCGAATGTGCGGCATTGTACCAGTTGCACGAACTCAATCCTACCACCAAACCCGCCAACATCCATGCCCAGCGAGTTTTCCACTTGAAAATTCTGCCGATAAATTTAATAATTTCTTTCATATTCCTTCTTGTTATTTGGGGTTAATACTAAAATATTGATAAAAAGTCTCAATTTCCAAAACCTATTCCACCGCTTTCGCGTACCTTGGAATCGAAGCGAGGTGCCATAAGCACTGAGTAAGCGATTCGATACACAGATACACAACGCCCTCGTCAAGATAATACAAGCCTTCCACCAGCTCCATGTTTATACTGAAAGGAATAGGATTTTCCAATGTGCCTTCATCAGCACCACCCTTCACAACTTGGGTGAACAACGATGTGGCAACTCTTGGATTCCAGTTGTCTTGTGCCGTATGTGTCTGCACCACCTTCCAGAGCGCATCATCATAGTAGTAACGCTCATCTTTCTTCAGCTCCTTACCAAGCATCGACTCCCAAGATGGAAAGAGTTCAATACACTCCAAAGCGGCATCATCATCTCGCTCCACCACCGTTGGCAACACCATCTTCTTTAAAGCAGCGACTACATCCTTGGCGGTTGGCTCCTTCTTCACGTAGGTAAATATCTCGTCACCGAAGGAAAGCGGTTCAGGATAGCCGTCTTGATAGTCGTATTCATGGACAGCCGCGTAAGTCTCCAAGCCTTCAATCGACAACTGATGACTGTTAGTCATGTCGTAGCACTCAGCGGCATACACCTCCAAGTCCTTCAGCATCGACCTCGCACTCGCAATCGGCACGTTGAACAAATGACAATTCCCAAAGGAGAGATTGGTGGTTCTCTTGCCTTTCTCTTCTTCTGCGTCAAGCCTCGAAAGAATACTGGTACGTGTGGTTTTGTCTATCCAGCAGTTCTTGTCCTCATAGCGGAAGACATTGACATCCTCCGACGATCCGTAAGCCGAGTTAAGTGCGAACAACAACTTCTTAGATGCCTCAAACAGCTCATCGTCTTCTACATGCACATTGAAAGTATGGACAAGCGCATTACTGACACCTTCAAGCTCCTGAACACTACACAGCCTTCCCGACCCAATGATGGCATCGGCAACCTCCGTGATGGTAGGCACTTCCTCTGACTTGAACTGCACACTGTCTGCTTCCCATTCTCCATCATCAGACGGGGCGACATTATAGTTCAAAGTAATATAAATCACTTGTGGACCTACACTCGTCACCATCTGACTTGGCTTCTCTGTAAATTTCTGTTTCATTTTTTTGATTTTATAAATTAAGTTTGAATACATTCTTCATGTGGATACTCTCATAGTGACCCTGCACATAGAAATACGTCCAAAAGATTTCACCCATCAACGCAATCATCTCCTTCCGATAATGATAGGTTCGCTTCCTCCGACAAAATCCAAGATAGGAATTCACGACCTGCTCAATACGCTTGCAGTCCAGATACGTCAAATCCTTCTTTGCCTCCATCAGACGACGGAACCCGATAGCACGCTCCTTGAATCGAGCCAGCGTCCTGTTCGAAAGATACAGTCTGCAAGGCTTGATATAAGTACCGACAAACAACACGCCATGACTCACTGGCTGCAAGTATCTCTCTTCGTGCATCTCCAGCTGAAGATGGGTCTTGAGGAACTTTTCCATCTTCACAATCGCACCCTTCAGGAAATCGAGGTCGTCACACTGACAGACGAAATCATCCACGAACCGCTCGTAGGAGAACGAATGGTGACGGAAAAGGAAAAGCACATACATGTCGAAATACGACATCAAGAAGTTGGCAAACAACTGAGTCGTGAGATTACCGATAGGCTCACCCTTGGTTTTCTCACAACCAAACAAGGACTTGTTAGGCGATAACCGCTCCCAAAGATGCACGGGCGAATTCAGCACACAATTCTCTTCTGGACGATGCAACACAACTGTCTTCGTGGTATGGATAAGCACGTCCCAGAACATCTCTGGCATACGCTGCATACCAAGACGAACAAGGACATCGGGAGAAACCGACTCGAAGCCCTTGCGCTCCATGCGCTTCCTCCATCGGTTGATGAACCTCTCCATGAAGTACCACAAAACCAACTTGTCTATACTCATGAAGAAGCCTACAATATCACCCTTGAATAGCCATGCCTTACGATGATAATGCCCAGTGATACGCTCCATGCCTTCAGCACAATGTGCAACACATTTGTCTGTACCGAAACCCTTACGGCAATTGAAACTGACATTGCCCTGCGACACAAAACGCTCCTCAAACAACGGCTCTAACCGTAAGCAAATCCAATGGTGAACAATCCTGTCACGAAAGCTGGCGGCAAACACCTCCCTCGGTTTGGGATAGAGAACCATAAAGCAGGTGGATGTGCCTGGTTGATATGTCTTGCTCCACAACTCGTATGCCAAGGCGGGAATATCCTCTATGGCTTTAGACATGTACTCGATGGCTTGCTTGGAACGGAACTTGCCGTGCATACAGTCTTTGTACGCCGCCCAAACAGAGTCAAGAAAGGCTTGCGGCACGGAGCTATAATCGTGGAACGCTGTGACCGCCCTGACAACATACGAATTATACTTGTTGTTGTTGTTCACATTACCATTCTGGAAATTCACGTTGTACGAATTCGTGGTATTGTTCTCGGACGCGGACCAGAAGTTACTGTCTTTTTGCGATTCTGCATCTTCGTAGCTAACACATCTTGAGAATGTGTTAGCGAATCGCCCGTTCAACGGATTATAGGATGCTCTAACCATAATTGCTTATGAATTACCCTGACCACTGGTATAATCTCGCAACGCTATTGCTTGCGCGACGATGCCCCGTGTCAGCTGCCTTATCTTGTTCTCTGTGTCCTTACTGATATGATTCATCTTGTGCAAAATCTTGATGTCGTCCTGAACATCTTCAACGAAGATATGGACCATATCAAGATACTCTATCCTCATGGCGGAGTCACGAGTCGCATGTGCCAATCCTACACATTTCTTCGCCTCGCTCACAGTCAGCAAGATACTGTCTATGTAGCGAGTGAACTTCCTCGGAACTCGTTCATAAAGACATACCACGAAATACTTCAAGTTCGCAATGTCACGATAAATCGGCATCTGACGAAGTGTCCTGTGCTGACGCTTCTTCTGCTCACTGTCTTGTATCGTTGCTTGTGGAATGACTACACCATTTGTGCTCATATCATTGTTGTTAAATCATTTGTGTATCCTTGGGCGACGGCTTGAATGCCGTCGCTATAAGTAAAAAGTGACACGCTAAAGCGTGTAGGTGAACGCTGTGACCGCCCTGACAACATACGAATTATACTTGAGGTTGCTGCCCACACTACCATTCTGGAAACCCACGTTGTACGAATACGCGGTATTGTACTCGGACGCGGACCAGAAGTTACTGTTACCCCACCAAGTAAATATTGAAGAGGTCTCTCCTGCATCCTCCAATCTTTTCAGAATGTTCGCCATCAGTGGATAATCAACATCTTGAACTCCTTCTTGGGCTTCATTCGCGTATTGCGCACTAATAGTACCACCACTTACCTTATTACGGGAAGCATGGTACATACCGTAAATCTTGTTGACCATACCACAGGCAGGAAGCATCCAATTTTCTCGCGCATAGCGAGCGTCCAATACTTCACCTTCTTTAACAGCTGGTTCATACAACTTGCATGCGTATGCAGCAGGATAGAACAACTGATAGAATCTTGTCGAGTTTGTTGTACCTAACGCGTTTTGCAAATAGCTCAAAGCCACCATCATATCTGCAAGCTCTGTTCTATTATTAGGGCGAGAGTTTGACGAAGATCGTTCTTTTGCCCACCGCATCAACCCGTATTGCGATGGTGTTAGCAAACTCCATGACGAAGTGTCGAATGTCCCAGTAGTTGATACTGCCTTGCACATATACAAAGCACTACTATAGCGAACGACATTTCCACTCGCGTAAGTATTTTCAGTATTATAAGCAGGTGGCGTTTCTGGTAAATCATAATTTCCCCAGACATAACGAATCCAACCTGAAAGGATTTCGTTTGCTCGATCAACCATAGCCGCGGACTTTACTGCAGTAGAGAAGTCACCCGAACCACTACCAGTCGTTGCAAAAGAATGAAGAGTTACATTTCTACTATGTTCTCGGATTGCAGCTTGAATATCAGAGTTAAAGCCATTAGCATCAGTTGATGGATAAATACCCCACGGTAATGAAGCAGTGTTGTTGATAGTACCATCAGAACTTTTTAGGTTGGCATTCTCTTTCGCAACAACATCGATAGTTCGTGTTGAACCAGCACCACCACTACCAGAAACCCGAACAACAAAGCCAACAACCGTTTTATCGTATCGGTACTCATCATCAAACGTACCGTCCGCAAAGGCGAAGTCGCCTCTTTGTGGCTTGCGGTTGAAGAAACCAATATTCCAATAAGCACTAATCGTAGTGTCATTCAGCAGCTCAGCAGTCACCTTCAGACGATAGCGGGTCGTGTCTCCAGAAGCAGCCAAACGAATGACATTGGCAATACCTGCAACATCGTCAACAAACTGCATATAGGAAGAGGCATCAAGGTCTTCCACCTCATTTCCACCGCTATCTGTCTTGACAAATCGCCACTGCAACACAGGCTTTCCATCCACAAACTTCAGATTGTTTCCTGCATCGGTAGCAACACCAAACTGAGTCTGACCTAAAGCAGTAAAATACTTCTGACCTGTGATAGACAAACGCTCAATCAGCACAGGCACATAATCGATATACAAATCATTCGACTCGCTCCGAATATTGCCATACTTGCCAAACAGATACGTCAAGTCAGACAACGAGAGATTGGCAGCCGTGTGCATCGTAATCCTACCCGTCAAAGTACAAGACTCTAACGACGTAATCCACATCAGGAAGTCACGACGTACCGACTCCCAGAGAATATTGGTCAAGGTCAGCACCTCCAACGGAGCATTCTCTTCATGGCATTGCTCTACCAACGCACGTCCCAGACTACCTACACCGCGCAAAATCAAAGTTCTCAACTCATACGTGTGTATGACTCTGAGCGTCGTGAGGTTAGGCAAGTTGTTCAGTGTCAGATTAACCAAGCGACTGCCCAGCTCCACACTCGTCATCAGCAAACTGGATGGTAACTGAATGCCGACGATACCACCCGAAACATTGCCGTTGCCGTCATCAATGCCGTCGCAGCCCATCGTATTGACACTACGCAAGCGAATGCAGTTCGACAAGTTCAACGTGCCACCAATCCCTGCACTACCCTCCAAGTCAAGATGCTCTATCAACGGACAGTTAAGCACAATCTCAGACGGCTTGAAAGCAGGGTTCGACGGACTCGACGGATTGGAAACGAACTCAGTCAAATGCTGAGCGGTTAGCGTGAATCGGGAAGCGGAACTGATATGAAGGTCGCCCACATTACCAAAGGAACGATAGTAATTGGCAGCGTAAAGGGCAATAGCGGTATCGACACCATCAACAGGAGAACCACCCGTCATGTCAAAGACAACAGGAACACCTGGCTTGCATCTCTGACGCATGGAGATATTCGTCTGTCCAATACGACCGCATGGATAGATATACTGATGCGGAACCAAACCATTGAACACAATAAGATCTCCACCGTTCAAACCAAATACGTTCTCAAGGTCTGAAAAACCGACATTTCCAGACGACAGGCTGAAATCACCCCATTCGGCATAACTCGCCAGCAATACCAACCTGCGCTTCATGTACTGCACCTCCGCTTCTAATTGGTCACCCATCGACTGCGTGATAGGGTCAACACCTCGCTCGGAAATGAAATGGACGGAAGCAGGGTATTCATAGCGAATACGGGCAGCCTCGTTATAGGCAACGGCAGGAATGTATTGCTGAATCTTGAAGAAGTATTTCCACATGCAACCCCACGGCGTAGTCTTCTGATTGTTGCTCAATGGCAAATCATCCGACACACTAACAAGCCCGCTCATGGTGGTAAAGATACGCTGGAACATACTGCGCAACTCGCCATTGCCCTCATACAACTCTTCTGTCAAATTGAAAAGCACATTGGCATTACCACGATAGAGACTTTCAGTCGAGCCTTCAGCGCAAGGATGCAGACGGTCGATATAGTACGGCTTGGTCTGGAAACCGCTATTATCAGTTTTGAAAATAGTATCTTGGTCGTCCTGATGCAACTCCCACTTCCACGTCCACGTACTCTTGTCAGCAGAAGCATCACCATACGGAACAAGGCAATAGTAAGTATTCTTCGAACAGTTATCAGAACCGCAAATCATCCAGTTCGTGAAGCAATAATGGAACTTCAGACTATCTACATTGATGATATTGCCAATCTTACTACGAGCATCTTCAACAACAGCTGCAATAAAACCTGCATTCATCGCCTCGAAATTACCAGGATGACTGACATAGGCATTGCGATAGATACTACCAACAGCGGTCAAGTCACATTCCTCCACAACTTCATTGGTTTCATCCCAACCATAATCAACCCACTTGCCTTCAAAGAAGTCATAGCGCATCAACTTGTAAGAACCTGCGCCTTCTGTCCACCAATAAAGGTAGTTGACATCATTGGCAGCTGCACTCGCCTCGAACTGCGTCTTCGTACCAGAAAAATATTTGATACGAGGGTTGTGCTTATAAAGGAAATTGACAAACTGCTTGATGTGGTTCAGAATCGTAGAAGAAGGTACTTCTACCTCATTACCATCAATCGTGATTGTCTGAGCGACGAACTTGTCAAGGTCAAGACTGGTATAGCCATTATAGATAAAGCCAGCAGCTTCTCCATCTTCTATCTCGTAACTGATTCTGTCACTCTGCCAAGGCACACGGAAATCGGTCAAAGGAAGGTCGTTATCGGCTCCTTCCAACATCACGAAATTAGGATGCTTCTTCTTGTTGAATCCCCAAGTACCGTCGTCCATCTTGCCAGGACCGAAAGTACAAGGTCCTTGATAAACAGCGGTGTCACCTTCTTGCAAGAAATACAAGAACACATTCTGACACTTCGCCACACGTGCGCCAGCGGTCTGCACCTGCATCACATTCCTTCCGACGATGGCTTGATGCAAATCGTTGTAGAGGTTACAAGCACCCATCAGGTGACTCTGCATCGAGGATGCATAGTTGATTTTTGCGACGAGCTTTTGAGCGTATGGCACACCGTTCATCAACTTATACTGAGGACCACGATACATACCATTGCCATCAACCCAGCCGTCAGGGACAAAGGCATAGCCATTCCTTGCAGTAGATGGCGTGAAGTCACTGTAGTCTGGATGAATCTTCGTAATTTCCACCCAGATACCATGCGGACAAAGCTCAGCGGTCTGCTCCAGCGTCACAGTCTCTGCGTCAAGCCCGTTCTTCGAAAGTTCCTTATCGTAAGCCTTCGCCACGTCCTTCAACTTGCTTTGCAGATTCCAATAGTAGTAAGTCTTGGCTGTGGAACCCTGACCTGTCTGCTCAACCGAAGCGGTTTCCCTACAAAGACTTCCGCTATAGTCTAACAACTCGTTACCATTGTCGTCGTATTGATGGATTTCCCACCAACCCGTTTTGGTAGCAGTGTCACCCTTTCGTATCTGACCACCAGCACAGTGCCATATCAGACAGTTCTTCTTCCTCTCCTGACACTTGGTAAGACTAATCAAGCCTGTATTGCCAAGAAGGTCGTTCTCATCTCGCACACTGACCTTCTGAGCCGCCGTAGGCATCGTACTTCGATAGTTCTGCAAGATGTCGGCTGAATCAAGGGCTTGGTTCTTATACACACGCAAAGCAAAGATGTCAATATCAGCACCAGCCTGACCTATCACAATGGATGAACCACGACTATACCATGTGCCGGCAGTGTCCTTGTCAAAAATGAACTCACGATTGATACAACCATTGATAAAAACACGACACAAGGCAAGCGTACTGGCATTATTGTCGGTCGATGCTCGCAAAGCGGAAACGATATTGATAACGACATGAGTGCGCTCACCTTCCTGCCAAGAGAAATTCTGCTCCAGCTCGGTACGGTTCGATGAAGTCCAGACACTACCCTCCAATGGGCGCATCTTCAAACCGATAAAGCCGTCACCGTATCCTTCGCACGCCTGAAAAACAGGGTCGTCCTCATTAGTGACATTCCGAACCTTGAAATCCAACTCCAACGTGACATTGGCAGCGGCATTGTTGGCGAAAGGACTCAACCAGTCATAGTTAATAGTCAGTAACTGACCAGCAAGCACACGAAGGACACGCTGATTATCTTCATCCTGAACCCAAGCGTCGTTGATAGCTCCGAAATTTGACCATGTGGATGGAACAAGGACATTGCCAACGGCATTCACAATGGAAAGTGGCGTACCCTCGGCATTACTTCGAGTCGAAGGATTCAAATAGAAGTCTGCACCATTCGTAGGAGCGAAGTTCTCCTTGTTGTCAACAGTTATCACTTCACCGCTGGCGAAAGTATAAGTCGTTCCTCGGTCAATGATATAGGCATAGAAATAGGCATAAAGGGTTAAGTCGGTGCTCTCAATACCCACACTACCATTCAAGTGATAAGGAGTACCAGGAGTTGCCAAGACTTCCATATTCAGATAGTCCTGAGTCTGCGAATTGTTGCGGATGGCGAAACTGACAGCGATGGAATCCCTACCAGGCGCATAGACAGCGTAGGAACAAATCTCGGTCTGCACGTAGTTCTCCGTCGTCTTGATGAGATTCTGGATGAGCAAGCGAGGAGTGTCCGTCACATTACTGGTCACAACCATCAACTGATTGATGACATGATCCGTAGAGTTCACGTCTTCTTGCGTACCGTCGGAATAGGTCAGCCATGCCTCAATCGTGATGATACCACCCGACAAGAAACCATAATATTGGGAAGCATCAGCAACGGTGTCTGTGTCCTTCCAAGTGGAAAGATAATTGGTATATTCATTCGCACCAATGGAAAAGACATGCTCGTACTCACGGGTTCCGCCTGTAATCCTGACATGTAACTTTCTCGCTACACTTCCCTTGAGGTGATAATTGAGAGGAATCACAGTCGGATTCGTCAGAGGCGCATTGTAGTCACCTGCAAATTCCAAACCCACCTCAGTATAGGTGACGGATGAGAAGGTGACATAACCCTGTGTGTTCATGGTTTGCATGTTGCCAGTCATATCCTCATAGTCAAAAGCAGCACGCAACTGCACGACAACAGTTTCATCTTGCTTCAGATACGGTCCGATATTAACAGGATAATAGGAACTTGGATGCTCGTCATACTCCAACGAAGGAACATCTAAAACAGCCTTGTCCTCACCATTGACCCTGACCGTCAAACGTCCATTGGCACCGTAGTTACGAGGAACGACTCCATCCATGTAGGCACCAGTGAACCTGACTCCAATCCAACAGTCCTTGGAGCTGACAACAATCGGGAGAGTAGGGTCTTGCTCCACCATCAAGTAAGCCTTGTATTCAGCACCTGACAAGTCAATGGTCAGACGAACCGTTCCTTCCGGATCTGGAGTCTGTGGCGTATTTCCATTCAAGGAAATGCCCATGACACTGTTCTGATTCTGCCTAACAGCACGGACCAACCTAACAAACTCTTGAGCTGTTAGCTTACCCTCTGGGTCGTCAGGATGATTGTCGATTTTCGACAACAAGTCTGAAATATCTTCTTTCGCCATAATTGTGTATTTTTGAAATTAAAATGTAAACGGAAAAGTATAAGGGAACCCGACGCTTCCCGTTTCTCCACGAGATGCAATCAAAGTCGAACCTAAGTAAATCCTCTGCAAGACACCGACATTATTCGTAACAGCATACCAGCTCGCAGGGTTTTTCTCGGTCAACGCAGAGAACTCGGATTCTGTCAAACGAATAACGCCACCACCCGAAGGGGACGAAGAGGAAGAAACCTCCTCCACCCACTCGCCACCAAGCCAACGATAAGTCTTCTGCTCGGCAACGACATAACAGGTACAGCCCTCCGTCAGTCGCTCAATAGGGATATTGTCTCGGTCAGCCAGTGTGGAGACTTCCTTGGAACCACCCTTGCCATAGAGACTGCTATGTGTCGGAAACCTGTCCTCTGTCGTAAACGGCGCAATCATCGCCGCTACATTTGTTCCTGGAATATTTGCCATACTACTTCACTTGTAATGAAATTGAACTTCCTGTCTGAATATTACGCAAACGGTAAATGGTGTAGTTGGTCTGATTACCTGAACTATTGGTGACATCCATCGTACTCACCTCCCAGTCTGAGTTGGAGAATCCTCCTACACGAAAATCCGGCAAGGAAGCAGGAGCTTTACTCGTAGGGATGATATAATAGATATACTTACCACCCGAACAGTTCATGCTTACTTCACCCATCGTATAACTATCTGCCCAAGCCTTCTGAAACGAGAGTATGTCGCTATTCGACAACGATGTCTTGGTACTCGTGCCATAATACTTCCTGAGCTTAAACAACACGGACACACTCTTGCTGAAGGACTTGCCCTTATACACTGCAACCAGCGTATAGGTCCTGTCACTGTTGACTGCCATATAGGTGAGCCTGCGCGTATTCGAAGGAGTTATATCAACACCATTGATTTTCTGAGAATCGATTTCCTCAAAGGCGTAAGTCCAAGTCAATGTGATGTTCTGCGAAGAACCCAGTTCGTAAGTACCACCACCCGTAAAAGTCTTGATAGAGAACGGAAACAGGGCATCATACAACTCCTGTAATTGATCATCAACGGTGGGCTTCCACGAAACAAGCGCCTCAATCTGAGCAAGCAAAGCGGGGTCTATATCTGCAGACTCACCACCGCCGCCACTACTACCACCTCCTCCAGTGCCAATCTTTTTCTTTGCAGCAGCCCAACCAGCAGCAGCTTCATGGGCAGCATCAACGGCGGACTGGGCATTAGCAACCGCCGCGTCAAGATATGCCACAATCATGCGAAATGGAACACTGACAAGTATCTGACGCTCTTCATCAACAGCAGGAAGCGACTTGATATGCTCAAGAGACGTCGCCTCTTCAAGGGAGTTGACATCACGCGCCTGCGTGAGAAGACGCTGAATCAGTTCCAAAAATTCTGCATTAGTCATAATCGGTCTTTTTTATTGCGTGATGTTAGCCACCAAATTCAATCCTACACTTTGCGAACCGACGGCAAAAGCCGATAGGTTCTGGTCGGCGTCGCCATTTATTGTCAGGTCTATTCCTTTATAAGCGGTAACTGCATAAGCCTTGTCAGCGTCAACCATGCAAGCGTAATAGCCAAGTTCATCGGTATCGCACTGAAATTCATCTTCTCCATTGTCAAAGGTAATCCGTGCTCCAGCAACTGCACTGTTCGACCTGTCAATCAGTCTTCCATAGACATAGATAACAGTATCACTACGAGAAGCAGAACGCTCAATCTCCCAATAGATACACTCCTTGCCGTTGAACTCTCCAAGACAGCATTGAAGAATGGCTATCTGGGACGTGCCAACAGAAGTGTAATCAATGCGACTGTATTGTGGAGAGACTGCGATAGGGTCTGTGTCTTCAACCTCATGGCTTGTATTACCAAACGAAACACCTCGACTCCTAACCTCGACCAAGAATCGGCTCTTTATATTCAACGCATACAGTAAATTGTTAGAGATATATGGGAAAAGATAGAACTTCTTTCCTATACACTGCCGTAAATCCTCACTCGTCATACCAGGAAACTCAACCAAATCCCTATCATTAAGGGCACTACACTCAATATGAACTACCCCATCAGAATCAGAATACAAGGAAGGAAGATATAACGTGTGAGAGGTGGAAGCTGTGAATTCAATGATACTGCCCCAGCGCAAAGGATTCAAAAACCAAACCTCACCTTCTGAAAGAACCTTCCTTTGTATCAAGTTGTTCAGTACGCCTGCAATCGTGCAGTTATTCATCTCGGCATTGCCTTCCTCATCTACCTTGAAATTGCCGTTGATAGTCGTATAGCCCTCAAGACGGATATTGTCAGCCTTAATCAACACACCTCCCTTGATAAAGTTGTTGCCGTATTCATCCTCGACGCGCTGACCTTTTGAATCCAGCTCATACTGAATATATGTGCTAATTTGAGAAGCAATCGTAAACTGACCATTCTTAATATAACCAGTAAACGTCGAAGCAAAGCCTTCCGTAGTCACAAAACCGCTCGTCAATGATTCTACATCAGATTCTGTTACATAATGATTCGAATTCAAATGATCACGAATAGAACTTAACAAAGAATCGGAATTGACATAGTGGTTCGAAACATACTGGAGAATGTAGTTTTGAGTGAGAGATAGTAGAGAATTTCGCGTCATTGGAGTACCAGCAATACTATAAAGATGCAATGTGCCACCACTCACACGCAACGTGATACCCTGCGCATAATCAAAATTCAACTCGATACTATCTTCAGCAAAACCGTCAGTTCCTATATACTCGAAGGACTGCGTAATATCTTTCCAGGACTGAGCAGAATCGGTGGATTCCTTGGATTTGACTCGAACCTTTGCGTTTTCTGAGACAGATTCAAAAACACCTTTGAACCTAAAAGTAATGGCTTCACCATCATATTCTTTAGCTGTTGGAAGTAAACCAAACTTCAACTCGATATATTCTGGATATACGGTCTCCTTAATACACAGGCAAGGCAAACCGCCAAAGATTTCTTCGTAGATATAACCTTCGGTCTCTTCTCCGTCGGCAGACCCATTGCCATTGTAATAATCAAAACTTCTATAGAGATTCGAGAATATCTTGTTGCCTGACAGGGAAGAAACACGCATCTGAATAGCGTCAGCCGTTTGCCTGATTTCAGACGTGCTACTCTCCACGACTTCAAGAAGAGTGCCGACCGACGTTATCTTTTCGAGATAGAAAACCGTACCATCACAACGAATAGTGAAACTCCTACTATAGTCAAGCATGACAGGCACCACAACCTCGGTCAAGCCCTCCGTATCAGGGAATACAAACAAAGGGTCATCCTGCAACTCGGAATAGAGCTGGGCAACACCCGAAGACTTGTGATAGGTAACACGAAGATGAATCTGCTCACCGTCAAGCTGACTCGCACTCGGCAAGAGAGTGAAGCGGACATTGATACCAACCTGGTCGTCGTCAATCATCAAGACAGACTTGCCTTGGAAAGTGGTCTCTTGAATCAACCAAGTGTCATGCTCAGGATAATCCGCTTCAAACGTATAACCTCCAACGAAAGGAGCAACAGGCGTAAGGAATATTTCCTTGGCAAGCTCCTTCTCAATCGTACTGCTGACCGTCGAGACGATACTATTGCTGAGCAACTCAATCGCCGCCGTATTGCTGGCAACATCGTTGCCAAGTTGTTGCAGACTCTCCACCTGAAGGGCAATCTCGTGGGCTGTCTGTGAGATGGAAGACTGGTATTCGCTGATAATATTGGTAGTATCATCGGACAAGGAACAGTCACGCAAGAAGACACCAGCATACTCTATGCGGATGAAAAGTTGCGTAAAGCCCTGATGCGAACTGCTATTCTCGTAGGACCAACTGCTCTTGAAGCGAAGGGTGTTATACTTCGTGCTGTCTGCCACAAGAGACTGGACATAGAGAGTTCTCGTCGTACCATCATGGAACTTCTCACCAACAATAATCTTCGGAAGGACGGTTGCAGAGTTGAAGTTAGTAATGACAGTGCTACACTTATACGTCAATCTGAAGACAATAGGACGACTCGCGTGCTCAATCGGTTCAATCACATCAGGAACGACAGCCCTCGATATGCCATCATCGCCACTTAATGCCTGAATATCGATAACGGTTCTACCACCATCTGTGGCAGCGGTAACATGACTACTCGATGTGTCCTCCTTGGAATCATCGTACTTGTGGCAATGGTAAAGCCCCTCAGAGAACAACGGGTCAAGTATATAATCGTTGGCATCCGTCGCGTTGATGTCTCGCGTACTGCTGACAGTGCTCGTAATGCCGTCTGCTGTTTGCTCTACGGCTGACAACCTACCATTGAATCCGTTGACAGTCGAAGAAATACTATTGACAGTCTGCTTGATTTCTGAACGTGCAGACTGAGCAAACGCAATGGCATTCGCACTGACACAGAAGTCGGTCAGATAAACCTGTGCAGCACTACCACTTGTCGCACCCTGGACACCAATATAAAGGTTCTCCCTTCCACATAGGAAAGTGGTACGCAAATAGACATAGGTCGTTGATTGGGAAAGTTCAAAACGCGCTATCTCAGTCGTGGTTTCAGCCGTATTGCCAACGGCATCACCATTGCCTTTATGAAGAACAAGCAACGCACTGGCAGAAAGACATCTGACACCAATACGAATATAAGTCGGAAAATTGGTAATATCCGCACCGACACTACTGTAGTCCATCTTCGGCTTGATACCACGCAACGAACCATTATCAGCATGGATATTGATGATATACTTGTTACCCGACGCTATCGATTGCACATGGTTGCCTGAATCCTCTGTGTCGGACAACCACTTGGAATAGCCGTAGTCGCCACCCTCACCATACTCAAACAAAGGGTCAACAACATAGTCGTTGGCTTCCTTGGCAGATATGTTTCGGGTTTCTTCAACCGTACTGGTAATGGAATCGCTCAACTGCTGAATGGAGGAGGACTGATTTTGTAAACTACTATCAACATGAGATTTCCACCCAGAGTAAGTTTGCAAGAAAGAGGAAAAAGCTATCAAATTTCCATTAGCATCAAAAGCACTCACAATCCCTTGAATAGACTGAGCGGTTTGCTCCAACTGGGAAGAGAAACGGTTAATCAGAGCTTCATTCAAGTTCAGACTAACAACAAAACCAAAAATCCTAACGGCACGTCCGTTGGTGTAAATAGAGAAGTCACCCTGTCCGTCCCAGTTGAAAGAGGTGGCAACCTTGTTGTATTTGCCATCTGCCTTGATGCTCAGAGAGGTATCAACAGAACCCAGCACCAACCGAACGGATGTGTCCGTGCTATTGCCAACAGGCTCCGCCATCGCATAGAACGAGACAGCAACCGTCTGAGGAATAATCTGCTGGTTCTCATCTCGCTCAAAAGTCGGCAAATTACGCATGTCAGCATTGAACTGAACAATACCGCGACTGTGCTCGTAGTCACCACAAATCTCAACGTACTTTCGACCGTTAGACTCACCCATACGGGTGTAATAAGCCGTACCACCATCACTAAGAATATTAGTGCTATCACCAATGAGATAGGCATTTCCATCGCTCTCATCGATACGGAAGAACTGACCGCCAGCATAAATATTCCACTTGTCCCAACCATCAGCGAAAGCATTGTTGGAAATGAAGCCTTCGTCGGCTATCAAGTCCTCACGCAAGGCACTCACAGAGCTGCGGACAACACCATCCAACACCTGAAACAAAGTGCCTAAGTCCTGATACTCGTTATTGATTTTAACGATGAACTTACCCTTCAACCAGGCATTGTCGGAATAAAGTCCATAACCGTTAGGCTGCTCCAAACCGTTCCAAAAAGCATCATCGATACCATCCAAGCAACCCAAGCGACAACGAAGATTGCCACCACCTGCTTTGGAATTGCAGCCGTCCATAACGTCGATGCGAGGAACACCGTCCTCGGTAGCACTGATATAGATATAGTTCTGACGCTTCACATATTGAGTGTTACCCATCAGCACACACTCATCATTCACCTGCGGTACAGAACCAGCATCCAGCATGGAGGTCTCGCCTGTCACGGGGTCAGTGTATTCAATCGGAGCACCAAACTCGCTACAAGGCACAAGAATGTCATAGGCGGAAGAAAACTCAACCAAGACTTGTTGTTCCTGCTCATCTAACACGGGCTGCCACTCGTCGTCAAGGAGATATAAAGGGCTTGGGGTTTCAGCATTGTCACTATTGGTGAAAGCGGAAGTGTCGGGATATGCCACTTCCACCCAATAGTATTGCATGGCATCCACATCTGGAAGGTCAGCGTCATCATCGTCCGTACCCATATTATACCTGCCATTATTCCAACGCTGGCAACGCATTAGGTCGTGACGCACAAAGTTATTGGTATCTTCAAATGTAATTTTGTAGTATTCTACATTGTTCGCAAGTACACGCTGCACTGCCTTGACCTTTCCTTGAGCTGCACTGACAATCAATATACCACCCACGGAACGAATCTTCTGAATAACCAGCTCAAAGATATACATGATTCTGCGCACGGTAAGCGTGTCGAGTTCCATGTTCCAGCCAGTGTGTTCATCAAACCAAATCTTCGCACCATGACCGTTGAAACCACTCTGGAAAGATGCACCTACCTTCGTTTCTGGATCTGCACTGACCAATTCAGAAAAGACACCGTTCACAATCGTAGTGAGCTTGCGAACAAACAAATTGTCCAACTCCCCGCCCCATTCGTCATTGTTGCCCTTGACAAATCGACCTCCCACACCTTGAACACCACCTTCAAAACCAAGTTGAGAGCCAAGGAAAAGGGAACCAAGAATTTCAGCTACCGCACTTGCGTTAATGCCTAACTTCTCGGTAATCCTGACATTGGCATGGGTTTCAACACCCGTATGACTCTCGTCGCCTGAATGGGATTCAACACCTCTATGCGTCTCTGCAGACTCATGAAACTCCTGACCCTTGAAAGTGGCAGTTCCCGTCTTGAAGACGACATTGCCGGAATGGGACTCGTCGTTCTGAAAATATACCTGACCTTCATGTACTTCCGTCCCACCATGCTCCTCCGCATCATGGAACGTAGCCAGCCCACTCACGTCAATGCCTGACTGAAAACTAATCTTTCCTGCCGCCGTGTCATTATGGACCTTACTCAAATACAAGTCATCAAGCTCTTCCAGCTTCTTCTTGATATACAATTTGATGTAGCCAGCCGTCGCTAACTGACTGTCATTCATGCCTGCATCATCCTCCAAGCCGCGAGCCATCGTCAACAAGGTAGATAACTCAACACCATCAAAAACGAACTTCTTGCCATTGCCAATCGTCAAGCCACCTAAAGCCATCAGCATACCACCAACAGACAAGGAACCGACAATCTCAAGCATCTTGACAGGATAATTGAAGACAAGGTTGCCTTCGACATCCAAGGAGAAATACTCGTTGCTCGCCTCTCGCTCTCCCCTATCCGTACCTAACAATCCAGAATCATAGGAAATGACACGCTCACCCTCCGAAGGAGCAGACACCTGACCAATACGGACGTACCAGAAATCGGCATCCTCGACAGCCGATTCATCCGCCAACTCCCCTTGCTCGTTCAGGATACGACCATAGACATCGTACAGGTTGGGAGAATAAATCACCAAAGCCGTTCTGCCTACCTTCGTCAGACGGGCATAGATATACAGCATCTTATTGGCATGGGCTGACGAGAAGGCAGTGGGATAGGCATAGAGAAGCCAACGGTCGTAACTGCCGTCTGCAGAGAAGCCAATGGGCGTTCCTGTATAAACAAGAATTTTTGTACCTTGCTGCAAGGAAACACTCACCTTCTCGGAGTCTCCCAGGGCATTCTCTGAGAAACTCAAAGCAAAAGGCGCAATGTAGTAAGTGTTGTTATTCTGAGTGCGAATCATAACGCGAATGGACGCTTTAAAAACATTTCAAAATTAAACAAACCACACCGACGACAAAAGGACATTATTGGTAATGACAAAAAATGAGGGCACTAACCCATTGCGGATTAGCACCCTCGGCAGAGTGATTGGGTGGGGGAAATGCTACTGAGCGCTTGCGGAAGCGAGCCAATCGTCGAGCGAGCCTGTTGCTGGACCAGCCCAAGTCATGGCAGGGTACTTCATCTTGGCACAAGTACAAGTGACTGTGTGTCCGTGCTCGTCGTCTGGGTTCGCACCAGTGTCGCCCTCAAGCTGGAACTGTGCACTCGCATACTGGCTGAAAAGCACATAGCACTCGTTGCCGTTACCAGTCGGAATCAAAACACCGAAGTCGGTGGCGTTCATGGCACGTGCGAGGCGAGAGAACTTCTTCATGCCCTTGCTGACGATGAAACGACCAACGTTGGTGAAGCCGCCGCCATCTGGAGTGTTCGTCCAGGTGACCTGACCACTGTTAGGCTTGATGTCAACACCGACAAGCTTGCCTTGAAGATTGGCAAAACTACTTGCTGTATAAGCAGCATTATCAGTGTCAACCTCTGGATAGACGTACTTCTTCTCTGTCGAATCGTAGAGTTGACTCTTCTTGAAGAGATAGATGCGTTCTGCGGTTCCAGAGAAATTCTCCTCGCACTCGGCATCCTGATTCAGCACGTCGATAAAGTCACAAATATTAGATGCTGGCATAATGAATATGGGTTTTAAGTGAGTTTCGAATTAATATGACTTGTAAGAATGGACTTTGGCACGACATCCGCTTTAGGGCTTAAAACAAACGCCAAAGCCAAAGCCAGTCTTCATGTTCGTAACGCCATGCGTTTAGGAGCGGATGTAATAAGCCTTCTGTGCGGTTACAGTCTCATCGTTCGTCAGAACGTAACCACCATTGCCGTCCGACTCATACCAACCGTTAGTCTTAGGGTTCGCACCTGCTTCAGCAAGGGCTTCGGAACCTACAGGAGTATAAGTGTAGGTCGTCTCACCTCCACCGCCTCCGTCACCAGAGTCTCCGTCATCAGAGGAAGCGGAAATCGTAACTGCGTAGGCGCTCACGTCTTCATCCTCAAATGGAGTTGGCGTCAACGTACCTGTAGTGATGGCGAACGCACGGGAAAGCACGTCAAGCACACGAGTACCACAAGCCACCTGGATCTGATAACGAATCACATTCGCATCATTGTAGCTCTGAGCCAAGTCGATAAAAGCACTGTTGGCTTCACCATTGGAAGTCAGGTCTGCACCATACTCGAAGTTGTCAGGCTCTGTGAAAATGAGAACGTCACCTTCACCCATGATGTCGAGCGGTACAAACTGAACATTCTTCAAGCCGACAAAGCGGAACTCAGGGTTATAGACGGTCTCCTTCTGGAGTGACTGGTACTTGAGAAGAT
>DGSN01000069.1 GCA_002393575.1 Prevotellaceae bacterium UBA4361 | reverse complement strand
GCGAGTGCAAAGGTACGGCCTTTTCCGACAACCACCAAATTTTACAAGGACTTTTTTGCAAGAAAATGCAAAAAAGTTGCAAGCGGACAGAAAAACGGAAAGAACACACAAGGGCAACACCTTATTATATTATAGGGGAAGGGAAAAAGCGAAAAAAACGGGGGAACAGCGAAAGGGGGCCTTGCGGTGAACCGCAAGGAACGGTTGGCATGGCCATTGGGGAAGCAAGCGAACGCGATTGGGGAAAGAAAAGAGCGCGAATGGGGACTGACGAGAACGCGATTGGGGATTTAAAATGCACGCGAAGGTTCGTGGATGCGGTGGAGTCCAAAAGGAGGAAAAGAGAGGAGGCTAAAGAGAATCGGAAGTGGCATTGCGACGCTGGTGGGCAATGACATAAATGATGACGGGAGCTCCGATGATGGGTGTTACGGCATTGAGGGGAATGATGCCTTTGTCGCCTGGCAGGACACAGAGGAGGTTCGCCAACAGAGCGACAGCTGCACCTGTCACAATCGTGGCTGGCATGAGGCTTTGGTGGTTCTCTGTACCTAACAGCATACGTGCGATGTGAGGAACTGCCAAACCGATGAATGCCACAGGACCACAAAAGGCGGTGGTGGTGGCAGTAAGTATGCCTGTGACAAACAGGAGATAATTGCGAACTCGGAGCGTATTGAAGCCCAAGTTCTCAGCGTATGCCTCTCCGAGCAGCATGGCATTGAGCGGTTTGATGAGAAGGACGGAGGCAAAAAGACCAATGAACGAAATGGCAACGAAGTAAGGCATCTGTTCCATCGAAACACCTCCAAAGTTGCCCAAGCCCCAAACCATATAAGACTGCACACCTTCTTCCGTAGCAAAGAAATTCAAAAGGGAGATGGCGGAAGAAGTGATATATCCAATCATGATGCCCACAATGAGGAGCATGACATTGTTTTTCACCACTGTGGCAAAGAGCAAAATCAACAACATGACCAACATGGCACCGACGAAAGCGGCAACAAGAATGGCAAAGAATCCCGTGAGGGAGAAACTGCCCGTCGTGATACTTCCACCGAGAAAAAGCATGACGAGTGCCACACCGAGAGAAGCACCACTGTTGATGCCAAAGACCGATGGACCCGCCAGGGGATTATGAAAAGCGGTCTGAAGCATCAAACCACTCACTGCCAACGATGCTCCACAGAGCATGGCAGTGATGGCTTGAGGCAGTCGGCTTTGCAACACGATATATTGCCAAGAAAGATGTTCGGATTCGTTCCCCATAAGGATATTCACCACTTCGTTCCAGGGAATATCCACAGCACCCACGAGCAAGTTGATAGCAAAAAGAAACACGACCAACAAGCCCATTAGCACACAGAAGAGAACGCCTTTTTTCATTTCGTTAGTTTCTTAAAATAGGTGGTTTCACCCAAGTGAGTGATTGAAGGATGGGTGATGATGATGAAGTCGCGCAGCAAAAGGTCGGGATGGAAAGGTGTGTCCTCATAGAAGGTGGAAGTGGCTGTGTTGCAACCATATACCTCCTTGTTTTGGAAAGACTTGAACTGCGCATAGCCTTTGTTTTCGGAGAGGAGCAAAGCAAAAGTGGCTGGTTGGGGACTGTTGTAACGGAAAAGCCACACATCTGCATTCTGTGCCTTTTCGAGAACACTCTCGAAAGGAAGTGCAACCGAACCGCTGTTTTCATTCTCCGACCAAGGGTAACGTGCCGACGCATCCACAATCAATTTGCCCATCGTGCTATTGCCTCCAGGCACATACCACACAGAACCCGTCTGCTTGTCCATCATCACCGTCTGACGTTCATCGGCTTGTTCCGCAAGTGCTTTCAGTTCCAGATAATGCTTTTCGACCGCAGAGAAAATGCTGTCAGCCTCTCGTTCTGCTCCGAACAACATGCCGTAGAACTTCATCCATTCAGCACGTCCGAGCGCAGATGTCTCCATATAGTCGGCTGTTTCCACGATGGGAATGCCCAGTTCGTCCATTCTGCCATAGCCTCCATTGTTTTGGAAAGGCGACAGGAAAAGGGCATTGGGCTGAAGTTCGATGATTTTCTCCACAGTGGGACCAAGTCCGCTACCGCAATCTGCTATGTTTCCCTGTTTGCATTGCTGCTGAATCCAAGGCAGATTGATGTATTGCAAGTCGCACACACCACCGATACATTCTTTCTTGCCAAACGACATGACGAGTCCGCAATGCACACTCGTGGCAATCACGCTTTTCTGCAACGGTGTTCGCAGAACGGTGCCTTTGGGAAGATGAGCTGGCAACTGCTGATGGGCTGGAACCAAAAGGTAGGTGTGCAGAATCTTGCCTTGGTTCCAGGGGTCGGCAAGTTCCACTTGAGTGTAGTCATGCTGCTGAACAATCGTGAGGTGTTCAGCATACTTGAGATGAAGAGTATCACCATCCTCACGTGCCGAGCGGTTTTGTCCGCCCGAGCACGAGGTGAGGATAGCGATTGATACGAATAGGATTCTGAGAATCAACTTCATACGAATGGGTTATCAGTCGAAGAAGACAATCTTGCGAGGTGTGATGCCCGTAGTCTGGAAGTTTCCAACGTAAGTGCCATCAGCCTTCACGTGATAAACACTGCCGTTGTTGACAAAGTCGGAAGTCATGATGTAGATGTCGCCCGTCTTGTCGTTGATGCTCATGCTGGAAACAGAGGTGCTGGTGAGACCCGCAGGGATGTTCTTGATGTTCCAAGTGGCAAGAGCATTGGTTCTTGTGTCGTAAGTCAAGAACGCATTAGTAGTCGTGTGAGTGTTCCAGTCAGTAACAGAGTTCACCAAATAGATGACTCCATTGTGAGCAGCCCAAGAAGAGCAATAACCAATTTCCTTGAACTCACCAGTCTCGGTGTTAAGTTCGCCCCAAGGATAATTGTAAGCAGCACCATAGCCCTGCACGAAGATGCGGTTGTTCACAGCAAGGATGTGGTCTGGGTTGTCCATCACCTTGAAGAATTCGGCTTTCTTGAATTCGTTGATGGAGATACGGGCAACACGATTGTCACTTCCCCAACCTGAGTTGGTGCAATAGATATAGCCATTGTCGATGGCAATGTACTCAGGGTTGAGACCTACCTTCACAGTGTCAACAGCTACCATGCTGGTGGTGTTCACCTTCGTTACATAGCCACCATAGCAAGTGACGTAGAGATAGCCGTTATGCTCCACTGCATAGCGAGGCTGACCCACTTTCTTGCCGACAGTGGAGTCGAAGGAAAGACGTGCCTGCTCCACGCCCACACTGTTGAGCTTAGCAATGTAGTTGGAACCATAGACCACCACGTAGATGTTGTTTCCGCTGGCGATGATGTCCTGACCTGTATCGCCCAAGTTCTTGCCGTTCTGAGCAAAGTAAAGGTCGCTGATGTAGGTGGTGTCCTGACGCCAGTCGAAGTAAGTGATACCAGCGTTGTTGCCATTGTAAGAACCTTCGTTCAGAATGAAGGCACGTGTTGCTACCATGTTGATTTTCGAACCCTCTTGTGTTGGGTTCCAATCGTCGTCATCATCACTACATGAAGTGAATCCCGCAGTAACTGCTACAGCACAGAGTGCTGACAAAAATAAACATCTAAGTTTCATCGTTTTTGTTTTTAAATAAATGAAGTATATAAATAAATGAAATATCGTTTTCTATGGAATCAGCAGGGTACCTGTGAGACTGAAGGAGCGTCCTGGCATGGGATAGTATTTCACAATCTCATACTGCTTGTCGAACATGTTGTGGATGCTGCCCGAAAGGTTCAGGCGACAGGAACGGAACTGAAATTCTCGGCTCAAAGTGAGCGTTTGCTCGCAATAGGCTTTCATCTTATACTGCTCTGTGTTTTGCGCCGAACTCCATCGTTCGCTCTGGAACAAGACCGCGTAGCCCAAATTCACCCACGGATTGCGAAGTACAAGAGAGGCATTGCCACTATGCTTGGGCGTGTAAGGCAACTGCTTGTTGTAAGAAGGAGACGACTCCAACTTGTCGAGCGTTTCCTGAAATGTGTAGGCAGCAGTGAGGATGGCAGAAACCTTCTGACAAATAGGTACTTCAGTACCGAGAGTGACATCTACGCCTTTGCCTTTCACCTTTCCGAAGTTCGCCATTTTCCAGATGTAAGTGGAAGGGAAAGCCACGATTTTGTCGGTCACATCGTTGAAGTACGCATCGACTGTTGCCGAAATGTATTTCACCGCACGGAAAGGTCGTCCGCTCCATGTGAGTCCGATGTTGTATTCCGTTGCTTTTTCAGGGCGAAGACCTGTATTGCCCATACGCAGATAATAAAGGTCGTTGAAACTTGGCATACGGAAGGTGTTCTTCCACATGGCACGCAGATGCAAAGACTCGTTGCGCAGAAGTCGGTAGCTTGCAGAAACACTCGGAGAAAGGCGATGCCTGTCAGCAGGATTATCGCCATTTTCAACCGTCTCATGTGCGTAAGTGCCAACGAGATTTGCTTCAATCTTCAGGCGGTTGGTCTGCCAGTGGGCAGAGAGTGCCGTGAGATTGGTGATGCGCTTAGGGAAAAGATATTCGGGATTGTTGGCGATATTGATGTTGTTTCGCAAATCGTTGTAAAACACATCTTCTGCCAACGCCAAGCGGAAATGCTTCAGTGGTGACCACCCCAGCGTGAATGAAGCATAATACTCATTCTGTCGATCCACGTCGATTTGTTTGCCCGTGACATACTTCACATTCGTGTCCTCGTAGCGATTCCACGTGTGGGAATATTTCAAACGCGCATTCAAGTTCCACCGAGCATTGAATTCCTTCTTATACACGGCTTGAGCAAAGAAATCCTCGTCCCACAACCGTTCTTCCGATATATTATTATATAAGGTGACGGCTCCTGGCAGACCTCGTTCCGAATAAAACCAATAAGCCTTCACGTTCAGCTGGCTCTCGTCGGCAAAGGAATGGTATAGGTTTGCCTCGCCTCGCCATGTGTAAATATCTGAATTGTAACGCTTCTCATTGGTCTTTTCCCGACCATTTCTCAAGACAAAAGGATATGTTCCATCGGCGCGCATATAACTGCCATCCACGGCAAGGGACGTGCGCTTCCCTACCCTTTGCCAATAGCGAAGGGAAGGAGTGACAAGTCCGAAGGAACCGCCTTTCAAGCGGACACGAAAGGCATAGTTTTTTCCACCGTCGAAATGAGGACGCTCTGTCAAGATGGACAACACACCTGCCGACGCATAGTGGCGAGCCGACTGCATGAGGTTGTCGTCAGCACCAATCGCCATCGACAGGGATTCCACATTGTCGAGCGAGAAACGCCCAATGTCAATCTGTCCAGCCTGCGTGTTGCTGACCGTCACTTCGTCATACGAAACAGCCGTGTGGTGCGCACCGAGATTACGGACTGAAACAGTTTTCATGCCTCCTATTCCACCATAGTCACGAACATTCGTTCCCGCAAACTTCTTCACGGCATCAGCCAGATTCTGAATGCCCAATTGCTCCAGTTCAGCCTTTTGCATCTGCTGAACGGGTTTCATCGTCAGCACGTTGCGCTCTGTCTTGTGCCCATCCACATCCACTTGCTCCAGTCGGAATGCCAATGAATCGTTAACGGCATCATTCGCCAAGTACACTTCTTCGGAACTTGACTGTTGAGCCCATGCCGACAGAGCGACAAGGCAGAATGCGATGAGAATAAAAAAACGACTATCTTTCAATGATTTGTGCTTTAAATTCGCCTTTCCTCGAAGCGATGATTTAACATTGGCAATGGCAGGTCTTCTGACTTCATCCCTGTGCAAACAGCCTTCCCAGACGCTTCACGTTCATCTTCGTCCAGTGGCACAAATCGTTTGCACAAAAAAGGAATATCACAGCAGCGGGACTGTTCGGGATTTTCACCCGATTCCCTTTTCATCACAATGATTGTGAACCAATTGCGCTGCAAAGTTACGACATTTCTAAAAAACACACAATGGAGTTCAATGCTTTTTCAAAAAAAACATTACCTTTGCATCAAAACAAAACAAATAATTATGAAAATAGGAATCCTAACTGCGATGGAGTCGGAGCACAAACAGATTGCTTCGCTCCTTACAGACAAGACAAGCGTACAAGACCAGTACAACTATATTGTTGGAAAATTAGGGGACAAAGACGTCGTCCTCTGCCAATGCGGTATCGGCAAAGTGAACGCCGCCGTGGGTACAAGCGAACTGATTCGTTCGTTTCGTCCCGACTGTGTTATCTCAACAGGCGTGGCAGGAGGCATCGATGCTTGCCTCAACGTGATGGATGTGGTGGTCAGCACCAAGACCGTGCATCACGATTTCTTCATCGGCATGGGGTGCGAACGGGGACAAGTGCAAGGTATGCCGACTTACTTCAACGCCGACCAACGATTGGTGGATGCAGCCTTAGCTCTCCACAACCCCAGCATCCATGCAGGACTCATCTGCACAGGCGACCAGTTCATCACCTCGCAGGAAGAACTCAGCAAAATCAAAGGCAATTTCCCTGAAGGATTGGCAGTGGATATGGAATCCGTAGCCATCGCTCAGACCTGCTACATCTACAAAGTGCCATTCGTCAGTTTCCGCATCATCAGCGACACGCCCGGAGCCGACCATCACCAGCAGCAATACGAAAGTTTCTGGACCGACATGGCAGACAAATCCTTCCACATCACGCATCAATTTCTGACTCAAATCAAATAAACTCATCACGTTATGCAGAAAATTCCCAGTTTCACCATCAACCACGAACTCCTCAAACGTGGCATCTATGTGAGTCGGAAAGACTACGTGGGCGACGACGTGATTACCACGTTCGACATTCGCATGAAAGAGCCCAATCGCGAACCAGCACTCTCGCCTTCTGCCATCCACACCATTGAACATTTGGCAGCCACTTTCCTGCGCAATCATCCGCTTTGGAAAGAGCGAATCATCTATTGGGGACCGATGGGATGTCTCACAGGCAACTACCTCTTGGTGCGTGGCGACATCAACTCCCACGACATCCTACCGCTGATGAAAGAGACGTTCGAATGGATTGCGAACTTCGAAGGAGACGTGCCTGGCGCATCACCTCGTGACTGTGGCAATTACCTTCTGATGAATCTTCCTATGGCAAAATGGGAAGCCAAAAAATACCTTGACGAGGTGCTGAACTCTGCCAAAGACGACAACTTGGAATATCCGAAAGAATCTTAGAATTCCTCCACAAACAAGTAAGCATTTATTTAATTGAATCCACTCTCATGTGATTTCTCAACCACGAATTTCACGAATTTAACGAATTTATTATAAGTATTAGTTCATCAAATTTCACGAACAAAAATGCTCACATTTTTTATTTAGAGAAATTAGCTTTACCGAGTTAAGATTCGTTTAATTCGAGTAATTCGTGGTTAATAATAATCTTATCTTTTATAGTTATTAATTAGCACTTTCCCATCCCTTGAATAATTGTATCAGAAGACGCTGAAAGCGTCATCGCTCAGTAACCGAGGGTGCGAAGCACCCCCGGATAGCTGTGTGTCCGCTCAATCGACTCTGAAAGAGTCGCCCATCTGTGGCTGTTGGGGCACTCTTTCAGAGTGCATCTTGCCTGGTTACATACCACCCGCAGGTCGTTCCGACCTACGGTTACTGAGCGATGACGCTTTCAGCGTCAGAGGGTTACGCTATCCCAATATGATGGGAAAGTTTAGTTATTAAGATAAATCGTAAAGCGGGTTGGTTCACATTCGAACCAACCCGCTTTCTATGTTATAGAGTTTGTTTTACTCTTGTTGGGAATACTTACTTAACGAGTATCTTCTTACCGTTAACGATGTTGATACCCTTCTGGAGCTTGTTCAGACGCTGACCAGCGATGTTGTAGATGCCCTGAGGCTTGATAGCAACATTCTTCTCTTCAATCAGAGCAATGCCAGTAGCAGGGTTGAAGCTTGGCTCGTTGTTCTGGATGAGTTCGAGTGTGAAGTTGTCAGCAGAGAACCAGTTACCAGAGAATGGAACACATGGTTCGCCCTTCGTGTCTGTGCAACCAGCAGTGAGGATGGAGTCGTTAGTCACACCTAATGTGAGCGTGTTCTTAGTGACAGTCACTGTAACGTCAACATAGAACCAACCGCGACCCTTCTGACTATTTGCGTTGTAGATAGCCTCTTCTTCTTCAGTACCACTACCAGTTTCAGAAGTGAGACAAGCAACAGCTGCTTCGTACCAGATTGAACCGTAAGAGTCAGTGTAGTAACCGATAGAGTCGCCACCAGCAGTTGAGTATTCAGCACCGCTTTCGCCATTGAGCAACTTCGTTACTTCAGTCCAGTTGGTAGGCTGGATGTGAGCTGGAGCATAGATTGCGCCTGGGAGAGCAACGTAATCAACAGTTGACTCACCATCAACAATCTGCTGAGTACCTACATTTCCGTCGATACCGAAGAGGTAAACACCTTCAGCACCTGGAGTACCAGAAGCGCGCATCATAGCACCAATCTTGTAAACACCGTTAGGAATGTTGGTGATAGTCTGATAACCTACGTAGCGCATTGCCTTAGCAGTACCATTCCAAGAGTCGAGGTAACGGTCGGAACCATTGCCATTGTAAGCCTGACCAGAGTTAGAAACTGTGTTACCGTTAGGGTGTTCAGCTGTCCAGCCATTAGGCTGTGCATCGTTGCTGGATGCCTCAACGCCTGGGTTCACGATGAACGAAGTGATGTCTGTACCACCGCTCATGATGATTTCAGCACCAGTACATACAGAGATAGCGTTCTGGAGTTCTGCAATATACTCATCGAGTGTAGCTGTAGCAGGGAATGTAGTGACAGCACCCAACTTAGCCACCTGACCAGCGATTGTTGCGTCCATAGCAGCCTTAGCTGTAGCGTCAGTGAGCGTGAGAGCCTCAGCATCGCCGAGAACAGGTAGGTAGTTGTCGCGATAGTAGCGGAGGAATGTAGTGAGAGAATCCATCTTAGTGTAAGTAGCAGCAGGGTCAGCCATCAAGCTTTCCATCACCTTGATTGCAGCGTCAGCCACTGTTCTCTGGTTAGGAGTGTATTCGTTCACCTTGAGGTCGTTGAGCGAACCTGCCATCACAGCATTGTACTTGTCGATAGACTTCTGAGCCTCAGCCATAGCAACATTGAGAGTGTCGAGAGCTGCGTTGATAGTTGCTTCGTCAGCTGCGCTACCAAATTCGTTGATGACAGCCTGGAACTGAGCCTTATCAGCAGCGTAGTAAACACCGTTGCTCAATTCGTTAGCCTCAGCTACAGTGTTCTGATAGAGACCCTGGAGGTCTTCGAGGCTTGCAGGACCATAGTACATGAGACGGAAGTTAGTTACGCAGAACCAACCAGTCTGGTTTGTACTACCATTGAGTGCAGAACCGATAGCACCGATAGTGAGCTTGCCATCGTTGACGAGCACCTTCTCAGTGGTGAGGTAAGTCCATTCACCATCGTTCGTGTCGTTCCAGTTACCAGCTGTCAGTGCAGGAGACTCTGCCTTCTGAATCTTGGAGTTAGCGAACACGTGCTGGTTGCTCAGATAGTCTGGCTGAGTAATCATTTCAGCACTAACTGTGTAGAAGCCATTAGGAATGCCAGTGAGGTCTTGGCTGACAGTTACATCTGTGCTTGCCTGACGCCATGCGTTCCAGCAGACACGGCCCTGAGCATAGTTCAAGCGCTGGTCGCCACCGCTTGCACCAATGTACCAACCTTCGCTGTTGCCATCAGCAGGAGCTGAACCAGCAGTGTAGCTGTCGACATTAGGATATTCAACGGAAACGATGCTTGAGTTGTCCTCTGCGATAACGAGAGTTGGGTCAGCAACAGTCTTCGTGAAATAAGGAGAAGAAATGAGGAATGTGTAGTCGCCTGGATTTTCAGCAGTTGCCTCCTGAGAGAAGTAATACTGCTTGAGAGCCTCTTCGAGTTCAGCTACCTTAGCTGTAAAACTCTCAATTTCGTCGGTTTCAACAGCCTCGCTTACCTCTTCATACTTAGTGCGGAGAGCATCGTAGCCTGGATACAAGTTACCGCCTTCACCGATAGCCAAAATCTTAGTTTCCAATGCCTGATAATCCTCGATGACACCCAAGAAATCAAGGAGCTGCTGCTTCTTGTCCTTCAAGTCCTTAGTAGCAGCCAAGATAGCCTCCTTACCGTCAGCATCTTCAGCATCTGTACACCACTGGTACACCTGTTCGATGACGCCTGCAAACTGCTCAAGAGCAGGAATTGTGTCGATGATGTCAGTGATTTCCTTCTCTGCATCGCTCAAGTCAGCCTCGAGCAACTGTTTTTCGTCAGCTTCACCAATCTTGTAGAGCTTGATACCGTCGAGGGCAACGATTGGCTGACCACCAGAACCTGCATTGGCAGCCTCATAACCGAACTGCATGGTGAACTCAGCAGTTGGGGTGAACTCGAACTCATGCTTTGTCCATTCCTGGGCGTTGAGACCAGTGCCTTCTTCATCCTTGAACACATCCTTGCGGCAGACAATCTGTGTGAGGTCCTTTGCAACGGAAGAAGTGTTAGGATTGATGTTGATAGTCCAGTACTCCAAGCGATAAACAGCACAAGGCAAATTTACCACCTGCTTGTAGGAAGCACTGTTTGTCCAACCAGCACGCAGATAAACAAAACCAGTGCCACCGTCGAACTCTGTAGGACGAGCTGGCACTTCAAGATAAGTAGTACCATCGTCAGCGATAGGCACAGACTGAGGTACCAAATCGTAAGGCACTGTACCGAAGTAAGTCCACTCACACTTAGGGAATTCGGCATTGGACTCCAATGTCCAACCCTCCACCTGACCCTTGAAACCGTTCACAGCCTCCAACTTGCGACCGTCGGGACGATTCTGGCCACTGGTTGTTTTTGGACGTGCATACACCGTGTTGTCGGCAGCAATGTAAGCCCAGCTACGGTCACTGAGAGACGTCTCTGTGCTCACCGCCTCTTTCATCGTACCATCGAGTTGGAACGTAAGGTCCTCGTCGAAGCCAGCATTCTTAATCAGATGTGTTACATCTTCTTCCTGAGCAAAAGTACTCAAGCCGAACGCAAAGAATGCCGTCAGAGCAAAAGTAAAAATCTTTTTCATGCGGAAAAAATAATTAAGTTAGCAATATAAATGATGTTTAAATCTTTATTGTCCTCGAAGGATAAATTCTCAAATAAGGCAGTTAGACAAAGCCTCAAAATGTTCAACGTGGCAAATTTAAGAAAAAATATGTGTGTTTGAAAATCTTACTGAAACTTTTTTGTTAAAAATAAGTATTTTTCGTCTTAGAAGCATTACATCATGCTCAGAATAAAACCACAGCATCAATCATTCTCCGCAATCGAAGCATCATCAAGACAGTATTGCGTCATTCTTTTGCTTGCACTGAAATGGCGAGCCTTCGTCGTTGTTCAAGCGAGGGCTCGTTGAAACTACAACGAGGGCTCGCTATGATGATAACGAGCCCTCGCGCATAAAGTGGAATCAAAAAAAAGATTCAGTAAGTGATAATTATCCTTTCACCATGACAAAACCGCCGTTCTTGTCCATCGTCACAGTGAACGACTTAGGGTCGCTAATGGTGCGTTTCTTGTCGTAGCGTGGGTCTTGGTTCTTGAGATTGTCCATGTAGAGCTGCACAGCATCGCCACTCTTCAAGATGGAAGAGAGGTCGATGGTGAACTTCTTCTTCGCTCCCGTGGCATTCACACCGACGATGTACCAAGTGGCATGATGGCGACGAGCCATGATGACATACTTGCCTGGATAGCCGTCAATGAATCGGGTTTCATCCCAAGTGGTTGGCACGGACTTGAGGAAATTCATCGACACTTCGGGAGCACCGCCTTCTTCCACTGGAAGCAAGTTCTCTGGTGTCAAGGCAAAGTTCTGAATTGGGTTCTGGTAGAGAATCGTTGTGGCAAGTTCCAAGCAGTCGGTGGAACGGCGAGTGTTGCCACTCTTGTTGCCCTTTGCCAAACGGCGGTTCATGAAGCATCCTCCCCACTCCATGCAGCCCACGGCATTGCGGATGAATGGATGCAGGCAGGCGTTGAAAGCCTCGTTGTCGCAGAAATCCTGCCCAAACACCATGTTCTCAGAAGCCAGCACAGCCTCACTACCCACATAGTTAGGATACATGCGTTCCCAACCGCGTGGCAGGGTACAGCCGTGGAAGATGACCATCAGTCCGTGGTCGTCGGCATCGCTGAGGATGGCTTCGTAGAGGCGCATGGTTTCTTGCTTGTCGCCACCGAAGAAATCGACCTTGATGCCCTTCACACCCAGTTTTTGCATCCAGCGCATCCACTGCTTGCGGACGATTGGGTCGTCCATGCGATTGATAGGACCCTGAACAATGTCGTTCCAATAGCCACTGGAGCTATACCACAGGAACACATCAACACCCTGACTACGTGCGTATTCCACAAGACGCTCCATCTTCTCGGTGCCGATGTTCGTGTCCCACCAGTTGTCAATCAGCACGTATTCGTAACCCATTTCCTTGGCGAGGTTGATGTAGCGCACTTGGTCGTCGTAGTTGATAGAGCCGTCTTGCCAAACAATCCAGCTCCATGTGCCTCTGCCAAAGCGATAGTCGTGGGTTGTTTCATAACGTGGACGAACCACATCGAAAGGCACTGTCGTTTCGACAATAGGCTTGAGCGTAGTTCCCACGGTGAGGGTACGCCATGCCGTTGCGCCAGGAAGTGCAAAGGCTGGCTCCACACTGCCGTTGCCGTTGTTTTCCTCTGCCATAGGGAAAGCGATGGTGTAGAGTCCGTCGCCCTGCATGTCGCTGAGATGCGAAGCACAATACTTGGCATCCACGCCCGTCTCGCTCACCAGCACCCATACGCCGCCATTCACCTTGAACAGGCATGGGAACGTGAAGCCATGACCATACTGCGAACGGGTAGTCATCGGTTCGTCAGCCTTATAGACTTCCTCGTAGCTTGGTTTGGTGCGCTTCCATCCAATCATGGCATCGCTCTGCGGAGTGAGAAAAGTGGTGGTGTTGGTTGGGAAGTCGAAACCAGTGCTCTCGCTCATGATGCGGATAGAGCCAGTCTCGCCTGCCCGATTCATTTCGTAGCGGAAGGCGATGTCGTTGTTCGACACTTGGAAGGTGACAGAGAAAGGCACGTTCTTGCCGTTCTTCAAATTCACCTTCAGCTGATTGGCATCGTAAGTGACATAGCTGAATTTCGAGCGGTTCATCTGATACTGCTCATGCACTTTGCTTTCCTTTGCATCGACAAAGCTCAGCCCATGCGTGAAATCGCCGATATTGGCTTGGAATCCGAGTGGAGAGGCATCCAACACGGTCTTGCCATCGTAGTTCACCGAATACGTGGCTTTGCCACCATTCACATCAACGCTCACGACGAGTTTGCCATCGGGACCGCTCACCTTGGCATTCTGAGCCAACGAAGAAAGGGAGAAAGCACATAGTGCCAAAAACAAGTTGATTTGTTTCATTGCTTTTTATTTAGTAATCGTTAATAAGTCGAAGGTCAAAGGTCGAAGGACAAAGGTCAAAGGACAAAAGTCAAAGGCGACCCCAGACCTTAGACCTTAGACTCAAGACCTTAGACCTTAATTGCCAACAAAGATAAGGAAATTCAAGTTTGCAAGCAAAAATTTCGTCATTTTGTTTTTGGAACATCCCATAATTCCCATATTTACCATCATTCCTATCATCTCATAAAAAATTCCTTTTTTCTTTTTTTCACATCAAGCATTTTTCGTAACTTTGCCGTATCTACCTTATTTGTAATCAATACAAGCATTCTGAAACACAAATGAAACCTAACAGAATAAGCACATTACTAAGCATACTGTTCATCTTCTGCACAAAAGCAGTTGCCCAGGGCGTGATTTCATTCACATCCGACAACGGACTATCTAACACCTGCATTCGTTCGTTCTACGAAGACAGTCGGCACAACGTGTGGATTTGCACGACCAACGGACTCAACCGCTACGATGGCGCAAAAATCAACGTCTATTCTCAGGATGCACCCGCCAACTACGCCATGAAAAGCAACTACGCAACCGACGTGGTGGAAATCGACCCGCAAACCATCCTCATCGGCTTGGACTCCGACGGTATGCAGATTCTCAATGTGAAAACCAACCGACTTTACGATGTTCCACTCATCAACCCAGAGGGGGACAGCATACAAGCACACATCTCCACCCTCTCACGAACACACGACGGAAACATCTATGCGATTACGGCTGGTTATGGTATCTACCAACTGAAAAAGAGCAAAGACATCAAAGATGGTGTGCAGCAATACCATGCGGTTTACTACAATGGATTTAGCCAGCACGGTAACATGCGCCAGATACTCAACGACAGCAAAAAGCGCATTTGGCTACTCTCCAATCACTCGGTTCACCTTTTAGACAAGAACGAGCGTCTGCTCCATTCCATCGACATACAAGGCAACATCACGAAAATCTGCGAAAGCTCATCGGGCAAAATCTATCTCAGCACTGAGCGTGACGGACTGCTCGTCTATGACGAGTCGGAGCATCAATTCGACCGCATTTCATCGGTTGATGCAAATTTCTTCATCTCCAACATCAGAAGCGACGAGAAAGGACACATTTACCTTTGCACCGACGGCAACGGACTGCACGTGTATGACGAACGAACAGGAGAGACCACGCTCAGCAGCATCAAGGCAAACGACTACAACTTGGCGGTGTCGAACGTGAAGGATTTCTTCATCGACCACAGCGGAAACAAATGGGTTGGTGTCTATTGGAAAGGTGTCATCGTCCAGCCCAACAACACTTCCCACTTCGAATACATCGGGCGTCGCTCGGCTCTACGCAACACAATTGGCACCAACTGCGTCACGGCTCTCCTGCCCGATGCAGACAACAACGCGATGTGGGTCTGCACCGACAACTGCGGTATTTATCACATCAACGCCGACGGCACTCTGTCGGAACACTACAAAGCACCGCAAGCAGGCGGCGTGCAGAACTACATTCCGACTCCCAACGTGCCACCAACCATCATGGGCATCCTCAAGGATTCAGAAGGTCAGCTATGGCTCGGAGGTTCATTAGGAGGATTGTCGTTGATGAATCCCGCCACTCACCAATGCCGTTCCTTTGGCGATGTGGTGCCAGGCGGAGAGTCCATCCATCATGTATTTGCCTTGGCTGAAGACAAATTCAAGACGGTATGGATGTGTACCAACGGGGATTTCCTTTATGGTTACAACTTGGAGACAAAGCAACTCGTCCACTACCACAACGGAACGAACAACCCAGTACTCAATATCATCCACAACTCTTACATCTCGGGCATTCTCATCAAAGACAACATGATGTACCTCGCCACGAGCGACGGTTTGGAAGTGTTGACCATCACGGGCGTCAACCGACTCAGATGGGAAAAGAAAATCCTTGGACGCACGAATGTTTCACAAATCACATGCGACGGCACCACTATTTGGGCATCGACCAATGAGGGGTTGGCAAAAGTCAACAGCATTGATTTGAGCAGCGAGATGTTTACGAAAGCCGACGGTCTGCCATCCAACAAAGTGTGCAGTGCAGAAATCGATGCCAACCATCGTGTTTGGATTTCGACACTCAACGGCATGGCTTGTCTCAACCCTAAAGACAACAGCATCCGCGTGTTCCGCGTGGGAGACGGCATTCAGGGAAATGAATTCACGTCGCAAGCCCATGCTTCCATGAATGGCAACATCTATTTTGGCGGTATTAACGGCATCACTTACTTCAATCCGAAGCAAGTGGATGCAGATGCGGAGGCTTCTCCACTCGAACTCCGATTCACAGGATTCTACGTGAACAACCACTTGGTGAATGTGGGAGAGAAGTCAGGACACTACGTTATTCTGGACGATTGGATTGACTCAGTGAAACGTGCCGACTTGTGCCACGACGACCGCACCTTTGCCCTCGAATTCACATCGATGCTCATCGGCGGACAGCAAGTCACCTATTATTATAAGGTGAACAACGGCGAATGGCAACAAGTGCCACCAGGACAGAACCAAATCGTGTTCAACAGTATGCAGGTGGGAACTTATCGCATCACCATTCATGCAGAGAGTTTCAACCAGAAATCCGAGGAAAAACAATTCGTCGTGCAGATTCATCCCGCATGGTACGCATCGATTTGGGCTAAACTCATCTACACGCTCATTCTTCTTGCCATCGCTTATTTCCTCTACCAGCAATATCGTGAGCGCGAGAAAGCACGAAAGATTCTGGCACGGCATAAGCAGGAGGAAGAACTCAACGAGGCACGAATGCAGTTCTTCATGAACATCAGTCACGAAATCCGAACCCCAATGACGCTCATCACGTCGCCTTTGGAGAAACTGATGAAGAACGACGACGACACGGAACGGCATCGCTCCTACTCTATCATCTACCTCAACGCACAGCGCATCCTTCGACTCATCAACCAACTGATGGATGCTCGTAAAATTGAGAAAGGACAGTTCCAACTTTCCTACAGCAGGACCGACCTCGTTCCGTTCCTGCAAAATCTCCACGAACTCTTCAATGCCTCAGCCCAGCAACGCAACATCTCCATGCAATTCCTGCACGAAGGCATCGACTCCATGCCTGTTTGTATCGACACGCAAAACTTCGACAAAGTCATCATGAATCTGTTGTCGAACGCACTCAAGTTCACACCCGACAACGGAAAAATCACCATGAACCTCACGCGCAGCGACAACAAGCACTTCACGCTGAAAGTCACTGACACGGGCATAGGCATTCCACTCGAAGACCGAAACCGAGTGTTCGACCGCTTCTATTCAGACACACACAACAACGGATATGTGGGTACAGGCATTGGTCTAAACCTCACAAAGATGCTTATCGAACTACATGAAGGCACCATCTCCGTTGGTGACAACCCTGAAGGACAAGGCACACAATTCACTTTGGAAATGCCGACTGCATTAGACAAGACAAAGGAAAAGGCAACTGATACACAAGAGACTCAAGCCCTCGCCGAAGTACTCGACACGAAACTGCCTGTGGAAAACACGGAAGAAAAAAACAATTCAAAATACAGACATGTGCTCATCGTGGAAGACGATGCACAAATTCGTCAGTATGTCCACAGCGAGCTGTCTGCCGACTACACCGTCACAGAATGTGCAAACGGACAAGAAGCTTGGGAATTTGTGCAGCAAAACCCAAAGAAAGTAGATATCATCGTGAGCGACGTGATGATGCCAAAGATGGATGGCATACAACTGTGCAAATCCGTGAAGAACAGCTTCTTGACCAACCACATCCCTGTCATCCTCCTCACCGCAAAGAGCGAGGACAAGGACCGCATCGAAGGACTCTCCATCGGTGTGGATGCTTACCTCACCAAACCTTTCAACATGGAAGTGCTACGCTCCACCATCAGCAATCTGCTCCACTCTCGCCACGTTCTTCAAGGGAAGTTCAAAACAGAACAACAGACCGAAGAAAACATTGACGACGTAGAAGTGCAGTCGGCTGACGAACACCTCATGGAGCGCGTCATGAAAGTAGTCAACGAAAATCTATCCAATACAGATTTGAACATCGAGTACATTGCCGACAAGGTAGGCATCTCCCGTGTGCATTTTCATCGCAAAATCAAGGACCTCACTGGACAGACTCCAGGCAATTTCCTGCGCAGCATCCGCATGACGCAAGCAGCAAAACTCCTTGCCTCCAAACACCTCGACATCACCGATGTCAGCATTGCCACGGGTTTCAAATCAGTCTCCACCTTCTCCACCAGCTTCAAACAAGTCTATGGCATGACACCAAGCGAATACATGAAGCGTCACGAAAACGACAACAACGATTCAACCAATTAATCATCCATTTCCATTATAATCCCATTCTTCCCATTAATCCCATTCTCCCCATTAATCCCATTCCTCCCATCACTCCCCATCCCTCGTGCGAATCCGCAGTCTTCTCCAGATAGCATTTGGAAGAAGCTTCCACAAAGGAACGAGTAAACGATAACGCCAATCAATGACGACAACATGGCGATTGCGCAAAAGAGCTTTGTAGATTTGCCGTGCAGCTTTCTCTGGCTGAATGAGCATGGGATAATGATGAGAATCGTTCAGAAGCGCAGTATCAACAAAACCAGGTCGAATATCCGTAAAACGTATAGGTAAATGGCGCATATTCGCCTGTTGTTCCAATGCTTGCATATAACAATTTTGGAAAGCCTTGGTTGCACTATATGAGGGTGCAACACCCAGTCCTTTCGTTCCTGCAATACTGGAAATGCAAGCGATATGTCCCCCTTCAGGACGCGAAGCAAAATAACGATAAACAGTTCCTATACACTGTGTGAATCCAAGTGCATTGGTACGAAGGGTTGCTTCTTCTATTGTTGCATCAAGCATCCAATTCTGTTTACCAATACCAGAGGAATGAAAATAAATATCGATGCCACCTAATTCTTCTATAAGTGATTGGATTCTTTGAGGTGCATCAGCAGCAGTAACATCAATGGCAGAAATCTTCACTTGTTGTGGATATGCCGTTTGCAACTCTTTGAGTGGTTGTAAACGACGAGCAGCCAAACCTAAAGTATGTCCATCACGAAGCATCAGTTTCGCTAATTCATAACCCATGCCAGAAGAGGCACCCATAATAAGAATTTTCATAAAAATGAAGAATGAAAAATGAAGAATGAAGAATGGGGATAGAAGAAAACAACTAAGGGGAAGTACTGGAATAAATATGGGACAGTACTAATGCAAATATGGGAACTTACTAAGAAGCAACAAGTATTAATAACGTAAGAACAAAAATGGCGGTTGTAGATAAACCACAACCGCCATCGTTATTAAATGAATAAGTTTCTAAATCGTTGGATTAGAATTGCTCTTGAGTGAAATCTTTTGGACTACCGTTGATATTCCAAGATTCGCAGAAGTTCTCAGGCATCTGTACGTTTGTGCACTCTGGTGCAATATATGCTTTCTTCATAATTTCTAATTATTTGTTTTTGAAGTTTGTTAATGAATAAATGACTAAAAGGAATTCTTAATTCAGTAAGTGAAATTACTTAACAAGAACCTTCTTGCCGTTTACGATGTAAAGACCAGTTGTTGGGTTCTCTACGCGACGACCAGAGAGATCATAAACGTTCTTAACAGTGTTCTGAGCGTTGATAACGTCGATAGCGTCAACCTCTTTGTCACCGAAGTTCAACTTAATGCCACCAGCAGGAACATCACCAGCAATCTTAGTAAGGTCGAGATATGCACGGTTACTGCGGAGGTACTTAATATTCTCATCGCCTTGGTAGAAAGACAAATCTGTCTTATTAGTTACACCATATCCCAAAAGATACTGTGTAGTTGGATCATAAGCAGCCTGTGCCTTCTTGTCAGAAGCAGTGATAGCATCTTCGCTTGTAACAGCAAGATTGGTGTTGAGGATAATAGTACCACTAAGGAGATTATTTTCAACAGCCTGTTCATTATTATCTTGAGGCAGAAGAACATTAAAATAAGCTGCTTTTGTTGCACATTCGATTACGACTGGAGTTCCTGCAGCAACTGCATCTCTCTGCTCCATGTGAAGTTTTTTAAGAGTAGGACTTACCTCTTCCAATTCAGTAGCAACCCAAATTTTCACATTGTCTACGCTAGTAGAAGCAACTTCGAATGGGAAGTCAACATAAAGTGTTTGATAATAGTGACCCTTTTCGAAATCATTCTTACCACTCTCGTAGTTCAAAGCACCATTATTAACTCCAAAGATATTGCCTTCTTCTGAAACTTTTTCTATAGACCAGAGAGAGTTCTGAGACTTAACCTTAACACCAACACCTTCGTCATTGATAACGAGAACTTCCTGAGTTGGATCCAAGAAATCATAGCTTACTGTGAAAGCACCGATTTGACCACCTACTTCAGCGTTGTAATCTTCATCACCAAGGATGCCGGCAGCATCAGTGAAATAAAGACGCTCAACCTGCTTCAGACCTGGCATGTATGGCTTGCCAGTGAGAGGGTTGTTAGGAATACCTACCTTCTTAGCGAACTCTTCCAACTGAGTCTTCAAAGTCTCGTCAGCCTTAGTGTAAGCATTGTAGATAGCTGGACCGAAGTTTTCGAAAGTAGAAATCAGATAGTACTCACCACCACCAGGTTCTTCAACACCTGAAGGAATGATAGAGATAGCTGGGTCAGTCTCAGAAGGGTCAACACCAAGCTTCTTGAGAGCTTCCATCATGCCACCATAGTTCTCGTTGCTAAGAAGAGAAGTGAACTGACATGCAAGATCAATACCATTCTGTGTTTCCGTAATGTGGAAAACCGTACCTGGATCAGTCCAAGTTTCAGCATAAGTATTAACCATGTTCAGAGATGGAGCAGTGTTGAAAATCTTAATAGCTTCAGGAGTGAACGTAGTGTCGAGCACCTTACCGAAAGTCTTGAGGTAACGGCCAGAAGCGTTCTTCAGACGATAGTAGCCATCACCATCGTAGTTACTCATCTGAGTGTCAACAGGAGCCTGTGGGTCAATTCCCTGAGTTTCCTGCGCAAAGCTCGATGCACTGAATGCAAACAGAGCAGAAAGCAAAATTGTAAATTTCTTCATGTTAATAAAAAATTTAAATTAATAAAAAGAAGTTATTTAAAAAAGTGATTAATCGATTTTTAAATTATCTCCAGGGGTATTTGACTACTCTCGGGTTTATAATGGTATTTTATTTCATCTTGTGTGCCTAATCAATCCGAATTTCGTTGCAAATATACGAATAAAATCTTTACTCAAAATAATTTTGTTGTTTTTTTTTAGTGAAAAACAAAAAAAATAAAGATTTTTTGATAAAATGCAGTGTTTTAGGGTTGATTTATGCCATTGAACATATTTTCTGCTTTTTTGAGCCGATTGGAAGAGGGATATATATTATATATAAGGTGGGGAGGATGGGGTGAATGGGAGAAATGGGGTGAATGGGAGGAATGGGGTGAATGGGGTGAATGGGGAGGATGGGGAGGATGGGGATAATGGGAGGGATGAGAATGGGAACATTCTTCATTCTTCATTTTTCATTCTTCATTCTTCACTCTTCACTCTTCATTCTTCAATTTCTCATAGATGATTGTGGCGAGCTGAAGGGCACCGGCATCGTTAGGATGAATGCCGTCACTTTGGATTTGCTTGCCATCGTCGTTCTTGAAGAGAGTGTGGAGGTCGATGACGGTGAGTTTGTTTTTCTTGGCTACCTTACGAATCTGAGGAATCACCTCGTTGGTGATGACAGAATCGGTGATGGTCCATTGCGTCTTGAAAGCTGGGATTGGTGTGCAGAGATAGATTGTTGGCTTCGATGGCAAAGCACGAAGTGCATCAATCATCTGCTGGTAATCCTTACGGAATTCGTCCTTGTGAACCCAATTAGCAGTTTTCGAGTCGTTTGTACCCAGTTTGATGACAACAATGTTTGGATTGAAAGCCAAAGCATCGCGCCAAGCCTGTTCGTTCATGTAAGGATGGTCACCTTTATTTAATAAGGTACGCGCTCCCACACCGAAATTCTTCACGTTGTAGCCACTGCCCAACTTCTCTTGCAGACGAGCAGGATAGCCGTGGGTGTCGGCTGCATAAATGCCAGAACCGTCGGTGATGGAATTGCCGATACATGCCACGCGGATAGCATCTTTCTTAGGCGAAGGAAGGTTTTCGAGCCAAGTGGAGAGTTCCGACTCCATCAGCGAATGATACTTGAAATTGGTGCGTGAACCCCATCCATGTCCACCCGAAGGATAGGTGTAGAGCGCACAGTAGTTGCCTTGGTGAACCATCGCATTGTAGTAGGCAACGCCGTTGGTTGGAGGAGGAACAACACCATCATCGCTGGAAAGCATGATGACGCACGGAGGCGTGAGGTGACGACGCACTGCATTGAAATTGGAAAATTCCCTCACGAGATTCTTGTCCGAACGCTGGTCACCAAGGAAACCCACGCATGAACCTTTGTGAGACTCACGCTCATTCATAGAGACAACAGGATAGAAGAGGATGGTGAAATTAGGACGAACAGCTGCATCGGCATGAGTGCTGACAGTGGAAGCCAAGTGTCCACCAGCCGATGAACCCATGATGCCAATGTCGTAAGGGTTCAGGTTCCACACCTCTGCGCTGTCACGAAGCGTCTGAATGGCTTGGAACGCGTCACTCATCGGAATGTTGCGGTCACCGTTAGGCATACGGTATTTCAACACAGCCAGAGCAATGCCACGGGAATTGAAGAATGGTGCCCAGTCGTAGCCTTCGTGAGCCATAGCCAAGTGGGAATAACCACCGCCAGGACAGCACACCACGGCACGGCCCGTTGGATTCTGAGGCAGGAAGACCGTGATTTCCGACTTGCCATCAGCGGAATTAGGTAGCACAAATTTGCGAGCAGTCTGTGCAATGCTCACGCTTGCTACAAGGAGCAAACTGAGAAGGAGGGATGAACGCTTCATATTGAGTTAATTGTTTAAAGGTTAATAGAGGATATAGGGCCTCGAAGCGGAACTTCGAGGAACGGTGGTGATAGGGGCTATAGACACCGTTTTCTGATGCAAAGTTGCAAAAAAATGCGGAAATGTGCAAATATTTTGCAAGTTGAAACAAAATTGAAAAGAGTCGTTACATTATTTTTTGGAAGGAAGAGGGTTTTTGTGCTAAATTTGCGAGGGAAATGAGGAAGATGAGAAGGATGGGAGTTGTGGGAAGAATGAGAACGATGACAAAAACAAAACAATCAAGAGAACGATGACGAAAACAATCACAAAACGATAACGAAAATAATAACAATAACAATTATGAAGAAACTCATTTTATTGGTCATTTGCTTGACGGCAATGCGTATTCAAGCGCAGGACATGAAATTGTGGTACAGTCAACCAGCGAAGAACTGGACTGAAGCCCTGCCCATCGGTTGCAGCAACATGGGCGCTATGGTGTTTGGCGGCATTGAGAAGGAGGAAATCCAGCTCAACGAAGAAACATTTTGGAGTGGCGGTCCTTACAACAACGACCGTCCCGATGCCAAGGAGCATCTGAAGGAAATCCAGCAACTCATTTTCGAGGGCAAGAACAAAGAGGCACAAAACCTGTGCGACAAGTATTTCTTCGCAGGAAAGAACGGAATGCGCTTCCTCAGCATGGGCAGTTTGTTCATCAACTTCGGTTCTTTGCAGAACGTGAGCAACTACAGCCGAGAATTAGATATCAGCCATGCAGTGGCAACGACACGTTTTCAGGCTGACGGCATCAGCTTTGAGCGTTGTGCCATCGCCTCACTGACGGACCGAGTGGTGGAAATCCATTTGAAAGCCAGCAAGAAAGGAGCCCTCCACTTCACACTCTCGCATGAGACACCTCACACCGCCAGCGTGCGAATGGACGGCGAGCAGATGGTCGTTGTTTGTGACGGCGTGGAGCAGGAAGGCGTGCCAGCTGCCCTGAAAGCAGAAATCCGCGTGGCTGTGAAAACCAACGGAAAAGTGCTGACCAACGGATGCTTGGGTGTTGAAAACGCTTCGGAAGCCACCCTCTACATCAGTGCAGCCACCAATTTTGTGAATTACCAGCAAGTGAACGGTGACGCAACAGCCAAGAACAAGAAGGCTTTGCAGAACGCCATGCAGAAGAACTTCAAGAAGGCACTCACACAGCATCAGAAGAAATACAGCGAGCAGTTCGACCGCGTCGTGCTGACTCTTCCACAAACCGCTGAATCACAACAAGAAACAACGGAGCGCATCCGCAAGTTCAAGAACGGCAACGACCCATCCTTAGCCGTGCTGATGTACCAATACGGCCGCTACTTGCTCATCTGCTCTTCGCAAGAAGGAGGACAGCCTGCCAACTTGCAAGGTGTGTGGAACGCTGCCAAGAATGCACCGTGGGACAGCAAATACACCATCAACATCAACACGGAAATGAACTACTGGCCTGCTGAAGTTGCCAACCTGAGCGAATGCCACGAACCTCTCTTCGCCATGCTGAAAGAGCTATTAGTGACAGGCGGAAAGACCGCCCGCGACATGTATGGAGCCCGCGGTTGGACAGCACACCACAACACCGACCTCTGGCGCATTGCAGGCCCTGTGGATTTCGCCGCCGCTGGTATGTGGCCATCGGGCGGAGCTTGGCTTTCCACCCACATCTGGCAGCACTATCTCTTCACCGCCGACAAGCAATTCCTGCTCGACTACTACGACGTGCTTCGCGGTGTAGCACTCTTCTACCTCGACTATTTAGTGAAAGACCCACGCACAGGCTGGTTGGTCAGCGCACCATCCGTTTCGCCTGAGCATGGTCCCATCACGGCAGCCTGCACGATGGACAACCAGATTGCTTTCGACGCACTCACGCAAGCGCTGAAAGCCAGCGACATCTTAGGCTTAGAGACACAGGCATTCAAGGATTCGTTGCGTCGTGCCATTCAGCAGTTGCCACCGATGCAGATTGGTCAGCACAACCAGTTGCAGGAATGGATGGAGGACATGGACAATCCTCGCGACGGACATCGCCACATTTCACACCTCTACGGACTCTATCCTTCGAACCAGATTTCGCCTTACGAAAACCGCGAACTCTTCGAAGCAGCCAAGAACACGCTGCTGCAACGTGGCGACATGGCAACAGGCTGGAGTTTGGGTTGGAAAATCAATTTCTGGGCACGTATGCTCGACGGCAACCACGCCTACACGATTGTCAGCAACCTGTTGAGCCTCCTGCCAAGCGATGCCGAGGCACGGCAATTCCCTGAGGGACGTGTCTATCCTAATCTTTTCGACGCGCATCCACCATTCCAAATCGACGGAAACTTTGGCTACACGGCTGGCGTGAGCGAAATGCTGCTCCAAAGCCACGATGGTGCCGTCCACTTGCTCCCTGCCCTACCCGATGCTTGGGCACAAGGCAGCGTGAAGGGATTGAAGGCACGAGGTGGATTCGAAGTGGATATGAACTGGGCAGACGGAAAACTGCAATCAGCATCCATTCGTTCCAAAGTGGGAGGTGTGCTTCGTCTTCGTTCGTATGTTCCTCTGAAAGGCAAGGGACTCAAACGCGCCGTGGGTGCATGTCCTAACGATTTCCTGACTCGCGCTGATGTGGCTTCACCCGTCCTGAACGGCAAAGCAAACCCTAATCAGCCAAACCTGAAGAACGTGTATGAATACGACGTAGAAACACAGGCAGGAGAGGTCATCATGGTCAGCAGAGATACAGAACCAAAGATTGGTTCTGCACAGTACATCTCCAAAGCACGTTATAACCCCGACCCAGCGCCCGTGGTGAGTGGCGACCGCCTCTACGTATTCACAGGCCATGATGCCGACACCGCCACCTACTTCAAGATGCCCGACTGGCAAGTGTTCTCCACCACCGACATGGAACACTGGACTGACCACGGCATCGTCATGTCAACCGCAGTGTTCACATGGGCAGAGCAAGGCGACAACGCCTGGGCTTCGCAAGCCATCGAAAGGAACGGAAAATGGTATTGGTACGTGGCTTGCAAAGACATGAAAGCCAACACCCACGGCATTGGTGTGGCTGTTGCCGACCGTCCTGAAGGACCTTGGAAAGACCCGATTGGCAAACCGCTCATCCCTGGTTATCCAGGCTTTATCGACCCAAGCGTTTTCATCGACGACGATGGGCAGGCATACCTGTTCTGGGGAAACAACGGATGCTGGTATGCCAAACTGAACAAAGACATGGTGAGTATCGACGAGTCGTTTGGGAACAAGGGCATCAAGGCAATCCCTGTGAACGACGAAAGCCAATTTGGTCCGAACGTGGTGAAGTACGACTACGGACTCCACAAGCGCATCATGAAGACAGGCTTCGAGGAAGCACCGTGGATTTACAAGATGGGCGACACCTACTACTTTGAGTATGCCGCAGGTGGTGTGCCAGAGCACTGGGCATACTCCACTTCGAAGAGCATCCACGGTCCTTGGCAGTATCAAGGCAAGATAACGACCACATCGCCAGGTTCCTTCACCATCCACGGCGGAACCATCGACTTCAAAGGAAAATCCTATCTGTTCTACCACGACGGCACTGTCTCGAAAGGCAACGGATTCCGTCGCACGGCTGCCTATCGCGAATTCCAACGCAATGCCGATGGCAGCATCCCATTTATGGACCTGAGATAATCTGAACTGACGGGAATTCTGAGACTTTAGGGACTGATTGGAAAAATGAGCGTTCAAACGAATCTTTTCGAACGCTCAAATGAAAGCGGACGAACGCTCGGCGCAATGCAAACGAGCCTTCGTCCGCTTTGTTGTTTCAAAACAGGAATTAGGAAATATCGAAGAAACGAAGCGGGAAAAGATAATGCAAGCAAACAAACATGCTCTAAAATACATGAAAAAAAGTTTGTTAATTGGTGATTTTTCATAAATTTGCCGCCGATTTTTATCTAACAGCCACGGCAAAACACTGCTGTACAGACTATTGAGATAAGTCGTAGAATCACTTTCATCGGAAAAAACAATCACTATATCCGCCACTTGAAGAAGGAGCGGATATTGAGCTTGTGTGTGAGTGGCTTTGCCGTTATTGGCTTCAGCATGACCATATTACTAAACAAAAACTAACATATAGAAAGAGAACAAAAATGAAAAGGAAAAACTATGTGACACCGTGTACAACACCTGTTGTCACCACTCTGTACAAGAATTTCATGCAGCAGTTTGACACTGCTGGAGATGCATCTGGCGACCCTATTAACGCCCGCACCAAAGAGCGCAACGACTGGGAAGAGAACCATCAGGAAGAAATAACCACGGAAATGTCACTGTGGTGATATTGTCACCAACACTAAAAATCACAAGAAAATGAAAAGAAATTTACTTAAAGCCACATTACTGACAGCCATTTTGCTGATGGCAACAAGCACAAGTTGGGGACAGACTAAGAAGATGTCTGCTGAAGTGGAGGCAAAGATTGCCGCTCGTACACAAATCACCAACTTGCCCACCCTTTATATAACGATTTCGGATGTCAATCTTGACAATATCGATAACGAATTGTTTAAAACAAGAATCTCTGGAGGCAATGACATTGCAGATTATCATAATGCAACTATTACATTGGTTGGTGGAACTGGTACAATGGAAGACTTCACTGATGAAGTGCAAATCAAAGTGAGAGGAAACTTAACGTCAGCTCATTCGAAAAGACCTTATCGCTTGAAATTCGCAAAACAACATAAGCATGATTTGTTAGGACGTGGCTATACCAAGCGTAACTGGGTATTATTTGCCAATGCGCACGACCACTCAAACATACGCAATGCCATCACCTACCACATAGCACAATATGTTGGAATGCCATTCTGCCCTGGCTATCAGTTTGTGGATTTGGTTTTTATCGACAAAAATGGCAAAACCGACTACCGTGGACTGTACCAAATTTCTGATCATGTAGAAGTAGGGAGCAATCGTGTTGACATAGATGAAGATAACGACTGGATGATAGAATACACTTCCATGGAAAATCAAATGGATGCACCTTGTTTTACTGCAAGTGGAGATGCCCCGCCTTTTATCACAAATGTGAAGAACCCAGACACTGACGATTGGCTCAGCGCGGATGTAGAAGACCTTCTCAATGAGATTAAGACATGGGAAACCAACTGGAACAAGGGCTTTTTGTCATGGTACAGCGATGCATGGGAAGACAACAACGACATAGAAAGTATGGTAAATTTCTATATCGGCACTGATATTACTGGCGATTTCGACGGATATTTTGCCATAAAAGGACATGTAACCAATTCCGACAAGAAATTTCATTGGGGACCTATATGGGACAAAGACCTTGCTTTTAATAACTGCAATAAAATTTGGGGCACAGGCGTACAATTAGCTGAAACATTTGACAACGGACAAGTTAAAGGTATTTTCAATGGACTTCATTCCAGTGCCACTTTTGTGGAGAAAGTTTATCAAAAGGTGAATAGACTGGTTGGCAATGGACTTTATACAAATTTATGCAATGATATTGATGCTATTGCCAGTCCGATAGAACAATCTTTCCTTCTCAACTCATACCGCTGGTCAGACGAGAACGGCAATGAAATAAATTGGGAATATGAAACTCAAGGTGTTGGAGACAAAAGCCCCATGACATTGTCGGATCACAAAACGCAATTGAAGCGTTTCTTGAACGACATGATTCCACTGCTTCAATCAAGCGCAGCTGGATGGAGAACCGAATTACTGAACAAAAAAATACAAACCACATATAATCCTGAAGCAGAATGGACTAACACAGGATTATTCCATGACCCTTGGAACAGTAATGCTAATTTGTATAAATATGCTGATGTAAGCACCATCAACAGAACTTTGGTTGGCGGTAGCTGGAATACGTTTTGTCTGCCATTTGATGCCACAGAAGAGCAGATAACAGCAGCACTGGGTTGTTCGTATGAACTTGCTACCCATACAAGCATGAATGCAGATGGTGTTACGATGGAATTCAGCAAGCTGACAGACAAGAGTATCAAGGCTGGATACCCTTATCTCATTAAGCCAACAACAAATGTATCGAATCCAACATTCAGCGATGTTGTTGTTTATAGAAACTCAGATGCAACCAAAGGTTATAATGGTGACTTTGTGACCTTTGATAATATACATTTCTTTTATGGTACTTTATTCACAGGAACAAACATTGACATTAGTACGGACTATGTATTTACAGATGACATTTATGAGAGTCATGCATCTATGGTGAATGCAACGAGTGAAAGTATTAAAGGGTCTCGTGCTTTTGCTCGTGTGACTTTTGGTTCCGTGAAATTTCATATTGAAGGTGAGGAAGAAGAAACCATTAGTGACCTCACATTTGACATGGCAAATACTGACGCAACAACATACGAAGACTACATTGGCGAAAATGTAAACCTTAAAATGTCCAACCGTGGCAACTTGTACGCTGATGGATGGTGTACGATTTGCTTGCCGTTCACGATGACGAAAAAAGACTTTGAGGCAGCTATTGGCATGGAAACGAAGTTGAGAGAGGTGGATACTGCTATAGGCTCTTACATTAGTTTCAAGAAACTCACTGACGACGTGACGACAGGTAAGAAAATCATGTATGCTGGTGTGCCTTACCTGATTATGATTGACCCAGAGGCCGGTTTGCAGACAACGGCAAGCACGGTGAATCTGGATGATGTGACATTCGAGAATGTGAAGATTGAGGCTACTGAAGGCGTAAGTGTTGATGCTGGAAGTGGATATGCTTACGTGGGTACGCTGAAGGCCACGACTCTTGCTACAGATGGCACGAACATGTTCCTTGGAGCAGCCGACAAGTTGTACAAACCTTACGCTGATGCTTCGAAGAACAGCCCACTCAGCGGTGGCAAGGCTTATTTCGTGATTCCTGCCAACACGTCGAATGTGAAGATGGTGATTGACGGTAAGGACGAAGAATTCTCTGCCATCAAGAACGTGGAAGTGGTGAATACAGACGGACAAGTCTATAACCTGAACGGACAAGTTGTAAAGATGAAACTGAACGAACTTCCTCACGGCATCTACATTGTGAACGGAAAGAAGTTCGTGAAATGAAAAATAAAGAATGAAAAATAAAAAATCTCCACACATCGATGGTTTGATGCGTGGAGATTTTTTTTGACACAGAAAGAGGTGGATTATAGAAAAAGATGTATATTTGCAGAAATAATTTGCAAACTATGAATACGATAGAACTGAAATACCAGCTAATTCAAGATATTTCGTCAGTGGAAGACGAAAGCGTCTTAAAGAAAGTTGCCAAATACATAAAACGAATCACGAAAGCAGAAGATGACTGCTCGATGACGAAAGAGGAATTCAACACGAAAATCAAAGTTTCTAAAGAACAGATTGAACGTGGTGAATGTATTCGGATTTCTTCAAAAGAAGAGTTGCTGTCTCATTTTCATGCCTGAACAACAATGTATGAGTTGATTTTTTCTCATGAGGCAGATGCCGACATGAAGCGATTACAACGAAACGAGCCCCAAGCATTTAAGAAAGCACTGAAACTTGCTATTGAGTTGATGGAACATCCGACAACTGGTACTGGGCATCCACATCAATTGACAGGCGACAGGACCGGACAATGGTCTCGTTCTATCACCAAAAAGCACAGAATGGTTTATGAGATAAGAGCCAAAGAAGTTGTAGTACTCATCTTATCAGCATACGGTCATTACGATGACAAATGAAAACTAAAGAAAAGTCCCATGTTCAGCAGAGATGCACTGAACATGGGACTTCAAGTTCAAAATAAGGGAGAAATTCTATTCAACACCTCCAAGGAAGAGGTTTTGCTTTTTGCCATCGAGGAAGATGGTGATTTTCTCGAAGACAATTCCTGGGTCGAGAGGACGAATGGTGAGTGTGTGTTCCTGAGCCTGAGAGATTGGGAAGGAAACATCATCAACCTTTACACGACGTGCCACCGTTGGATAATAAACCGAATAGATGTTCTTTGGTGACTCGTTGAGTTCACCATTGTAGTTGATGACCTGTTCTGCTCCGCCATCGAGACTGACTGCATAGCGATGTCCTTCGGTACGGGCAAAGGCGAGGTTCGACTTGCACATGATGGAAACCAAAACCTTGTCGGATAAAGCATTGGCGCGGAACTTATAGGTAAGCGCAGCTCCATCGGTTGGTTCTGTATATGGCATGACTGCCACTCCGCTAAGTGTGCGACCCATATATGGGATGATAGTCCACGATGCTTTTGGCGAGTTTGGCTGAGTGGCTTTGAAATAATGCTCGGCTTCGATGGCAACGTAATTGGCAGAGAGGTCGTTCTTCTGCTCTATGACATGATTGCCCTTGTTGGCATTCGAAGCTCCGTCGTCGGTCACAACGCCTACTCGCTGTGTGCGAGGCATGATGTCGCGAGGGAAATTGTCGTTCCACGATGTGTAGCCAATATGCTTCTGAGTCATCATGCCGTTCCATTTTCCTCCTGCAATGTCCTCGTTATACTGACGGCAGAGTTCTGCATCGCGCTTGAAGCAGGCTTCCACACGGTCTGCCCAATCATTGGCAGCCGCGTTCTCCTTGGCATAAAGAGCGAGGTTCATTGCCTGTGCGTAATACATGGCATAGAGGTTCGACATGGCTTGAACGGGGAAGAGGATGAGCTGGCGATAAGCATCCAGATAAGAGCCTGACGGCGAACCGCCAGAAACGGGGGAGGACTGCATACGGGTGAAGAGGCGCAGGGCATCGAGTTCGAGCTGGCTGAACTCATCGACAACGGTTTTCCATTCTCCCGAAGCCAAATTGTAGGTGTTGGCATCAAGCATTTCAGCTGTGCTACGTCCCGCATATTTCAGATAGAGGTTAAGGATGCGAGATGCTTCCGCAGCGTTTTCCTCTCCAAACTGCTGTGCGCACCACTGGCGTGTGTGGTCGAGCAGGTTGTTGACATCGTAGCGATGAGGATTCCAAGCGAGGTCGAGGAACTCAGTGATGCTGTATTCCATCGGTTTGATGTCGCCCACATTGAGAATCCAGAGTTTGTCAACACCGTAGTCGTATGTCAGCGTGAGTTGCTCCCACATGTTCTGAATAGGCGTGTTGCAAAGCCACTTGCTATTGCGTGGTGCTCCCACATAGTCCACATGGTAGTACATGCCCCATCCGCCTGGGTGCTTGCGTTCCTGAGCATTAGGCAGACGGCGAACATTGCCCCAGTTGTCGTCGCAAAGCAACATGATGACATCGTCAGGCACTCGCATGCCTGCATCGTAATAGTCGAGTACTTCCTTGTAGAGTGCCCACACCTGTGGTGTCTTATTAGCAGCCTTGCCTGTTGCTTTAGCAATAATCTTTCGCTGGTTGCTGACCACCTTTTCCAAGAGTTTTGTATCCGTGTCCTTACTCATGGCCTCATCGCCATCGCCACGCATACCGATGGTGATGACATCCTCGGTGTCCTTTGCACGCTCCATGCCTTCACGGAAGAAACGGTCGATGGTTTGCTGGTTGGTGGAGTAGTTCCACGCACCATATTCCTTGCGATGACGTGCCCACTCCTGATGATTGCGAGCCATTGGCTCATGGTGAGAAGTACCAATCACCATGCCCATATCCTTGGCAGTCTGGGAGTTGAGTGGGTCGTCTGCATAGAATGCCCAACTCCACATGGCAGGCCAAAGGAAATTGCCTCGAAGACGAAGAATCAACTCGAAAACACGCGCATAGAAACGATGGTCGCCAAACGAGGTGCCATAGGTGTTCTTCACCCACGACGTAAGACATGGAGCCTCATCGTTGATGAAGATGCCACGATAGCGAACGGCTGGTTCACCATCGGTATAACTGCCCTTTGCGAGATACACTTGTGTGTGCTTGACTGTTGGCACATCTGCCCACCAACTCCAAGGCGAAACACCTAACTGTTCAGCCAGTTCGTAGATGCCATAGATGGTGCCACGCTGGTCGCTTCCAGCAATGATGATTTGTGCATCGGACACGCAGATGAGGAACTTTTCGTTCTTTCCACGAAGCTGACTGAGTTGTTCCTTCGTCAGTTTCGACTTGATGTTGCTCTTGTCGATTGAACCGACCATGATATTGAAAGGCGCAGAGGTAGACGCCTTCACTCCAGTAGCACTTTCCAAATCAGCCATGAGATTTTCGACGGCAATCCGAACACCTTTATAGTCGGAAGCGTCGGACTGAATCGAGATGGAAGAACCAGACTCAGTGAGCGCAATCAGTCCTTCCGATTTTTGGAAAAAGACAAACTGATTGGCGGCATCGATTGTGAGAAGCGATGCCAAGCAAACGATGGTAAGAAGTAACTTTTTCATATAGATTTTGTTTTGTGATAATTCAGAGGGAAAGGACCTGTTCAACTTTGTCCTACGCTTTTGCCGAGGATATTTATTCGGATAGTGCAAAGTTACAAAAAGAACGGCAAGCCCATTTTATCATATATTTTATAATATTGCCAATATGTAACATGTTACATTTTCGATGTTACCAAATTTTGTTGATTTGTATCATCGAACATTTTTTAGGTATGTTACAAAGTGTTTTTGAAAAAATATGCTTACTTTTGCAATAGAAATCTAACCATCTAACTAAATAAAGCATGAAATATCGCCTCACACTCCTTTTCCTGTTGCTTCCACTCGTTGCAGTGGCTCAGCGAAGCAAAACGAATTTCGATTTCGACTGGAAATTCTCGCTTAACCAGGATTCCAAGTCCAACTCGGCAAAGAATTTCGACGACAGTCAATGGCAAGACGTGCAATTGCCTCATGATTGGTGTATCAGCCAGGAATTTGATAGCAAGGTTTCGGGTTCCATTGCGCATTTGCACGGAGGCGTCGGTTGGTACAGAAAGACTTTTGAAGTGAGCAAGAAAGATGAGGGGAAGAAGATTTCTGTGCTGTTCGATGGCATCTACAACCGCAGCGACGTGTATATCAACGGCCATCATCTGGGATTTCGGCCTTACGGTTTCTGCTATCTTGAATACGACCTTACTCCTTATATAATATATGGAGGTGAAAACGTGATTGCCGTCCGAGCCAACAACAAGGATGGCAATGACCAACATGCCCGTTGGTACACGGGTGGAGGAATCTATCGCCACGCATGGATTCTGAAGTCGAATCCCGTGCATGTGCAGACCTACGGCACTTACATCACAACCCCAAAGGTATCTGAAGCACAATCCACAGTAGCCGTGAGAACTACCGTGGAGAACGAAAGCGAAACGAATAAGACGCTGAGCGTGGTGCAAATCGTGAAGGACGACAAGGGGAAAACGCTTGTGAAAAGCAAGAAACAAACTCTGAGCGTTGCAAAAGGAGCAAAAGTGGATTTTCACACCGAACTGATTCTCAAAGGCTGCCAGCTTTGGTCGGTGGAAACGCCCTACGTCTATCGTCTGACAACGGAGGTCTATGCTGGCTCGAAGAAAGTGGATAGTTATGAAAGCACATTCGGCGTGAGAAAATGCGAGTTCACAGCCGACCGCGGCTTTCTGCTTAATGGCAAGCAACTGAAGCTGAAAGGCTTCTGCATGCACCAGGACGACGCATCTTTAGGTGCAGCCCTGCCCTATCGTTCCATGCAAAGGCGACTGGAGATTTGCAAGGAATTCGGTGTGAATGCCATTCGTTGCAGCCACAACCAACCAGCCCCTGAGTTTCTTGACTTGTGCGACGAAATGGGATTCATTGTCATCGACGAGGCTTTCGACAAATGGAAGTCGGGCTACTATGCTGAGTACTTTGATGAATGGTGGAAAGCCGACCTGAGCAATATGATTATTCGCGACCGCAATCACCCTTGCGTGGCAATCTGGAGCGAAGGCAACGAATTGCAGGAAGCATGGGACGGAACGGGAGAAGGAGTGGCTCGCGCAAAGATGTTGCAGGACTTCATCCATGAATTAGAACCGAGCCGACAAGTGTGCTTGGCTTGTCAGAATCGCCACAACGAGCAGTTTTCGGGAGTGACCGACGTGGTGGGCTACAACTATCTGGAAGCCCGAATGCTGAGCGACCACAAGAAGTTTCCCGAAAGAAAATTCATCGTGACGGAAGAACTGCCCTATTTCTGCGGTGCAGAAGGCAACATCCGTGCCTACGACACCAACAACCCTTGGAACATCATCGAAGAAAACGAATGGATTGCAGGAGGATTCCTGTGGTCGGGCATGGACTACATCGGCGAGGCTGGATGGCCAAGTCATGGCTGGCCCACGGGACTCTTGGACATCAACATGGTTGAAAAGCCACGAGCTGCTTTCCATCGCGCAATGTGGAACAAGGACAAGCCGCTTGTCAGCATTGCGGTGAAAGACCAGCGCTTGGACATTGACCACGGACGCGACCTGTGGCAATGGCCTCGCATGGCAAGCATCTGGAATTTTCCTGCTAATTATGAAGGATTGATGATGGAAGTGAACACCATCACCAACTGCGAGAAAGTGGTGCTCTACGTGAATGGCAACGAAATGGGCGTGAAGGAGACGAAGGACTTTCCCAACCATACCATCGTGTGGAATGTACCTTTCAATCCAGGAAGAATCTATGCAAAGGGAGTGAACGGCACCGACACCGTGGCTTATTTCGAAATCAAGACTGCTGGCCAACCCGCGGCACTGAAAGCTACGCCTGACCGCACCACACTGAAAGCCGACGGGCAGGACTTGAGCTATATCCAATTGGAACTGCTCGACAAAGACGGCACACTCGTGCAGCACCTGAACCGCAAAGTGAAGGGCAGCATAGAAGGAGAAGGCAAACTCATCGGACTCATCAATAGTGACCTCCGGCGCACCACTCCATTCACCTCGAAGGAAGACAACACCTACTTCGGACGTGCTATGGCAATCGTGCAAACAACACGCAAAGCAGGCACAATTCGACTCAAATTAGAGGTGGAAGGCATGGCAGAACCCGTCGTTGTCATACTCAAATCGGAGTAAAATCAATAAAAATGTTATACAACATATTTCTGAACGGGCACAAATTCGTGATTTTTCTGTAATTTGCGCCCGTTTTTGAAGAGCAGGCCTACAACCTGCCCTAAAAAGTTACGTATCTTCATAAATACTAACACCATTAAATATATTACCTACAATGAAAGTTTATCAATCGAACGAGATCAAAAACATCGCATTGCTTGGCAATGACGGTGCGGGCAAGACCACTCTCACCGAGGCCTTGCTCTATGAGGCTGGCATCATTAGCCGCCGTGGTAGAATCACAATGAAGAACACTGTCAGCGACTATTTCCCTGTTGAACAGGAATACGGCTACTCAGTATTCTCCACTGTTTTCCATACAGAATGGAATGGAAAGAAGCTCAACATCATCGACTGCCCAGGTGCTGACGACTTCGTGGGCGCAGCACTCACAGCCCTCACCGTGACCGACACCGCTGTATTGCTCATCAACGGTCAGTATGGTCCTGAAGTTGGTACGCAGAACCACTTCCGCTATACAGAAAAACTCGGCAAGCCTGTCATCTTCCTGGTGAACCAGCTCGACTCAGAGAAGTGCGACTTCCACAACACTGTTGAACAGCTCAAAGAGCAGTTCGGCGACCAGAAGGTGGTTCAGATACAGTACCCTCTCAACGAAGGTCCCGAATTCAACTCTCTCATCGACGTTCTTCTCATGAAGAAGTATTCATGGAAGCCTGAAGGTGGTGCGCCTATCATTGAGGACATCCCTGCAAGCGAAATGGACAAGGCAATGGAACTCCACCACGCACTTGTGGAGGCTGCTGCTGAAAACGACGAAACCCTGATGGAAAAGTTCTTCGAAAGCGAAAGCCTCACAGAAGACGAAATGCGCGAAGGAATCCGCAAAGGTTTGGTTACACGCTCCATTTTCCCTGTATTCTGCGTTTGCGCCGTGAAGGACATGGGTGTTCGCCGCTTGATGGAATTCCTCGGCAATGTCGTGCCATTCGTTGACGAAATGCCAAAGCCAAAGAACAAGGCTGGCGAAGAAATCGCTCCAGATTCCAATGGCCCTACAGCGCTCTATTTCTTCAAGACCGCTAACGAACCACACATTGGTGGTGTGCAGTATTTCAAGGTACTCAGCGGTAAGGTTCACGAAGGTGACGACCTCACCAACTCCGACCGTGGTTCGAAGGAGCGCATGGCTCAGCTCTATGCTTGTGCCGGTGCCAACCGCATTAAGGTGGAAGAACTCGTTGCAGGCGACATCGGTTGCACAGTGAAACTGAAGGATGTTCGCACAGGCAACACACTCGTAGGCAAGGACATCGATTGGCAGTTCGACCTCGTGAAGTATCCAGAACCTCGCTACATCCGTGCGGTGAAGGCTGAGAACGAGAGCGAATCTGAAAAGATGATGGCTGCCATCCAGAAGATGAGCCAGGAAGACCCAACATGGGTAGTTGAGCAGAGCAAGGAACTGAAGCAAACCCTCGTGAAAGGCCAGGGCGAGTTCCACCTCCGCACACTCAAGTGGCGCATGGAAAACAACGAGAAAATCAAGATTAACTTCTTCGAGCAAAAGATTCCATATCGTGAGACAATCACAAAGGCTGCACGTGCTGACTATCGCCACAAGAAGCAGTCGGGTGGTGCAGGTCAGTTCGGTGAAGTTCACCTCATCGTTGAGCCTTACGAAGAAGGAATGCCAGACCCAACAGTTTACAAGTTTGGCGGTCAGGAATTCAAGATTACCGCTAAGGGTAAGGAAGAATACGACCTGGAATGGGGTGGCAAACTCGTTTACATCAACTCCGTTGTGGGTGGTGCTATCGATGCTCGTTTCATGCCTGCTATCCTGAAGGGTATCATGGCTCGTATGGAGCAGGGTCCACTGACTGGTAGCTACGCACGCGATGTTCGCGTCATTGTTTATGATGGTAAGATGCATCCAGTTGACTCTAACGAACTTTCCTTCATGCTGGCTGGTCGTCACGCATTTGCTGATGCCTTCAAGAATGCTGGTCCAAAGTTGCTCGAACCAATCTACGATGTGGAAGTAATCGTTCCAAGCGACCGCATGGGTGACGTGATGAGTGACCTCCAAGGTCGCCGTGGCATGATTGTTGGTTCATCCAGCGATAAGGGTATCGACACACTCAACGCCAAAGTACCTCTCAAGGAACTCTCCAACTACTCAACCGCTCTCTCATCCATCACGGGTGGACGTGCTTCCTTCTCTATGAAATTCTCCAACTACGAACTTGTTCCTACAGACATTCAGAACAAGCTCATCAAGGAATTCGAAGAGCAGAGCAAGGACGAAGACTAACGTAATAAACAAAATAATAATTCAAAAGTCGAGAAATGTTAATTTTCTCGACTTTTTTATTTAATTTTAAATTAAACGAACTAATTATTTTGACATTTCACACTTCTTAATTTACTTTGCAGCGCAATGTTCAAGGAAACAGGAGAAAACTCACAAGACCTGTTCCATATTAATTCATAGACAATGAAAAGGAGAACCATCACCATACTCACCATCATCATGGGAATCTCGTTCCTCAGCCTGCTCATCATGCAGATGCGCTACGTGGATGAGATTCTTGGTTTGCGCAAGCAGCATTTCGACGAGTCGGTGAAGCGTGCGCTTGCAGGTGTGTCTCATCAACTCGAACTGTCGGAAACCGCTCGATACATAGAACAAGGTTCGGATGCTTACAAAGGCATTGCCACTGCCACGGATTCCGTCTTTGTCAACAACGACTCCACTGCCATCCAGCGAACTCGTCAAGTGAAGGCAAAGGACGGTAGCGTCTTCAAGATTCTCGAAACCAGTGCGACAACCACGGTCAGCGACAAGTATTTCACCAAGCGTCCAAACATGGCTTTCAACAAGTCGCGTTCCCTCTCGCGCTCGCTTCAGCAAATCATGAATCAGCGCTACAACTATCAGAAAGACCTCGTAGATGAAGTCATATACTCCATCCTCTACACAGCCAGCGACCGACCTTTGCAGGACCGCATCAACTTCAAAGAACTTGATGGCATCCTCAAACAGGAACTCTCCAACAACGGCGTGGGACACAACTACCACTTCTCCGTGTGGACCAACAACGGACAGTGTGTTTATCAATGCTCAGACTACGAACCAACAGGCGAGAAATATGCATTCACAGAAACACTCTTCAAGAACGACCCCGTGCAGAAGATGGGCGTGCTGAAAGTACATTTCCCCGACATGAGCCAGTACATCTACAGCTCCCTGCATTTCCTTCTCCCCTCGGTCATCTTCACTATCATTCTGCTCATCACCTTCATCATCACGATGATACTGATGTTCCGACAGAAGAAACTTTCGGAAGTGAAGAACGACTTCATCAACAACATGACGCATGAGTTCAAGACACCTATCGCCACCATCTCCTTGGCAGCACAGATGCTGAACGACGATTCTGTCAACAAATCGCCACAGATGCTCAAGCGACTCTCATCCACCATCAACGACGAGACCAAGCGACTGCGTTTCCAAGTGGAGAAAGTGCTTCAGCTCTCCATGTACGAGCATCAGCAAGCCAATCTGAACATGACAGAAATCAACGCCAACGAACTCATTTCGGGCGTGATTCACACCTTTGCTCTCAACGTGGAAAAAAGCGGTGGCAAAATTGTCTCATCACTCAAAGCCGAAGACCCCATCATCCTTGTCGATGAAATGCACTTCACCAACGTGATGCACAACCTCATGGAGAACGCCGTGAAATACAAGCGCGCTGATACTCCGCTCGAACTCACAGTTTCCACATGGAATGAACCCAAAACCCTCTGTGTATCGGTGCAAGACAACGGAATCGGCATCAAGAAAGACGATGTAAAGAAGATTTTCGAGAAATTCTACCGAGTCCACACAGGCAATCTGCACGACGTGAAAGGATTCGGCCTCGGACTGGCATACGTGAAGAAAATCATCACTGACCACAAAGGTAGCGTTTCTGTGGATAGCGAATATGGCATCGGCACGAAGTTCACCATCCGCATTCCTCTCCTCAATGTGTAAACGCTCCCTCCTACCCTATCACAAAAAAGATTATTAACATTATAAAAACCCAGAACTATGGAAGAAATTTTTGAAAACGTAAGCATTCTCTTATGCGAAGACGATGAAAACCTCGGTATGCTCCTCCGTGAGTACCTGGAAGCAAAAGGTTTCAAGGCAGAACTCTGTGCTGATGGCGAAGAAGGCTACCACTCCTTCATGACCAACCACTACGACCTCTGCATCCTCGACGTGATGATGCCAAAGATGGACGGATTCACTCTCGCCAGCAAAATCCATGAGATAAGCCCAGAAACACCATTCATCTTCCTCACAGCCAAGACGCTCACTGAAGACATCCGCGCTGGTTTTGAGATTGGTGCCGATGACTACATCACCAAGCCGTTCCGCATGGACGTTGTCGTTCTCCGCATCGAGGCCATCCTCCGCCGTGTGATGGGTAAGAAGAACAAGAACAACACCCTGCGTCAGATTGGCAAGTTCCAGTTCGACACACAAAAGCAAACCCTCACCATCAACAACGAACAGGTGAAACTGACCACGAAGGAAGCCGAACTGTTGGCATTGCTTAGCAACAAGGCAAACGAACTTCTTCCTCGCGACTACGCTTTGAAGACCATCTGGATTGACGACAACTACTTCAACGCTCGCTCTATGGATGTGTATATCACCAAGCTCCGCAAGCACCTCAAGGCAGACCCTAACGTGGAAATCCTCAATGTACACGGCAAGGGCTACAAGCTCGTCATTCCTGAATAAAGGAACTCCTTCCGACAAAAAAATGCGCTGCTCGTTGTGAACAGCGCATTTTTCATTTTCTTTTTATCTCATTAGAAGCCGCAGCTTAATCCTCATCCACACCCAACTTCTTGTTGACAAAGATGTGAACTAAAAGACCAGCAATAATCAGTACAGCAGCACCAGCCGTGTAAACATTCTGATCCAGCAAATCGCCCATAGCAGGGACGAAAGTTGCAAGAATCTGAAGAGCAGCTCCTATGATAATGAGCAAAATACCAAGGTTCTTTTTCATTGTATTAATATGTTTTTGTGATTATTTATTTCAAGTATTGTCCTACATACACATGCCGACAGCTTTCTGCTATCCACATATCGAATGCAAATTAACTAAATTTTGAGCAAAGTGCGAAACTTTTGCAAAACTTTTTTCAATCTCTGCTGCATTTTTATGTTGTCGAGAAAGTTTTCAGAAAAAAAATCAGCCAGAAATCTCAAGAATTCAAAAATTTGTCGTACCTTTGCAACCGCTTTGCGTGAAAATTCGCGCCGAGCACCATTTTTCAACAATTATTATTCATTATTTTATTAACAGTATGAATCAGTACGAAACCGTTTTCATCCTTACTCCCGTTTTGTCTGACGAACAGACAAAGGAAGCGGTAGAAAAGATCAAGAGCGTCCTCACAAACGCTGGCGCTGACGTGTTCAGCGAGGAAAGCTGGGGTCTTCGCAAGCTGGCCTACCCTATCCAGAAGAAGTCAACTGGCTTCTACGGAATGGTGGAATTCAAGGCTGAGCCATCAGTGATCGCTAATTTTGAGTTGCAGTTGCGCCGCGACGAGCGTGTGCTTCGCTACATCACAGTCAAGAACGAAAAGTATGCTGCTCAGTATGCTGAGAAGCGTCGTAACAAAAACAAGGAGGCATAATCATGGCAACACCACAAGCAACATCTGAAATTCGCTACTTGACTCCTAACGCTATCGATGTCAAGAAGAAGAAGTATTGCCGTTTCAAGAAGAGCGGTATCAAATACATCGACTACAAGGATCCTGAATTCCTCAAGAAGTTCCTCAACGAGCAGGGTAAGATTCTCCCTCGCCGCATCACAGGCACTTCACTGAAGTATCAGCGCCGTGTAGCACAGGCTGTGAAGCGTGCACGTCAGATTGCACTCCTTCCATTCGTAACAGACTTGTTGAAGTAATTAAACAGGAGGTAAGATATGAAGATTATTTTGAAGAAAGACGTCCAGGGCTTAGGCTACAAGGACGATGTCCTCACTGTAAAGGACGGTTATGGCCGCAACTATCTTCTTCCTCAGGGTCTCGCAGTTCTTGCAACTGAAAAGGCTCAGAAGCAGCTTGCCGAGGAATTGAAGCAGCGCGCTCACAAAATTGCCAAGATTAAGGCTGACGCTGAAGCAGCAGCAGCACGTTATGAAGGTGTAGCTCTCACCATCGAGGCTAAGGTTTCTGATGGCAAGAATATCTATGGTTCTGTAGGTGCTCCTCAGATTGCAGAAGCTCTCGCAGCTAAGGGCATCGAAGTTGACCAGAAGCTCATCAACTTCAAGGCTGTCAAGGCTCTTGGTAGCTATGTAGCTATCGTTCAGCTCCACAAAGAAGTGGCTGTTGAAGTGCCTTTCAATGTTGTTTCCGACGGCTCTTACGTGGAAGAAACACCAGCTCCAGCACCTGCACCAGTTGCAGAGGAACCAGCTGACGAAATGGAGGAAATGGAAGAAGAAGACGAAGCAACAGAAGCTTAATCTCCCACTCCTTTCCATAATTAATAAAAGGTTGACTCTTTCGAGCCAACCTTTTTTGTTTCTTCAAAGCACAGCACCCATGTGCTTCGCTTCTCCGGTTCAGTCCCGTGTGCTTCGTTTTTCGGATTCAGTCCCGTGTGCTTCGCTTCTCCGAAGCACTTCAAGCCTAAAATCCCAGAATGTTGATATTCTCAAACTTCACCTGATAAGGCCATTGCTCATCATTAGCAGGATTGAGGTCCCAAGGATGTCGCCAGTAATAAGTTGGCGCACCCATCACCACGAAGAAGATGTTTTTCACGTTTTCTGGCACGGTCAGCGTGGCAACACCCTCTGCATCACTTTCCACATCGCCGTATGTGCGTGTGCCGTCCGTCGATAAAGCCACAAAAGCATAACGCCATCCCGCACGGTTCACATTGATTTTGCGATAGCCCTTTTCGCCAGCAATGCCCTTGAAATTTGCCTTAATCACCGTACCAGCAGCCACTTTGTTCATATTGATGATATTATAGCCAAAGTTCTGCGGACAGTATGCACTATCCACCACCCAGATGTTGCGGTCAGTGGCAGAGCGGTGCAAGTGAGTCTGATGTTGGCCAATGCGATGGGCAGCACGCTCACGCACACCGTCAATGTCCCACGTAGCCATGCGCATACAGCCTTCCATCTGCTCATCGCAAAACTCAGGAAGCGTCAGTCCACAAATACGCATATATGCCTCAATAGGATCTTCTGGCTTCACAGACTCACGCCACAATCGCCCGATGAAATCCACACCGTGCTTCATGCACCACCAATCCTGCACGAAGCAGTTCTGATAGCGCATGTCCTCATGCATGAAGTTGAGGTGGCAGAGCGGCATGTATCCTTCAAAGTATTCACCATCCGTGAATTGCCTTTCAGGAAAAATCTTATAAGCCTGCCAGTCAGCACAACTCTCCCACCAGCCATTATCGCCACTCGCACCATCACCATAGCCATAATTGAAGCCATGCGACATGCCCAAGTCAGCCGATACCAGATATTGGAACGTATGTCCCACCTCGTGCGCCACCGTGTGTCCTCCTCTCGCATTTGCTGCCCAAGGATTGAAGTGCCCGATACCCGTCTTCTCTGTTGAGCTTGCTCCCGTCGTTCCCGAAGCATCAGCACGCCATTCCTTTTGATAAGGCACATAGAGCTGAATCTTATATTTCTGCGTGGTGGAATTATTCGGGTCGATGAAACCCAACTCGCAGTATTTATCCCAGCAACGCTCACCGATGTTCAAGATTTGCTTTGCACTTGCCACATTGCCATCGCCCGGATATTGCAGTTTGTTAGGGTCTTCCCCATATCTCACATCCCAGAACAAAGCATAGTGTTCACTTTCCTGGCTATGGGCAAAATTATAGCCCGAAGCAGCATCCGCATTCATGTAGTCCGTGCCACTATACGTACTGGGTTTCAACAGATAGCGACCAGGATTCGTGAACGACATCTCCGACTCATCAACAGGCGCAAACGAAGAAAGATTCTTTTCCGAATAGCCCAAAGCAAGATTGGCATTGTAGAAACGCAACTTCGACGGAGATATTTCAACCGAATCCACATTCTTCATCGGCATCGAAGCATTCGCCCTGAAGCGATTGTCAAAACGCACCCACAACGTATCCTGTGCTTGTACCCAAGCACAGCAACACAGCATAAAAATCGATAGTATTGTAGTCTTCATCGTTTCAAAATTTTCTTACCATTAAACATATACACACCCGCAGGCAACGAAAGCGATTGGAATGTCTGTCCCTGCTCCAAGCGACCGACTTGCCGTCCCATCATGTCAAACACCACACCGTCGCCCATCACACGCTTCTCGTCATCCGTAATCGCAGCTATGGCAGAAGTGATACTGCCAATTTCCTCCTCCACACCATTCACAAAGAAGCGCAAACGCGCAGCATCAGCAATCTCCTCCACCACTAACCACGACTGGAACGCAGGAATCGTGACCGAGTCAGAATGTTGTTCAAACACGCCACCTTCGTTCAGCACATACGACCCAGGCACAGCCTTCTTGTTACGAACGATGCTTCCTGTCTTCACCGTATTATCCAAGCGAAGATAAGTGCCACGAATACGGATTTTTGTCGTCTCGTCGTCCGACGTATAGAGGCGAGACGATGGATACGAACTCTTGCCCAGACTTACATCAGGAATCACATAGATAGGTCCTTCCACACCACGCACATCATCGAACGTGAGATAGAGCTTCTTTCCCGCAGGAATATCGGGTTCACGAGTAGGACGAATCAAGTAGTGAGTCGAAGCCGCAATCACCACATCGTCCGTATGCACTTCCACCGTGTCAAATTCCAGAATCGTCTCGTTGCCAGTCGTCACGCCCTTCACCATTGCCACCACGCAATCCTCACCGAAGGTATCTCGCACCTGTTTGCCCGTCAGCTTAAACGGTACAATCAGCGAATTCCATTGACCCACAGCGAGTGAACGTCGGAAAGCCAGCAAACCATGCTCCACTGTACGCGACGTGAACACGGTGCTGTCCTCGTTCAGCAACACCTTAGGCACCTCTTTCAGACGTATTCCCTTGATGTCAGCTTTGGCATAACGATCGCCTGCAATCGTTATGGAGTCGGCACTCGGCACTATGAGTTGAGTATTCTCAGCATCTACGAAATAGAAATAACTTTTGTTGTTGGTCGTTGTCAGCACCATGTTCTTGCCAGCATAGAGCGAGCGATAACGGTCCACCCGTCGGGGTCCCGTCTGAGCTTGCAATACAGACGACAGTGCCACGAACATGGCTGTTAAATAGAATCGTATCATTAATAAATATATATATAATGTTAAGATGAATCCTAAAATGTTTAACGAAGAACCTTGAAGGCATGTCCATCAGAAGTTTTCAGAATCTGCACACCACGCTCACGAGCAGGAATGCGCGCACCACTCAAAGAGTAAGTAGCAACGCGACCTTCTGGAACAGACTCCACAGCACTGATACCCAGCACCTCAGGATCGGCAATGGTGATATTGAAGCCATAGTTTCTGTTGTTGCAGGATGCAACCAACGTAGTACGATAAATCTGCGAGTCGTCGATAGCCAAAGAACGGAAGCAGTTTTGTCCGCAGTCGGAAATATCCTTATTAAAGAAAGCAGCAAAGAAAGCGATGTCGGCTTCCTCGCTCGTAGCGTTTCCATCCTTGTCGAAACAAATGCCAAAATCGTAGTCGATGCTTTCGTCAGCCACAGGTGAGAATGCACCATTGGTGCCACGTACCTTCCAAACCACATTGTCAATGAAATCCTGCTCGTCAACAATGCCAAGTGCATTCAGACATGCGGTCAAATCAACAGGTGTTTCTGCATAATCCATTCCGCTCACTGGAGGCAGCACAAGGTCTTCCTCGCCATTCAGCGCAACATCATCAACACTTTCCACGAAGTTCAGCGTCACATTCAGTTTCACCTTCACGCCATCCCAAAGATTAACAATATAGAATGTGCCGAAACTCTGCTCACCAATGTGACGGAAACCAGGATTTGCAAACCAAGTGAGTTCGCTATTGTAGTACCATACAGCGAAAGCACCTGTTCCTGAATAGCCTGCTGCGTATGCCCAATGGTTTTCATCCTCTGGCGACATCCAGAAACCGCCACCACCGTAGGTAGTTGCCTCACTCACCGAGTATTGATCTGTCACCAAACCCTCTGCTGTCACACCATAGAATATGCCACTGGCAGTGCCCAACAGTTCTTCAACCTCCTTCATACTCGTCTTTCCCACTTCCCAAGCACTCTCACTTGGCACCACATTAGCAATCAAATTATACTCGATTTCCTCACAAGTATCGAAAGTGTAAGGAGGCGACATCACCGTCATGTCAATGATGAACTCATAGTAATGCGTACCTTCCACCACGAAATAGAGATGGCCCGTCAGCTTTTCGCCACCCTTGAAATAGTCTGGTTTGTTGCCAAGTTTCAACATACTATTTTCTGGCAGATAATCCACATAATAGCAAGAGTTATCGTAACTGTTCACCGCACTCGCCTCGGTCAACCAAAATCCTGGTGCATCAGCAGTGTATTGGTCAGTAATCGAACCATATTCGTCAGCACCCATCAAGACGAAATCATTTGCCGTCACTTCATGTCCCAGTTGCTCACTGAACAGCTTGGCAATGCCTTCCAAGTCAATCACCAGCGAATCCGTCTTCTCCCAATAGTTTCGAGGGTCACGAGTCAATTCCCAAGTCTGTTCTCCCACCTTAGTCAGGTCGTCGATAGTCTTCACATTGCCAAGCGTCACAGTCAAGTAGAAATGGATGACGTATGCCTTGTCACCATAAACGATATAGACATCGGCATTGCGCGTTTCATCCATTGCAATGGCATTTGGATATTGACCCATCGTGCAGTTAACTGCATCTGTCTCAGCATCGTAAGCCAAGGATGCCACCCAGAACATATCGCCTTCACCGTAAGGTCCCTGCGTACATTCCTGTAACTCTGCACCCGTTTCCTCATCATACACACCACGCATGAACCAGAAACCAGGAGAAGGAGTAGCAGTGAAACTGTTGGTCAAATCCGCATCCCAAGCCTCGGCAGATGCATTGTAGTGCTTGGCATAGAGCATATACTTAAATTTCTCAGCCATGTATGCAGGGTCAATGCCCAATGCCTCGGCAATGCCCTCTGTGTCAACCGTGTAAGGAACATTCGTCCAACTCACATCGGGTTTCTGTTCTGCCTTGAAAGTCGTCTCACCCACAATCGTCAAGTCGGAAATCGTGGTGACAGCAGTCTTATCAATACCCTCGCTGGCAAGAATCGTAAGCGTGATAGCGAATGTAGCTTTGCGACCATTGAAATTGATGGCAAGCAGACAACTGCACACATCGCCTACAGAGAGTGGCTTTGTAGGATTCTGACCAATGCCAATGATAATCTCATCCGTTTCAGCATCCCAGTAGAGTTGGCAATACCAATAGCCTTCTGAACCCCACCACGACATCTGTCCGTTCTTGTCCATATAGAAACCACCGTCGTCAGCACTATGAGACAAGTTGGTTTGTCCATCGAGCGTAAAGATGTCCGTCATCGGATAGCCCGACGACTTCCATTTTTCAAGTTCCTCAATCAGCACGTCAGCAGTAGTGTTGAGGGTAGTAGCCACTTCAGCCAAACTGAACGAGACGTTCGTTGTGGCATAGTCATCTTTCAATTCCTCCGAAATGGAAGCAGAGAATTGCGCCTGTGCTGACTGAGCGAAAAGCGTCATCGTCAACAACAGCAACATCGAGTAAAGACGATTTCTCATAATTAGAAACAAAGTTTAAAGTTAATATCGTTAGTTATCAAAAATCTTGGCAAAACATGAGTTTTTCACCATTGCCAAGCAAAGTTACAACAAATAACGATAAGCACATCATAAAAACAAAAAAAGTTGGCATATTCAGCCAACTTTCTTATGAAAGGCACTTTCCTTGTTCAACATATTTGATTAGTATCTTTTATGCTCTATCAGACAGAGTCTGACTAAAACAGGTCGTAACTGACTATAATAGGTCATTTTCAAGGCGGTTCAAGTTCCTTTTAGTCGGATTTAGTTGGTTTTAGTCCTTTTTAGTCGGATTTGGTTTCACCTCATACCATGACAATCCTTTCAAAGACAGAACACCATCCTCCTTTAGCTCTTTTAATATGTTGCCCAACAAACGGAGATTCTGCTCCTTCGTCTTATTGCTCGGCATTGCAACCTTCAGATACTCATAGATACCATCACGCATAGCCCCCTCATCTCCTGCATTCTGAATAAACTGCAGTGCCATTTGTTTTAGTTTTGAACGCTCCAATCCACTGACACGAGTATATTCTGGCAATTGCTTTGTCATCTTAGCAACTCCCAACGATATTTGATAATTAGGATATTCGCCCTCAATCAGCTCCTTGTTCAACAATTCCTTTGCCGTTTCTTCACTAATCAGGTGTCCTTTCTGCACAGCATCAAGGGCGATACACTCTTGCAAAGTAAGGGTCTTGTTCTCTTTCAGTATCCTTGTGTATTTCTCGTTGATGGCATTACCATATAGCCTCACACCTACGACCTTGTTAACTGCATCAATCTCATAGTCAGGCATAGGGAAGTCTTATGGGAGTCCTCCGTAATAAACTCCTCAATGTCCAGTCCTTCGCTTGATAGGTTAGCACACAGATTAGTCAGCCGAAGTATCGCTTGTTGAGTCGTATAGTTATAGGTATCCGTCCCGACAATCCTCAACGTCTTATCCTCAACACCAATCACCAGATGCCCACCCTCCATGTTTGCCAATGCCGACACGTAAGAGATGACATCATCCTTCTCATGCCCGCTGAAGTCATTCTTTAGGTTCTTGAATTCCTTCCACTCGCAACCCTCGTCCTCTTTCGGGTAATGTTTGATGAGATATTGTTGTAATGCTTGTTCTGTCATGCTTTGAACGTATGTTAATCCGAAATTTATGGTTCAATAAAGATGGGGGTCGCCTTTGTATGGTCTTTATCACCATTGCCAAGCAAAGTTACAACAAATAACGATAAGCACATCATAAAAAAAAGTTGGCATATTCAGCCAACTTTCTTACGAAACGCACTTACCTTTGTTTTACAAATTTACGTGTTCCATTGTTATCATGAACAACATAAATACCCTTTGGTAAATGTGATAAGATATAGGCATAGTTGCTTTCTATTTCTTGACGTGCTATGCTCTTAAGTAATTTGCCATCAACAGAGTAAATCTTAACGCCATCAAAATCAGTCCTTTCAAGAGCATACACACTGGATGCCTGATCTGTAAGTCGTATCCATTCAGATGTATTAACTTCCTTGTAATAAGCCTCAACATCATAATCGTCATTGGAACTAATATCACCTGCAAGAAAACGATAAGTTATTTCCTGACCACTATAGATGGAAGTTGGCATTTCGTATTTATATTTTTTTCCTTTTGATGATACTACAACCCGCAAGCTATCCTCAAAGTTATTGTCCGACAGGTTGCGAACAGTCATTTCAAGCACCTTACCATCAGCAGCAACATCTAAGACTTCGTGGATTCCATCATCTCCAAGATACAAATTGGTTTCTAACGTATGATAGTTAGGCACTGTAAACGTGTACAAATTGCTTTTTACACTGACTGGCACACAATTCGGTGCATTGTCCCAGCCACGCACCCAAGGACTATCCGCGTCATCGCGTGAGATGATGCTCATTTCATAATCGCCATCACTTAAATTGTCTGGCAATGTGAACACTCGGTCTATGTTTACTGTATAACCACCATCTGTAAAAGACAAATTACGAACGGTTTTTGAAACAGCCTTTAATTCTCCCTGCTGATAAAATCCCAAACTGAGCTGGCAGCTTCCTCCGAAGAAATTCACAAAACGTACTTGAAACTTCGCTTGCACACTACCATTTTTCTTTATAACTTTTGTATTCGGATGACCATCAAGTACAAGAGCTGAATTCAAGACTAAAGCTGTGTGGTCATAGTCCTCATCCTTCAATCCATCGACAGGATAGAAATCCGTTACCATAGCTTGGCGATGGTGATAACTCACACTATACCTAAATTCCGCAGCACTTTAGTTTCATAATCTTTATAAGTTCCTGAGCAACAAAAAGTTGCCCAGGATTTTGTCATGTTATGTTTTTCACTTATCTTAGTGCTG
>DGSN01000036.1 GCA_002393575.1 Prevotellaceae bacterium UBA4361 | reverse complement strand
AGATTGGCATCGAAGACACAGAAACAATGGGCAAAGGCAAGCTCATCGACGAAATCTTTGGCGAAACAGCTGAAGGCACATTCATCCAGCCAACTTTCATTACCGACTATCCTGTTGAGATGTCGCCACTCACCAAGATGCACCGCTCGAAGCCAGGACTCACCGAGCGCTTCGAACTGATGGTGAACGGCAAGGAATTGGCAAACGCCTACTCCGAGCTCAACGACCCTCTTGACCAGGAAGAGCGCTTCAAGGACCAGATGGCATTGGCAGCCAAGGGCGACGACGAAGCCATGATTATCGACCACGATTTCCTCCGTGCCTTACAGTATGGTATGCCTCCAACCAGTGGCATCGGCATCGGCATCGACCGTCTCGTCATGCTGATGACAGGTAAATTCGCTATCGGCGAAATCATGCTCTTCCCTCAGATGAAACCCGAAAAGAAAGCACCAAAAGACCCTGTTCAGAAATATGTGGAACTGGGATTTGCTGAGGACATCGTGCCTGTGCTCCAGAAGGCAGGCTACAACCTCGTCAGCGACCTTGCTGGAGGAAACGCACAGAAAATTCAGCAGCAAATCGGAGAAATCCTGAAGAAGTACAAGCTCGACATTCAGAAGCCTTCCGTAGATGAACTGAATGCCATCATTGCTAAGATTGAATGTTAGCAGACCTTCTCTCCTTCCTTGTCAAAGAGCATAAAGCAAAACCCTCATCACATGCTCCTTGGCAAGAAAGGTTGCCATGAGAAAAGGTTTCCTATTATCAAATCATCAAAGCTATGCAGTTAACAAGTTGTGGAAGAGTAGCAATCATGGGCGGAGGTAGCTGGGCAACAGCTATCGCCAAGATTGTCCTCAACCACGAAGAAACCATCAACTGGTACATCAGGCGTGACGACCGAATCGAGGAATTCAAGCGACTGGGCCACAATCCTGCCTATCTCACAGGACTGCATTTCGACACAAGCCGCATACGTTTCTCGTCCGACATCAACGACGTTGTCAAAACGTCCGACACGCTCATCTTCGTCACTCCTTCTCCTTACATAAAAAGCCACCTGAAGAAACTGCGCACATCCATGCGTGACAAGCTTGTGGTGACAGCCATCAAGGGTATAGTGCCAGATGAAAACCTCACCGTGTCGCGCTACTTCGAAAAAGCCTTCAACGTGCCCGAAGACCAAGTGGCTTGCATCGGTGGACCTTCCCACGCAGAAGAAGTGGCACTCGACCGCCTCTGCTACCTGACGGCTGGCTGCAGAAACCTGCAAAACGCACAGCTCATTGCCGATGTGCTGGCAGGAAAATTCGTCAAGGCTTCTGTCAGCACTGACATCGAAGGCATTGAGTACAGTTCCGTACTGAAGAACGTGTATGCCATCGCTGCAGGCATCTGCCACGGACTCAAGTTGGGCGACAACTTCCAAGCCGTTCTGGTAGCAAATGCCGTGCAGGAAATGGACCGCTTCCTGCAATGCGTAGAGCCAGCCGAAAGGCGCATCTCCAACTCGGTCTATCTCGGCGACCTGCTTGTCACCATGTATTCCAACTTCTCCCGAAACCGCGTGTTCGGCACCATGATTGGACAGGGATATTCCGTTAAGACCGCCCAGCTCGAAATGGAGATGATAGCAGAAGGTTACTACGGCACAAAGTGCATCAAGGAAATCAACCGACACTACCACGTGAACATGCCAATACTCGACTCGGTTTACAACATTCTCTACGAGCGCATTGCCCCATCCGTCGAAATCAAAGTGCTCAAGGGAAGTTTCAGATAGAACAATTATTTACTCAATCTTAAAACAATAATCAATATGAAACTCAACACAAGCAAGGCTGCACAATTCGTAGCAGCAGAAAAAGTGAACAACTATGCACCAGCCATCGCAGCAGCTCAGAAAGCGCTCGAAGAAGGTACTTGTCCTGGCAACGATTTCTTGGGATGGCTCCATCTGCCTTCAGAAATCACACCTGAATTCATTGCCGAAATCAACGCTTGCGCACAGGTACTTCGTGAAAACTGCGAAGCCGTTGTCGTTGCAGGCATCGGTGGCTCCTACCTCGGAGCACGTGCCGTGCTCGAAGCACTCAGCGATTCTTTCTCATGGCTCAAGCCATCCGACAATCCACGCATCCTCTTTGCAGGCAACAACATCGGCGAAGACTACCTCTACGAACTGATTGGCTATCTCAAGGGAAAGAAATTTGGTGTCATCAATATCTCTAAGTCAGGTACTACGACAGAAACTGCCATCACATTCCGTCTGCTCAAGAAACTTTGTGAAGACGAGCGAGGCAAGGACATGGCAAAGAAAGTCATCGTTGCCATCACCGATGCCAAGAAAGGCGCAGCACGCACCACAGCCGACAAGGAAGGCTATCAAACATTCGTCATTCCAGACAACGTAGGCGGTCGTTTCTCAGTGCTCACACCAGTGGGATTGCTCCCTATCGCAGTGGCAGGCTTCGACATTGCCCAGCTCGTGAAAGGCGCACAGGACATGGAGAAAGAAGCAGCTATTGACGTGCCATTCGAGCAGAACCCATGCGCACAGTATGCTGCCATCCGCAACGCTCTCTATGCAGAAGGCAAGAAAATCGAAATCCTCGTCAACTTCCAGCCAAAGCTCCACTACATGAACGAATGGTGGAAGCAGCTCTACGGCGAGTCAGAAGGAAAGGACAAGAAGGGCATCTTCCCTGCAGCAGTAGATTTCTCCACCGACCTCCACTCCATGGGACAATGGATTCAGGATGGCGAACGCACCATCTTCGAAACAGTCATTTCAGTTGACAAGCCAAACAGCACGCTTCAAGTGCCAGCCGACGAAGAAAACCTCGACGGACTCAACTTCCTCGCAGGCAAGCGCATCGACGAAGTGAACCACATGGCAGAACTCGGCACACAGCTAGCTCACGTTGACGGTGGAGTACCAAACATCCGCATCTCCATTGAAAAGCTCGACGAGTACAACCTCGGTCAGCTCATCTACTTCTTCGAGAAAGCTTGCGGCATCAGCGGACTCGTGCTCGGCGTGAACCCATTCAACCAGCCTGGTGTGGAAGCATACAAGAAGAACATGTTCGCACTGCTCAACAAGCCAGGTTACGAAGCTGAAAGCAAGGCCATCCAGGAACGCCTCAAATAGAGCGTGGCGTTCCGCCTCTGTGCCCTGCACATGAAGCATCTATTTACATCGGGATTCATCACACATAACTAACTTGAAACATCTACCATCGTGAGAAATTCCATTTTCCTCATACTTATCAGCATTTTGCTCGTACCTCTCAAAGTACGAGCAAATGTTGTTTTTTCCACAGACAAACCAGTCAGAGTCAGTCAACGACAAGTTTCCTGCAACGATTCTCTCCACACCGACACCCTGAAACGGCGGCCCAAAGTGGCTGTTGTGCTGGGAGGAGGAGGAGCCAAAGGTTCCGCACACATCAGCGTGCTGCGCGAAATAGAAAAAGCAGGCATCCCCATCGACATCGTCGTAGGAACAAGTATGGGAGCCATCGTGGGAGGACTCTATTCCTGTGGCTACACCACCGACTATCTCGACAGCATCTTCCGCAGCCAAGACTGGATGACACTCTTTGTTGACAAAGCCAACGAAACAGAACTATCCTACCTTGCACGGCAACGGCAGTCGAGCTACATCTTCTCCATGAACCTTTCAGGCGACGGACTCAAGCCAAAAGTGCTGGGCACTGGACTCATCAAAGGAAAAAACATCATCAAGATGTTCCATAGGTTCACACAAGTCTATCCCGACAGCATCAATTTCCTCACCGACCTCCCCATCACCTTTGCCTGCGTCACCGAAGACCTCCGCACTGGTACCGAATACATCTACACCCAAGGCAACCTCGACAATGCCATCCGTTCCTCCATGTCCATACCAGGAGTGTTCAAGCCAATCGAGAAAGACGGCATGCTCCTCGTCGATGGTGGCATTCTCAACAACTATCCCGTCGATGTGGCACGCAATCTCGGTGCAGACATCGTCATCGGCTCCAGAGTAACCGACGGAGTACCCTCCGAAATCAACTCAATGGTGGACATAATCAATCAGTTCACGTTTATCAACAGCATCAAGAAAGACAGCATCAATCGAGCAAACACCGACATACTCATTGATGTCAACACCAAAGGATTCACCGCAGCCAGCTTCACAACCACAGCCATCGACTCACTCCTTAAGCGAGGTGAAGAAGCATCACACCGCAAGCAGAATCAGCTGAAAGAACTTGGTACACAGCTCGGTGGAAACTCAGACTATCTGGCACAGCGCCAACACTACTTCGAGACAAACCTCAAGCCAATTTCAGAACAAGTCGTCGAAACCCACTACGAACCCCAGGCTTTCCCAAGCGACAAGTTAGGAGTCAAAATCAACTTCAACACTTACGAATCAGCAAGTCTGCTCATCGAAGCATACAAGCGCTTCAACAAATTACCCATCCAAGTGGGAGCAACATTCCGCTTGGGAGAACGGCTCAAAATCATCCTCGACTCCTACACACTGCTCGGAAAATCCACCTATTTCAAACTCGCCTACGAATTCGGCTCCTACGACTTCAAGTTCAAAGAAGACGGCAGAAAAGCAGCCAACGTGGATTTCAGCAACCACATCTTCACTGCATCATTCGTCAAAGACTGGAGATGGGCATACTGGGGAGGAGGATTCAAGTACAACTTCTACCATTTCTCAATACCACTCACCAACGACAACATCCAATACGACTACACCGACAAGCTCGAAGGCAATGTGAACTACCTCGAAGCATTCATCATGCTGCGAATCAACACTACCAAAAGAACCAACTACCCAACCAGCGGCGTGGACATGCAACTCATGGGAAACTGGTACACAGGGCATGACCTCTCCGTAGAAGGAAAGAAAAACATATTCGCAGCCTCAGCCTTTGCAAAAGTCTATCTGCCAACCAGCAAACGGCTCTGCATCATCCCAAGCCTCTATGCACGTATGCTCAACCGAAGTTCACATGTCTATGGCATCTTCAATGTCGTGGGAGGACTATGGCCAGGACTTTATCTCGACCACCACATCCCATTCTACGGCATCGGAAACATTGAGTGGTATGAGCGTCACTTCGCATCAGCCATGCTCGAAACGCGCGTCAGAATCAGCAACAAGCACTACATCAGCATCGTTGGAAACGCTGCAGCCTGGAGCGACCAAATCAACGATATGTTCGACGAAATACTCGTAGGCTACGGAACCACCTACTCCTACGACTCCGTCATCGGACCCATCTCACTCACACTCGCAAACTCCAACTTCGCCCAGGAGTTCAGCGTCATCTTCAGCATTGGACACATGTTCTAAATGCTTTGCTAAAATGAAGAATTAAGAATGAAAAAGAATGAAGAATGAAGTATTAAAGTTACTCATCCAATAAGCAGAGTAAAATACATTCTTCATTCCACATTCTTCATTTAAGCATAGCTACCATTCTTAATTCTTCATTCTTAATTCTTCATTCTTAATTCTTCATTCTTAATTCTTCATTTAATTTATACATTCATCACATCATGCAAGAAAACATCGACAAAGCACTCAATCTCTATCTCACAACGAAAGGCTACTCAAAATTTCAACTCCTCACAGCCATGTTCGACATGGATGGAGTGCTTTTCGATTCCATGAAAAACCACTCCTACAGCTGGCACCATGCCATGAAGCACTTAGGTTTCCACCTCTCGCGCGAAGAAGCCTACCTCCACGAAGGGCGCACAGGGGCAGGCACCATCAACATTGTTTCCCAGCGTGAACGAGGACACGAAGCCACACAAGAAGAAATACAAGCCATCTACCAACTCAAGACCGAGATTTTCAATCAATTGCCAAAGGCAGAACCCATGCCAGGAGCCTACGAACTGCTGCAACAAGTGAAAGCATCAGGCATCACACCCATGATTGTGACAGGTTCGGGGCAAAAGACCCTCTTGCAGAGATTAGAGCGGAATTTCCCAGGCATCTTCAAGCCCGAACTGATGGTAACGGCTTTCGACGTGAAATTCGGAAAGCCCAACCCCGAGCCATACTTGATGGGATTGCAAAAAGGCTATCAGCATTTCCATCCCGAAAACAGCACAGACACAGTTGGCACTCCACGACGACTGTCACCCAACAACTCCATCGTCATCGAAAACGCACCCCTTGGCGTACAAGCAGCCGTAGCATCAGGCGTATTCACCATTGCCGTCAACACAGGTCCGATCCCCGACGCTGCCCTACTCGACCAAGGTGCCAACCTCCTCTTTCCATCCATGCAAGCACTCTGCGATGCATGGCCCGCACTTCTCCACTCCATCCAGACTGTAACGCTATAAGGGAACAACTGAAGTTTGTCCCCACTCCTTCGAAAGTACGTCCCCACTCTTTCAGAAGTACGTCCCCACTCTTTCGGAAGTTTGTCCCCACTCTTATGAGAGTACGTCCCCAATAAAAATTTCAATGGGGTGAAGATAAGAGTATGAAAAACGCATTTTTTAGAAAAAAACAGAAGTATAGTCATTTTTTTCTTGAATAATTTTGTTTTTTCTTTGGTTTATGCTAATTTTGCCCATGCTTTATGCAAATAATATAAAAAAATTATTCACGAACTTAAAACAGTATCTGATATGCAAAAGTATGTATGCGACGTTTGCGGATGGGAATACGACCCAGAAGTAGGAGTACCAGAAGCAGGTATCGAACCAGGAACAGCTTTCGAAGACCTTCCTGACGATTTTGAATGTCCTCTTTGCTCGGTAGGCAAGGATCAATTCAGCCCAGCTGAGTAAGTCGGCTTACACACACGCAAAGGTTTGACCACAAAATCACTGAAATAAAAAAATAATCGACTAAAAAAGCAAGAAATGAAACCAACTCTATTTCTTTTAGCTGCAGGTATGGGAAGCCGTTATGGTGGTTTGAAGCAGCTCGATGGTCTTGGCCCAAATGGTGAGACTATCATGGACTATAGTATCTACGACGCAATTCAGGCTGGATTCGGAAAAATCGTTTGGGTAATCCGCAAGGATTTCGAAGAGCAGTTCCGCACTCAGATTCTCTCAAAATACGAAGGCACAGTTCCTTGCGAACTTTGCTTCCAGAGCATTGACGCTCTCCCTGAAGGCTTCAAGTGCCCAGAAGGTCGCCAGAAACCTTGGGGTACGAACCATGCTGTGCTGATGGGCAAGGATGTCATCAAGGAGCCTTTCTGCGTCATCAACTGCGACGACTTCTATGGTCGCGATGCTTTCCAGACCATTGGCAAGTATCTGAGCCAGCTTCCTGAAGGCAGCAAGAACAAATATGCAATGGTTGGTTTCCGTTGCTGCAACACGCTCAGCGAGAATGGTAGCGTTGCTCGTGGTGTGTGTGTTTACGACGAGAACCATTATCTGACAGATGTGGTGGAGCGCACCGAAATCATGCGTGTTCCTGCCGATGGTCCTATTTCCTATAAGGACGAGAACGGCAACTGGGTGGCACTCGAAGAGAACGTGCCTGTCAGCATGAACATGTGGGGCTTCACTCCTGACTATTTTGCCTACAGCGAGGAATACTTCAAGGAATTCCTTTCCGACCCTAAGAACATGGAGAACCTGAAGGCTGAGTTCTTCATTCCGCTGATGGTGAACAAGCTCATCAACGATGGCACAGCTACAGTGGAAGTGCTCGACACTACGAGCAAGTGGTTTGGCGTGACTTACGCTGCTGACCGCGAGGCAACAGTGGAGCGCATTGCTCAGTTGGTGAAGGATGGAGTTTATCCTGAAAAGCTGTGGTAAGAAAAAGAAAAACCGAAAGAACCTGCGTACCATATTTTGACCGTCCGGTCAGCGGCGTGCATTAGTATTTCGGATTTCCGTCCTCAAGTTCTTTTTATGAGGACAACATTTTTTGGGGGTGCATTATAGGGTTTCTATAATGCACCTTTTTTAAATGGAGAATGAAGAATGTAGAATGAAGAATTAAAGTTACTCATCCAATGAGCAGGGTAAAATACATTCTTCATTCTTTATTATTGGTGTCCGCTAAATGGTCTAAATGCCCCATAAGTACTATTTTTTAGACAAGGTAAGCCCCAGTAAAATTCGTACTATTTGGCTGTCCGCTAAAAATGTCCCCATCAAACAGAGCTTAGCCTGATTTAGAAGGCTTAATTGGACGTTATTATTGTTATTAGAGCTGTTTTTAGTGGTAAAATGGACACATATACATCTTGTAGGTCGGCTGTCCGACAAATCGAAGTTTCAAATTTCAACGATAAACTTTTAGCGGACACCAATAATTCTTTATTCTTCATTTCTACTGGATTTCTTCAAATTCAGCTACTTCGGCATCGTCGTTGGGGTCGGCATCCATTTCCAAAAGATGCTGGATGCGTCGTGTTCCTAACTTCGCAATGTAATAGCAAAGAATGAGGAAAAGGAGGAAACAGGAGGATGAAATGACTGTGATTTGCAGGTCGGTGACAAAGAGGAAGAAATCGAACAAGCCGTGCAGCACGATAGGCACAAGAATCACTCCTATCTGATTGATACGATGCTCCCGCTGCGTGGAAGCCGTGTGGAAATGGACGCAACTATAGAAATAGCCCATTGACACGGCAAAGAAAAAATGACCGGGAACGGAGAAAATGGCACGAGCCACACTCACCGACAGCCACTCATCAGGACTCTGAACCACATATAAGATATTTTCCAATCCCGCGAAACCCATGCCTATACATGCGGCATAGACAATGCCATCAAAATGCTCATCGAAGTAAGGATTTCTTTGCAGTAAAGCCCACAGCATCAGCAGTTTGGCACATTCTTCTGGAATGGCTGCTCCAAGAAACGATTGCCAGAACGACCCGAAGATGGTGTTCTCTGCTCCTGGCACCATCATCAAAAGAACGGACGATGGCGTAGCAAGCATCACGGCAATCATGGCCGATGCACATCCATAAATCACTCCTTTCACCAACTGCCAAGTAGGTTCGGGATGTTTCCTATCCTTGAAATAGATGAAGGCAACCAATACGATGGCTGGAAGCAATGCGGAAAAAATCTGTAGCATACGTGAGTTGAGTGAGAAAAGCAATTAGTGAACCTCTACGCGGCTGGTCTTAGGCAATTCCATGTTGCGCTTATCCACCTGCGTCACCAATTTGGCAGCAAGCGACATGTACGCCATGCCGTCGGGAGTGGATGGGTCGAGAACAGAAGGAGTGCCGTTGTCGCCCGACTGACAGATGCTCTGCACGAGTGGAATCTGTGCCAAGAGTGGAACTTTCAGTTCTTCGGCTAAGCGTTTCGCACCTTCATGCCCGAAGATGTAGTATTTCTCATCTGGATGTGCCGAAGGGGTGAACCATGCCATGTTTTCCACCAGTCCGAGGATAGGTACGTTCACCTTGTCGTTCATATACATGTTCACTCCCTTCCGTGCGTCGGCAAGTGCCACTTCCTGCGGAGTGGAAACGATGACAGCACCCGTGATGCCAAGTGTCTGAAGGAGTGTAAGATGGATGTCGCTTGTGCCAGGAGGCGTGTCGAGAATGAAATAGTCGAGGTCGCCCCAGAGGGCTTCGCCAATGAGTTGCTTCAGTGCATTCGATGCCATACCTCCGCGCCAAAGTGTGGCTTGGCTTGGGTCAACGAAGAAACCGATGGAAAGGAGTTTCACTCCGTATTTTTCGATTGGAATAATCAAATCCCTGCCATTCACGTTTTGGGCGTAAGGACGTGCATCTTCCAATTGGAACATCTTAGGCATGGAAGGGCCAAAGATGTCGGTGTCGAGCAATCCCACTCGGTAGCCCAATTTGGCAAGGGCAATGGCAAGGTTGGCAGTGACGGTGCTCTTGCCTACTCCACCCTTTCCGCTCGAAACGGCGATGATGTTCTTCACTCCAGGCAGCAGCTTGTCGGGTTCAGGTGGAAGTTCTGTCATTGCCTTCGAATTGATAGTCACTTCCACATCGGGACTGACGTAGGTGTGAATGGCAGTTTCAGCGGCTTTCAGCATCGACTTCTTGAACGGGTCGGTTGCTTTGGGGAAAATCAGTGAGAAGGAAACTTTCATGCCGTCAATGCGAAGGTCGTCCTCCAGCATCTCGTTCTCAATCAGATTCTTTCCGTTGCCAGGATAGCGCACGGTCATCAGCGCTTCCTTTATCAAATTAGGATATATGGTCATGCAAGTGTGTAGTTTTTAAATCAGTGAACATGAGTTCGTTAGGAGAAAAACAATGTCTGCGCTTCACTTGCCAGTCTTCTTAGTGGAGCGCACTTCGTGTTGATAAGAACGGTAGCCATCGACAGGGATTTCCACATCGGGCTCTTCGAGGATGGCACCATGCGGCAGACGGAAACGAAGGTACTTGATGGTCAAGCCCTGCTCCATCCACATCTGCTCGTAGTAAGTTTGTATTTCTGTCAGAAAAACAGGAAGTTCGCCACAAGAGTTCGACCCAGCAGAAAGCTTGTACAAATCCTCTGTGTAAGCCTCCAAGGGAAGTTGATTTTTCTCTACCATCAACTTCGTGTAGGTGAACATGAAAGGCGAATCGGTCTTCACGTGGATGATGCCATCGTCGAGCAAGAAATGACGATAGCGTTCCATGAAGAAAGTGGAAGTGAGGCGTTTGGTGGCTTTCTTCATCTGCGGGTCGGAGAACGTGAGCCATATTTCCGACACTTCGTCGGCATCGAACATTTCATGGATAAACTCAATGTTGGTGCGAAGGAAACCCACGTTCGTCAGCCCTTCAGCCACAGCAGTTTGCGCTCCATGCCACATGCGAGAGCCTTTGATATCCACTCCGATGAAGTTCTTGTCGGGGAAACGACGTGCCAGTCCAACAGTGTATTCGCCTCGTCCGCAGCCCAATTCCAACACGATGGGATGGTCGTTGCGGAAGAAATCCTCGTGCCAATGTCCTTTCAAAGCCAAGCCCTCTTGCTGGAGTTTCCAAAAAGGACATTCCACAACAAGAGGGTTCTGCGCCATGTCGGCGAATTTTGCCAGTTTTCCTTTTCCCATTTATTCAATCACCACCGTGGTCCATCCGTGAACATCCTCATCGATGCCATACTGGATGTTGCGGAGATGTGTGTAGAGTTTCTCAGAGATAGGACCAGGTTTCTCACCAAAGTCGTAGCGTTTACCAGTCTCCAAGTCATCGATATAAGAGATTGGCGAAATCACAGCAGCTGTGCCGCAAGCACCAGCTTCTTCGAAAGTTTCCAATTCCTCTTCTGGAATCTGGCGACGCTCCACCTTCAAGCCAAAGTCCTCAGCCAACTGCATGAGGCTCTTGTTCGTGATGGAAGGAAGGATGGAAGTGGAAAGCGGAGTGACGTATGTGTTGTTCTTGATGCCGAAGAAATTGGCAGCACCACATTCGTCCATGTATTTCTTCTCCTTGGCGTCGAGGTAGAATTCACAAGCGTAGCCCAAGTCGTGAGCCTTCTTGTTGGCAAGGAGAGAAGCCGCATAGTTGCCACCGACCTTGTAGATACCTGTTCCAAGCGGAGCTGAGCGGTCGTGTTCACGAATAATCACATAAGGATTCGAAGCAAAACCACCCTTGAAGTAAGGACCCACAGGAGTAACGAACATCAGGAACAGATATTCACTGGCTGGATGCACTCCCACCTGCGCACTGGTACCGATGAGCAAAGGACGCACATAGAGCGTGGCTCCCGTCTCGTATGGAGGAATGAAGCGTTCGTTCAGGCGAACCACCTTCTTCACCATTTCTTCGAAAAGCTCGGTTGGCACCTCTGGCATCAGAATGCCACGGCACGTGGATTGCAAGCGAGCAGCATTCTCGTCCATGCGGAACACGCGCACCTTGCCATCAGGACAACGATAAGCCTTCAAACCCTCGAAAGCCTCCTGTCCGTAGTGCAAACAAGTTGCAGCCATGTGCAGAGGAATCGTCTCCTCACTGCAAGTCTCTATCTCACCCCATTTGCCGTCGCGAAAATAGCAACGCACATTGTAGTCGGTCTTGTGATATCCGAAGCCAAGACTCGACCAGTCCATTTGTTCTGACATATCGATAATTATTTTGAGTTTATATTTTTATACGAGACAAATATCTGCCCTATTACATTGCAAAATTACAAAATATTTCGGACAAAAGAATTGAACTTGTCATATTTATTGTGGAAAAAGCATAAATCTGTCACTCATTGAGTGCACCACAATGCTTGCAAATGCCCTTTGCCTTCATTTTCCTGCCACATTGTCCACAAACCAGAGAACAACGAACGAACCTGAAATAAATGAAAACCATCAACACAATCAACAGTAGCAGCAGCACGTAGCCAATGTAGATGAAAGTAGTCCACGAAATCAGCAGATAGACCACCATGCACAAGCCAGCTATCTCCAGCAAATAGATGATGCCGCGGAACGAATAAAGATTGTTATACACCTCGATGACAACAGCCACGAGCACTATCAGCGTGAGCCACACCAGCGTCACCAGCACCGCCATCACGGGAGGAAGGAGCAGAGGGTTCATCGTGGGATGATAGTAGAACTCCTGCCAAAACTCAGGAACAAAATTCTGAACACTGGCATAGAGCATGGCAACACAACCCACAAGGATAATGAGCAGATGCGGATAGAACGAATCCATCTCGCTCAGACTCACAATACCCATCTGCTGTTTCCGCATCCTATGGAAGAAAAAGCCCAGCAAGCCAAAGCCCAGCAACGCACTCATCCAGATAGCCCTGCTACCCGTGAGGAAGTCGATGATTTGCGAAATCGGGTCGTCGGGCACCACATTGCGGAGCAGTTCCTTCTCCTCCACCCAACCCATCGTCAGCTGGTTGTGAGCCACCTTGATGAGAAACGTGTCCTCCTGCGTAGAGTCGGCAGCCACGATGCGCTTCACCTCAGCCACCACCAGCAAGTCACCGTTCCTCACAACGCACGTGTCCTGAATCAAGTCCCCTTCGCGTGGCACCAGCACCAGACTGTCCTCCTTCACTTCGAAGTTGAAATTAGGACCATAGTGATGCGTCAGTCGGAACACCAGACTGTCCACCTGCTGCGGTGAAAGTCGCATGAGCGTGTCACCACTCTCCTCAGCCGTTTGGGTGGCTTGCGCCGATGAACTCGCTTCGAAACGCGACAAGATGGAATCCTCGCGCGAAAGTTCCGTAGTCAGTTTCTCGTTCTTCTCCTGAAACTGAATCATCTCCTGTCGCTTGGCTTCCACCAGCGAGTCAGCATCCGCCGTGAATGGCACCACCTCCGTCTTCTTCCCACAAGAAAAGAAAACCGAAGTCAGCAGAAAAGACAATATGTAGGTTACAAAGCGTTTCATGCCAGTTCAAACAGACAGCAAGGGCAGCATCATTTTCACACCAATCCCCTGCCCACAAATCACATCTTGATGCAAAGATAACACTATTATCTGATATTCAAGCAGTTTGGAGGCATATTTTTCACAAAACCACTCCACACAACACAAAGAAAAAGGCCACGACATCTTTCACAGACATCGTAGCCTCGTCAGTTTTTATGAAAGTCTCTTATTTCATTAATATACCCACTTCACATAGCAGAAGTCCTGGCGGTGAGGCAGGTCAGCATTCTTAGGGAACATGCGGTAAGCAAGCTTGAACGAACCAGCATTAGGAAGAGCAACAGTGCCTTCGAAAGTGAAGTTGTTGCCTTCGCGCTTCACCACCTTCAGAGGATACTTGCCAGTGACATGCGTCTTGCCTTCCTCGTCCGTGTGAGTCACAACAAGCTCCATGCCAACCACGTCGTCAAGACCCTGTTCGTCAACCACATACTGAATGTTGTAGTGCTTGCCGCTCTCGAAGATACCATCTTCCACAACGTCCTTCTTCACACCCACGATGTTGATGCTGTCCCAGCGTTCTGCCACCTGCTCCTTCCAGAGAGCGATGTCCTTTGCCTTCTTGTAGTTGTCAGCAAAGAGAATCTTAGCACGCTCAGCAAGCGGAGTGTAGAACTTCGAATAGTAGTCATCCAGCTGACGCTTCATCGTGTAGTGAGGAGCCACCTGAGCAATCGAGTTTTTCACCGTGCGAATCCAGCCTTCGCTGTAGCCCTTGGCATTGCGAGCATAGTAGAGAGGAAGGATTTCATTCTCAAGCAGACCATAAATCGTAGCTGCATCCAGCTGGTCCTGCTGGTCCTGGTTCTGGTAAGTGCGCTTCTCGGTGAGAGCCCAACCAGCACCCTCGCGATAGCCCTCAAGCCACCAGCCATCAAGCACGGAGAGGTTCACAACGCCGTTCATCAGAGCCTTCTCGCCAGAAGTACCACTTGCCTCAAGCGGACGAGTTGGAGTGTTCATCCAGATGTCCACACCCGTCACAAGGCGGCGAGCCAACTTCATGTCGTAGTTCTCAAGGAAGATAATCTTGCCCAAGAACTCAGGACGACGGCTGATTTCGTAAATCTTCTTAATCAAGCCCTGGCCAGCACCATCGTGTGGATGAGCCTTACCAGCGAAGAGGAACTGAACAGGATAGTTAGGATTGTTCACAATCTTCGACAGGCGGTCCAAGTCGGAGAAGAGCAAGTGAGCACGCTTGTATGTAGCAAAACGACGCGCAAAACCAATGATGAGCGCATTAGGATTGATTTTCTCAAGAATCGAAACAATGCGAGAAGGGTCGCCCTGGTTCTTCAGCCAATCCTCACGGAACGCACGCTTGATGTAATCCACCAGCTTGTTCTTCAGCACCTGGCGAGTCTTCCAGATTTCCTCATCAGGCACATTGTAGATAGCCTCCCAGAGCTGAGCATTCGACTGGTCCTTATAGTATTTCGCATCAAAATTCTTGTTGTAGAGAGCCTTCCACTCCGAAGCAGCCCAAGTTGGGAAGTGAACACCATTCGTCACATAGCCCACATTGTCCAGCTCCTCAGGGAAGTAACCCTTCCAGATGCCGTTGAACATGTCCTTCGACACCTTGCCGTGCAACCAGCTCACACCGTTCACCCACGAACTCGTGTTGCAAGCGAAAGTTGACATGCAGAAACGCTCGCTGTGGTCCTCAGGATTCACGCGGCCCATGCCCACGAACTCATCCCAGCTGATGCCCAGCTGAGCAGGATACTGACCCATGTACTTGCCAAAGAGAGCCTCGTCGAAGTAGTCGTGACCAGCAGGAACAGGAGTGTGAACCGTGTAGAGCGAAGAAGTGCGAACCACCTCAAGAGCCTCATTGAACGAAAGACCACTCTTCACATAGTCAACCAGACGCTGAACATTGCACAGCGCAGCATGACCCTCGTTGCAGTGGTAAATGTCCTTCTTGATGCCCAGCTTCTGCAGCGTCAGCACACCACCAATACCCAGCAGAATCTCCTGCTTGATGCGGTTCTCCCAGTCGCCACCATAGAGAGAGTGAGTGATAGAGCGGTCGAACTCACTGTTCATCTCATTGTCAGTGTCAAGCAGATAAAGCTTCACACGACCCACATTCACACGCCACACGTAAGCATGAACCGTGTAGTTGTTATAAGGAACATCAACCACCAATGGCAGACCGTTCTCATCCAACTGGCGCTCGATAGGAAGCTCACCAAAGTTCTGAGCCTCATACTTAGCCACCTGCTGACCATCCATCGACAGCGTCTGAGTGAAATAGCCATAACGATACAGGAAGCCAACAGCCACCATGTCAACATTCGAGTCAGAAGCCTCCTTCACGTAGTCACCAGCCAAAATGCCAAGACCACCCGAATAAATCTTCAGAACGTGGCTCAAACCATACTCCATGCACAGATAAGCCACCGACGGACGAGTCTTGTCAGGCTCCACGTCCATATATTCACGGAACTCCTTGTAAAGCTTGTTCACGCGCTTCACCACGCTTGCATCCTTTGCCAGTTCCTCAAGTTTCTCGTAGTTCATCCTCTGAAGGAACAATACAGGGTTCTGCTGCACCTTCTTCCAAAGGTCAGGGTCAAGATCCTGATACAGGTGAGCCGCCTCATTGTTCCACGACCACCACATGTTGTGCGCAATCTCATCCAGCGGCTGGAGAGCCTCCGGAATGTAACTTCTCACGCTAATCTCACGCCAGTTCGGAGTATTAGCATTGCTTGCCTTAATTTTCATAATTGACGTATTGAATTAATACCAAAGTTTCTTACTAAAAAAACACATTAAATAAAAACACATATATCAAGCATCACACCACACAGCAGCACCCACTACTTCCTTGCCTTCGCCTTACGCAAAGCCACATCGTAAGCCTGCCTGTAGTAAGCGATGAAGTGCTTCCAAAGCGCCTTCTCAGCCAGCAGAGCCGCGTTCCGGCGAGTCTGCTCAACAGCCGTCCTGTCCATCCGAGCAAACTCAATCACAGCATCGCGAATCTCATTCGCAGCATCATCAAAATTGTAGTCCGAACGGTGAGCCGTATGCACACCATCAGTCAAGCGGCTATGACCACCCTTCACCTTGTCAGCCCACAGGCCGAAGCCAGCCAAGTCAGTCGTGATACAAGGCACATGGAAAGCAACACTCTCCAGTGGCGTATAGCCCCAAGGCTCATAATACGAAGGATAAATGCACAAGTCCATGCCCACCAGCAAGTCATAGTAGCCAAGATTGAAAATACCGTCCTTGCCATCCAAATAGCAAGGCACAAACACCACCTTCACCTTGTCCTCAAGCCGGTTGTGCATACCCAGCCAGTTCATCTGGCCCAGCACACGGTCCTCCTCCTGATTATTCAGATTGTGCGTGATGCGAGGGTCGCCACAAGGCAGATTGTCCTTCTCCTTCGCAGCCAACTTGCGCTGCAAGTCAGGACGAGCCTCCTTCACCCAGGCAGGCACCAGCACAAACGCAAGCACCTCCTTCTCCAAGCCAGAGTCAGAGCGCAAGCGGTTCATGGCATCCACAAACATGTCAATGCCCTTGTTCTTGTATTCATAGCGACCACCAATACTCACAATCAGCGTATCATCCTTCAAGTTCGTACCCATCAGCGTGTTCGCCACGTTCAGCAACAACTTACGAGCCTTCTTCCGAGCCAAGTCGAAAGGCTTGCCAGCCTTCGGAACAAAATCATCCTCAAAACCATTCATCAGCACCACGTCAGGCTCACGCTCCAGCAGCTGAGCACATTCAGCAGCCGTGATGTCACTCACCGTCGTGAAACAGTCAACATGAGCAGCCGTCTGCTTCTCAATCGAATGCTTCGACTGCATGTTCAGCTCACAAGCCATCTGGTCACCATTATAGCAACTCAGACAGTCATAAAGCGGCTTGTTGTTGCCAGCAATCGAGCGGCCAATACTCGTGGCATGCGTCGTGAAAATAGTACCCACAGCAGGACAAGCCTCCTGAACATACAGCGCACCCAGGCACGTCATCCATTCATGCGCCTGGTAAACCACATTGTCGCCCTTCGTCAAGCCAAAAAACCTATAATAACTCTCCACCACCTTACCGGCAGCCCAAGAGAACATACTCGCCTCGTCGTAGTCACCATAAGCATGAAGCGAATCCACACCAAAGTGCTCCCAAGCCCAGCTGTAAATCTCATTCTTCACCTGGAAAAAAGGATTGAAATCAACCAGCACAGCAATAGGCTCACCAGGAATACGCCAGCGACCCACACGGAAGCTCAACCCATCAGCCTTCGCAGCCTTGCGCCACGAAGCCAGCAGCGTCTTGCTCTCCTTGAACAAAGGATTCACCTCGTCAGCCCAGAAGTCAGGACCAATAAACACAACCCTGTCAGGCATTGCATCCTGCAACGTCTTTGCACGAGTAGATAAAACAGTATATATGCCGCCTACCTTATTACATACTTCCCAAGAAGACTCAAATATGTAATCGGGTGAGAGAAGTTTCTTTACCATATCGGTTCAATGAAAAACATAATTGAGAAAAATCCGCCACACAAGCACACCGCTTGCCAAACGAAAATTCCAAAAAGAGAGAAAAAAACTTTCTACCTTAAAAATCGACTGCAAAGTTACAGATTTTTTTCAAGTTACGAAAAAAAAATCACAATAAAATGAAAACGAGGGAAAAAGGACAAGAAATGAAGAACAAAGAACGAAAAGAACAAAAGGACAAAAGACAAAAAGCCTCCTAAAGAAACAGACAAAACGTACTAAAATTTAAAAATTATGCCGATTTTGCCGATTTCTTCAGGAGACACAAGTCCAATTTTCTTCCTTATTTCCTCAGTTTCGCAATGCTCTCCTTCAGCGCAGCAATCTTCGTCTCAGCATCATGCTGCTTCTTCCTCTCCAGCTCAACCACCTGCGCAGGAGCATTCGACACGAAACGCTCATTCGACAACTTCTTCATCACACCCGCAAGGAAACCCTCCAAGTGCTTCAGCTCAGCCTCCATCTTCACAAGCTCAGCCTCCGTGTCAATCAAGTTGCCAAGCGGAACAGCAAACTCAGTCGTACCAACCATGAAAGCCGACGAACCATCGCCCTTCTCGCCAACCACCGTCAGCGCACTCAAGTTCGCCATCTTCACAATCAAGCCCTCCAGAGCCTCAACAGGATTCCTACCCACAACCTCAAGCACCAGCGGCTCCTTAGGAGCAATGTTCTTCTCATTGCGAATCGAACGCACACCAGCCACAATCTGCTTCATCACCTCAGCATCAGCCAGCAGCCTCCTCTCAGCATCGTCAGGAGCATCCAGCCTCAAGCTCTCAGTCATGATACTCTTCACGCCCGTCGCTTCACGCTCCACGCCCATCGCTCCACGCTTCACACTGTTCACATGCTGCCAAATCTCCTCCGTGATGAAAGGCATGAAAGGATGAATCACCTTCATCAGCACATCAAAGAAACCCAGCGTAGCCTCATAAGTAGCACAGTCAATAGGCTGCTGGTAAGCAGGCTTCACCATCTCCAAGTACCAGCCCGAGAACTCATCCGTGAACAACTTGAAAGCAGCCATCAAAGCCTCGCTCAAGCGATACTTGCCATACAAGTCCTCAATCTCAGCACAAGAAGCCTTCACCTGAGCACCAAACCACTCGACAGCACGCTTCGAACCCTCAGGCTGAGCAATGTCAGCCGTCTGCCAGCCAACAACCAAGCGGAAAGCATTCCAAATCTTATTGCAGAAAGCCAAACCATTCTGGCAAAGCTTCTCATCAAACAAAATATCATTACCAGCAGGAGCACTCAGCAGCATACCCATGCGCACACCGTCAGCACCATACTGGTCAATCAGCATCAGAGGGTCAGGCGAATTGCCCAAGCTCTTCGACATCTTCCTGCCCAGCTTGTCACGAACAATACCCGTGAAATAAACACTTCTGAAAGGCATCTTGCCCATATACTCATAGCCAGCCATAATCATGCGAGCCACCCAGAAGAAAATAATATCAGGACCCGTCACCAGCACACTCGTCGGATAATAATAACCAATCTCCTCATTACCAGGCTCATTGATACCCTTGAACAAACTGATAGGCCACAGCCAGCTTGAAAACCACGTATCAAGCGCATCCTCATCCTGGCGCAAGTCAGACAGCGACAAGCCATCGTCGCCACACTCCTTACGAGCCAGCGCAAGAGCCTCCTCAGCCGACTCAGCCACAACAAAACCACCCTTAGGCAAATACCAAGCAGGAATCCTGTGACCCCACCACAACTGGCGACTGATACACCAGTCCTTGATATTCTCCAGCCAGTTACGATAAGTCACCTTATACTTCGCAGGATAAAACCTAATCTCATCATTCATCACAGGAGGCAAAGCCAAGTCAGCAAAATGCTTCATCGACAAGAACCACTGCATCGACAGCTTAGGCTCAATAGCCACACCCGTGCGCTCCGAGCAGCCCACCTTGTTCACATAAGCCTCCACCTTCTCCAGCAGACCAGCCCCAGCCAAGTCCCCCTCAATCCGCTCGCGGACATCAAAGCGGTCCATGCCCACATACAAGCCAGCAGCCTCCGACAGCGTACCATCATCATTGAAAATATCAATCGTTTCCAAGCCATGCTTGTCACCCAGCATGTAGTCATTCACATCATGCGCAGGAGTCACCTTCAAGCAGCCCGTACCAAACTCAATATCCACATAATCATCCTCAATCACAGGAATCACCCTACCCACCAGCGGCACAACCACCTTCTTGCCCCGCAGCCAGCCATTCTTCACATCATTCGGATTGATACACATAGCCGTATCACCCATAATCGTCTCAGGACGAGTCGTAGCCACAACAGCATAGTAGCCAACCTCATCCCTGTGAACCACCTCGCCATCAGCACCCGTAGGCTCCACCACCTCGCCATCAGCCAGACGATACTTCAGATAATACAACTTCGAATGCTCCTCCTTATACACCACCTCCTCATCACTCAAAGCCGTCTGAGCCTTAGGGTCCCAGTTCACCATGCGAACACCACGGTAAATCAAGCCCTTGCGGTACAAGTCAACAAACACCTTCACCACCGAACGCGAACGCTCCTCATCCATCGTGAAAGCAGTACGGTCCCAGTCGCACGAAGCACCCAGCCTGCGCAACTGCTTCAAGATAATACCACCATGCTCATGAGTCCAATCCCATGCATGCTTCAAGAACTCCTCGCGAGTCAAGTCAGTCTTCTTCACGCCCCGCTCAGCCAGCCTGCCGACCACCTTCGCCTCCGTCGCAATCGACGCATGGTCAGTGCCAGGCACCCAGCAAGCATTCTTCCCATCCATACGAGCCTTCCTCACCAAGATGTCCTGAATCGTCTCATTCAGCATGTGACCCATGTGAAGCACACCCGTCACATTAGGAGGCGGAATCACAATAGTATAAGGTTCGCGCGCGTCAGGCTTCGACGCAAACAGCTTGTTCTCCTCCCAGTAACGGTACCACTTACCCTCCACATCCGCAGGGTTGTATTTCGATGCTAATTCCATTGAAGATGATGATAAAAATTATATAATTAACACTACAAACAAAATTGAAAGTGCAAAATTAACACTTTTCACGCTCCTGACAAAATTAAGAGAGTGAAAAGTGAAAGTCAAAGTGAAAAGTGAAAAGTGAAAAGTGAAAAATGCCATTCCCATGACATCACTCCATGCCCCCACTTTTAACTTTTCACTTTTCGTTTTTAACTTCAATTGGGTCGCAACCGCCGTTCATCCCCACTGCAGCAACCGCAAGTCCCCACTGCCGTAAGCGTGAGTCCCCAACGGAGTGAGTGCGAATCCCCAATAGCACGAAGGGGTGCATAAGGCGCATGGGTGGGTGCATCAAGAAATACTTCATATAAAGGCATTGTTTCCTGAAATGAATGACAACACTATCAAGAGCAAGATGCGCCGCTTGCAGAAGCGTAGATGGCTGTCTCTTGACTCGAAGACCCATGTTTACATGAAACTGGAGATGAAGGCTGGATGATGATGCGTGTGGTACTATCTTGGTCTCTTTGTACGAGCCTCTGCTGATGTGTTATGCAGGGCTTTTTTTGTTTTGGGTTTCACTCGTGGTGGTAGGGTTCGTTGTTGAGGATGGTGAAGGCTCGGTAGAGCTGCTCGGTGAAGATGAGGCGGACCATCTGGTGGGAGAAGGTCATGGGGGAGAGGGAGAGCTGGTCGTTGGCGCGGGCATAGACTTGGGGGGAGAATCCGTAGGGGCCTCCGATGAGGAAGACGAGGCGGCGGGTGGTGGTGTTGTGCTTGCGCTGTAGCCACTGTGCGAACTGTGTGCTGCGGAGGGTGAGCCCTCGCTCGTCGAGTAGGACGAGGTGGTCGGCTGGCTGTAGCTGGCGTAGGATGAGCTGGCCTTCGGCTTGCTTCTGCTGGTCGGGGGTGAGGGACTTGGTGTTGCGGAGCTCGGGGATGGTGATGGTTTCGAAGGTGGTGTAGTGCTTGAGGCGGGCGGCGTAGTCGTCGATGAGGACAGCGAGATGGGGGTTGGCGGTGCGGCCGACGAGGAGGAGGAGGGTTTTCATGTTTCTTTCTTCTTTTGGCCCTGAGCTGATGCTCAGGGAACGGTGATGGGAGGGCCCTGAGCTGAAGCTCAGGGAACGGTGGTTAGCGGGTGACGTTCTTGACTCCTTTGATGGCTTGGAGCTTCTTGATGAGGAGGCGGAGCTTGTGGAGGTCGTCGATTTGGAGGATGAGGGAGCCGGAGAAGAGGCCGTCTTCGGAGGACTGTATGTTGATGCTTCGGAGGATGACGTTCTGCTCTTTGGCGATGACGGAGGTGATGTTGGAGACGATGCCGATGTCGTCGTTTCCTACGACGCGGAGGGTGATGGGATAGAGGCTGTTGCCTTTTCCTGCCCATCGCGCTGGTATGATGCGGTAGCTGAGTGTCTGGCGGAGTCGCTGTGCGTTGGGGCAGTCGCGGCGGTGTATCTTGATTCCTCGTCCTGCTGTGACGAATCCGAAGACGTCGTCTCCGTAGATGGGGTTGCAGCACTTGGCGAGTGAGTATTCTACTCCTTTGACGTTCTGGTCGATGACAAGTATGTCGTTGTTCCGCTCGGGTGTGTTGTCGATGTTCTGTACGAATTCGGCTGCTGAGTGTGTGGTTGTGTCGAGTTCGTTGTTTTCTCGCTTTTGTGCTTCGAGGTACTTGTCGATGAACTGGTTGGGGTCGAGTACTTGGTCTGCGATGTCGCGGTAGAAGTCCATGACGTGCTTGTAGCCGAGTTTCTTGAGTAGCTTCATGGCTATGGCTTCTTCGTACTCTACTTTTCGGTTCTTGAATCGTCGTTCGAGTGTTTCGCGTGCGAATGTGGCTTGCTTGAGTTCTTGCTCGTTGATGGCTTGCTTGATTTTTGCTTTTGCTCTTGATGTTCGTGCGAATGTGAGCCAGTCTCGCTTGGGGTACTGGTTGGCGTTGGTGAGTATTTCTACTTGGTCTCCGCTTTGGAGCTTGGTTCGCATGGGCACGTTCTTGCCGTTGATTTTTCCTCCTGAGCAGTGTGAGCCGATGTTGGTGTGGATTTTGTAGGCGAAGTCGAGTACGGTGGCTCCTTTTGGTAGTTTGAAGAGGTCGCCTCTTGGTGTGAAGACGAAGACTTCGTCGCTGTAGAGGTCGACTTTGAACTGGTCGACGAGTTGTTCGTCGCTGGTGTGTGCTTCGAGTGCTGCTCGTATGTCTTTGAGCCATTCTTCGAGCTTGGTTCCGCTGTCTTTGACTCCTTTGTACCGCCAGTGTGCTGCGAGTCCGTGTTCTGCTATGTCGTCCATTCGCTCGGTTCGGATTTGTACTTCTACCCACTTGCCTTCGGGTCCCATGACGGTGGTGTGCAGGCTTTCGTAGCCGTTGGTCTTGGGTACGGAGAGCCAGTCGCGTAGTCGCTTTGGGTTGGGCTTGTACATGTCGGTGACGATGGAATAGACTTGCCAGCAGTCGGCTTTTTCTCGTTCGAGTGGTGAGTCGAGTATGACGCGGATGGCGAAGAGGTCATAGACTCCTTCGAATGGGCATTTTTGTTTTTTCATTTTCTGCCAGATGGAGTGTATTGACTTGGTTCGTCCTTTGACGTGGAAGTGCAGTCCTGCTGCTGTGAGTTTTTCTTGTATGGGTTGTATGAAGTGTTGTATGTAGAGGTCGCGTGAGCGTTTTGTTTCGTTGAGCTTGTCTTTGATGTGGTAGTATGCGTCGTGTTCGAGGTACTTGAGTGATAGGTCTTCGAGTTCGGACTTGATGAGGTAGAGTCCGAGCTTGTGTGCGAGTGGTGCGTAGAGGTAGCTGGCTTCTGTTGCTACTCGCTTTCGTTCTTGTTCTGTTCCTCGTTCTTTGATTTGCCGCATGAGGTTGACTCTGTCGGCGATGATGATGAAGATGACGCGCATGTCTTCTGCGAAGGAGAGGAGGAGGTCGCGGAAGTTTTCGGTCTCGATGGATGGGTTCTTGTCGTAGAGTTCGTTGACTTTGATGAGTCCTTGTATGATGTGCTGTACGTCGGTGCCGAAGGTTTGGGATATGGCTTGTAGTGGCAGTGTGCCGTGTGCTACGCTGTCTTGGAGGAGTATGCTGATGATGGATGCTCGGTTGAGTCCGATTTCTTGTACGCAGATGATGGCTGTCTGCAGGTCGAAGAGTATGGGGTTGAGGTCGAATGTTCCTCTTTGCAGTGCTTGTTGCTGTATGGCTTGCTGCTGTACTTGCTGTATGCGCTGGAGGTCTTCGGGTGTGATGGCTTCGGCTGCGAGTTGCTGTAGTGTTTGGTATGCTTGTTGTATGAGTGGTAGTTCGTCGGGATGTATGATGTTGTTGGGTTGGAACATGTTGAAAATGGGGTGTTTTTGTGTTGTTGACTGTTTGTTTTGTAAAAAATTGTATGCAAAGTTAAAAAAAACTGGCTTGTTTTTATGGGTTAGAGAATTATTTTTTGTAATTTTGGCATGTGATTCTAAAATTAAAGTAAAAGTGTTATTTATTTTCTAATATAATTCTAACAAATACTCATATATTATGCTTACTCCACAGGATTTGGAAGTGCTGAAGATGAAGGGCATTTCCGAGGATCAACTGAACAAGCAGTTGGAATCGTTCAAGACTGGTTTTCCGTTTCTGAAGCTTGCTGGTGCTGCTTCTCCTAAGCATGGCATCACGATTCCTACGGAACGTGAGAAGAACAGTTATCTGAGGGCTTGGGACCGCTACTTGGGCGGCGATGGCAAGGTGCTGAAGTTTGTTCCTGCGAGCGGTGCTGCAAGCCGCATGTTCAAGAATCTGTTTGAGTTTCTGGATGGTGTGTCGGATGTTCCTGACACGGATTTCATGCAGAAGTTCTTTGCAGGTATTCATGATTTTGCTTTCTTCGAGGAGCTGGATGCTGCTTGCTCGAAGAATGAGGGCAAGGGTGTTGACGGCTTGGTGGCTGCTGGCTGCTTCAAGGCTGTTGTTGACAACTTGCTGAACGGCAAGGGCTTGAATTATGGCAAGCTGCCTAAGGGCTTGCTGAAGTTCCACCGCTATGAGGATGGTGCTCGTACTCCGCTGGAGGAGCACTTGGTGGAGGGTGCGTTGTATGCTGCTGGGAAGGATGGCAGTGTGAATGTTCACTTCACGGTGTCGCCTGAGCATCGTGCTTTGTTTGAGAAGCTGGTGGAGGAGAAGGTTGCTGTGTATGAGGGGAAGTTTGGCGTGAAGTACAACGTGAGCTTCTCGGAGCAGAAGTCGAGCACCGACACGGTGGCTGCTACGATTGACAATGAGCCTTTCCGCAATGAGGATGGCACGATTTTGTTCCGCCCAGGTGGTCATGGTGCTCTGATTGAGAACTTGAACGACTTGGATGCTGACATTGTTTTCATCAAGAACATTGACAATGTTGTGCCTGACCGCCTGAAGGGTGACACGGTGATTTACAAGAAGCTGATTGCTGGTGTGCTGGCTACGCTTCAGCACAAGATTTTCGAGTATATGTACTTGCTGGAGAGTGGTGACTATACGCACGCTCAGCTGGAGGGTATCATCCGCTTCATGCGTGACGACTTGGGCATCCGCAATCCTCAGCTGAAGAACTTGGAGGATGCTGACTTGGTGATTTACATGAAGCAGAAGCTGAACCGCCCAATCCGCGTGTGCGGCATGGTGAAGAATGTGGGTGAGCCTGGCGGTGGTCCTTTCTTGGCTTATAATGAGGATGGTACTATCAGCTTGCAGATTCTGGAAAGCAGCCAGATTGACAAGAACAACGCTGAGTATGTGAAGATGTTCGAGAGTGGCACTCACTTCAATCCAGTGGATTTGGTTTGCGGCATCAAGGACTGGCAGGGTAACAAGTTCGACTTGAAGCAGTATGTTGACCCTAAGACGGGCTTCATCTCGTCGAAGTCGAAGAACGGCAAGGAGCTGAAGGCTCTGGAGCTGCCTGGTTTGTGGAATGGTGCGATGAGCAACTGGAACACGATTTTCGTGGAGGTTCCGCTGGAGACGTTCAACCCTGTGAAGACGGTGAACGACTTGCTGAGACCTCAGCATCAATAGTTTGTTTGAGGGGAGTCTCCTCTGATGAAAATAATAGCGATAACGAGAGTATTTTTTCGTTATCGCTATTTTTATTTATTGTCAGTGGTCGTAGTACCACCAATAGGTGTCGCCGAAGTGCCGTCGGGTGATGTTGGTCTGTATGAGCTTGTTGTAGCTGAGTGAATCCTTCAGATGCTCGTACTCTCGATAGGATGCAAGGGTAAGTGAATCTGCCAGTTGTGGTTTCAGCATGGTCATGACTTCGCGATAGGCTCGCGGCAGGCTTGCAACATAGGTGGAGTCGCCTTCGGTTGGTGGATAGTAGGTTTGTAGCAAGTGTTCGAAGTGCTTCATGTCCTTGCTCAGCAGGAGGCTGCACAGGTGGTAGTCGGCTGCTCGTCGGCGCTGGATGTTGTTGCGGTTCACTCGTCGCAGGTGTTCGTCTCGGAGGGAATCGGAGGATGCGAGGGTGAAGCTATCCACTTCGGCCAAGGAATCGGCTCTGTGCTTGAGGAGAGGCTCGACGAGGGACAGGAAGCTCTTGAGCGACTTGACGTTCAGTCCTTTCAGTGCTCCCAGGGAGAAGCAGATGTGGCGTGCATCGAAACGATGATGGAGTGTGTCGATGTCGTTCACGTTGAGCAGTCCTTGTGCTCCGTAGGGCTGTGGGTAGAGGAAGAGGTTCTCAGCCAGCAGTCCTTCTTTGGAGAGTGCATAGCAGCGGAGGTTGTCGAGTCGCTCGGATGTGCTCAGCGACTTGATGCCTACTTGTGCTGCTTTGGCATATTTGCCTTCGAGGATGAGTCGTTCTGCCTTGAGTTCATATAAATAGGTGTCGGGAGTTCGGTGGCATCCTCCTGAGAGAATCACCATGATGAAGAGGACGAGGTAGTTTGTCCAGAGCTTGGCTGAAAGGGTGTTGGGATAGGCATCGGGCAGGACTTCTTCGGATGCTTTTGCCAACTGAACGAGCACGGCAAAGACGATGAGAAGGAGCGGAAAGAGCCAAATCCATACGCCCCAATGGAAATCGTTGATAATGTCCTCGTTGAGGTCGGTCATCACGGTGAGGACGAGGAAGGATGGATAATAAGTGAGGCTATGCCATCGGCTTGGTACTCGTATGACGAGGGCTACTATCCACTGAAGTATTTGCAGGACTGCTGTGATGACCAGTGCTCCGATGGAAAGGCAATAGTGGGTGACTCCTTTTGAGAACACGAACTGTGCTTGTGCCAGGAGGTCGCCTTGGAGGAAATAGAGATAGACGAAGGAGAAAAGACAAAACAGAATGCCGCAGGAGTAGCGAATGACTCCTGCGGTCTTTCTGCGTCGAGGATGATTATAATTCATTTTCTTTACGCTTAGTCTGCTTTCTTCAGTACCACTGCACTACGGGCAGGAATGTAGAGCTTGAGCCAGCCCTTGCCGTCTTTCTCGTAGATTGGGTCGTAGTTGGTGAAATGGCGCACGCTGTCGTCTGCCAATTCATTTCCGCCGTAGAGCTTGGAGTCGGTGTTGAGCACCACGTCGTAGGCTCCCTGCGGAACGATGAATCCGTAGTCAGTGTAAGAGCGGTTTGGACTGAAATTGAAGACAAAGAGGAGGTCGCCACGTGAGAAGGCAAGGATTTGGTCGCCATCGTTGTGCCACACTTCCTGCACAGGTGTCTTCTGGAAATTCTTCACGCCTCCGATGAGCTTAATCATGGCTTCGTCGAAGTCGCCGAGATAGTGGTAGCAGAGTTCGTGGTTATCGACGAGGTTCCACTGACGGCGTGCGTACTTGTAGCTCCATCCGTTGCCTTCGCGAGGGAAGTCAATCCACTCTGGATGTCCGAATTCGTTGCCCATGAAGTTGAGGTAGCCTCCGTTGATGGTGGAAGCCGTGAGCAGACGAATCATCTTGTGGAGCGCAATGCCTCGGTTCGCCATGAAGTTCTCATCGCCTTTCTTGAAGTGCCAGTACATGTCGGCATCAATGAGGCGGAAGATGATGGTCTTGTCGCCCACAAGTGCCTGGTCGTGGCTTTCTGCATAGCTGATGGTCTTTTCGTCGGCACGGCGGTTGGTGGTTTCCCAGAACATGGATGAAGGCTTCCAGTCCTCATCCTTCAGCTCCTTGATGGTCTTAATCCAGTAGTCAGGGATGTTCATTGCCATGCGGTAGTCGAAGCCGTAGCCTCCATCTTTGAATGGCGCTGCCAGTCCTGGCATTCCGCTCACTTCCTCGGCGATGGTGATAGCCTTTGGCTTCACTTCGTGGATGACGAGGTTGGCAAGAGTGAGATAGGCAATGGCATCGTCGTCCTCATGTCCGTTGTAGTAGTCGCCATAGCCTCCGAAGGCTTCACCGAGTCCGTGGCTGTAGTAGAGCATGGAGGTGACACCATCGAAGCGATAGCCATCGAAATGGAATTCTTCGAGCCAATACTTGCAGTTGGAGAGGAGGAAATGGAGCACCTTGTCATTGCCGTAGTCGAAGCAAAGAGAATCCCAAGCCGGATGCTCGCGACGCTCGCCACGGTTGAAATACTGGTAAGGGTCGCCAGCGAAGTTGCCGAGTCCTTCGATTTCGTTCTTCACAGCATGAGAGTGTACGATGTCCATGATGACAGCGATGCCATGCTTGTGGGCTTCATCGACGAGCTCTTTCAGTTCCTCAGGTGTGCCGAAACGGCTGCTTGGTGCGAAGAAGTTGGACACATGATAGCCGAAGCTGCCATAGTAAGGATGCTCGGCAATAGCCATGATTTGAATGCAGTTGTAGCCATCCTTGATGATGCGAGGCAGAACCTTGTCCTTGAACTCGGTGTAAGTTCCCACCTTTTCTGCATCCTGAGCCATACCGATGTGACATTCATAGATGAGCAGCGGTTCAGTGTTTGGCTTGAAGTTCTTTTTCTTCCAAACGTAAGGAGTTTCGGGGGCCCACACCTGTGCGGAGAAGATTTTGGTGTTCTCATCCTGCACCACGCGGTTAATCCAGGCAGGGATTCGCTCCCCTTCTCCACCGTTCCACTTGACATGCAGCTTGAACAAGTCGCCATGCTTCATGGCACGAGGACCGAGCTTCAGTTCCCAGTCGCCTGAGTTCTTGATGCGCTTCATCTTGTACTTGTCCTGCTCCTGCCAGTTGTTGAAATCGCCGACCACGTAGATGTCGGTGGCATTAGGTGCCCACTCGCGCAGCACCCAACCGCCCTTGTCGGTGCGATGGAGTCCGTAGTAGAGATAGCCATTGGCAAAGTCGGATAATTTCTGCTTGCCGTTGTTCGTGAGCTGGTTGAGCTTCCAAACTGCGTGCTCATGTCGTCCGCGGATAGCATCCTCGAATGGTTCGAGCCATGAATCGTTCTTCACCAGTCCGATATGTTGTACTTTCTTCGTTGCCATACAAATTGATTTTTAGATTTAAAGATTTACAATTTACCGATTTGCGTCACATCAAGGTAGTTTCAAGTTCGTCCTTTAGACCTTTGACTTTCGACCTTTGACCTTAGACCTTCGTCCTTTCAACAACACTTCACCTTGAAGATGACCTTCTGTATTTCAGGCTGGACGCTGACGCAAGGAGCATGTCCGTCCTGAGGGAAGAAGATGGCAAACTCGCCTGGATGAACCGTGATGTACTGTTCAGCCAAACCCTCGTAGAAGGTGATGTCCTTCTCTGCATTGTATGGCTGCTCAGGCAAGTCGGCACGTGGAGTATAGCCCATAGTTTCAGGGCAACTGAGCGGAATCTGAATGTCGAGCATCACGTTGTGGGTTTCGAGTCGAGCCACTTCTTTGGTCTTACCTTTTGCCACCGTGAAATTAGCGAACAGGTCTTTTCCAGCCAATTCCACCTTGCCACTTTCGTGCTTTGCCAAATCGGTCTGCGCAATAAAATCCACCACCTGCTGGAACAAAGGATTCAATGCAACGTACTTTGCAAGATTTTCAATTTTGTCAATTACCATAATATTATTATTTTAAGAGTTAGATGTTAGTGAATTAAGAATGAAGAATTAAGAATGAAGAATTAAGAATGAAGAATTAAGAATGATAATAATTACATTGAGTAAAATAAATTCTTCATTTGGAGCGTAGCGACCATTCTTCATTCTTCATTTAATAATTAATGCGCCACGCACTATTCCAGCTTACCGCGCCTGTAGTATCCTCGGCGGATGATGCTGCCGTTCTTGTCTTTCTCAACGAAAGCGCCATTGCGGAGGTCGTTCTCGTAAGAGCCTTCGAAGCGAATGCCGTTGGCATCTTCCTCGATGCATTTGCCGTTCTTCATGCCGTTCTTGAACTGTCCCTTGAACTTCGAACCGTCCCTCATGCGCAGAACGCCCTCGCCATCCATTTCGCCATTGAGCCATTCGCCATCGTAGAGGTCACCGTCGCGGTTCGTGTATTTGCCACGTCCGTTCTGTCTGTCCTCAATCCAATAGCCCTCGTATTTCGAACCATCAGGCCAGGTGTAAGTGCCGAAGCCATCCATGAGTCCGTTCTTGAACTGACCAACATATTTGCGCTTGTCGGCATAGACGAAGATGCCTTGCCCCGTGCGCTCGCCGTTGGCATATTCACCTTCGTAGCGGTCACCGTTTCGGAATGTGTAGATGCCTCGTCCGTGCGTCACACCGTCCTTCCAGTTGCCATCGTACTTGTCACCATTTGCATAGTTATAGACACCATGTCCGTTTCGGTTGTCGTAAGCCCAATCGCCATAGTAGGAACTGCCGTCCTTCCAGTCTATCAAGCCCTTTCCGTGCTTACGGTCGTCTTTCCATTCGCCTTGGTAGAAGATGCCGTTCGCCCACGTGTAAGTGCCTTCACCCTCTCGCTTGTCCTCATGCCATTCACCCACATACTTGTCGCCGTTGTAGTAGGTCATCGTGCCTTGTCCTTCCTGATAGTCCTTGTACCAGAGACCATCGTACTTGTTGTTGTTGGCAAAGTAGTAGATGCCATGACCGTGCTGATGGTCTTCCATCCAGTCACCCTCGTAGCGTTCTCCGTCCGAGAAGGTGTAGGTGCCATGACCTTGTCGCTTGCCCTTCAGATACTCGCCCACGTAGCTGTCGCCATTGGTGAATTTTGTCTTACCCTTTCCATTAGGCTTTCCGCTTGCCATGTCTCCGTAATAGACGGCACCATCCTTGGGAAAGGTGTAGGTGCCGATGGTCACTTTTTGTGCCACCGAGGGCAAGGCGAATGTCATGGAAAAGAGAAGAGGATATATATATTTTTTAGTCGTTTTCATTGTTTTGCGTTTTAAATTCATGCAAATGTAAGGTTTTTCTTCCGCTTTTGCAAGCAAACGACAAAATCATTAAGTTTTATTAAGGTAGGTTCTAAAAAAACTGAAATAAACTTTACATCAAACATCTTCAGAACCCACTCAAAGGACAACGAGCATCCCCATTGGGAACGAACGTTCGTAGCAGTGGGGACAAACGCTCGTAACAATGGGGATGCACGTTCAAAACAGTGGGGACGAACGCTCAAAACAGTGGGGACGAACTTGAGTTGTGCCCCATCGTTTCTACTTCACAACGATTCTGTCGCCCTTCGTATGGCCTGCAAACTCAGGACTATAGGCGCACTGCACGGTGGCAACGCCCAGCGAATAATTACCGCTACGAGTCACGTAGAAGTCCAAGTCGATGGTTGCGCTGCCCTTTCGATACCAATCGAAGAACACGTCGGCAGAAGCGTCATGGAGGGAAAGATAGCCGCCACGTCCACCCAGATACTGATAGCCCGAACGCAAGTTCACAGGTTCAAGGCAAGCAGCGTGCTGAGCGCGTATCTGCACAAAGTCCATGTCGCGGTCGGCATTCACCGTCATGCGAATCTTCACCTTGTCGCCCACGGACAAAGCATCGCCTGCCTTCAGTTCGCGCCATTCCTTTCCGTTTCCATCCGACACCTCAACGTATGCTTTGCGGGAAATGCTCAGTTCCCCACTCGACTGCTGCTGAACGGCATCGAGGTTCTCAAGGAACTGCCCATAGACGCATCCCCACGAAATGCCGTCCGACATCTTCGTCACGCTGACAGAGTTCGACTTCAGCATTTCAGCAGGCACAGGCAGTTTGGAATAGCCCACTCCTGCAGTAGAAGGTCTAAGGTCTGAGGTCTGAGGACTAAGGTCTAAGGTCATTCTTCGTTCCTCATTAGAGAACACCACTTTTGGCAACTCAGGCTCATGGAAGGTCTGCTCAGGCGAGATGGTAAGCAACAAATCCACCACTTGAATGGTATTCATGACATTGTCCCACTTCAGCGTCTGCTTCTGACGGAGCAACCAGAGTTGCATGTCAGGCAAGAAGGATTTTTCTTTCTCTGTTTCCATGAAGGCTCTCATGGCAGCCACGTGGGTTGGAATGCGATAGTCCATCCATGAATAATGTGCCTTTTCTGTGTCGTAATAGCGACCCATGCCAGGCTTTGTCACCGTGTATTCAGCCAACGACTTGATGAACTCCTTCGCTTTCTCCTTACGGCCTGATTGTTGCAGCACAAGTGCCACGTTAGCGCGTCCGTACATGGTCAATGCACCCACTCGGTTTTCCACTCGGTTGAGATAAGTTTCCTTCACGCTCTGCGCCTCCGTATTCATCTTGTGTTCAGCAAGATAGCTGGCATACATCCATCGGAACGAACTCTCGCTTGGCATTGCCTTCTTCTCCTTCTTATAATACTTCTTGTAGAACTCCAATTCCTTGGCATCCACGAACTGCAAGCCTTGCTCCACCATCTGATTGACCTTGGTGTCTGCCTCATGCTGCGAAGCGAGGTAATGCTTCAGCATGGCAAGGTGCTCGGAAACGGAGAGGGTGACATAATAGTTTGGTTCCATGCCGTCGAACCATGCCCAACCGCCGTTCGAATACTGCAATTTTTCGAGTTTCTCCTTGGCTTGCTGAATGCGATGGTTCAGAAGGTTCTCGTTGAAGAGTTCACAAAGCTTATGGCGTTGCTCGGTCTCGTCCTGCGCATCGAGCACCCAAGGCGTTTCGAGCAAGAGGATGTCCTTCAGCTGTTGGTTCTTCTCCAACTCGCTCTGCAAGGTGGTTTCCTCGCCTTTCTCCTCGCTCCACAACTTAATGAGGTTCTGCAACTTAGGCATTCTCCGTGCAAGGCTCTGAGCAACGCTGTTGGCATAGAGTGCCGCCGACCAAGCAATGGCATTGTCAGTCTCTGGATTCACCACGGCATGAAGCGCCATCACTGCGTTCCACGAAGGATTGTCGGTGTATTCAAACACCATCTTGCGCTGCGTGGCAGTTGGGGAATTGTTATTGAAGAGCGAACTCAAATCCACTTGCTTCTCGCCCTTGCCTTCGATGTAGAACGGCACGGTTTCAGTGAGGTATTTCTTGTTGGTGAGGATTGGCAACCAATTGCGTTCTCCGTCGGAGAAAGTGTTGTCGCCAGCCGAAATCTCACAGATGAGCATATTGTATTCCTCAGGGATGTCGTAGGTGAAATTCACGGAAGCGGTCTTTCCTGCTTCCACGCTGAATTTCTGCGCATTGCTCCACACTTCCTTCTCCGTCTCAGGGTCGAGCAAACGGATGACAGCCTTGCCCTTCACCGTCTTTTCGCTCTGGTTGATGATTCTGGAGGCAATGCTCATTTGGTCGCCATGACGCACAAAACGAGGCATGTTTGGTTGCACCATCAACTCCTTGCGAGCCACGATGCTGCTCGTCATGCTGCCATAGTCCATGTCCTTCGTGTGAGCCAATCCCATGAAGTTCCATTCGGTCAGACTCTCAGGAAGCGTGAAGGAAATCTCCACTTCTCCATTGGCATTGGTATGCAGATTTGGATAGAAGAACGCGGTCTCGTTGTAGTTCTCACGAAGTGGAGCAGAATGACTGCTTTCCCCAGCCCCATTCATGCCCGAAGCTGGCAGCAGAGGGTTTTCATCAACGACTTCTTCGACTGCTGCACCTGTCTCCACAGGACCACTGATGGCAAGCCTATTAGCTGATTTTTCATACATGACTTCATCTCCGAAATCCGCACTTTGAGCACCAACCGCTATCTCTTCTTCAAAGACCATCATTGACTTGCCACGGAATTCATGGAATGAATATTGATATGGGTTGAGATAGTTGAACACACGACTCATCTCTCTTTTGAGCGACGTTTTGAAATCGAGTGCTATTGTACCCAAGTATCCGCCAGAAGCGAAGTTGCTCGATAGACGTGGGAGTCTGCGATAGAACTGCAAACTAAACGGCCAAGAGAGTTTTTCGTACACATCGAGCGATGCATCATACATCGTTGCCATGAGCTGAGCAGGAACAGGCTTGCCTTGCTTGTCCACCACGCGCATGGTCCATGTCTCTTGCTGACCAGGAGTCAGCTTGTCGCGGAAGGTAGTCCAACTCAATGCTAAGTCCTTTACAGGCAAAGCCAGCTTGATAGACTTCTCCATCCTGTGTGTCTTTCCGTTTTTCACGTATGCCATCAGCACCGTCACTCCATCGCCATATTCTGGCTTGTAGTCGAGGTGCAACTTCTGCAATTCTGTACCTTTCACCTCTATGCGCTTCAGTATCATCTTTTCGTTGCTGACAACATAGAGATAAGTCAAAGCATCCTCCTCTGCCAGAGCATACCAAATGTCGATACCTTCGCTGGGCGAGAACTCATCCTTCTCGCTCGTGAAGAAGTCGTTTTTCAGACGCATCTTGCGACCTATTCCCTTCTCATCCCACCATATCAAATCTGCCTTATAGCGAATCGTATTGTTCTTCGAATCTTTGGCGGTCAGCTTCAAGTCGTAGGAACCAAACGACAATTCGTTTAAGCGGTCGATTTCGATGTCCTTGCCTGCCTCGAATGTGCCACGTCGAACTTCTTTACCATCCACGTCTTGCAGTACCCACTCACCCTGAGCAGGCACATCCACGCCCTGTGCATTCTTGGCTCTCACCTTGCCTTTCGCCACCTTTGCTCCGCTGGCCGTCTTCTCCATCTCCACTTGCAGAGAGAATTCCTGCTTGCTGACTCTCACACTGATTTCACCCTCGTGGGTTTCGCCAGCCAAGTCAGTTACCTTTGCATTCAGATTATACACCAGAACATCAGGCGTGCGCCAGAGCTTTCGTTCTTCATCTTCTTCCTCATCGTCGTCGTTCACCAACTTGTCACCGTCCAAATATACTTTCACGCGGAATTGTCCGTTCTCGTCGGTCAGCATTTCGCCATCATCCACATAGTCGAGATTATCATCCCATCGCCAATACCAAAAACTACGTACTCCCGACTGCACTTCCCATTCCACCTTGGCATCCTGAACAGGCACACCACTATAGGTCTTCACCGTTCCTATCAGTTCGATGGAATCACCCACCGAGAAGCGTCCCTCAGGCTTTTCCATTTCGACGGTGAAGGTAGGACGCTTGTATTCCTCCACACGGAAAGAGTGGCTCGCTTCACCAAACGAAAGACTAAAGTTGCCATTCAACCTGTCCTTTGGTAGGACGAAATCGGTGCTGGCACAACCGAAGTTGTCCGTCACCACCATAGTTCTTCCCACTTCCTGCCAATTGGCATCACAAAGAACCACTTCCACATGTTCATTCTTCAAAGCCTGAGTTTCATCACCATCCTGACGATACACCAATCCCGATACATGGACTGTCTGTCCTGGGCGATAAATGGCACGGTCGGTGAAACACTGGTAAATGATGTTCTTCCGATTGCCTCTGTAATTTCCATAATAACCGAATGAGCAATATGAACAAGTATCTCCTTCACAACGAATCGCGATTACTTCTCTCACCTTGTTTCCAACGACAGCTTCTCCGTTCTTGTTGGTCAAGTATTCCTCCTTCATGCTTTTCCACTCTCGACCCACTCGTTCATTCCAAGTTCCTACCACTTTGCATCCTTCCACAGGCCTGCCCGAGAGCGCATCCACTACAACAGCCATTTTCTCACCCCATGGCATGACGAAGCACATCGTCTTGATGCTCGAAAGATGCAGTTGAGTTTTATCACGCACACCTCCCGACTCCAGTGTTATCCAATGGACTCCAGCCCCTTGCTTCATCTTTAGTTCGACCTCCTGCGATTCTTCTGCCGTACCTTCCACGTAAGGGAAATTCAGTGTCTTCCACACTTTGCCATCCACCTTCACCGTAACTGTCTTCACATTGCGATGACGAATAAACACGCTGAATTCCTGGTTGGCATAGAGATCATCATACAAATTGTTGTCTTGTGTGATGCTCACCTCTGGCTTGAGCGCATCGATTTCCATATTCTTGATGGTATTCGAAAGCTTGGAGTCTGGCCACTGCTTCAGCGCCCAGCGAGCAAGTTCCAATTCCTGAGCGTAGGTTAGCGTATTCTTAGTGTTATTCACATTCCTCATGTATTCAACAAAGGCATCAGCACCCGTCTCCATGTTGAGGTTCTGCTCGTACATAGTCTTCAACTTCTGCACGTAATCTTCCTGACTCAATCGCTGGCTTTTGCTTTTCAACTTCGTCTGGTAGTCCCATGCCTTCATCTGCATCAAGTTGGCAGCGTCAACCATGCCCTTATCTTTGTAAATCCTCGCAGCCTTCTCGTTCATTGCCACTTTATCCTCAAAGCTAAAGGAGTTGCGATTGTCCAAGAAGAGCACTACAAGCGAAAGCACATCATGCTGGTAGAGTCGGCTATCTACGCCCTCTTTGTAAAGCGATTCGTAGGCCTTGGCACTTACACCAGCCAACGCTTCCATGTTCTCAATCGCCTTGCGAGCATACTCCTTCATGCCCGTATCGAAACGCTTTCTACTGTCTTCGTTATAAGAGGTAATACTCCACGGAATGCCCGAGCATACCGACGACATCAATGCATTTTTCAAGGCCTCTTCTGCCACATTTCCCGTAGGCATGGCAGCCAGCTTATCGAATGCAGATAATGCACTATCGGGCGAGATGTTGCATTGCGCCGTCATCAGCATCATCCCCGCCTTCATCAGCTGCCCGAAGTTCTTTTCCTTCTCCGCCTTGTCGTAAATTTTGAGAACTACCGTCTCAGCAGAACGAGGCTGGTCCTTCTCTCGATACTCCTCAATCTGCTTCCACAATTCTTCGTAATTGTCCATAGTCTTTTTCTTGTTGTTTTTTGATGTTTGGGCATCCATGTTCATAGCAATCAACATGGTGAAGAATACCAAACTCACAATTCTTAATGTTTTCATATTTTCAGCAATATTACGAGGTTCATATTCTAATAACGGCAAAGATAAGTCTAAAATTCTTAATTGATTTGCAATTTAACAAACTTTTCACTACTTTTGCACCTTTAAATAATAAGCACCATCGATAAAACTCACGGAACAGGCTCTTGGAAACGCGTAAAATAAACATCATCTATACCACAGACGTACACGGCAACTACTTCCCCTTCGACTTCAGACGAAACCGATGGGGCAAGGGCAGTTTGCAGCGTGTGCATGCTTTCGTGGCACAACAAGTGAAGCGTTTCTCGGGCTCCACCATTCTCATCGATGGAGGCGACATGCTGCAAGGCGAACCCGCTTCCTATTATTTCAACTTCATCCGACCCACAGAGCGCCACAAAGTGGCTGACATGTGCAACTTCATAGGCTACGACGTGGCTGTCATCGGAAACCACGACATCGAAACCGGACACAACGTTTTCGACAAGTTCGTCAGCAACTGCAACTTCCCCATCCTCGGTGCCAACGCCATCAACACCGAAACCGAGCAACCCTACTTCGAGCCTTACACCATGCTCTACCGCAGCGGCGTGAAGATTGCCGTCATCGGCTTCATCACCCCAGCCATTCCCCACTGGGTACCACAGCGCATGTGGGAAGGACTGCGTTTCGACGACATCCGCCAAAGCGCACAGAAGTGGATTAGCATCGTGAAAGAGCAAGAAGACCCCGACTTCATCATCGGACTGCTCCACTCAGGCATGGACGAAGGCATCGTCACACCCGAATACCACGAAAACGCCGTGCGCGAAACAGTCACCTCGGTCGATGGGTTCGACCTCGTTCTCTATGGACACGACCACCACTCCAACATGGAGGAAATCGAGTCGCCATCGGGAAAGAGCGTCCTCTGTGTCAACGCAGGAAGCTATGCCAACTCCGTGGCTGAAATCAAACTCAAGTTCTCACTGAACGATGAGAAGAAAGTAGTGAAGCACGACATCGAAGCCCAAATCAAATACATCGGCACCATCAGCAACTCCCACTCCAACGAGTTCAAGCGCCACTTCATCAAGGACTTCAAAGAAGTGAAAACCTACGCTTCACGACTCGTCGGGCGCTTCACAGCAGGTGTCAACATTTCGGATGCCTACTTCGGCTCGTCCGCCTACATCGACTTCATCCAGCAACTCCTGCTGCAAGCATCGGGAGCCGACATCAGCCTCATGGCACCGCTCTTCTTCAACGCCTCCATCCAAGCAGGCGACATCCACGTGAGCGACCTCTTCAACCTCTACCGCTTCGAAGATTGCATCTACACGCTCCGACTCACTGGTTCGGAAATCAAGAACTACCTCGAAATGAGCTATGCCAACTGGACCAACCAGATGCACTCCATCGACGACAACCTGCTGCTTCTCAGCCCCATGAAAAGCAACCCAGAGCGACTCGGATTCACCAACTTCATCTTCAACTTCGACTCCGCCGCAGGCATCATCTACGAAGTCGATGTGACACGACCCGAAGGCGAAAAGATAAGCATCAAGCAAATGGCTGACGGACAACCATTCTCGCTCGACAGCAACTACCGCGTCGCCATGACAGCCTACCGCGCCAACGGAGGTGGAGAACTACTCACAAAGGGCGCAGGACTCACGAAAGACGAAATCAAACAGCGCATCATCAAGTTTTCAGACCACGACATCCGCTACTACATTATGGAGTACCTGCAACAGCACCACGACGTAGAACCGCATCCACTCAACCACTGGCGATTCGTGCCCGAAGAATGGGTGAAAGCAGCCGAGCAGCGCGACCGCCAGCTTCTTTTCAGCAAGCCATCCAATAGCGACACAAAGTCCAACGAGGACGAAAGCTAAAACCCTCCCCAACCATAGACCTGAAACTTAAAAAAAGCCTCACCCCCAGCCCAGCCCCCTCCAGCTCCCCCGAGGGGGAGAGAAAGGCGAGGGGAGTGGATAGAGAGGAAAATAATCCTTTTAAATCCTTAAAATCCTTGATTATAAACTCAAAAACTCAAAAACCTATTGATAACAATTCTCGGACCAACAGCCTGCGGGAAGACCACCTTCGCCGCACATCTTGCAGCAAAACTCGACGCTGAAATCATCAGCGCCGACAGCCGGCAAGTCTATCGAGGCATGGACTTGGGCACAGGCAAGGATTTGGAAGACTATTGCGTCGATGGAAAACAAATTCCCTACCACCTCATTGACATTGCCGACCCAGGAGAAAAATACAACGTCTATCAGTTTCAGCGCGACTTCATCATTGCCTACCGCGACATCATTCAGCGAGGCAAGCTCCCCATCCTCTGCGGAGGCACGGGACTCTACATCGAAAGCGTACTGCGCAACTACCGCATGTCGGAAGTGCCACAAAACCCTGAGCTTCGTGCCCAACTGGAAAGCAAATCCTTAGACGAACTCACCACCATCCTGCGCAGCTACAAGAAGCTTCACAACACCACCGATGTCGATACCGCACAACGAGCCATCCGAGCCATCGAAATTGAAGAATACTACCATTCCCATCCCGAAGAAAAAGACAACAGCACAACCATTCCGTCCGCCCATCAAACCCTCAACGAGATACAGAAAAACAACCTCGTCATCGGGCTGAGCATCGACCGCGACCTCCGACGACAACGCATCTCACAACGACTTCAACAACGTCTCGACAACGGAATGCTCGACGAAATCCGTCACCTGCTCAGTCTTGGAGTAAAGAGTGAAGACTTAATCTACTACGGACTGGAATACAAATACTTAACACTACACGTTATCGGTCAACTCAGTTACCAAGAAATGTTCTCCCAACTCGAAATAGCCATCCACCAATTCGCCAAGCGACAGATGACATGGTTTCGAGGCATGGAGCGACGCGGCATCACCATCCACTGGATTGATTCCCAACTTCCGATGCAAGAAAAAATCGACTGCGTCACTGCACTCCTTCGAGTGGGGACATAGCATTTTTCCATTGGGGATTCACAACTACGCGACTGGGGATTTACAACTACGCGAGTGGGGATTCACAACTGCGCGACTGGGGAACAACTCCAGTTCTTCCCCACTAAAGTGACAAGCGAGTTAAGGAACAATGAAATAATAACTTGGTATAAATGACATGATTTTTTTAGGAAAGAAATTAGAATAATTATCATAATTACTCCAAAAATTAGGTGTTGTTTAAAACAAAAAACAGTTATTTCTGGAATTTTTTTTTAATTATTTTAATTTCTTTCCTAAGAAAAACGTACCATTTTTTAAAATGATTACAAAACTTCATCATTCACAAACCATTCAACAATATGCAAAAATGGTTCATATTTCTCGGCAATAATCTCCTGCTCAAAAAGCAAGGCGACAGTTATTCCGTACCAGAAGCCGACAACTCTCCCACTCCGACATTCGAATGGACAACCATACAGGAACTGCCTTCACTCGACGACATGCCCTGCAAGGCATACGCACTGACTTCACCACCACGCGAAGGACTCCCCGAATCCTTTGTCACCGTCGATTTGCGCCAGTCCTATTATCTCCTACCCCATGCCCACTACCTCATGGCAGCCAAGGCATCCGAACTGCTCTATTGGGACAGCAACACGCATTACTGCGGCGTTTGCGGAGCCCCCATGAAACGGCAGACCGTCATTTCCAAGAAATGCACCAACTGCGGCAAGGAAATTTGGCCACAAGTGGCTCCTGCCATCATCGTTCGCATCAAGAAGGCAGCAACCCTCGATGCTGACGGCCATGTCGTCGAGCCAGAAAAAATACTCCTCGTCCATGCCCGCAATTTCCGCCATTCCGAACGCATGGGACTCGTGGCAGGATTCGTGGAAACGGGCGAAACACTCGAAGAGTGCGTCATTCGCGAAGTGCATGAGGAAGTGCAACTCAACATCACCAACATACGCTACTTTGGTTCGCAGGCTTGGCCCTATCCCTGCGGCATCATGATAGGCTTCACGGCTGACTACGTGAGCGGCAGCATCCACTTGCAGGAAGAAGAGCTTTCGCGCGGTTCATGGTTCTCTCGCGACAAGATGCCCGACATTCCCGACAAGATGTCCATTGCCCGTCAACTCATCGACGACTGGCTCTCTTCTTAGGTCCACCTGTGCCGACCCTATTGACATCTGCCTGCTAAAGGACACTCGAATATGCCGCCAATACCCCCCGAAGAAACGAAAAAAATTGCAAAAAATGAAGTAATGAGAAAACTTTTCTTTATATTTGCAGGCTGAAAGGTTTTTTACTCCCTTTATTGAAAATAAAACGCAATAAAAAATCAAACAAAAAATACATAAACCATGATGAAAAAAACAAACGCTTTTCTTCTCTCGTTGGCCATTCTCTTGAGTGGAACAACCACAAGTTGCTACAACAGTACCAGTTACATGGGCACCATAGCAGGCGCACAACTGGGTAGTACAATTGGCAGTGCCGTGGGTTGGCTTGGTGGCGCTGGCAGCAGAGGCAACGGAGCAGCCATCGGTACGCTCGTCGGAACAGTGGGCGGTGCAGCTGTAGGTGCAGCCATCGCTAACAAAGCAGCCAAGAGGGCACGCTCAAACGAAAGCATCGACCCTCAATATGGCTATGGTTCGAATGAATGGAAGAGCGAAACAAGCCGCGTTTATGGCAAGAACGACTACCGCCACATCTACCACGGCAATGCAACCAACAGTTCGCTTTACATCAGCAACCTCACGTTCCAGGATGAGAACGGCGATGGAAAATTGAACAAGGAAGAAACCATCGTGGTGTCATACACTGTTCAGAACACGGGCACAAGTGCTGCACAAGTGGAGCTGGCTGTGATTGAGCCAAACTACTATAAGGACTTGGAAATCTCTAAGCCTAACGTAGTGACCATCGCTCCTAACGAGACGATGCGCTACAAGTCAAAGGTGTACTGCAAGCACAATCTGAGCAAGAAGACCATCGAGCTGCAGGCTCATGCACGCAGCCAGGAAGCAGGCGACGTTTACGAAGTGTTGCGAGTTAATTGTGCGAAATAAATCAAGTATGAGCAACAGGAGTATTGTTTCAATAGCCGACTACAGCAGAGAGAAAATCCAGAATCTGCTCGACATGGCAAAGGAGTTTGAAAAGGCGCCCAACCGACGCCTTCTGGTGGGAAAAGTTGTGGCAACCTTGTTCTTCGAACCCTCCACTCGCACTCGTCTGAGTTTTGAGACCGCAGCCAATCGTTTGGGAGCTCGCGTCATCGGATTCACCGACCCGAAAGTGACCAGCTCGTCGAAAGGCGAAACGCTGAAGGATACCATCAAGATGGTTTCGAACTATGCTGACGTCATCGTGATGCGCCACAAGCTGGAAGGTGCAGCACTCTATGCCAGCGAGGTGACAGATGTGCCTATCATCAATGCGGGTGATGGCAGCAATCTTCATCCGTCGCAAACCATGCTCGACCTCTATTCCATCTATAAGACTCAGGGTACGTTGGAAAACCTGAACATCTACATGGTGGGCGACTTGAAGTATGGACGCACAGTCCACTCCCTGCTCATGTCGATGCGCAAGTACAACCCAACCTTCCACTTCATCGCTCCGAAGGAATTGGAAATGCCCGACGAGTACAAACTCTATTGCAAGCAGAACGGCATCAAGTACATTGAGCAGACGGACTTCACGGAAGACACGATTGCCGATGCCGACATTCTCTACATGACTCGTGTGCAACGTGAGCGCTTCACCGACTTGATGGAATATGAGCGCGTAAAGGATGCTTATATCCTGCATGCCAACATGCTTGGCAAGTGTCGCGAAAACATGAAGATTCTGCATCCTCTCCCACGAGTGAACGAAATAGAGTACGACGTGGATGACTCCAAACACGCTTACTACTTCGAGCAGGCGCAGAACGGACTCTATGCACGCGAGGCTCTCATCTGTGATGTTCTTGGCATCACGCTCGAAGACATCAGAAATGACAAGACAACCACGTTGTAAGTTAAAATAACAAAATATGTTCTTTTGTAGTGCCTCTACGAGGCAGAACCTTTAGCTCGGCGTAGCCAAATCCTACAAATCTATTCAAAATCTCATTCATATTTGTGAGATTTGAGAAGATTTGTAAGATTTCTCGCGAAGCGACTCCTTATATAGAACTGACGTTAACTTACCAAGTTAAAATAATAGGATGGAAAAAAGAAAAGACTTAGTTGTGGCAGCCTTGGAAAGCGGAACTGTGATTGACCACATTCCAACCGACAAGGTTTTTACCATCGTGCAACTTCTTCAACTGGACAAATGCACAGACCAGGTGACGATAGGAAACAATCTTGAAAGTGCGAAATTCGGAAAGAAGGGTATCATCAAGATAGCAAACCGTTTCTTCTCGGATGCAGAAATCAGCCAGCTTGCGGTGGTTTGTCCCAACATACGCCTCTGTATCATCAAGGACTACGAAGTGGTGGAAAAGAAGCAGGTGACTTTGCCTGACGAGCTGGACAACGTAGTTCGCTGCGCCAACCCTGTTTGTATCACGAACAACGAACCGATGAAAACGGTGTTCTACGTGACAGACAAAGTGAATGGCATCATGAAGTGCCGCTATTGCGGAAAGGAACAACACATCGAAAATATCAAGCTGGTTTAATAAGGAATAACGATAACCTTTACTTATAAATAATGAGAAATTTGGAACGTGGAATATGAATTTGATTTCTAATTCCTAATTTCTAATTTATATGTATGAAGGTTAAGGCTGAAAATAATTAAAACTCAACTCAATAGAATGGCAAAAAGATTTGCAGAGCGAACGAAACTTGACTTAAGCGAAGTCAACAAGGAAGTGCTCAAGGATTGGAACGCAGAGGATGTGTTCCACAAAAGTGAAACAGAACGTGAAGGCTGTCCTTCATTTATCTTCTTCGAAGGTCCACCTTCAGCCAATGGTCATCCAGGCATCCACCATGTGATGGCTCGCACACTAAAAGACACCATCAACCGCTATAAGACCATGCAGGGATTCCAAGTAAAGCGCAAGGCTGGCTGGGACACCCACGGTCTGCCTGTGGAACTCGGTGTGGAAAAGGAACTCGGCATCACGAAGGAGGACATCGGCAAGACCATTTCCATCGAGGAATACAATCTTCGCTGCCGCAAGAACGTGATGATGTACACTTCCGAATGGAGCGAGCTCAGCGAAAAGATGGGCTACTGGTGCGACTTGGAACATCCTTACATCACTTACGACAACAAATACATTGAAACACTGTGGTATCTCCTCAAGCAACTCTACGACAAGAACCTGCTCTACAAAGGATATACCATTCAGCCATATTCTCCTGCCGCAGGTACGGGACTTTCGAGCCACGAACTCAACCAACCTGGTTGCTATCGCGACGTGAAGGACACCACCTGCACAGCTATCTTCAAGGCACTCGACCCTAAGCCTGAAATGCAGAACTGGGGACAGCCCTGCTTCATCGCATGGACGACTACACCTTGGACATTGCCATCGAACACCGCTCTGTGCGTAGGTCCAAAAATCGACTATGTTTGTGTTCAGACCTACAACCCTTACAACGCTGAGAAAATCAGCGCAGTGATGGCAAAGGACCTCGTGAACTCCTACTTGAAGCCAGAGGGTGCCGAACTGCCAATGGATGAATACAAGGCAGGCGACAAGGTGGTTCCTTACCGCATCGTGGGCGAATACAAGGGCACCGACCTCGTGGGCATGAAATACCAGCAGTTGATGCCTTGGGTGAAGCCATGCGAGAAGGTGGATGAAAATGCCGCAGACTTTGTGAAGGAAGCTGCGAAAGCACATCCTGAAAGCATCTTCACGGTGGGCAAAGACCAGTTCGTGGAAATGGACGCAGAGGCATTCCGCGTGATTCCAGGAGATTATGTAACGACTGAAGATGGTACGGGTATCGTTCACATCGCTCCAACATTTGGTGCTGACGATGCCAAGGTTGCCAAAGCTGCTGGCGTTCCTTCGCTCTTCCTCATCAACAAGGGCGGCGAGACACGTCCTATGGTTGACCTCGTTGGTAAATACTACCTGATGGATGAACTGGCAGAAGAGTTCATTTCGACCTGCGTGAACAAGGAAGCCTATAGCAAACATGCTGGCGACTATGTGAAGAATGCTTACGCTCCTGAATTCAATGTGGATGGCAAGTACGACGAGAAGGCTGCATCAAAGGCAGAAGACCTCAACATTGTGCTCTGCATGGAAATGAAGCAGGAAGGCATCGTGTTCAAAATCGAAAAGCATGTCCACAACTACCCTCACTGCTGGCGCACTGACAAACCAGTGCTCTACTACCCTCTCGACTCTTGGTTCATCCGCTCCACGGCTTGCAAGGACCGCATGGTGGAACTCAACAAGACCATCAAGTGGAAGCCTGAATCGACAGGTACAGGACGATTTGGCAAGTGGTTGGAAAACCTCAACGACTGGAACCTTTCCCGTTCTCGCTATTGGGGTACTCCTCTTCCTATCTGGCGCAACAAGGATAGCCACGAGGAAATCTGCATCGGTTCGTTGGAAGAATTATACAGCGAAATCGAAAAGGCCGTGGCAGCAGGTGTGATGACCAGCAACCCACTGAAGGACAAGGGCTTCGTCCCTGGCGACATGGCACAGGAGAACTACGATAAGATTGACCTCCACCGTCCTTACGTTGACGACATCCTCCTTGTGTCACCAACGGGCAAGGTACTCACTCGCGAAACCGACCTCATCGACGTTTGGTTCGACTCAGGCTCCATGCCTTACGCTCAGATTCATTATCCATTCGAAAATAAGGAAGCCTTCGACAACCGCACCGTCTTCCCTGCCGACTTCATTGCCGAAGGTGTTGACCAGACACGTGGTTGGTTCTTCACCCTTCATGCCATCGGCACTATGGTGTTCGATTCAGTGGCTTTCAAGGCAGTCATCTCTAATGGTCTTGTCCTCGACAAGAACGGACTGAAGATGTCGAAGCGCCTTGGCAACGGCGTGAACCCATTCGAGTGCATCGAAACATACGGAACTGATGCTGTGCGCTGGTACATGACTACCAACTCCCAGCCTTGGGACAACCTTCGTTTCGACAAGGAAGGCGTGGCAGAAGTAAGCCGCACATTCTTTGGCAAACTCTTCCAGACTTATTCGTTCTTCACGATGTATGCCAATGTAGATGACTTCGACTACTCTCAGCCTGGTGTGCCATTCGCAGAGCGTCCTGAAATTGACCGTTGGGTACTTTCAGAACTCAACACACTCATCAAGAACGTGACGGAAAGTCTCGACGACTATGAGCCAACTCGTGCTGGACGACTCATTCAGACGTTTGTCATCGACAATCTCTCCAACTGGTATGTTCGCCTCAACCGCAAGCGTTTCTGGAGTGGAGAAATGAACAGCGACAAGCTTTCTGCTTATCAGACACTCTACACTTGCTTAGAGACCATCGCCAAACTCATTGCACCAATTGCACCGTTCTATGCCGACCGCCTCTTCATGGATCTCATCCACGGAACAGGACGCGAGAACGTGAAGAGCGTGCATCTTTCCCGCTTCCCTGTAGCAGACGAAAGCCTCATCAACAGCGAACTTGAAACGCGCATGGAACTGGCTCAGCAAATCACGTCGATGGTTCTCTCTCTGCGCAAGAAAGAGCTAATCATCGTGCGCCAGCCACTGCAGTGCATTTCTATTCCTGTCACCGACCCACTTCAGAAGGAACGCATCGAACAGATGAAGCAACTCATCCTCGACGAAGTGAATGTGAAGGAACTGAATTTCGTGGAAGGTGGTGCTGGCATACTCGTCAAGAAAGTGAAATGCAACTTCCGTGTGATGGGAAAGAAATTCGGTAAGATGATGAAAGCTGTGAGCAATGCCGTGGCAGAACTCACCCAAGAGCAGATTGCCGAACTCGAAAGCCAGCAGCAGTTGACCATATCGGTGGAAGGACAAGATGCTCTCATCGAATTGGCCGACGTGGAAATCATCAGCGAGGACATTCCTGGTTGGACAGTTGCTAACGAAGGTTCTCTTACCGTTGCCCTCGACATCAACATCACTCCTGAGTTGAAGAACGAAGCCGTGGCTCGCGAAATCATCAAGCGCATCCAAGGCATTCGCAAGGAAAGCGGATTCGAAATCACCGACCGCGTTCAAGTAGTCATCACAGAGTCGCCTGCCATCAACGAGGCATTGGCTTCGTACAAGGACTACATCGCCAGCCAGGTGCTCGCCAACTCCATCGAAGCTGGACAGCCAAGCGAAGGAACGGAAGTGGATTTCGACGACTTCAAAGCCATCATTTATGTCAAAAAAGCATAAAGCCATCCTATCCCTCTCACTCATACTGTTTGTCATCATCCTCGACCAGCTCATCAAGGTCTGGGTGAAGACAAACATGTATTTGGGTGAGAGTATCCATATCACCGATTGGTTTCAGATTCGCTTCATCGAAAACAATGGCATGGCATTCGGATGGGAATTAGGTGGAAAATACTTTCTCACATCCTTCCGCATCATTGCTGTCATCCTCATCGGCATCTACATTTATCGCCAAATCAAGAAGAATGCACCGACAGGCTATGTCACTTGCCTTTCGCTCATCTTGGCAGGTGCCGCAGGAAACATTTTCGATTGCCTGTTCTATGGAATGATTTTCAATAATCCTCCATATCCCGCAGTGGCACAGTTTGTGGAATGGGGAACGGGCTACAGCGAACTCATGCTGGGGCGCGTGGTTGATATGTTCTACTTTCCCCTTGTGGAGTGGAACATGCCTCAATGGTCTTGGCTTGACGCAATTGCTTTCCTTCCCGATGCAGGCGAACATTGCGTGTTCTTCTCGCCCATCTTCAATTTCGCTGATGCATCCATCAGTTGCGCCATCATAGCTCTCATCCTCTTCTATCACAAGTATTTCACGTAAACATTCCCCCATGCGCAAGTTGCTATCCATCGTTGCACTCATCTCCTTCTTCTCCTTCATCTCATGCGAGGAACAATCCAACCATGTCATTTCGAAGGGAAAGATGAAAAAAGTGCTCTACGATTTCCACCTGGCACAAGCTATGGTGGAGGACCTGCCTTACGACCAAAGGGAGAAAGCCAATGCTTACGTTAGTGCCGTGTTCGAGAAACATGGCATCACAAAAGAGGAATTCGACTCTGCTGTTGTGTGGTACAACGCACACAATGAGGACCTTCAGGACATTTACAAGGATTTGCAAACCCAATACACACAGGAACAGGAACAGCTGCAACTTACCACGGGAAACGACGAAGTGGCTGCTTTCATCACCGAGGGAGGCGATACCGCCAACATCTGGACTGGTCCCGAAACTGTTGTACTGCGCAATCGCGACTTGTTAAACTTGAGCAAGTTCGTTATCAAGACCGACTCCACCTTCCACCATGACGACCGTTTCACACTGTTGGCAGATGTGGAATTTGTGGCTGAAGACAAGAACGACAGAAGCATGTCGCTCACCGCTTCACTCGCCATTCGCAACAGCGAAGGCAAAACTTTCAGTCAGGTGCGCCAACTCAATTCAACGTCAGACTTCCGCTTAGAGGTGTCATCCGCTTCGGGCAAGCAACTGAAGCAGGTCTCCACCTTTTTCTATTATATCGGGAAACCCAATGTCAAGAACTTCTGTGTAGTGAACAACATTCGTCTCATCCGAATGCATGTGAAGCGCGAAAAAGATGAATCCTTGATAGGCGACCCACTGGAGAAAGACAGCACTGTGCAAACTGTGGCACCACGTCAGCATGGACCACGCCTCACCCCAGAGGAAATCCGCAGGAATGCACAAGACGAACACACACAGAAAATCAAAATCAAGACAGCTCCCGACGTGAGAACACCAAACAAGATTGGGCCACGCCGCAGACGTCCTGTGAGAAAGTAAAAGAAAAAAGAAGAATGGATTTCCTCCGTCGCGTAGCCGCCAATGTAGTCTTTTTTTCCGACGACCGTCGATACATCAATCATGTAGTCGAACTTTGCAACTCCCGCGTTGTCAATCATTATCCACTACGTGGAGAGATAGCCATGACCGAATGGTTGGGAGGAACTATCGTCATAGAAAACGGAAAAGCCTACCACCTCACATCGCACGCCGACGGAACTCAGCACAAACAACAGCTGTAGCAATTGCCACATTCAGCGACTCTGTCGATTCTTTTTCCTGTGGATAATTCGGAATGAAGAGCCTTTCCGTCACCAGTTTCCCCACCTCTTCACTCACACCTCTACCTTCATTCCCCATAACAATCATCCCCCGCTGCTCCAGCTGCTTTCCATACAGGTTTTCACCATCGAGGAAAGTGCCATACACAGGAGTATTCTCAGGTAAATTGCGAATCATCTCCACCAAATCCACATAGTGTATCTTCACGTGCGCCAACGCTCCCATCGTAGCCTGAACTGTCTTGGCATTATACACATCCGCACACCCCTTCGAACAAAACAAATGCTCGATGCCAAACCAGTCTGCCAAGCGAATAATCGTGCCCAAATTGCCAGGGTTCTGCACTTCATCCAATGCCAAGCACAGTTCCTTTGTCGGAACCGACAGGTCTTGCTGCCACTCGGGTTGTTTCAGTATGGAAAGAACTTGCTGAGGAGCTTCCAGACTGCTCACCTTTCGCAATTCGTCAGCCGTTACAAAATCCACCTGCACCCTTTCTTTCAGCCCGTACTCCGAAAGCCTCGACTCGAATTCCGAGCCCTCCACAACAGCTAAGTACGTCGCTACAAACCCCGCACCAAGCAAGTCGCCTACAATCTTCGGACCCTCAGCCACAAACACACCATCGGCTTGGCGATGCTTTTTCAGTTCAAGCCCTTTCAGATATTTCACTTTGTTTTTACTAATCATGTTGGCAAAGTTAATGGAAAATGTGGGAAAAAGAAAATTTTCAACTATCTTTGCACTCGATTATGGCAAAACGCTTAGCACATAGTACCAAAAATGCACGAGTCAACGCACAGAAGTGGAAGTATAGACACACAGATTCTATATTTTCCTATTTCCTCATCGTTCCCTCATGTTTGCGCCATGTCGTTCCGCTTTCCCTGTGCTTCGTTCTGCTCACTTTCCTTCTTTCCGCCTGCTCTGTCAACAAATTCATTGGCGACGATGAACTGTATCTCAAAGAAGTGAAAGTTGTTTCCACCAACAAGGAAGCCACAAAGGATTTCTACCTGTCCAACTATGTGCGCCAAACACCCAACTCTAATTGGTTTGGTGCCAAGATACCCCTGAAGATTTATTGCCTTTCCAAACCAAACAGCAACAGTTGGGTATCAAAAACCTTGCGCAAAATCGGTCAGAAACCCGAAATCTACAGCGTACAGAAAACATTCAGCACAATCAGCGACATGGACCAAGTTTTGGCCAATGCGGGCTACACCCACAACTACATCGAACTGAAGCAAGACGTGAAAGGCAAGAAACTCAAACTCACCTATTTTGTCCACCCTGGAGAGAGATACATGGTGCGCTCCCTCAAGAGGAACGTTGAGGACAGCCGTTTGCAACAGATACTCTGTTCACAGGACACAGCCAACTCCCTCCTGCACATCGGGATGCCGCTCGACATCAACATACTCAACCAAGAACGCTCACGCATCACGTCTATGCTTCGCAATGTGGGCTATTACAAATTCAACAAGGACGACATTACCTTTGAGGCCGACACTGCCAAGGGAAACTACCAAGTCGATCTCCGCATGAATGTGCGTCTCCATCTCGAAAACCAAAGTTCCCACCCTGAAGAGCATACACAATACAGAATTGGCGATGTCACCTACCACGTGGACCTCACGGCTGACAGTGCTGCCAACAACACACTCATCCACAAGGGCTCCATTGTCCATTATTCAGCCCCACTCCATTTTCGTACGAACCTACTCACATCCAACACGCTACTCAAGCCTGGAGAACTATACAACGAGGAGCACCAACGGCGCACCTACAACAATTTCATGCGTCTCAACGCCATTTCCTACTCCAACATCCGCTTGCAGCAACGTGGACTGAGCGACACACTCGACTGCCACATTACGCTCCATCACGCTCGTCCTCGCTCCATCACCTTCGACCTCGAAGGCACCAACTCCGCAGGCGACCTCGGAGCTGCCACTTCTCTTTCGTTCCAGCACAAGAATCTCTTTAAAGGTTCCGAAAACCTCACGCTCAAACTCCGTGGAGCATACGAAGCCATCACGGGGCTCGACGGCTACGAGGGACATAGTTACACGGAATTTGGCGTTGAAACACGTCTCTCCTTTCCTGGTTTCCTATTGCCTTTCGTCAAGAAAGAATTTGGTTCACGCCATCATGCCACCTCGGAAATCTCCCTCCAATACAACCGACAGAACCGTCCCGAGTTCCGCCGTCGTGTGTTTTCGGCTGCATGGCGTTATCGTTGGCAGAGCCACCAGTCCCGTGCGCAGCATCGCTTCGACCTTCTCGAAGTGAACTACATCAACATGCCTTGGATTTCAAGAACGTTCCGTGAACAGTACCTCGACTCCATCGGCAAGCAAAACGCCATACTTCGTTACAACTACGAGAATCTCCTCATCACAAAACTCGGCTACACCTTTAGTTACAATTCCCTCGGCTCTACCTCTGCCAACACCTACGGAAAGAACGCCTACACCATCCGTTTCAACATCGAAACATCGGGCAATGTGCTATGGGCACTGAGCCACGCCACTCGTTTCGAGAAGAACAGCAGCAACCAATACGAGTTCCTCGGCATTGCCTACGCCCAATATGTACGCGGCGACCTCGACCTTGCCAAGAGCATACGTATCGACAAAAACAACTCCATAGCTCTCCATTTCGGCCTGGGCATTGCCTACCCTTACGGCAACTCCAATCAGCTGCCATTTGAGAAACGCTATTTCTCGGGTGGTCCGAACTCCGTGCGTGGATGGACCGTGCGTTCATTGGGTCCGGGTGCCTACAAGGGAGCCGACCGACAAATCAACTTCCTTAACCAAAGTGGAGACATCAAGCTCGACCTCAGTGCCGAATATCGTGCATTCCTCTTTTGGAAAATCAATGGTGCAATCTTCATCGATGCTGGTAACATCTGGACCATCCGCCAATATGCCGACCAGCCAGAGGGTGAATTCCGCTTCGACAAGTTTTTCAAGCAAATTGCAGTCAGCTACGGAATCGGACTTCGTCTCAACCTCGATTTCTTCATCCTTCGTTTCGATGCGGGCATGAAAGCCATCAACCCAGCCTACGAAACGCCGCGCCAACACTACCCCATCATTCATCCTAATCTCAAGCGAGACTTCGCTTTCCACTTCGCCATCGGTCTGCCATTCTAAAAGCTGAAAAAACACGCTTCCCCCAAAAAAACAACTACGTTTAGAGCGTGTTTCGTTTTTTTGTTGTAATTTTGCAGACTTGAAACGTAAGTGGAAGAGCGGAACGACTCTTCCATGAAAACAGAAAAGCCAGAAATAATCAATATCAATTATTATATATTATAAATATGTATAGAACTCATACTTGCGGAGAACTCCGCATTGAAAACGTGGGACAAAGCGTCACGCTGGCAGGATGGGTGCAGCGCGTGCGTAAGATGGGTGGCATGACATTCGTTGATTTAAGAGACCGCTATGGCATCACACAGCTGGTCTTCAACAGCGAAACCAACCAAGAACTGAATGACCGCGCCAACAAATTGGGACGCGAATTTGTGATTCAAATTGTGGGAACGGTGAACGAACGCTATAGCAAGAATGCCAACATGCCTACTGGCGACATCGAAATCATTGTGGAAGAGCTCAACTTGCTGAATGCAAGCGAAGTACCACCTTTCACAATTGAAGACCAGTCGGACGGAGGTGATGACATCCGCATGAAGTATCGCTATCTTGACTTGCGCCGTGCTTGTGTGCGCAAAAACCTTGAATTGCGTCATAAGATGTGCATCGAAGTGCGCAACTACCTCTCCAACCTTGGATTCTTGGAAGTGGAAACTCCAATGCTCATCGGCTCCACGCCTGAAGGAGCACGTGACTTCGTCGTGCCATCACGCATGAACCCTGGCCAGTTCTACGCACTGCCTCAGAGTCCTCAAACCCTCAAGCAACTTCTCATGGTGGCAGGATTCGACCGCTACTTCCAAATCGTGAAGTGCTTCCGCGACGAAGACCTGCGCGCCGACCGTCAACCCGAATTCACGCAGATTGACTGTGAAATGTCGTTTGTCACACAGGAAGACATCATCCAGACTTTCGAAGGCATGGCAAAACACCTGTTCAAGACACTTCGCGGTGTGGAGCTCAACGAGCCATTCCTCCGTTTGCCTTGGGCAGAAGCCATGCGTCGCTTCGGTTCGGACAAACCAGACATGCGCTTCGGCATGGAATTCGTGGAACTGATGGACACGCTGAAGTGCGGTATTTTCCCTGTGTTCGACAATGCCACTTACATCGGTGGTATCTGCGCACCAGGTTGTGCAGTCTATACCCGCAAGCAACTCGACCAACTGACAGACTTCGTGAAGCGTCCTCAGATTGGTGCAAAAGGTTTGGTGTATGCACGCGTACAAGAAGACGGCAGCGTGAAATCGAGCGTGGACAAGTTCTACAATCCAGAACAACTCGAAGCACTCAAGCAGAAGATGGAAGCAAAGCCAGGCGACTTGATTCTTATCCTTTCGGGCGACGACGCAATGAAAACACGCAAGCAGCTTTGCGAGCTCCGCTTAGAAATGGGAGAACGCCTCGGACTCCGCGACAAGAACAAGTTTGCACTCCTCTGGGTGACAGAATTCCCTATGTTCGAATGGAGCGACGAAGAGCAGCGTCTCATGGCGATGCACCACCCATTCACTCACCCTATGGACGAGGACATTGCTTTGCTCGACACCGACCCTGCCGCAGTTCGTGCTGATGCTTATGACATGGTTTGCAACGGCATAGAAGTGGGTGGCGGTTCCATCCGTATTCACGACCCAAAGCTTCAGGAAAAGATGTTCGAAATTCTTGGCTTTACCCCAGAGCGCGCACAGGAACAGTTCGGTTTCCTGATGAACGCCTTCAAGTATGGTGCGCCACCTCATGGTGGTCTTGCTTACGGACTCGACCGCTGGGTAAGCATCTTCGCAGGACTCGACTCCATCCGCGATTGCATCGCATTCCCTAAGAACAACTCAGGTCGCGACGTGATGCTGGATGCTCCTGCTGCCATCGACCAGAAGCAACTCGATGAGCTCTTCCTGAAGGTTGATGTGAAATAAATGAAGAATGAAGAATGAAAAATGAAGAATGAAGAATGTTTGCTACCCAAGCTTGAGGTTTTGAGCATAGCGACTATTCTTCATTCTTCATTTTTCATTCTTCATTTAAAACCCTTCTTCATTCTTCATTTCTCAAAATCTCATTCACTTTCCTGAAAAAAGATTCGTGTTCCCCATTCAGTCGGAAAAGGAGGTTTCCCTCTCTGTCCAAAAGCAACTTAGTGGGAAATACACGGATGTCATATTTCTCCACCAAGTCCACATCCTTAGTGTTCTTCAGTTGAATCCACTTCAAGTGGTAGTCCTTCACGATTTCCTGCCAGTCGTTATCTTCATCGTAGCAATTCACACTGATGATTTCCAGCTCGTTCTGATGCTTCCTATATAGTTTTTTCAGCGACGGGATTTCCTTCATGCAGGCAGGACACCATGCTCCCCAAAAGTCCAGCACCACATACTTGCCCCTCAGACCTCTCAGCGAAACCGTTTCGCCACGCATGTCCTGCACCGTGAAGTCGGGAGCCTGCTGAGCACGCAATCCCACAGCAGTAAAAAAAAGCAGAAATGGAAGTATAAAATATCTCATGTTCCAGAAACATCTTGATTTGCCTGCAAAAATACGAATTCTAAAAGAAAAGCACAAAAGAAAGTAAAAAAATACCCATTTTCCTCATTTAAAGTTAATTTCTCAGGCTCTCATTTTCTCATTTTCCCATTTTCCACTATCTTTGCATTCTGATTTAAAAAGATTGAATGGGAAGACTTTTAGCAATTGACTACGGAAAAAAAAGGACAGGCATTGCAGTGACAGACACGCTGCAAATTATTGCCAACGGACTGTGTACTGTGGAAACCTCCAAGCTCTTCGATTTTTTGTCAGACTACCTCTCTAAAGAATCCGTGGAGAAAATTATTGTTGGTCAACCCAAGCAAACCAACGGCGAGGATTCGGAAAACATGAAACGAATCACTCCTTTTGTGAACAGGTTCCGAAAACTCCATCCCAACATCCCCATCACTTTCTACGACGAGCGTTTCACCTCGGTTCTGGCACATCAAGCCATCCTTGAAAGCGGAATCGGCAAGAAGGCACGCCGAGAAAACAAGGGACTCGTAGATCAAATCAGTGCCACCATCATTCTTGAGGACTACATGGCTTCGAACAAGGACTCCAACCTATTCCCTTGAAAACTTCCCCTGTATTCCTCTACACACAAAAACCAACTAAAAACTGTTATCACCGTGATACTACCAATGTACATATTCGGTCAGCCAGTGCTTCGCAAGGTGGCTGAAGACATTCCGACAGATTATCCAAACCTGAAGGAACTCATCGACAACATGTTTGAAACCCTCAGAAAGGCTGAAGGCGTGGGACTTGCAGCACCGCAAGTGGGACTGCCTATCCGCGTCGTAGTCATCGACCTCGACTGCATCAGCGAAGACGAGCCTCAGTTCAAGGGCTACTTCAAGGCTTTCATCAACGGACACATCATCGAAGAAAGCGAAGAGCAGAGCGACTTTGAGGAAGGATGCCTCTCTGTGCCAGGCATACACGAGAAGGTGAAACGCCCCGAAAAGGTGCGCATCCAATACCTCGACTCCGACTTGCAGCCACACGACGAATGGGTGGACGGTTTCGTAGCCCGTGTCGTTCAGCATGAGTTCGACCATCTGGAAGGAAAGATGTTTGTGGACCATCTCACTCCTTTCCGCAAGCAACTCATCAAGAAGAAGCTGATTGCTATGACGAAAGGCAAGTACCAGTGCGGTTACAAGACAAAGGCAAATCACTAATTTGTTCCCAGTGATTTTTCACTGGGGATTCACACGAACGCTATTGGGGATTCATTCGAACGCGCGTGGGGATTCACTTGAACGCGTGTGGGGATTCACTTGAACGCGTGTGGGGATTCACTTGAACGCGTGTGGGGATTCACTCAAGTTTGTCCCCAATAGAAATTGAAGAGAAACGCATAAGCAATAGAACAATGCGACAACGCATCATCTACATAGTTTGTTTTCTTGCATACACACTCTGTTCTGAAGCGCAAATCAATACGCAAAGAATGATGGATGTGGGGCGCAATGCACTCTATTTCGATGACTATGCCTTGTCCATCCAATACTTCAACCGCGTTATCTTGGCAAAACCACATCTCTACGAAGCATACTACTACCGAGGTGTGGCTAAATTCTATTTGGAAGACTTCTTGGGAGCCGAGCAGGATTGCTCACGGGCCATCGACATCAACCCGTTCTTTCCCAAGACTTACGAGCTCCGAGGACTGTCGCGCATCAACTTAGGAAAGTACAACCAAGCAGAGCAAGACTACAAAATGGCTTCGGAGGTGCAGTCAGAAAGCAAAGCCATCTGGCACAACTGGATTCTCTGCAACATCGAGCTAAAAGAATTTGAACGGGCTGACTCCATTTCCGACATCTTCATCAAGCATTGGCCAAAGTACGCCGACGGCTACATGATGAAAGCACAAATCAAGATGGAAATGAAGGACACCACCACAGCCGAAGTGCTGGTGGATAGTGCCCTGCAAGCCGACAAGTATAATGTACCCTCCCTCTCGCTCAAGGCAAGCCTGCTGATGAACCGCGAGGAATGGGTGGAGGCAGAAACGACACTCACGGAGGCCATACGCCTTCAGCCGAAGAACACGCGGAACCTGATTAATCGGGCATTGGCACGTTATCACCAGAACAACCTGCGTGGAGCCATGTCGGACTATGACATTGCACTCGACATCGACCCCACCAACTTCATCGGACACTACAACCGTGGCTTGCTTCGCACACGTGTGGGTGAAGACAACCTCGCCATTGAGGATTTCAACTTCATCCTGAAGATTGACCCCACCGACGTGATGGCCATCTACAACCGTGCCGAACTGCTCTTCGACACAGGCGACTACCGTGGAGCCATCCGCGACTACACAACGCTCATCCACACTTATCCCAACTTCCTGCAAGGCTATCAGCGCAGAGCGGAAGCCAAGCGGCGCATAGGCGACACGAAGGGAGCGCTGAAAGACGAGGACCACGTGATTCGTGAGCAAATCGCACATCGCTATGGTTATCAATCGAAATCCAGCAAGACAGCCACCACACGTAAGAAGAGCGAAATAGACCTCAACGACTATCAGGCACTGGTAGTAGAAGATGAGGAGAAGAAGGAATACGAGAGCGAATACAGAGGAAAGATTCAGAACAAGGATGCAGAAATGAAACTCCTGCCACCTATGTCGCTGGCATCTTACCAAGTGGCTGCTTCGGCTCCGAACCCATACTTCTCCACAGCGTTGGAACACTTGCTGGTGGAGGAATACGAACCTGCCATTCAGGATTTCACGGAAGCCATCAAGAACCAGCCCGAGGTGGCAGAAGCCTACTACAACCGAGCTTACGCTTACGCTGCCACACGAAAATACTCACTTGCCCTCGAAGACCTCGACAAGGCCATCCAGCTACGGTCGCAATTTCCACAAGCTTATTTCAATCGTGGCATCGTGAAAATCTTCATGAACGACAACGACAATGCCACAGCCGACCTCAGCAAGGCGGGTGAGTTGGGCATCTATCAGGCGTACAGCATCATCAAGCACAACGCCGCCAAAAAGAAAAAATGAACGAAGAATGTGCAAAGTGTGAAGAATGCTCCTGTCAGTACATCACATTTTTCACGTCATGCTTTGATAATAAGGAGAAAAATGTTAACTTTGCACGATATTTCTCGAATCGGAATTTATCATAAAAAAAGCATATCATGATTAAAATTACATTCCCAGACCAATCAGTCCGTGAATACGAGGCTGGTGTTACTGGTTTGCAAATTGCAGAAAGTATTAGTTCTCGCCTGGCTCAGGATGTCATCGCATGTGGTGTGAATGGCGAAACCACTGAGCTGAACCGTCCTATCAACGAGGATGCCAACTTCGTGCTTTACAAGTGGGATGACGACGAAGGCAAACACGCATTCTGGCACACTTCTGCTCACCTCATGGCAGAGGCTCTGCAGGAACTCTACCCTGGCACTCAGTTCGGTATCGGTCCTGCCATCGAAAACGGATTCTACTACGATGTGATGCCACCAGAAGGCACGAAACTCTCCGATGCCGACTTCCCAAAGATTGAGAAGAAGATGCAGGAGCTGGTGCAGCGCAAGGAAGCACTTGTACGCCAGGACATTTCGAAAGCCGACGCACTGAAGTTCTTCGGCGACAGAGGCCAGAGCTACAAGAACGAACTGATTGAAGAACTCGAAGACGGACACATCACAACATACACCCAGGGCAACTACACCGACCTTTGCCGCGGTCCTCACCTCATGAGCACAGCTCCTATCAAGGCAGTGAAAGTGCTCTCGGTGGCTGCTGCCTACTGGCGTGGCGATGAAAAACGTCCTATGATGACTCGCGTGTATGGCATCAGCTTCCCTAAGAAGAAGATGCTCGACGAGTATCTGCTGAAACTCGAAGAGGCTAAGAAGCGCGACCACCGCAAGATTGGCAAGGAAATGGAACTCTTCTTCTTCTCCGACCGCGTGGGCAAAGGTCTTCCAATGTGGCTTCCAAAGGGAACGGCACTCCGCATCCGCTTACAGGATTTCCTCCGCAAGATTCAGAAACGCTATGGCTATCAGGAAGTCATCACTCCGCACATCGGCACCAAGAGCCTCTACGTCACTTCGGGCCACTATGCTCACTACGGTAAAGACTCCTTCCAGCCTATCCACACGCCAGAGGAGGACGAGGAATATATGCTCAAACCAATGAACTGCCCTCACCACTGCGAAATCTTCGCTTGGCAGCCTCGTTCGTACAAGGAACTTCCTATCCGCATTGCTGAATTCGGTACGGTCTATCGCTATGAGCAGAGCGGTGAGCTTCATGGACTCACCCGTGTTCGTTCGTTCACTCAGGACGATGCTCACATCTTCTGCCGCCCAGACCAGGTGAAGAACGAGTTCATGCGTGTGATGGATATTATTTTCATTGTGTTCAAGGCTCTCGATTTCAAGGACTTCGAAGCACAAATCAGTCTTCGTGACCCTAACGACAAGGAAAAGTATATCGGTAGCGACGAAGTGTGGGAAGAGGCTGAGCGTGCCATCATCGAGGCATGTGAGGAAAAGGGTCTCAAGGCTCGTGCAGAAACTGGCGAGGCAGCATTCTATGGTCCTAAGCTCGACTTCATGGTGAAGGATGCCATCGGTCGTCGCTGGCAGCTCGGCACCATTCAGGTGGACTACAATCTTCCTGAGCGTTTCAAACTGGAATACACAGGTGCAGACAACGACAAGCACCGCCCAGTGATGATTCACCGTGCACCATTCGGCTCGCTCGAACGCTTCACTGCCGTTCTCATCGAGCACACAGCTGGCAACTTCCCTCTCTGGCTCACACCTGACCAAGTGGTAATTCTCCCAATCTCTGAGAAATTCAACGACTATGCTCAGCAAGTGAGTGCTTATCTCAACGAGCATGATGTTCGCGCTACGGTGGATGACCGCAACGAGAAAATCGGTCGCAAGATTCGCGATAACGAGCTGAAACACATCCCTTACATGCTGGTTGTTGGCGAAAAAGAACAGAACGAAGGCACTGTTGCAGTCAGAAAACGCGGTGCTGGCGACGAAGGAAGCATGAAATTTGAAGATTTCGCAAAGAAAATTGAAGAAGAAGTTCGTCAAATGACAGAAAATTTCTAACTTTGCACCCGATTTTGGATTCTTGTGAGCCTTTAGGCTCCTTTCAATAAAAATTTTTCAACTTAAAACTCAAAAAACCGGTAAAAGCCACAGTTAATGAAAGGTGACAAAAACAAGTTTCAGTACAGAATCAACGAACAGATTCGTGTACGCGAAGTGAGAATCGTAGGCGAAGATGTTGAATCAACAGTTCTTCCCACTCGCCAAGCTCTCCAACTTGCAGAAGAAAAAGGAGTTGACCTCGTAGAGATTTCTCCTAATGCACAACCGCCGGTTTGTCGTCTCATCGACTATTCCAAATTCCTCTATCAGCTGAAGAAGAAAAAGAAGGAGATGAAGGCTAAGCAGGTGAAAGTTGAATTGAAAGAAATCCGATTCGGTCCTCAGACAGCCGAAGCCGACTACAACTTCAAGCTGAAACACGCAGTGGAGTTCCTGAACGAAGGCAACAAGGTGAAAGCCTACGTATTCTTCAAGGGTCGCTCCATCGTTTTCAAAGAACAAGGAGAAGTGCTGCTCCTCCGTTTTGCCAACGACCTTGAGGAAATTGCCAAAGTGGAAAGTATGCCAGTGCTTGAAGGCAAACGCATGAGCATCATCCTCGCTCCGAAGAAAGCTGGCCAGCCAAAGAAGAGTCAGCAGAAGCTGGACGCAGAGAAGGCAAAAGCCGCTGAAACCGCAAAGCCTACTGCAACCGTGACTCCTCCTGACGTGGAAGATGTTGAGGAAGACGAAAGCGAAGACTAAACAAAACAGAAAAGAATGTGCGTAACGTCCTGGTATATACGTTGCCACAGCTAATAAATTCATTAAAACAATAAGAAAAAATGCCAAAAGTAAAAACCAGCTCAGCTGCCAAGAAGCGTTTCAAGCTCACTGGCACAGGAAAGATTAAGCGTCAGCACGCTTACCACAGTCACATTCTGACTAAGAAGACAAAGAAGCAGAAGAGAAATCTCGACCACAGCGCAATTGTCGTAAAGGCAAACCGCAAGCAGGTTCTTGACCTCCTCGTTCTCCGTTAATCTTCACCATCCGTTTTGATAACGAAAACGAAAATCTTTCCAAGTAAACAAAAAGTTTAACCGAATGCTTAGCATAAAGTTCACGATGTGAAAATGCCGTGGCGCTAACATTCAAAAAGAATCAAAATTATGCCAAGATCAGTAAATCACGTAGCATCACGTGCAAGAAGAAAAAAGATTTTGAAGCGCGTTAAGGGTCAGTTTGGTGCCCGCAAGAACGTGTGGACAGTTGCCAAAAATGCGTATGAGAAAGGTCTCACCTATGCATACGTAGGTCGCAAGCTCAAGAAGCGCGAATTCCGTTCACTCTGGATTCAGCGTATCAATGCTGCAGCACGTCTCGAAGGTATGTCTTACAGCCAGTTGATGGGTGCAATCCACAAGGCAGGCATCGAAATCAACCGCAAGACTCTTGCCAACCTCGCTATGAACAACCCAGATGCATTCAAGGCTATCGTTGAAAAGGTTAAGTAGTAGAGACACTGTTTCAAACAGTAACAAATAAACAGAAAACACCCAGCAGTCGGATGATTGCTGGGTGTTTGTTTTTATTCTGCACTAATGATGAAATTCAGTGTGTCGGGCATGACGGAAAGACGCAACGGTACGCACGACTTCTCGCGGAGGAAACGGCCATCAAGACTGATGCTCGCCTTTCCCACATCGGTAAACTCCAACTTCTCAAGTCGATATGGGTGAACATTCTTGTAATTCAGGAACTGCCCCTTTCCCAACATCCAGAAGCCTTGAAACAGTTGCCACCACTTGGGACGCGTGATAACTGACATGTCGAGAAATCCATTGTAAGGAACAGCATCAGGAGTTTGTCCGTACCCTGTGGCATTACCGATGCAGATGGACATCACATTTTGTCGTTCCTTCTCTGTGTCAGCCTTGAAAGCAATGTTGAAGGACTTGCGAGAAAAAATTTGTCCGATGAAAATAGGAATCAGAGAAAGTTTCTTGGAAGGAATCAGACTTTGATAGCGATTGGTGAGTTGAATGAGACGGGCACCCAAACCGATGTTCACGCAATTCAGAAAATAGCGTACCTGCGAAAGATGGTTTTCATCCTCATACTTGCAGACACCTATATCAATTTTCTTCAAACGACGAGCCAAAATGTTATCGACGGCTTGTTTGAAACTATCCACGGGAATATCCCAAAACGAAGCGAAGTCGTTACCAATGCCCGAAGGAATCATGCCCAAGGCAAAGTCGTCGGGCAAAGGCTGCACCGACATCACACCATTTATCACATCGTTGAGCGTGCCATCGCTTCCGATAACAACCAAAGTTCTGCATCCTCTCTCGCAGAACTCCTTTGATGTCTGTTCAACAGAATCCTTGCCGTTAGAGAGGACAAACTCATACTTCACTCCCTTTTCTTCTACGTAAGAACGCACTTGTTCCCATCGCTTCCGTGTCTTGCGGGAATGGCTACTGCAAATAACACCCCACGTGTTTGAATCTCTAGAACCCTTTTCTGAAGGCTTCATCAAATAGACAATTGATCGAGTACCTTTATCAAGTTCATATTCATTGGCTTGTCGCTTCGGATAGCATCTGCAAATGGCACATAGATGACTTCATCGTTGCGAATGCCTACCATCACATTTCGCTGTCCATCGAGCAAAGCGTCAATGGTTCCTGCACCCAAACGAGTGGCAAGGATTCGGTCGCGAGCCGTAGGAGAACCGCCACGCTGCAAGTGGCCAAGAATTGAAACACGAACATCGTATTGAGGATACTCCTTCTTCACACGTTCTGCATAGAACATGGCACCACACTTAGGGCTTTCGCTCACAATCACAATACTTGAGTTCTTACTCTTGCGAATGCCTCGACCGATGAACTGCTCCAACTGGTCGGCATCGGTGCTGTCCTCTGGGATGATGGCTGCTTCTGCACCACTGGCAATGGCACTGTTCTGTGCCAAGAAACCAGCATCGCGTCCCATCACTTCCACAAAGAAAATGCGCTCATGACTGTTGGCGGTATCTCGGATTTTATCAACACATTCCACAATCGTATTCAATGTAGTGTCGTAACCAATCGTGAGGTCTGTGCCATAAAGGTCGTTGTCAATCGTACCAGGCAAGCCGATGCAAGGCACATTGTGCTCTTGAGCAAAATTACGGGCTCCAGTGAGTGAGCCATTACCACCAATGACAACAAGCGCATCAATGCCTTCCTGCTGCATCACGGCAAAAGCCTTCTCGCGTCCTTCGGTAGTCATGAATTCCTTCGAACGCGCACTCTTCAGGATTGTTCCTCCGCGAGCCACAATGTTGCTGACGCTCTCCGAAGTAAATTCCTTGATTTCATCATTGATGAGACCATCATATCCACGATAGATGCCTTTCACCTTGAATCCCTTACTAATGGCAGTACGAGTCACCGCACGAATAGCAGCATTCATACCTGGTGAGTCACCACCCGAAGTCAAAATACCTATGCAATTGATCCTTCTCATAATAAATAAGGAGTTATAAGTTATATTTATCAATGCGTAAGCCAGAACACGAACATGCCGACAGCCCATGCCACTGCCACACGCCACACGATGTGCCGCCAATACCATGCAAGGCGAACATTCTCCACCTCCACAACAGCATGTCCAGCCAAAGTACCCACATAAAGCAAGCAGCCTCCAATGGCACTGCAGTATGAAAGCATCTGCCAATAATTACCATTCAAAACCGTATCTGGCGTACTATTCAGTTCAAACAAATTCATACCCGACATCACAAACGGAATGTTGTCAACCACACAGGAAAGCAAACCCGTAATGGCACCGTATGCATACACGTTGTGAATATATTGTGTCAGGAATTCCCTTGCTGCATCCAATGCTCCACACTCTTTCAATGCTCCCACACCGAGAGAAATGCCAATGTAATAGAGAATCAACTGACTTCCGATGAACTCAGTGTTTCGGATGTAATCCCTTCTCACGAAGAAGATATTTCCATTCATGCGGAACGTGAAAGCTCCTTCCAACACCCAAATCACAGCCAGAACACACATGGCTCCCAGGAATGGAGGGAAATGCGTGATGAAGGAAAACGTAGGGATAGACCAAAGTCCCACAATACCCATCACGAGCATCACACTCTTCTGCCACGGAGCAAGAAGCGAGTCATCACCTCGATAAGAACGGATGGAAGAATAAGTCTCCACCCTGCCATGAATCAAGGAAGAGAGCAGGAAATTAAACATGCAAAGCGTAACAAAACAAGGAAGGAAGAGTCCTGCGGCAAAGGATGATGCCGTAACCACACCTCTCACCCAAAGCATCAGCGAAGTCATGTCGCCAATCACCGTGAAAGCACCACCGAGATTGGCTGCAATGAGGATAGCACAAGCGTAAATCACCTTCTGGCGATGGTTGCTGACCAACTTACCCATGATAGACATCATCAGCACTGTCGTCGTGAGATTGTCCACGTTGGCAGAAATAACAAAAGTGATGATGGTAAGAGTCCACAAAAATCGCTTTCCACTCTTCATGCGAAGCCACTTCAGCAACGAGTCGAACACACCATTGTTGCTCATCACCTCCAGTATCGTATTAGTGGCAATGAGAAAAAGAATGACATTGCAAGCCTCAATGATATAATGTGTCATCAGGTTTTGCGACACAAAACTGCCAACTGTCAGTCCTTTGATTTCGTGCGATGCCTGATAAGAAGCATATTCTTCAGGGTGCATCAACTGCAAGAAATCTCCAGCCTTTAAAATATACAGAATCCAAACAATGACTCCACAAAACATGGCTACCGCAGCGCGGTTGATGTGGTTGATCTGAACAGTACTCATCAGTAAATAACCAGTGATCAGCACCGCTACGATTATGAGAGTCATCATTACCATGAAGTGGCAGAAACTAATTTAGAAAAAGGGTTTGTGTATTTTTTATGGCTACAAAGAGAGCGACAAGCGGGACTCGAACCCGTGACCCTCGGCTTGGGAAGCCGATGCTCTACCAACTGAGCTATTGTCGCATAGAGAGGAGTTCATTCTGAAATTCTCCGCAAAATTAAAAAAAGAAAATTGCAAAGCAAAACGAGATTGGAAGTTTTTTTGTATTTTTGCAAATAAATCACGATTTAGCATGAAAATTGGTACTCTTACGTAAGTTTTTGAGATTTTAATCAGGGATTTAAAGGATTAAAGGGATTACACTAAACCCCAAACACAAATCAGGGGATTTTAAGGATTATTTTCCTCTCTATCCACTCCCCTCGCCCATATCAACGATAACGATAACCATAACGATAACTGCCATCCGAATGGAAAATTAAGGTTAAGGTTAGGGTTAAGGTTATGGAGAGAGGGCTGGGGGTGAGGCATTTTTCACTTTTCACTTTTCATTTTTCACTTTAATGGTCCTCAAGCATCTCACCATATTAAATTATAAAAACATTGCTGAAGCCGAACTCGACTTCTCACCTAAAATCAATTGCTTCGTGGGAAGCAATGGCGAAGGCAAAACCAACGTGCTCGATGCCATCCACTACCTTTCGTTTACACGCAGTGCCACCAACACGATTGACTCCCTCAACATTCGGCATGGCGAAGAAATGATGATGCTGACGGGCACCTACGACTTGAATGGCACCGACGAAGTCTTTTCCTGTGGACAAAAAATACACCAGAAGAAAATCTTCCGACGCAACCAAAAGGCATACAAACGCATGTCCGAGCACATCGGCCTGCTACCCCTCATCCTCGTTTCGCCCAATGACAACGAGCTCATCCTTGGAGGCAGTGAAGAACGACGAAGATTCATGGACGTTGTGATTTCCCAGTACAGCCCCATCTATCTTGCCCTGCTTGTTCGCTACAACAAAGCACTTCAACAGCGCAATGCACTCCTCAAACAAGAAGAGCCAGCACCTTCCGAAGAAATCCTGACGGCATACGAAGAAGTGATGGCAGCCACAGGCGAAGAAATCTACAAGCAGCGCACAGCATTCATCGAAGAACTCATCCCAGTCTTTCAGCGATACTACACGCACATTTCCGAGAGTCGTGAGAGTGTCGGCCTCAGTTACACAAGCCACTGCCAACGCGGTCCCTTACTTGAAGTCATTCAGCGCGACCGCCACAAGGACATCGCCATCGGCTATTCACTTCATGGAATCCACAAGGACGACCTGACGATGACACTCAATGGCTTTCCCATCAAAAAGGAAGGGTCACAAGGACAGAACAAAACATTCCTCATCAGTTTGAAACTGGCACAGTTCGAATTTCTGCAACGAACAGGAAGCCGCACCAAGCCCCTACTTCTCCTCGACGACATCTTCGACAAGCTCGATGCCAACCGCGTCACCCAAATCATCAATGTAGTGGCAGACGAGGAATTCGGACAAATATTCATCACCGACACCAATCGTGAAAACCTCGACCGCATTTTGGAAAAGAGCCAGGGCGACTTCAAGATATTCTCTGTCAAAGGAGGCATAATCAACTGACATTCATCAATCTACAACCATCCATGCGACGTTCCAATTCAGAACATATTTCCGCGATTTTACAGCGATTCCTCAGAGAAGAAGGACTGGAAACACCTCTCAACCAACATCGTCTCATCAATTCGTGGGGCGAAGTGATGGGACAAGGAATCCTGCGATACACCGGCAACATCTTCATTAAGAACCAAACACTTTATGTGCAGATTCATTCCTCCGTTCTTAAACAGGACCTTATGATGAGTCGGCAGGCTCTGGTGCGACGACTCAACGAGCACATCAACGCGCAGGTCATCACCGACATCACTTTCTACTAAGGTCTGATGCACAATCCAAGAGCCAGAGCAAAGCGCATTTTGCATTTTTTATAGTTTTGTGCCCGAAGATGATAAAAATGCAAAAATGAAAGTATTCACAGATTGATTTATTTGGGATTAACAGAAAAATCGTGTAAATTTGCAATTCAATTTACAGAAGAAAACAAAAAGGAACCAACATTTCAAACATCATTTATATTCAAAAACAATGGAAAAAAGTTATTTGCAGATAGCACGTGCTGCTTATCAGCCAAAACTTCCTAAGGCTCTTCTTGGCCCAGTAAAGGCAGTGGCAGGAGCTCCAACCCAGTCGGTGGGCAATCAGGAGGAAATCAAAGAGTTGTTCCCTAACACCTACGGCATGCCAGTCATCGAGTTCGAGGCAGGCGAAGCTCAGCAACTTCCAGCCATCAATGTGGGTGTCATCCTTTCGGGCGGACAGGCTCCAGGCGGACACAATGTCATTTCCGGCCTCTTCGACGGTATCAAGAGCATCAACCCTGACTCAAAACTCTACGGATTTATCCTCGGTCCTGGCGGTCTTGTTGACCACAATTACATGGAATTGACTTCCGACATCATCGACGAATACCGCAACACGGGTGGTTTCGACATCATCGGTTCTGGCCGTACCAAGTTGGAGGAAGTGGAACAGTTCGAAAAGGGTATTAAGATTCTTCGTGAACTCAACATCAAGGCTCTTGTCATAATCGGTGGTGACGACTCCAACACAAACGCTTGCGTACTTGCTGAATACTATGCTGCAAAGAACTATGGCGTACAGGTTATCGGTTGTCCAAAGACTATCGACGGCGACTTGAAGAACGAGCAAATTGAGACTTCTTTCGGTTTCGACACCGCTTGCAAGACATATAGTGAACTCATCGGTAATATCCAGCGCGACTGTAACTCAGCTCGCAAGTATTGGCACTTCATCAAGTTGATGGGACGTTCTGCCAGCCACATCGCCCTCGAATGCGCACTCCAGTGCCAGCCTAACATCTGCCTCATCAGCGAGGAAGTGGAAGCAAAGGCCATGTCGCTCGACGACGTAGTGACTTACATCGCTGAAGCTGTTGCCAAGCGTGCTGAGGATGGCAAGGACTTCGGTACTGTGCTGATTCCAGAAGGTCTTATCGAGTTCATCCCAGCTATTAAGAAACTCATTGCTGAACTCAACGACGTTTTGGCTTCAAGCGAAGCACAGGCTTTGAATCGCAGCCAGCAGATTGACTTTGTGAAGCAGCACATCTCTCCAGAGAACCTCGCTGTGTTCAATTCCCTGCCAACCAGCGTGGCTCGTCAGCTTGCTCTTGACCGCGACCCTCATGGAAACGTACAGGTGAGCCTCATCGAAACGGAAAAATTGCTCAGTGCTATGGTTGCAGCAAAGCTCGACAGATGGAAGAAGAACGGTAAGTATAAAGGTAAATTCGCTACTCAGCACCACTTCTTCGGCTATGAAGGACGTTGCGCTGCTCCATCCAACTACGATGCAGACTACTGCTACTCACTTGGTTTCAATGCTTCTCGCCTCATTGCTAACGGCAAGACTGGTTACATGTCTATCATCAAGAACACAACTGCTCCTGCTACTGAATGGATTGCAGGTGGTGTGCCTATCACGATGATGATGAACCTTGAGCGTCGCAACGGAAAGATGAAGCCTGTGATTCGCAAGGCACTTGTTGAACTTGATGGTGCACCATTCAAGTACTTTGCAAGCAAGCGTGAAGAATGGGCTCGCGAAACAAAATATGTTTACCCAGGTCCAATTCAGTACTTCGGTCCTACAGAAGTGTGCGACCAGCCAACCATCACTCTCAAGCTGGAACAGCAGAAGTAAAAAAATGAAGAATGAAGAATAAAGAATGAAGAATTAAAGTTACTCATCCAACAAGCAGAGTAAAATACATTCTTCATTCTACATTCTTCATTTAAGCATAGCGACTATTCTTAATTCTTCATTTCATTTTCGTGACAAAGAAAAAGACAAAGAAACATCGCAAAAGCCGTAAGAACAACGGTGGCCTATTTCGACGGATGCCCTCACATCTTCTGTGGGGGCTTCTCGTTGTTGTCATTTTCATCTACATATTTTTCTTCTACAAGACTTTTGTAGGTCCCTACTCCTTCCGCTGGAAGGCTCTCTATGGAGAAACCAATTACCCTGAAGGCTCTGTGAGAGGCATCGACATCTCGCATTACCAGGAGAGAATCGACTGGGACCGACTTCGCAATGCCACCATTCAGGACTCCCCTATCCGCTTTGTCTT
>DGSN01000043.1:39208-44833 GCA_002393575.1 Prevotellaceae bacterium UBA4361 | reverse complement strand
TTTTTACTTATTTTTGTTAACTTTTAAATGCTATCTTTTATGTTATTGGGAGATAGTCCTTCAGGAATGGAGCCGTATAACCCTTTCCTGAACGAGCCACCTCTTCAGGAGAACCACAAGCAATGAGTTCTCCACCTTTTCGACCACCCTCAGGACCTATGTCGATGATATAATCGGAATTGGCTATGACATCCAGATTGTGCTCAATGACGATAACAGTGTTGCCTTTATCCACCAAGCGATGAAGCACCTTGAGCAACGCCTGAATATCGGCAAAATGCAGTCCAGTGGTTGGTTCGTCAAGCAAATACACAGTGTGTCCCGTGTCTCGACGCGACAATTCCGCAGCCAATTTCACGCGTTGGCTTTCACCTCCCGATAGCGTTGTAGAGGGTTGTCCTAACTTGATATAGCCCAAACCAACTTCTTGCAGGACTTTGATTTTTCCAAGTATATTAGGCTGATTCTCAAAAAATTCCACAGCTTCGTTAATGGTCATGTCGAGAACATCAGCAATGGACTTTCCCTTGAAGCGCACTTCGAGTGTGGCACGGTTGTATCGCTGTCCATGACAAACTTCACAAGGCACTTGAATGTCGGGCAGGAAGTTCATTAAGATGGTCTTGTAGCCGTTGCCTCCGCAGGTCTCACAACGTCCTCCCTTCACATTGAACGAGAAGCGTCCAGGTTTGTAGCCACGGATTTTTGCCTCGGGCATTTCCACGAAAAGGGAGCGAATGTCGGAAAACACACCTGTGTAGGTGGCAGGATTAGAACGCGGTGTGCGTCCCAATGGAGACTGGTCAACACTCACCACCTTATCCACGAGGTTAATGCCCTCGATGGAATCATATTTTAAAGGGTCGCGCAACGAGCGATAGAAGTTTTGGGACAGAATGGGTTGCAAGGTATCGTTGACCAGAGTGGATTTTCCAGAACCACTGACTCCTGTCACACAAATCAGTTTGCCCAAAGGGAAAGCAACATCCAGATTCTTCAGGTTATTGCCTTGGCAACCATGAAGCACCAGTTTTTGCCCATTCTCGTAGGTCCATTTTCCCCTATCCTTCTTTTCCATCTGTTCCTCGCCTCTCAGCCATCGAGCAGTAATAGTGTCAGCTTGAAGGAGTTGGTCGGGAGTACCTTGAAACACGACTTCTCCACCATATCTTCCTGCACGCGGACCAATATCAACAATATAGTCGGCTGCCAACATCATATCTCGGTCGTGTTCCACAACGATGACGGTATTGCCTAAGTCACGCAGAGCCTTGAGCGACTTGATGAGTCGTACATTGTCGCGCTGGTGCAAACCGATGCTTGGCTCGTCGAGAATGTAGAGCACATTCACCAACTGCGAACCAATCTGCGTGGCCAAGCGGATGCGCTGACTTTCTCCTCCCGAAAGCGATGCTGTCTGGCGATTCAGATTCAGATAATCAAGTCCCACATCCAAGAGGAATTTCAGACGTTTGTTGATTTCCTTCAGGATTTCACCAGCAATGGACGACTCACGCTCGGAGAGCTTTTCCATGATATGCGAACTCCAATCATAGAGTTCGCCCAAGTCCATTTTCGACAACTGATGAATGTTGTACTCTCCTATTTTGTAGCAAAGCGACTCCTTCCGAAGTCGAGCACCCTGACAATCAGGACAAACAGACACACGGTCAAACGACTCTGCCCATCGCTGGGCTTGAGCGGAATTTTCGTCTTCACCCAACTGATGGATGAATTTGGCAATGCCTCCATACTCACAGAAATAGTCGCTGCTGGTATGCAACTTCGATGCTTTGATGCAAATGCGCTCGTCGCATCCGTAAATCACATCGTGCAATGCCTCAGCGGAGATGTCCTTGATAGGGGTTTTCAGGTTAAAGCCATGCATTTCGAGCACTGCTTCAATCTCAAAGAATATCATCGAACTCTTCGACTTGCCAAGGGGAGCCAAGCCACCCTCGCTGACACTGAGATTGCGGTTAGGCACAATTTTGTCTTCATCAATCAGACTCACGTAGCCCAGACCCTTGCAGCGAGGACAATAGCCTTCGGGAGAGTTGAAAGAAAAGTTGTTGGGGGCAGGGTCGTTATAGCTGATTCCTGTGGTTGGGCACATCAGTCGCTTACTATAGAACTTAGGGTCCTCAGCACCTCGTTGCAACAGCATCAACAATCCTTCGCCCAACTTCATAGCAATTTCAATACTCTTGCGCAGACGTTCGATGTCTTTGGAGTTGACAACCAATTTATCGACCACCACTTCTATGTTGTGATTCTTGTAGCGATCAACCTTCATGTCTGCCACGATGTCCATCATGACACCATCCACTCGGATATTCAGATACCCCTTCCGACGCATCGAGTCGAAGAGTTCACGATAGTGTCCCTTTCTACTTCTCACGAGGGGAGCCAAAATGTAGATGGCTTTGCCTTCGTAGTCGTTGAGAATCAATTCAAGAATCTTGTCCTCAGTGTATTTCACCATCTTCTCACCCGTCACATAACTGTATGCCGTACCTGCACGGGCAAAGAGAAGTCGCATGAAATCATAGACTTCAGTTACAGTACCGACCGTGGAGCGAGGATTCTTGTTAGTGGTCTTTTGTTCGATGCTGATGACGGGACTCAAACCAGAAATCTTATCCACATCGGGACGTTCCATGGCTCCGAGGAAGTTGCGAGCGTAGGCAGAAAAGGTTTCAATATAGCGTCGTTGGCCTTCGGCATAAAGGGTGTCGAAAGCCAAACTGGATTTTCCACTGCCACTCAGTCCTGTTATGACGGTCAGACTGTTGCGAGGTATTGTTACATTTATGTTCTTCAGATTGTGTACCCGAGCACCGAGCACTTCTATATTGTCCATCAGGTGAGATAATTAAAATGAAGAGTGAGGAATGAAGAATGAAGAATGTCCTCGTTGTACTTTGTTCTTTGTACTTTGTTCTTTGTACTTTGTTCTTTGTTCTTTGTTCTTTGTCCCTTGTACTTTGTCCTTTATACTTTGTTCTTTGTACTTTGTCCCTTGTACTTTGTCCTTTTCCTAAGCGCCACCTCCTGTGGAACTTTCGCTTTCTTTCTTACCTTTCAGCACATTGATGGCTTTCTTAATTTTGTAGTGAAGTCCATCGCTGCCGATAGCATCCAGATTGAGGAAATAAACGCCATCTTTCACAGGTTCTCCATTCTGTTTGCCGTCCCATCCTTGTTCAAGATTCTCAAGAGTGAAAGTGTGCATTTTCTTTCCCCAACGATTGAAAATCACACCATTGACCTTCACAAGCGACTCGTATTCCACTTTATAGATATCATTGATATCGTCATCATTCGGAGAAAAGCCGTCAGGACAAATCAACTTCGACTCGCTCACCACCACCTTGATTTGTTCGCTCACCACTTCCACTGTATCGTTATTTGCTTCATTCACAAAGGTTGTAAAGAGCTTGATGCCATAGCCTCCCGACTTGGTGAGCGTATAGGTGATGTCGTCATCGAAGCGCGTCAATTCTGGTGCATCTTCACCTTCATCCGAACGATAGATTCTCCATTCGCACTTATAGCGATACTGTCCACCATTATCATCAATATTGGCTGCACACGTCAAATCTACTGGAGCCTGAGTCGTATGTTCTTCACCTGGATGCAAAACCACATCTGTCTTCTCGGTTTTTGAATAGAAACTCACGGTAGGGGCAGCACTCTGAGCCATTGCCTGAACAAACATGCAGAAGATGGCAAGAAGAGAGAAAAAATATCTTTTCATTTCAATCAATTTGTCAATTATACGATTTCAATGCAAAAATAACGATTCTGAACGACAAATTTGTATGTAAAAGAAAGAAATTATTAAAAGATTATCTTTTTAATTTTTGTCATATACACACTTTTTACTAATTTTGCAAGTTGAAAAATTGTGCAAATATCTTTCAGACAAATGAAAATAGCAAAAAAATTATTGTTCGGTATGCTTTTCTGTGCATTCTCCACCTCTGTGTTTGCGCAGAACATCGTGAAGCATGAAGTGCAAAGCGGCGAAACGCTCTATTCCCTCGCACGCTATTATGGTGTAACAGTAGATGCCATCAAGCAAGCCAATCCTTCCATCGAAGGTGAAAACATCATCAGTGGACAAGTGATTACGATTCCGAATGCAAGCAAAAGCGGGAAAGTGCAGAACGTCACCACTCCAGAAACTACACACTCTGAGGCAGCCGCTACCAAGCAGACTCCAGCTCAGCCTAAAACTCAACCAGGAAAGAAGCCTGGATGCAAGTTGATGCTGCTGGTGGAGAAAAAGACAACAGTGTATAGCATCTGCAAAGAATACGGCATCAGCGAAGACGATTTCTATCGCGCCAACCCTCAAATCGAAAAATCAAAAATCAAAAAGGGCAATTACGTCTGCATCCCTTACACTGCTCAAGAAATTGCACAGCAACGTGCAGCCGAAGAAAAGCGACAGGCTGAGCAACGTGCCGCTGAAGAAAGAGCCAGAAAAGAAGCAGAGGCCAATGCCATCAAGCAATATCCGAAGCTCAATGTAGCTGTCATCCTGCCTTTCGACCTCAATTCGAAGAACAAGTCGAACGAGGCTATCAAGGTCATCGACTTCTACGAAGGTTTCCTCTTGGCTGTAGAAAACCTGAAGAAGCAAGGCGTTTCGGTTGACATCTATGCCTACGAGGAGAAAGGCACATTCACCAGCAGCATCGACACCATCCTCACTCAACCAATGATGCCGCACATGAACCTCATCGTGGGTCCTATGCGCTTGGAGCATATTCCTGCCGTTACTCGCTTTGCCAAGCAGCACAACATTCCTCACGTGGTACCATTCTCAACCAACTCCACCATCACGATGTCGGCTCCTACCACCTTCCAGGTCAACACCGCAGTGAAATCACTCTACAGCAAAGTGTATCAGCTCTTCATGGAGCGCAATCCTGACAGCCGAGTGGTGTTCGTGAATTGCGAAGGAAACGACAAGGACGACTATATCGCTGGTTTCAAAAGAGCACTCTCCGACAAGGGACACGCTTTCCAAACTTGCGAGTTGTCGGAAGTGAAAAGCATCTCTAAAATCGTTCCCGAAACCGACAAACGACTGATTTTCATTCCAACATCAGCATCGCAGCATAATCTGCAACAATTGATTCGTAACCTCAATGCCAACGCATCGAGCGACATGACACTGTACAACGTATCTCTCTTTGGCTACCCTGAGTGGCAGACATTCAAGGAGTACAACAAGCAAAACATGCGCAAATACAACGCATCCATCTTTGCAACATTCTACACCAACAGTCGCAGTTCGGAAGTGAGCAATTTCAACGCCAAGTTCAAGAGCTGGTTCAAGCGCGACCAGTTCAACTCCTACCCTCTCTTCGGACTCTTAGGTTACGACGTGGGCAATTTCTTCATTTCGGGCTTAAACAAATTTGGCAACAAGTTCTGCGACCGTCAATCGGGTGTAAACGTAACGGCACTCCAAAACCCTATGCACTTCGAGAAACGGAGTGCTGAGAACGGATTCGTCAACACCAGCCTGAAGATTATCTCTTTGTAAAGTGGGTTCTATTAATTATGTCGGATTGATTTTTGATTTTATTTGATTGGATTTTTGTCAGT
>DGSN01000043.1:0-39105 GCA_002393575.1 Prevotellaceae bacterium UBA4361 | reverse complement strand
CAAATAAAACAAAAAGCAACCGAAAAGAACACGTCATTTAATTGTAGAAATCTAAAAACAGAATTAATAGAACACACCTAAACACCTCATCCACAAATGAGTAGAGTAAAAAAATACATTTTTCTCTTTTCACTCTTCACTCTTCATATCCTATCCGCCTCGGCCCAAGTGGGAGAACACCGAAGCGACTTCTCGGTGGGTGTCAATGCGGGATGGAGCCTGTCACGCGTTGACTTCACTCCATCCATCAAGCAGAAGTGGAAAGGCGCACCCACGGCAGGTGTATCGTTTCGTTACATTTGCGAAAAGTATTTCACTGCCATTTGTGGCGTACAGCTGGAGCTGAACTATGCCAACATGGGATGGAAAGAACTCATCGAAGACGGTTCCCTCAACGAGTACCAGCACAACATCAACTACATTCAGATACCCTTGCTCATGCAGATGGGTTGGGGACGCGAACGCAGAGGCTTTAAGTTTGTGTTCGAGGTTGGTCCTCAGATAGGCGTTGCCATCGGCACCAGCGAGCAGAAGGGAGGAGCAGGAGCCTGGGACATATCGAAACGTCCGAACAACGTGGTCTATCAATACAGCCACGACATCGACAAGAAATTCGAATATGGCATCACCGCTGGCCTTGGTTTAGAGTTCTCATCCGTCATCGGGCATTTCATCCTCGACGGGCGTTATTATTACGGACTCTCCGACACATACGATTCCTCGAAGAAAGGCTTCTTCTCCCGTTCGGCCAATTCAGCCATCATCGTCAAACTCAACTACCTCTTCGACCTCAGCCGAACCAAGAACGACAAAATCAAATAGTCCTCCTTTCGGCTCATTTTTCACTTTTCACTTCTCACTTTTCACTTCCTCTCCCTCCCCTTTTATTTCGACAAACTCTAATACACTAACTAAATATGAAACATCCACTCTTACTATCATGCCTTCTGACAGCCACACTTTCTCTCTCTGCTCAGGCACAGAACACAGAACCGAAAGTGGCTTACCTGTTCACTTATTTCACGGGCAATGCCCCAGAGCAAGAGCAAATCTGCTATGCACTTAGCGACGATGGCTATAACTACACCCCTCTCAACCATGGGGCTCCCGTCATCAAGAGCGACACCATCGCCCTCACAGGTTGTGTGCGCGACCCTCACATCCTTCGAGGAGAAGACGGAAAGACCTTCTACATGGTAGTCACCGACATGAAGTCAAGCCTGGGCTGGAGTTCCAATCGAGGTATGGTTCTTATGAAATCTACTGACCTCATCCACTGGACTCACTCCACCGTGCATTTCCCAACCAAGTACCCAAAGACATGGCGCAATGTCATCCGTGTGTGGGCACCAGAAACCATCTACGACCATCAAGCGAAGCGTTACATGGTGTTCTATTCCCTCCGCACCGACGACCCTAACTCATTCGACCGCATCTACTATTCCTATGTAAACGACGATTTCACCGACCTCATCGGCGAACCACAATTCCTCTTCGATAATGGTGCAGCCACCATCGATGGCGACATCGTTTTCAATCCAGCCGACCAGCTCTACCACCTTTTCTATAAGAGTGAGTCGGGCAGAGGCATCTACCAAGCCACCGCCAAGCAACTCACTGCCGAAAGAGGACAGCGCAACGGTAGCCAATGGACAAAAATCGACGGGCATGTGGATCAGACAAAAGAAGCCGTGGAAGGTGTAGGCGTTTGCCAAACCATCGACGGTACCTCTTGGATTGTGATGTACGACTGCTACGGCAACGGACATTATCAGTTCTGTAAGAGCTCCGACCTCAAGACCTTCGAAGTGGTGCAAAACACCAAGACCGAAGGAATGTTCACCCCTCGTCATGGCACCATCATCCCTATCACACAGGCAGAGAAAGACCGCTTGCTCAAGGAATACGGCAACTACAAGCAGCCAATCCTACCTGCTTTCCATGCCGACCCCGAAGTGCTCTATTCCCACCAGACCAAGAAATACTACATCTACTCCACCACCGACGGCTATCCAGGTTGGGGCGGATATAAGTTCAACGTGTTCTCTTCGTCCGACCTCATCAATTGGAAGGACGAAGGCACGATGCTCGATGTGAAGAGTGACCAAGTGGCATGGGCTAAGGGCAATGCCTGGGCACCAGCCATCGAGGAAGTGAAGCAGAAGGATGGCAGCTACAAATACTATTTCTATTTCAGTGCCGACGCAGGTCGTCGCAAGGAGATTGGTGTGGCAATAGCAGACAACCCTGTTGGTCCTTTCGTTGATTTCGGCAAACCAATCATCAGCGACCTTCCTGAAGGTGTACGTGGTGGACAGCAAATCGACGTTGATGTGTTCACCGACCCTAAGTCGGGCAAGCACTACATCTATTGGGGCAACGGCTACATGGCTGGAGCAGAACTCAACGATGACATGACCAGCCTCAAGCCTGGCACTACCGTTGTTCTCACACCAAAGGGCGGCACACTCCAAACCTACGCCTATCGTGAGGCTCCATACGTGTTCTACCGCAAGGGCATCTACTATTTCCTTTGGTCTGTTGACGACACTGGCAGTCCAAACTACCACGTTTGCTACGGCACATCCAAGTCGCCACTCGGACCTATCGAAGTGGCAAAGGAACCAATTATCCTTCAGCAAGTGCCTGAAAACAAGATATATGGAACTGCACACAACTCCATCCTTCAGATTCCAGGCAAAGACCAATGGTACATCGTGTATCATCGCATCAACAAGAACTACATCGAGCGTTCCATGAGTCCAGGCACTCACCGCGAAGTCTGCATCGACAAGCTCACCTTCTCAAAGGATGGAAAAATCAATCCTGTCACCCCTACTCTCAATGGGCCAGAACCACTGAAAGTAAAGGGAAAGAAGAAATAAGAGTGAAAAGTGAAAAGTGAAAAGTGAAAAGTGAAAAATGCCATCCGGCAAAATCGCTTCACGCTCACCTCTTCACGCTTCACGTTCCACGCTCCACGCTTCACGTTATTTCACTCCAATGGTTTCCACATTGATATTCGACCTCGATGGTACCCTACTCGATACCCTCGACGACCTCTGGGCAAGCGTAAATCATGCGCTTGCCTACTTTTCTCTGCCTCTGCGAAGCAAGGCGGAAGTAAGACAATTCCTCGGCAATGGTGCAAGAGTCTTGATTCATCAATCACTGCCTTCCGACTGCCCCACCGAATTAGAAGAAAAAGTCTTTTCCGAATTTCGCAAGCATTATCTTATTCATAGCATCGACTCCACGAAACCCTACACAGGCATTCCTTCACTACTCCAGCAATGCAAGGCACTCGGAATGAAGACAGCCATTGTCAGCAACAAACCCAATGCCGTTGTTCAAGAGCTTCACAAATCCTTCTTCCCATCGCTCATCGACCTTGCCATCGGTGAACAGCAGCCCAAAATCCGTCGGAAACCCCATCCCGACATGGTTCTTCATGCCATGACGCAGTTGGGGTCCACTCCGCAGGAATGTATCTACGTGGGAGATAGCGAAGTGGATGTGGAAACAGCGAAGAATGCGGGAATCCCTTGCATATCAGTCGCTTGGGGATTTCGCGACCGCAGTTTCCTCGAAGCATCAGGAGCCTCTATCATCGTCGATTTCCCCAAAGAAATCCTTCTTCACATCAAGACTGGGGATTTACAATAATTTCACTGGGGACAAACTCAAGTAAATCCCCAATCGCGTTCAAGTGAATCCCCAGTCGCGAACGCGTGAGTCCCCAATCGCGAATGAGTACGTCCCCATTGTTTTTCTATCCGCGTCCCATCATAGTATGAGCCGCGTCCCATCATAGTTTTTTCTTTTCCGCACTCCTGTTTACAGTGACGCCCTGTTGTGTCTTTTTATTTGTTGGAAACAAATAATCTATGCATCAATCAGCATATATCAATTTTTTGCGTTAAATTTGCAACGAATTGTGTGAACTATCAATCTTTAACTATCCAACAATATGAAAAAACGATTATTCATTTCCCTATTGTTCCTTATCTGTCTGTCTGCTCCATCGTGGGCACAAACGCAGCAAACCGTCACCATCAACGGACAGGCGGCGGATAAAACTGTAGTACAAATCACGTTCGACAAGGACCAAGTGGTTCTGCATTTCAGCGACGGATTCACCCAAACTGCCGACATGGACAACGTGTCGATTGCCTTCACTGCTTCGGATACAGAAAGCATCAGCACGCTTCAGGGCAACGCCTTCATCTTCCGTGGCGTGGTGAACGGACAACTCAGCATCGGCAACGTGCAGCCAGGAACGAAACTCACCATCTTCAACGCCAACGGACAGCGCATGATGGCTGCTCAAAGCACTGGCGAATCCACCACTCTCAATGTGTCACAACTCCCTGTGGGGACTTACATCCTGAAAGTGGGTACTCAAATAGTTAAATTTCAGAAAACCAAATAGATAGGACCATTATGAAACGAATACATATTCTCGCTGCATTACTGTCCGTAGTGGCATTCAGCTCACAGGCTCAAACATGGGACTTCTCGCAAGTGGGAAGTAGCGACGCTTTCTCACAGTTGGGTAGTGACAACACGCTTTGGTACTTGGATGAAACCAACAACCGCTACAGCTATCAGCAAGCACTCAACAACGAACAGCTCATGGCTAATGGCAGTGCATGGAGCTTCACACAGGGACTTTACTTCACGGCTCCAGCCATTGCATCGGGCAAGACACAAGCCGATGGCGTGGTTCGCATCGATGGCAAGAAAGGATGCCTCAACCTCAACGGAAAGGTGGATGTTCGCATCGCCAATCTGAAAGAAGGACAAACGGTGACGGTGATATGCAAATCATCGAGCACTTCAACGGCTCGTGGCATCAACGTGCAGAACATCACACCTGTTTCGGGTTCGTTCAACGACACTTCCGTGGACCAAGTGACCAACGTGGGAACCGTCACATCGAATGGCGACATCACCCTCACTTCCACAGGCGGGCTCTACGTCTATAGCATCGCAGTGAGCGAAGGCGGCAACACTCCTCAAGAACCCGACCCCGACAAGGACGTGACCGTGAATGCGGTTCCTATGAACTTGGGCGTGAACCAAGCATACCTCTCGCTGAAGAATGGCGACGTGAAATACTACAACACGGCTGCACTCCAAAGCATCGACATCGAAGGGGAGAACGTCACCGTGAAACCTTTCAATGCCAGCACCAACGACAGCTACAAGGGTAGCGTGAGCAACATCTCCTTTGCCAAGAAGTCGGAACAAGGCGAGGATGCTGAATTCACCAACGCCGAAGGCAAAGTGTTCATCAACGAATCGAAGGGCTGGCTCGAATCGGCTTACGTGGAATGGCAGGTGCAGGAAGGCGTGAGCAACTATGCTGTATATATAAAAGGTGGAAAATATGCCAACTGGACGAAGCTGGATGCTCAACTCGTGAGAAACTACGGCACTTACGGACGTGCTGATGCAGTGGGACTGGTAGCAGCCAGCGACTACGCTCTGAGAGTTGTACCAATCGTGAACAATGAAGAACTTACTGCCCAAGCCAACGAAGCAAGTTCCATCACGGTGAAAAACTACCAGCGCATCGGCTTTGCCCATAAGAACTACTCCAACATTGGAGCCTACAACGATGATGGTTCGCTCAAGTCGAACGCCGTGGTTGTTTATGTTACGAAAGCCAATGCCAAGACGGTCACTGCCAAGCTCAACAGTGGCACATTCACTGGCATTCAAGCCATCATCAATGCTTATCAGAAAGGCAACGTCACTGTACCGCTCGATGTGCGCGTCATCGGAACAATCAGCAATGGTGACACAGACAAATTTGAAAGTTCCGAAGAGGGCATTCAGGTGAAAGGCAGGTCGGCTGACAGCGAAATGAACATCACCATCGAAGGCATTGGTGAAGACGCAACGATTCGTGGATTTGGTTTCTTGGTACGAAACAGCAAGAGCGTGGAATTCCGCAACTTGGGCATTATGCGCCAAATGGACGACGGCATCTCGCTCGACACCGACAACTCCAACATTTGGATTCACCACATCGATGTGTTCTACGGCAAGCAAGGCAGTGGCGACCATGCGAAGGGTGACGGCTCTATCGACGTGAAGTCCAATTCCAAATATGTTACCATCGACAACTGCCACTTCTGGGACACGGGTAAGTCGTCGATGTGTGGCATGAAGGACGAAAGTGGTCCAAATTACATCACCTACCACCACAACTGGTTCGACCACAGCGACTCACGCCATGCCCGCGTTCGCACCATGAGTGTTCACATTTGGAACAACTACTACGACGGCTGCTCGAAATACGGAATTGGAGCAACATCGGGTGCCAGCGTGTTCTCGGAGAACAACTACTTCCGCGCCACGAAGGACCCAATCATGATTTCTCTCCAGGGCACAGATGCCAAGGGTAGCGGAACATTCTCAGGCGAAGAAGGCGGTATGATTAAGGAATACGGAAGCCTGTTCACAGAGAAAGGCTCCAGCAGCAACTACACCCCTATCACCTACGCATCAAACAACAAGAGCTTCGACTTCTATCAAGCTTCTGCCCGAAACGAGCAAGTTCCTACGAGCATCGTAACCCTTTCGGGTTCAAATGCCTACAACAATTTCGACACCGATGCTTCTGTCATGTACGATTATACGCCAGACGCAACAGTAGATGTGCCATCGCAAGTGACAAGCTATTATGGTGCTGGTCGTCTCAATCACGGTGACTTGACATTCACCTTCAACAAGTCGGAAGACACGAACTATGATGTGATTCCAGAATTGGGGCAGAAACTCGATTCCTACAAGTCGTCTCTCGTCGGCATCTTCGGACAAGACGAAATCGGTGGAGGTGATGACAATCCTGACAACCCCGATAATCCTGAGAACCCAATCGGAGGTGGTGTGATTTCTGCTCCTACTTATTGTGTCTTCGCCAAGGACGGCACTCCATCCAACGCTTCCTTCATCGTGAACGGCAATGGTTCTAACTCGAAGGGAACAGCCACTGTGAACGGTGTCACCTACAACACGTGCCTCAAGATGGAATCCTCCACCAGCATCCAGTTTGAGACCAGTGCAGATTTCACCCTCAGCCTCTATTTCGCTTCTTCCGAAGAGCCTTCCATCAAAATAGATGGAGCGAAATATACGGGCAACGCAGGCTCTCCTATCACTGTTTCTCTTCCAGCAGGAAAACACGAACTGACGAAGGCCAACACCTGCAACCTCTTCTACATCGGTTTGGAATAAGTTGAAAGTGAAAAGTGAAAAAAGTCTCCTAAAGAAATCGGCAAAATCAGCAAAATTTTAAAATATTGGTGTCCGCTAAAAATGCCGAAGGCATGAAAGAACACAGGCAGGCGGTGGAGTGCCAAGCAAGGAACCCCTGCTAAGCATACGCAAAGCACGGAACCCCGAAGCGGGTGACGGATAAAAATTTAGTACATTTAGCCTATTTCTTTAGGAGAAAAACATAAAATAAAAAACTGCCAGCGCGACAGCGTTGGCAGTTTTTTGTAATATGAGGAATAAATGTATTCGCAGAGGGAAATGAAAAACTTTCGCTTATTTTGCTGGTGTTTCAGCAGGTGCTTCAGTTGTGCCAGCAGCAGGGAAAGAAGGAACGTTCTGAGCATCAGTCTGTGCAGGAGCACTCTGCTCAATGAGAGGATTCTCCTCAACAGTTGTCTTGGTGATGAAAGCATTTGAAACAACACTCAATACCACCATTGCAATAGCGAGTCCCCAAGTAGCTTTCTCAAGGAAGTCCGTTGTCTTGCGAACACCCATAATCTGATTTGATGCAGAGAAGCCTGATGCCAAGCCTCCGCCTTTGCTCTCCTGAATGAGAACGATTCCGACCATCAATACTGATGCCAAAAGAATAAGTACAATAGTTAATGTATACATTTTTTAAAGCTTTTAAATTTCTGATTTTTCAATGCTTGTCTTGGGCAGTTCGCCCAACCACAACTTCAAGTAGCCGCATTTGAGTTGCAAAGGTAGTGTTTTTTTCTGGATTATTCAAACAAATCTTGTTTAATATTTCTAATGCCTGCTCATATCGGCCCTGTTTTATGAGGATATTGACGATTTTCTCGTTATATAAGTCATCGTCAGGCACTTCTTTGGTGTCCATACTCAACGAACCCAGCTCGTCGCTACTGTCGATGTCAGGCATTTCGTAGCGTTGCTTACCACTTGTTTCACGAATGAAATTGTCGATAAGCTCTGCCCCCTGCAAGCTTGGTGCTTCCTCGTTTTGGAGGGCATGCACATCTTGCATTTCGAGGAAAGTGGCATAGTCGGAAGTCACTTCCGCAATCGTTGGCACATCGTGAGGCTGCGTGGCTCGGCTGTCCGACGATTCGTCGGAAGGGATTTGCGACTGAAGAAAACTGTCGATGAGGTTCACGGTGCGGTCGTCACCCTCTGTCACGATGCTGTTTTCAACCATTTGCTTGTCTTGCTGCCGCTCTTCTTCGTAGTGCATTCCTTCAAACATCTGGAACAGAGCCACTCGGTCGGGAACGAGGACACTTGCTTTGCGAAGCTCTTCGCCAAACGATTTATCACGAACAGCAAACAAGTTGGCAACATACAGCAAGCGAGCAGTTTGATGGTAAGGATATTGCTCCACCAACTTACCCAGTTCTTCCAATGTGCTGCGATTCAGTTTGCTTTTGTCGTTTATAAGTTCTGAGAGGTCCATCTTGTTTTGTTCAATTGTTCAGGAGTGAGAACATCATTTCATGATTCCACGCTGATTCAGAGCCTGCGTGTATCTGCGAGCATTTGCAGCGTGCTGTGCAAAAGTAGTGGCAAAGTTGTGAGAACCAGAGAAATCTTCCTTTGCACACATATAGAGATAGCCATGCTTCTCGGCATTGAGCACAGCCTCCAAACCCGCAATGGATGGTATGCGGATAGGACCTGGAGGAAGACCAATGTTCTTGTAAGTGTTGTAAGGAGAGTTGGTGTTGAGATGCACATTGAGAACGCGACGAATAGTGAAGTCACCAACTGCAAAGATAACAGTCGGGTCACTCTGCAATGGCATTCCCATCTTCAGACGATTCAAGTAGAGCCCTGCGATGCGTGGCTTTTCAGGGTCGTAGGCACTTTCTGAATCCACAATACTCGCCAATGTTGCAACTTGTTGAGGGTCAAGACCATGCGCTTTGGCTTTTGCCAAGCGGTCAGCATTCCAGAAGTTATCGTGCTCTTTCTTCATGCGCTCAAGAAAATCATCAACCGACATATCCCAAAACACTTGGTAGGTGTTGGGAATGAACAGCGACGGCATGGTTTGATGGTTGAGTCCAAACTTGGCACATACGGCAGAATCGGAAATTGACTGCACCAACGACAAAGAGTCTATCATCAGCTTCTCCGTAACACGTCCAGCCATGTCAGCAAGGGTGCGAGTTGTTGGCACCACCAACTTGATAGGATCCTGCTGATGATTGCGCAAGTTGCGGAACAACTGCAGCATCGTCATGTCGGGGTCTATCGTGTAACGTCCCGTTCGGATTCTGTCGCCATATTTTCCGTGGGAAGCCAATGCCTTGAATCCCATCATCGTCTTGGGGTGTGCAACCTCATCCACTTTGTTCATCACGGAATCGAGATTGTCGTCCGCATCCACATAAACGAATTCTTCCTGCTCGTTCGTCAAGCATGGACCAATGGCATAATATCCGACTCCAGCCGCTACCAATGCAACTGCCACTACGCCTATCAGTGTTCCTTTCAAGATTTTACTCATAAATAAAAGAAGGTAAGAGATAAGTAATTGCTAAAGAAATGGCAAAGTTACGATTTTTTTTTCACTCACACGTTCCAAAATACTTTTTTATTTGGGAACAATGAAATAATAACTTGGTATAAATGACATGATTTTTTAGGAAAGAAATTAGAATAACAATCATAATTACTCCAAAAATCAAGTGTTGACATGTAAGTGAAAAGTGAAAAATGAAAAGTGAAAAATAGGCTATCAAGTTGCTCCTTCGACTTTTGACCTTTGACCATCTCAAAACATTTTATTTCCGAAAATATTATTCTAATTATTTTAATTTCTTTCCTAAAAAACGTACCAATTTATTTTTTAATGATTACTAAGCTCAGTAACCGAGGGTACAAATAATCATAAAAAAAATGTTGAATTTTCTATTTTTTCACTACATTTGTAACTCAATAACGAAAAACCCTGTTTACAATGAAAAATCCCGTATTTTGTCGCTCATCACTTTTCATTATCTTCTTGTTGCTCTCCACGTTTTCTATCCAAGCCCAGAAGTCGGTATATATCCCTTCGGGATGGGTGTATAACTCCCAAACAAAAGAATACACAGAAAACGGAAATCAAGACTTGCAATGGTCGTTCAGCCGAAGCAAGGAAACAGACAACTGCATCATCTTCTGGCAGAAAGGATTTGGCAGCGACCCCAATCAAGCTCCTTCCCTCAATGGCACGGACATGACCATCGACATCGACGACATCTTAGCCAAGGCTGAAGCATTCTACGAACTGGAATGTTCCCAACTGGGCTTTGTCAACCCTGAAACATCCAATCTGAGGAAATACAAGATGATGATTCTGATGAACTACACCACGACGTGGACTTGTTATGGTGGAGGTTACGACTTCCAAGTGCCAGCCCTTTGGCTCAATCCAGCCACATGCAAGCCTGCGGGTTCTGCATTGGCTCACGAAGTAGGACATTCGTTCCACTATATGTGCTATGCAGAAGATTCCAATCATGGCAGGGATGCCAATTGCTTCACGGGTTTCCACGGTGCCATCGGCATTGGCTCCACCATTTGGGAAACCACTGCCAACTGGCAGGCTTTGCAGTCATACCCCGAGGAGGTATTTACAGAAAGTGGAATGGCAGACATTTTCCAGAAGTCACACAACTATGCTTTCACCCACGAGTGGCAACGCTACCAATCCTATATGTTCTTCATCTATCTCGTACAGAAATACAACAACATCCGAACCATCGCTAACGTATGGAACACGCACGAAACAAGCAACAAGGACTTCAACGAAGTACTGATGGACTGCAAAAGCTTAAGCGTAGATGAGTTATACCACCTGCATTTCGACTACGCCCTCCATGCCGTAACCTACGATTTCGATTTCTGCAAACCCTATATGAAAGACAGCTACATCGGGAAATTCAATTTCAACAAAGTCAAACTGGCAGCAGGCAAATACCAAGTGGCATACAGCAGTTGTCCGCAAAGCACAGGATTCAATGTGATTCCGCTCAACGTCCCTGCATCGGGAACAACCATCACGACAAAATTCACAGCCCTCACACCAGGATGCTCCCTTGCCACAGGCGACCCTGCCGAATACCTCAATTCCCTGTCATCCTACACCTCATCGGGCAGAACCACCTACAACCCAGCTGTGGCAGAGTCATCACGCGGATTCCGAATCGGCTACGTCGTCCTGAAGAAAGATGGCACACGAGAGTATTTCGACGACAACAGCATCCATTGCACAGGCACAGGCGGACAGACAGAAAACATCACCCTCACAGTACCAGAAGACGCATCGCGAATGTGGCTTGTCGTTTCACCAACACCCAGCACCTACATCCAGCACAAATGGGATGAGAATGTGGAGAACGACGACCAATGGCCTTACCAAGTGGAATTTATCAACACTGACATCTTGGGAGAACCAACCCTCGACGGACGTGCCATTGCCAATGCTACCATCACCTACGATGTCACACTTCGTCCAGCAAGCGATTTCAGCGGAACGACCATCACCTTCAATGCTTCCGACATGGCAACCATTGGCACCGCCTTCCAACTGGGAAGCGACGACATATTCAGCAGAGTCGTTGACTACAATACCAATGGTCCCGAAAAAGGACAAATCATGAACTATGCCGCCAATGCCGATGGCAGTTTGCAAGAAACAGGACGGACCACCAACCCCGACTTTGGACATTGGTTCCAGTCCAACGGCAATGCCGCCGTTTTTGGCAACAACACCGTCGTCTTTGCAGAATTCACGAAAAGCAACAAGTCGGTAACAGTAGGACAATTTCCCAATGCCAACAGCGACGGCACTCGTCGCACCATCCGCGAAGCCTTGAAATACCGAGACATGAACGACAACACAGCCATCGTCTATTTGGTTTTCAATGTAACATTCGACAGCAGTGCCACCAGCAACAGCTACACCATCTCCAACATCGAACTTTCTGGACTGAAAGGCGATGTCAACCTCGACGGCAACGTTGACATTTCCGATGTCGTCCTGATGGTCAACTACATCCTCGGTGACAACTCTCTCACGAACGTACCAAAATATGGCGACATGAACGGAGACAACAACATCGACATATCAGATGTAGTAGCACTCGTGAACATTATTCTTGGAAACTAAGCTGATGACATAGCGAGACTTGTGGAAGGATCCTACTATAGCAAAGTTTTTTAGTCTCCTTTGTTAATAAGAGTTAAACGACGTGACAAAACGGGGGTGTTTGCCCTAACCTATAAGTTGAACAAAAAGAAGTTGTTTTAGACTGATATGTATAATTGAAAATCGACTCATAATAAGATGTTTAAGTTTTTCGAATGTCAAAATCCTAAACATTTGCAGTAAAATTCTCTAGTATTTTTCTATAAATTGCTCCAAAAGCTATCAATACACAGAATGTTCGACTTGATCGCCCTTTTCAACGAGCTTCCTTAACATTATTTTTGTCAGCGAGGAATATTCCTCAAACAATCATAAATTTGTTTATATATGACAAAGAAAATCACAACATCCAAGTTCAATGTAGGCGACATTGTTACTATCAGTAGTGATTACAAGGATTTTGCGACTCTCAACATTACACAGTCGAAAATTCAAGTTTATCCTGTATGGGCCATTAATAATGATGGCACAATAACTCTCGCAGATGTATGGGCAGATGTCCCAGCCCAATACATAGAGGGCGTTCCTATTCACAGTGAACTTGCAAAGCTAATCTACTACGACACAGTTCATGTTCGACATTATGAGCCAGGCAAAGTGTACCTACAAGAGGACATCTATTCGAGACCTCCTTTTATGGTAACAATGGCAGAAAGATTACGAAACACTCCACTTGGGGAGGAAATGCAGAATGAGGAATTTCATTATGTCCATGAGTTACAGCATTGGCTAATTGAACACATCGGCTATTCCAGAATCCGTATCAACCAATTCTGGGGAATGAAAAACCTATAGAAACATTGTGAATAAGAAAGGTTACCCGAACCCTCGCAGCTCAGCGAGAAATTCGGGTAGCCCTATTTATGCAGAAATGCCTATACTTTCACTACTCATCTTCATAAGCTTCCTTAGCCAATTGCGATGTAGCACCCTTGATAACCACAGCCACCTCGCCGGACGGAAATAGAGCGATGGCGTAACACTTGTGAGTTGCAAATCATCTGCCTTCTCGACCCACCTGTTAGTGCAAGAGAAATACAGTATTCCTATAAGGCCGAGGTCTACAATGTAACCCTACTTCAACATTTCAGGTACGCTCTCCATGCACAACACTCAAGACACCTTAACCTTGAAAATGGGCGACTTGCTGATTGAAAGAGTAAAGTACCTGTCAATGTTATATAAGTGACGCAGAGAGAAGAGGTAAAATGCGTTTTAACGAACCGTATCATTCACAGAAATACGAAGTGTCCCATTAAGTATGTTGTTAATCTTGTTTTCATACAATTATTGGTGACATTTTGGACATTTATGCCCTCCTGTTCTCTTAGATATAGAAACTTCCCATTCATATCCGCAATGATGACATTTCCAATATGCTCGATAACCGGAACCTGCAGAATAGTCATTGGGCGTACCCTCGTTTTTTGAATAATCCCAGTCCTTAATCAAATGGGGATGAGTATCCGCAAAGGCCCCCTTTAATTCAACGATTCTTTTACGTTGAGTAAGGATTCTTTGTTTATCTGCGCATTGGTTGCAACCACTTCCCTTTGCCCTTGTATCCATTGTTGCCTGCCATGAATGACCGCAAATACTGCATATCCACCATACTTTTTCCCTACAATGAGGAGGAAGCGTTTTGGGATCTAACCCTCCATTTCTATCGTAATCCCATTCATTCAACAATTGTGGATAATTATCTGCGAATGATCCCTTTAATGCTACGATTCTTTTGTGTTTGGAAAGAGTTCTTTGCTTATCTGCACATTTGGGACATCCTTCCCCCTTATTACGATGACAGACTCCAACCGCCCAATGGTGACCACATGTCTTACATACCCACCATACTCTTTTACAGTTATTGACTGTTATCTTATCGGGTGTGAGGTCTCCATTTCTATCATAATCCCATTCTTTTACAAGTTCTGGATTTTGAGATAGCAAGTCATTCTCTCCAGGGGATAAAATAATCCTTGCACAATATGGACAGCCATGTCCCTTAAGGCGAGTGCTAACTTCTGCTTTCCACGAATGTCCTTTTTCACATTTCCAGTAAAACTTCTTGTGACTTGTGCAAGGTATATATTCCGGTTTAATGTCGCCATTCTTTTCATAATCCCACTGTTTGGCCACTTCAGGGATTCGGGCTACTATGCTGTTTTCTTTCTCTGATTGTATATAAAGTGCATATATTTGATTTCTATCTCTTTCAATATCAATGTCTAATTGATCAATGCATTCTTCTTTACCACATAATTTAAGTATCTCATTTACAACCCATTTTAGGTAAGTATGGTCACTCTGATATTTTACATAAATAACACCATTGGATACTTTGTCGTAATCACCTTCTTTTATCCTTATCAGCCTTATTCCATTGTCTGCTAAACATTGGTTCTTCTTTTTTTCTCTATTTTGAGACTTCAGTGTAGAATGGTAGTAGGCGCCATCATACTCTATAGCAATATTCCATTCTTTGTCACCTAAAAAAATGTCTATCTCCTCCCCTTTGAATACATACCTGTTTTGTGCTTTTGTCACTTTTCTAAGATAAAAGTATATTGCTTGCTCTGGGAATGAAGTGCCCCATTCCTTTTTACATTGTGGACAACCTATATTTAGTCTTGCACGAGCACTAACGAATGCAGCCCAATGATGACCCTTATGACAAATCCAATTAACACGTTTATGAAGATGCGCAGTTACATTATATGGAGTCAATTCTCCATTTTTCTTGTAATCCCATTCGTCTGCTATTTGAGGGTGAGTCTCAATAAGTGGTTTATCACCATATCTCTTTAATGATCTTTCTCTATAAGCACATTTTTCGCAACCATATTTAGCTTTTGCTTGAGTGATGATCATGCCATTCCACTCATGACCACAAATATGACATTTCCAATATACTTTAATATTTGAACCCGCAGTAACTTGAGAAGGTAAAAGTTCACCATTTTTTTCGTAATCCCAATCTTTTGCTCTTTCTGGAAAATTGTCTGCAAAACTACCTTTCTTGTTTATTCTTTCAGTGTTCACATTCTTTAAACTGCAATTTGGACATCTGAAACCTTGAAGTCTCCTGCGACTAGGAGCAGCTTGCCAGCTATGTCCGCATACAGAACACTTCCACCATACTTTATGGGAACTTCCTGCAGTTAGGGTATTTGGATTATGATCTTTGTTTTTTTCATAATCCCATTCTTTTATATAGTCGTCATACTTGGCAATGGGTAAAAGTTTTTTGTATCTCATACTGTTCGTTTCTTTAAAATCTGATTGATATTAGTTGTCGAGGGGCCTATGTACAACATAAAATTTTTGTTGTTCCATATTATTCTATCTGATATTATACACATTTTCTAAGATTTCATTTCTCGTTGTCGCCACCATTCATTATCGAATCAATACGTTGTCTTTCTTCTTTAATACAGCTTTGGCTTAATGTTCGAATTGCTTCTAAAATGCCTGACAATGGTTTAATGAGTTGATAGGCTAATTCTGAGAATTGGTTATAATTCATATTATTTGAATCTATGTCCATCTCTGCCATTAGATTGTTGAGACTGTCTGAAGTCTCTTCTGATATGGGAGCCTTGCTATAGTATAGGTATGTAAGAAGTTGTATGTCATTGATTATTGACATATATCGGGCGTACATTTTTGCCAGTTTCTTTTGGTATGTATCACTTATCGTAGTCTTTCTGTTCTCACTGATTACAAGATTGAGAGTTGTATCAGCTTGATTAAGGGTCTTATATACGGCTTTGATTTTTTGTTGAATAGATTCAAAAGATGACAATGGAATGGAATTGATGATTTCCCATATTTCGTTCTCCTGAAAGGCTGAGATGTATTTGACAAGTGCCTCACGTAAAACATTTAACCATTGAATCTCTTGCTGATATAAGAATAAGTTTCTTTGGTAATGTCGAGCCTCTTCTTTTTCTTTTTCAGTTTTAGTTGCATCATCCCATCCTGTAACCCTTTTATTAAAAGAATACTGCCTTCGATTATCTCGTCTGGTTTGTTCATAATTTTGTTTTGAGTCTTTTCGCTGAAGGACTAGTATCCCAAACGCCACTAAAGCACTAATAGTTGCGCTAAGATAGCTACCCCAAAAAGACATCCAATCTTGTAATGTACCTACACTTAATTGGCTTGTTGGCATGAAAACCAAAAAGTTCAATAGAATAGGCAATCCGATTATAAAAATTGCAATAACAATTATCCACCAATACTTTTTCATGTAGTTTTTCATTTCTTTCATTTTATGCTTCTTTTCTATTTTTTGTTACTTTAAGCTGTTTGTCTGCACGGCTTTGAGCCTCTTTCGCTGCTTGTTTTGCAAGTACTGCTGTTTGTTCTGCCTTTTTATGGGATGAACGCCCTTTGTTGGTACCTAATATCAAGTCCATTTTTTTACCCAAATTAGCAATGTCGCGTCTTACCTCTTCTCTGAAAATAGCCTGTTCACGCAACAAGGTTGCAATGTCATGAAGAATAGCAGCGTATTCAGATGATTGTGCAGTGATTTCCTTTTGTTCCTTTATATTAGCATTGGGGGAATTCGGGTCAACAATGAAATCAAAAACATTCAGGGTGAATGTGGTGCAGAATTTAAGTAAACGGACGACAGGAAGCCTATGAATTGCAAGAAGCGACTCTTTAACACGGTTTGGGTGTAAACCAACGAAAGGTGCAGCATCACGATACGAAGATATCATACCAGAACTTATTACTTTTTGAATTGCATCTCTATCATAGTAGCACTTTTTGTAACCACTATATACAATATAGTCCTTATGTTGAGAGACTATGTTCTTGTCATCCATGGAGATGAAACGACTGACGGGAACCTGTAAACCATTGGCGAGGTCTAAAAGCTGTTGAACTGATATTTTTGATGGGGTCTGAACAATACGATACCATGTGGCAATAGCAATGTTTGACTGTTTAGAGATTGCCCCATGTGTCATAAATAAAACACGAGGTAACTCTTTCAATAATTTTTCATTCAGTTGCATAAGTTTATAGATTTGTGAGTGCAAAGGTAATTATAAACTATCATATTAACAAGAAAATTCTCAAAAAAGTTTGTTTTAACAATCATTTTTGTAGTTAAACTAAACTATATTACCTTGTTTTTGATAGTTCTTGTAATTTTTCCGTAATTCTACAGATGAAAAAGAAACCCACGTTGCAGTGTTGCAGCGTGGGTAATAGTCAACAGCGATTGTTGATGGCAGATTCCGCCTCAGTGGGACATTATTCACCAGACAATTTCCAACTTGTTCAATGCCTTCTTGGTGCGAAGTAATGTCTCGTAGCCGACGTTTTCCAGCTCCAGCAATTCGCCTGGTGTGAGTAACAGAAATTCCTCTAAGGTTGTGATGTTCCTCTTTTTGAGAGCCGACTTTAATCGGTATGCCCAAGATTTTTTTCCCGAACTCCCTGTACAAATCTTCAAACGTATATACAACCTTGAAGTCTGATTCTAAGGGTAATGGAAATCGAGCAATCTACTTCGCTTACGCTTCCGAGGTATTGGGGATAACCTTGCATTCTTAAACGAGTAAATGCCCACGCCAAACGGCGTGAACTATCTACTTCAGTTCTTGAATGCTTCTTCTAATTCCCCAATTGTCGGAAAACAAGAATCAAAAGTGGACGTTCAGTCTTATGTTATATTACTTTTTATCTTCTATTAATTCATTGGCATATATGTTTTGGTAAACTTGGTTGTAAAGATACAACAATTATCAGAGAAAACAATCAATTTCACGCAAAAGTTCCGAAAATTCATCTTATTCCAGTCTTTATGCTGAAACAACCTCTCATTCCTTTTGCCGTTCCTAAACACAAAAAGTGCCCCATCCTTCTAACAGATGGAGCACTTTTCATATTCATTATTTATAAGATCTATTGCAATTTAGAACATCGTTACTCGTTCTTCATCACTTCGAAGATGACCTTGTCCTTTGCCTCGTTGAGTTTGGCAACGATGGTGTTGCCTGGCTCGATGTCGTTTTCCACAATCAGTTCGGAAAGACCATCTTCAAGGTGCGACTGGATGGCGCGGCGAAGTGGACGGGCACCAAACTGCTTGTCGTAACCCTTTTCGGCAATGAGACGCTTGGTTTCAGCATCGATGGAGAAGTGGAAACCGAGGTTTTCGATACGCTGCTGAAGCGGAGCAATCTCCTGGTCGATGATGGTGATGATGGCATCGAGTTCGAGCTGGTCGAAGGTGATGATTTCGTCAATGCGGTTGAGGAACTCTGGAGCAAAGAGCTTTTCGAGTGCCTTGCGAACCACGGAGCGCGACATCTCCTTGTCGTTCACTCCCTGCATGGCTGCAAATCCCACACCACGGCCAAATTCCTTCAGTTGGCGCGTACCAGCATTGGATGTCATGATGATGACTGTGTTGCGGAAATCGACGGTGCGTCCGTTGGAATCCGTCAGTCGTCCATCGTCCATCACTTGCAGGAGGATATTGAACACGTCAGGATGCGCCTTCTCGATTTCGTCCAACAGCACGATGGAGTAAGGCTTGCGACGAACACGCTCGGTGAGCATACCACCTTCTTCGTAACCCACGTAGCCTGGAGGGGCACCCACGAGTCGGCTCACGGTGAACTTCTCCATGTATTCCGACATGTCGATACGAACCAGCGCATCCGAAGTGCCGAACATGTGCTCAGCCAACTTCTTGGCAAGATAGGTCTTTCCCACTCCCGTAGGACCCAAGAACATGAAAGTGCCGATAGGACGGTTCGGGTCGTTCAACCCCACTCTACTGCGCTGGATGGCTGACACCAACTTGTCGATGGCTTGGTCCTGACCGATGACTTTCGACTTCAGTTCGCTCTTCATGCCTTTCAAACGGACTCCCTCGGCTGCTGCCATGCGCTGCACAGGAATGCCTGTCATGAGGGCGACGGTCTCAGCCACCTTCTCTTCATCAACCGTTTCGCGATTCTCCACCAACGAAGCCTCCCACTGCGCACGCATCTCTTCCAATTCGTTCTCAAGATGAACCACACGGTCGCGGTAGTTGGCAGCCAACTCATAGTTCTGGTTCTTCACCGCCTTCTCCTTGTTGGCATTTGCTTCCGCAATGGCTTTCTCCTTCTCTTCGATTTCCTTCGGAACAGATACATTATTTATATGTACGCGCGAGCCAGCCTCATCCAAGGCATCAATCGCCTTGTCAGGGAAATGGCGGTCGGTGACGTAACGCTCGGTGAGTTTCACACATGCCTGAAGCGCCTCCTCCGTGTAAGTCACATTGTGATGCTCCTCGTATCGATCCTTGATGTTGTGCAGAATCTCAAGTGTTTCCTCCATCGTGGTAGGTTCCACGATAATCTTCTGGAAACGACGTTCGAGCGCACCATCCTTCTCAATCGACTTGCGATACTCGTCCAAAGTGGTTGCACCGATGCACTGCAGTTCACCACGCGAAAGCGCTGGCTTCATCATGTTGGCTGCATCCATCGTGCCAGCTTGGTTTCCCGCACCCACCAAAGTGTGGATTTCGTCGATAAAAACAATGATGTCGGGATTTGCCTTGAGTTCCGCAATGATACTCTTCATGCGTTCCTCAAACTGTCCTCGGTATTTGGTTCCAGCCACAACGCTGGTCATGTCGAGCGTGATGAGACGCTTGTTGAACAGCGTTCTCGACACCTTGCGCTCGTTGATGCGCTGTGCCAGTCCTTCCACGATGGCACTCTTTCCCACGCCTGGCTCACCAATCAGCACAGGGTTGTTCTTCTTCCTTCGAGAAAGAATCTGAGCCACGCGCTCGATTTCCTTTTCACGCCCCACAACAGGGTCGAGCTTTCCTTCACGAGCAGCACGGGTGAGGTCGAAGCCAAACTGGTCGATGGCAGGCGTGTCGGTACCTTTGCCCTTCTTCTCGGTGCGTGTGGATTGCATACGATTGTCTCCCTGTCCTCCACGGCTGCGTGGCGGCACATCCATTTCCTCATCCTCCTCGTCGTCGAAACCCACATTCGCCTTTGGAGCGGCGAGTGATGGCTGGGAGAACGAGTCGTACAACTCATTATAAGTCACATTGTTGTCCTCCAGAATCAATGCTGGAAGATTGTCCTTTTGTTTCATAATTGCCAATAAAAGATGTTCCACATCAGCAGTCTTGCTGCGCATGAGCCGCGACTCCAGAATGCAAAGTCGCAGGACACCCGAGGACTTCTCATTGAAAGCAATGTCCTTCGAGGCGTAATTGAATGCAGAACCATTTACATCTCTACGCAAACGCGATTCCAATCTCTGCTTAATGGCAGGCAAGTCGAGATGACACTTGTCGCGAAGCACATCCACCACTTTGTTCTCGCCATCACGAATGATGCCAAGCATGATGTGCTCAGGACCGATGTAGTCATTATTCAAGCGAATAGCTTCTTCCCTGCTGTATTGAAGAATTTGAGTTATTTTTTGCGAATAGTTACTGTTCATTGAATGAGTTTCCTTTACTCTTTTTTGTTTTGCTATTAATCCTTATCTTCATCATTTGGAAATGTATTTGTGCAAAACCCATGCCAAAAGACGGGTTCTGCCAAAACTATTTCAGCCATTCTGTCAGTAGTGACATAATTTCCGCTTTCATCCCCTCTGGCATGTTGCCAATGCGGGCACGATGACTGCCACGAGGCTGCACATACACTCGCATGTTCTTCTTTTTCGAACAGTCGAGCCAACCAGCCACACCGCTTGCCGTCCACGGGTCGATTTCGCCATAGATGAAGATGTGCTTCGGGTCGTTCTCCTTCAGATACTTCACCGTGCGCTTGTAGAGCGTCTTGTCGAACTTGATGTCGCGCAGCCCCGCTGGTAGCATGATTTTGCCTAAATAGCCCTTCGTCGATTTCACGCTCTGCCACTTCTTCAGTCCCTTTCGTGAGTAACCGTAATAGCCCAGCTCGCGAGCTGCCTGAACGAAGAACGGAGTGAAGTCGCTGGGGCTTGAAAAATAGTCAGGACTCGACACCTCAGTGAAATTCTTAAACCACACATCGTCCGAAGCATCATCATCTGGAATCGAGGAAACGGGTGTGCCCCACTGCCAAAGCGCAAACGGATATTCCATCACGCAATAGTCATAGACATCAGCTGCACTCACGCTGAAATGATAATTCTTGTCCTTCACGTATTGCTCAAAACGAGGCAAGAGCCGCTGTTTGCGTTCCATCAACTCCTCCTGAGCCTCAAACACTTCCTCTCGCTCGTCTTCCAGTCCCACTTTCTTGGCAAGGAAAGGCTCATGCCTACCATCCTCCACCGACTTGTTCAAAGGAGCCACATAGCTGACACTCACATCCACATCGTCGGGATAAGTGGCACGGTAGAACATCGTGGTTTGACCGCCCTTGCTGATGCCCGTACTAATCCACTTGCCCTTGAACACCTGTCCCATCGCCTGACGCACATGGTGGATGTCGCTCAGAGAATTGTCCACCGTCAGATAGTCCCAGGAATGTGGGTCGTTCGGAAAACCACTCACCGACGGCACCGACTCGGCAAAATAACGATACTCACAAACCACCACGTTGGCATCGAACAGCTGGCAAAGTTCCTCCTTATAGGTAGGACTCAACGCATAATGCGCAAAATAGCCCTCTGTCACGATGACCGTCGGACGGTCCAGTCCCCTCAGTCCCACGATAATACGCTGCTTGAACTTCCCTTTCGAGGCATCCTGTCCGTCCAAGTTCTGCTCAATCTTCATCACATACTTCTCCTTGAAGAAATCGCTTTGCAAAGCTTTGATGTCGGAAACACCAGCAACAGCCTGAAGTTGCTTCAAGAAGTCCGATGCTTCACCCTGCGCCATGACGGTCGCCACAAAAAGCGACAAGAAACAATATGCTGCAACAATCTTTTTCATTGACCCAATTTTGAAGATTCGACAATACAATTATACCTTATTATATTTAATAAAGAGCGACAAAGTTACGCTTTTTCTTGTGAATCCGAAAGTTTTACCCTAATTTTGTATGCAAAACAAATAAAAACCAAAATAAATCAACTAAAACCCCAAAAACATTATGCTGATTATTGGAATTGGAGGCGGAACAGGGTCGGGAAAAACCACCGTCGTAAGGAAAATCATTGAGTCGCTACCCGACAACAGCGTGGCAGTCATCCCTCAAGACTCATACTACAACGACCAATCGAACCTCCCGCTGGAAGTGAGAAAACAAACCAACTTCGACCATCCAGACGCTTTCGAGTGGCCACTGCTTGCCAAGCAAATCGAGCAATTGCGCCGCGGACAAGCCATCGAACAGCCCACTTACTCCTACATCACTTGCACGCGTCTGGAAGAAACCGTACACGTTGAGCCTAAGGATGTTATCATCGTGGAAGGCATCATGGCACTCTACGACAAGAGCCTGCGCGACCTGATGGACCTGAAAATCTTCGTCGATGCAGGAGCCGACGAACGCCTGCTCCGCGTCATCCAGCGCGACATCGCCGAGCGCGGACATCCTCTCGACATGCTCATCAGCAAATACCGCAACGTACTCAAGCCCATGCACGACGAGTTCATTGAACCCACCAAGCAATTCGCCGACATCATCATCCCGAATGGTGGAAACAACGACCGTGCCATTGCCATGATGCAAATGTATATCCGCGCAGGACTCGGAATCGTGGACTAAACGCATACATTTTTAAAAATGCAGTACATGCGCCTTGTGTTCGTACACAAACAGAATTGCTCTTAAAAACAGCATTTTAGCAACACTTTGTGTTAAAAGATGTTATAATTGTGTGCGAACACAGATATTTTGCTCTTTTTGTTTTGCATATAATAATTAAATATGTAATTTTGCAGTCGAATTTTTAAGGTAAGCCTCTAACAAAAAGAGGTAAGTTTAACTTTTTTAAAATAAATTTAATTATTATGTTGCAGGAAAAGGCAGGTAACATCGCAGGTCTTATCTGGAATGCTATCGCAGAAGCAAATGCAAGCTTGACTTACAAGCAGATCAAGAAGACAACAAAACTCGCTGAAAAGGATTTCAACCTCGGACTTGGCTGGTTGCTCCGCGAGGACAAGCTCAACGTAGAAGAGACTGGTGACGAGAAGGACCCATTCGCTTACTCTTTGAAGTAATCCCGCAAATCCATTTTTGCGATACATCTACATCTGGACAAACCTCCCACAGAGGTTCAGCAGATAATACATAATGAGGTTGCATTGTTTTGGCAGTGCAGCCTCTTTTGTTTGCCTCAACCACAACCCCATTGAGGACTCAGACAAACGCCTTTTCAAACCCACAAAAACGCCATTGGGGATTTACAGAAAAAAACGAGCGCCCGTTTTGGATGAAACGAACGCTCGTTTTGAGTAAAACGGGCGCTCGTTTTTCTTTTCGCGAAGGTTCGTCGTTTTTTTTGGTTCTCAAGGGAACTTCAGTTGGGGTTCAGCAAAGGCGTTTTGAACGGGAAAGGAAAGAAGGGTGCGAGCCAATGCGATGAAAGAAAACCGTCTAAAATTTTGTGATAAAACTATTTTTACGTAATTTTGCAGGGATTTATGAACCTATGTCATCAAACACTTTAAACACAATCCATAAAAAATCAAACAAAATGAAAAATCTTAAGAAAATCTTTGGACTCTTGGCAGTCCTTGCCATTTCGGGCCTTACCGCATTGACTTTCTCATCATGCAGCAGTGACGATGACGACAACGGCGTTGACATCCAGTACACTCTCAAGGTGGGTAGTAACGACTTCACCCAAACTGAAATGAACGCTATTTTCGACCAGTTCAAGAAGCAAGGCATCAAGGAAAGCTGGTCTGAGAGGAAGAACCCAGAAGAAATTGCAGAAAGAATCAAGTACTGGGGAATCTATGCCGACGTTTCAAACGCTGAATTGCTCCAGAGAACTTGGACTGGCACATACACCGCTACCATCACAGCCAATTACAATGGCAGGTCAACTGAAATCAAGAAATTCACCTTCGCTCCTACTTCTGGAACCGACGACCAGAAGGTGGAAATCGAATACAGCTTCAAGGGCGGTTCGATAGATGGTACACAGACTGAAGGCAACGCTATTTCTAATGCTTTCAGGAACAGAGGCATCAAGGAAAGTTTTGACGAGGACTACCCACTCAACCGTGTGAGCACTCGCATCGCTTACTGGAAGGCTTACGCTGCTCTTGTTGACTACGAACTTCAGCAGAAGACTTGGAGCGCAAACTACACTTACACTTTCACTGCTGAATACAACAACCAGACTGTAACTATCGGCACTTACAATTATAAGAAGAAATAAACCCTTCCCTCTTGATTCAGACACACAAGGCTACAGGCTCTCGGAGTTTGTAGCCTTTTCGTTTCTCCAACTTGCGATTTACGGAAGCAGGAATCGCGCGACGGTGAAGATTCGCAGGGAAAGAATCTAAATTTATGATATTCAACGAAAAAAGTTGTAGAAAGGTTTTGCCAATCCGAGGAAAAGTTGTAATTTTGCATCCGATTTAGCTCATACGCACACGTATGGACATATTTTTATGCGCCATAATGAGCAATCGAAAGAAGAAACAATTATGCCGAGGAGGCTTGGAAAAAGAGAGCCACGAGTTGGCTTCGCCTCGCGGTCAAACCCGTTTAAATACTTAAAAACAAAAAATGTACGTAATCGTAGAAATTAACGGTCAGCAGTTCAAGGCTGAGGAAGGCAAGAAGCTTTTCGTGCATCACATCAAGGATGCAGAGGCTCAGCAGACTGTTGAATTTGAGAAGGTCTTGTTGGTTGACAACAATGGCTCAGTCACAGTAGGCGCACCAACAGTTGATGGTGCAAAGGTAGTTGCCGAAGTCGTTAGTCCACTCGTGAAGGGCGACAAGGTATTTGTATTCCACAAGCGCAGAAGAAAGGGTTACCGCAAGTTCAACGGTCACCGTCAGCAGTTCACTGAGCTCACAATCAAACAAGTTATTGCTTAACCAACAAAAAAAGAAAGGAACTAAGAAATGGCACATAAAAAAGGTGTAGGTAGTTCAAAGAACGGCCGTGAGTCACATAGCAAGCGACTCGGAGTGAAGCTCTTCGGAGGTCAGTATGCAAAGGCAGGCAACATCATCGTTCGCCAGCGTGGTACTCAGCACTATCCAGGCAAGAATGTTGGTATGGGTAGCGACCACACTCTTTATGCTCTCATCGACGGTATTGTCACTTTCAAGAAAGGACGCCTCGACCGCAGCACAATTTCTGTTGAACCAGTTGCTGCTGAATAAAGAGTAAGCGAGATTCTAATTCAAAAGTTTAATCGTTTTAAATTAAAAAGTTCAACATTTTGCTGGAGGGTAGTTCCCTACTCTTTTCGCAAGGTGTACTTTAGATAAGAATATGTCAAAAGCTTGTCAAATCACAGGTAAGACATCGATGATTGGAAACAACGTTTCCCACTCACTCCGCCGCACGAAGCGTCACTTCGATGTCAATTTGTTCACAAAGAAGTTCTACTATGTTGAGGAGGACTGCTGGATTGTGCTCAAGATTAGCGCAGCAGGTCTTCGCATCATCAACCGCATCGGTCTTGATGCAGCTCTCAAGCAGGCAGTTGCTAAGGGCTATGTTGACTGGAAGGACATTGAAATCATTGGTTAAAAACTCTAAACGAAGGAAACAAGAATATGGCAAAGAAAGCTAAAGGTAACAGAATTCAGGTCATCTTGGAATGCACTGAAATGAAGGACAGCGGTCTGCCTGGAACTTCTCGTTACATCACAACAAAGAACCGCAAGAACACTCCAGACCGTTTGGAGCTCAAGAAGTATAACCCAATTCTCAAGCGTGTCACTGTACACAAGGAGATTAAATAAGCATTATAAGATATGGCAAAGAAAACAGTCGCTACTCTCCAGAACAAGGACAGTCGCTCTTTCACTAAGGTGGTTCGCATGTTCAAGTCGCCAAAGACTGGTGCTTACGCATTCGAAGAGAAGATGGTTCCTGCTGACTCAGTGAAGGACTATCTCAACAAGAAGTAAACGGATACCTCTCTAAATCCATGATAATGAACCTCCCCAACAATTTTTGGGGAGGTTTTTTATTGCTTTGTTTGAAATAATTTTGAGATTTAACAAAAATCGTGTAAATTTGCGATGAATTATGCACGTATGTCTCGCAAGGAAGAGGATACGTGCCAAAAAGATATGTAGAAGTATGGGATTTTTCGACATTTTCAGCAAAAAGAAGAAAGAGAAGCTCGATAGCGGGTTGGCAAAAACGAAGGAAAGCGTGTTCACCAAGATTAGCCGCGCCATCGCGGGTAAGTCGAAAGTGGATGAAGAAGTGCTCGACAACTTGGAAGAAGTGCTTATCACTTCGGATGTTGGAGTCGATACCACACTCGAAATCATTCGTCGCATCGAAGAGCGCGTGGCTCGCGACAAATATGTGAGCACCTCGGAGCTGAACAATATCCTTCGCGAGGAAATCGCGGCTCTGCTCACGGAGAACAACACTGACGACACGGAGGGTTTCAACCTCCCTTCTGACCACAAGCCTTACATCATCCTCGTGGTGGGTGTGAATGGTGTTGGCAAGACTACCACTATCGGCAAGCTGGCTTATCAGTTCAAGAAGGCTGGCAAGCAGGTGGTGCTGGGTGCTGCCGACACGTTCCGTGCAGCGGCTGTGGAGCAGCTGTGCATCTGGGGCGAACGCGTGGGCGTGCCTGTGGTGAAGCAGCAGATGGGCAGCGACCCTGCTTCTGTGGCTTACGACACGGTGAGCTCTGCTGTGGCAAACGGTGCTGATGTTGTTCTTATCGACACGGCTGGTCGTCTTCACAACAAGGTCGGTCTGATGAACGAGCTGACGAAGATTCGCAACGTGATTGCCAAAGTGGTGCCAGACGGTCCCGACGATGTGATGCTGGTTCTTGATGGCTCAACGGGGCAGAACGCATTTGAGCAGGCCAAGCAATTCACGGCTGCCACGAAGGTGACCTCGATGGCGATTACGAAACTGGATGGAACGGCTAAGGGCGGCGTAGTGATAGGCATTTCGGAGCAATTCAAGATTCCTGTTCGCTACATCGGTTTGGGCGAAGGCATGGAAGACCTTCAGGCTTTCAACCGCCGCGAATTTGTGGACTCGCTCTTTAGCAACGAGGGAAAATAATGTGGCTCGCCCACTTTCGTGAGGCTGCTACAAACAATTATCAAAGGAAGAATAAGGAAGCGTGAGAAGGAATTGTGTTGACATCATCACCCTGGGATGTTCCAAGAACTTGGTTGATTCGGAACGACTCATCCGTCAGTTGGAACTGAATGGCTATCGTGTGACTCACGATGCTGAGAACCCTCAGGGCGAAATAGCAGTCATCAACACTTGTGGATTTATTGGCGATGCAAAGGAAGAGTCGATTAACATGATTCTTGAGTTTTGCGAAGCCAAAAAAGAAGGCAGACTCAAGCAGCTCTATGTGATGGGCTGTCTGTCGGAGCGTTATTTGAAAGAATTAGGCAAGGAAATCCCCGAGGTTGACAAGTTCTACGGAAAGTTCAACTGGACAGAGCTTCTCAACGACTTGGGAAAGACTTACGACACGAAAAGAGAATACGAACGCCGCATCACAACTCCCAAGCACTATGCTTATCTGAAGATTTCGGAAGGATGCGACCGCAAGTGCGCCTACTGCGCCATTCCGATTGCCACGGGCAAGCACCACTCTCGCCCCATTGAGGACATTCTGAAGGAAGTGGAGCATCTGGTGGCAGAGGGTGTGAAAGAGTTTCAGGTCATTGCGCAAGAGCTTACCTACTATGGCATCGACCTCTACGGCAAGCAGAAAATTGCGGAACTCATTGAGCGAATGGCTGACATCAAGGGAGTGAAATGGATTCGCCTGCACTATGCTTATCCCAAGAATTTCCCTATGGACTTGCTACGCGTGATGCGCGAGAAGAAGAATGTCTGCAAATATCTTGACATCGCGCTTCAGCACATCAGCACGAGTGTCCTTTCAAACATGCGCCGATACGTCAACAAGGAAGACACTTACCAACTCATCGAGCATCTTCGCCACGAAGTGCCTGGCATCCACATCCGAACGACTCTGATGGTGGGATTTCCTGGCGAGGGTGAGGAGGAATTTGAGGAACTGAAGGAGTTTGTGCGCTGGGCTAAGTTCGACCGAATGGGAGCTTTCGCCTACTCAGAGGAAGATGGCACTTACGCTGCCAAGCACTTCAAGGACGACATTCCTGACGATGTGAAGCAAGCCCGATTGTCGGAACTCATGGCCATCCAGCAGGAGATTTCGGCAGAATTGCAAGCCAAGAAAATCGGTCAGAAAATGAAAATCATCATCGACCGACAGGAAGGCGAATACTACGTGGGGCGAACGGAGTTTGATTCTCCAGAGGTTGACCCCGAGGTTTTAATTCCGATAAGTGATGGCACACTGCGACGTGGATGCTTCTACACAGTGGAAATCACGGATGCTGATGATTTTGATTTATACGCAAAAAGAATTTAATCGATAACAATGAACAATAAGGAATTCGCACAGCATTTGGCCAAGAAAACAGGCCTCAGTGCTCAGCAAATAGCAGACCTTCAGAATGCTTTCATCGACAATGTCGTTTTGGAAGTGCGCCAAGGCAATGTGGTTTCTCTTCAGGGATTTGGCAACTTTGAACTGAAGGAGAAGGCTGCGCGAAAAATGTATAACCCAACGACACAGGAAACGGTCATCATTCCTGCCCGCTACACGTTGGGCTACAAACCAAGTAACACAATGAAAGACAAAATCAAAGGCTGATTATGCAAAAACTTACCGCTCAACACTTATCGGAAGCCATAGCACAACAGCTTGGACTTTCTAAGAAAATCTCCGACTCATTCGTTCGCGCTTTCGTGGAGACCATCACCGAAGGACTCTTCACGGACGGCATGGTGAAAGTGAAGGGACTGGGTACTTTCAAGGCTGTGGATGTGGAAGACCGAGAGAGTATCAGTGTGAAGACAGGCGAACGCATTGTTATCCCAGGCTTCAAAAAACTTTCTTTCTCTCCCGAAGACAGCTTGACTGACAAGATTGGCACCGTCGTAATTCCGACTCCCGAAACGGAGGAAACCGATGAACCAACTCCAACGGCTGAAAAAGTCAAGAACGACGAAAAGGAAGAAAAACACATTTCCGAAGAAAAGCCTGTAGAACCAGAAACAAAGGCAACCGAAACGGCAGAACAGAAGGTAACACCTCTGAAGTCAGAAGTCGTGCCAGCAGAGCCAGAAGTGCCAACTCCATCTCAGGAAGTGGACATTCCAGAACCAGAGGCAGAGGCTGAAGACGTGCAGAAGAAAAACTATGACACTCCTTCGGCAACGCTTGTTTCTGAACTACCAAAAGACGAAGCACCTATCAAGGGCGAAGTGCCAGAAATAGAAGAAGAAAAAGAAGAAGAAGTCAAAGAACTTAGCCCTATAGATAAACTAATATCCGATGAAGAACTTTCGTACAAAAAGTTCTTAGACTCATTAACCGATGAAGAATTAGACAAATATTTAGAAGAAAAAGCAATCAAAGAAGAGCCTATGGACGACAAATTCTCTGGAATTGACGGTGTGATAGCAACACCAGAAAGCCTCAAGGAACTCAAGGAAAAGTTGAAAGAGGCTACCTCTCGCTTTGAAACAGCGAAAGACAAACTGCAAACAGCACTCGACAAAGTGAATGTTGCAAAAGATGCTGTGAGAACAGCAGAATCCCAAGTTCGTACAGCAAGAATCGAGTACGAATCCACACAACTTTCCGTGCAAAACCTGGAGAGATTGATTGGCAATGTGGAGAACGGCAAAAAGCCTGCTGAAACAGTAAAGGCAGAAACCAGTAATGATGCCAAACTTGTGGACAAGGCAGAGACAACCAAAACAGTTGCCACTCCAACAGAGAAGAAAACTGTGTTCACGGCACCAGCTTCTGCTGCACCAGCCCAGCCTGCTCCAACCACGAACGAAGAGAAGCCCAAGGGTTTCCTCTCTCGCCCTGTGCTCATCGGACTGGCAGCTCTTGCACTCATCATTCTTGCCTTCTTCCTTTTCAAGCCAAAGTCTCGCCACATCGAGAATCCACCTGTTGAAACAGAAAAATGGGAACAGGAAGTAGCTCCTGAAGAACAGAGTCAGCCAACAGAGGAATTGGAGCCGGGAAATCCAGCCGCTGTTCCTGAGCAGGCTCAACCTGACGAGCAGAACGCTGATCCTGCAAAAGCAAAGTCTGAAAAGGATGAACAGACTCAAAAGGCAGCAACTGCCACTCCTAACGGACCACGTCCAAAGGTTCACATTCTTCAGAAAGGTGAATTCCTGACGCGTATCTCCATGCAATACTATGGTACGAAGGATTCTGTCAGTGCCATTCTTCGCATCAATGATTTCAAGAACCCTGATGTAATTCCACCAGGAACAGAAATCAAACTTCCATAAACAATAGCGTCAAGAAAGCCGAGAAGCAAATCACACTTCTCGGCTTTCTCTCAGTTATCAAACTATGGCAAATGAATTCCTTTTAGTCTAAATTTTAGCTAAGGCTTGGTCTATGTCTGCAATGATGTCGTCGATATGTTCCGTTCCGATGGAAAGACGAATCGTAGAAGGATAGATGTGTTGAGCTTCCAGTTCCTCTGGAGAAAGCTGCGAATGGGTTGTGGTGGCAGGATGAATCACCAAACTCTTCACGTCAGCCACATTAGCAAGCAGAGAGAAAATCTCCAGAGCATCGATGAATTTCCATGCCTCTTCCTGCCCACCCTTCACTTCAAAGGTGAAAATGCTTGCTGCTCCGTTAGGGAAGAGTTGCTTATACAGCGCATGGTCGGGATGCGATGGCAACGAAGGATGACTCACGCTTGCCACCTTTGGATGCTTGCTCAGAAAATCCACCACCTTCAGGGCATTCTCCACATGACGCTCCACACGCAGGGACAGCGTCTCCAAACTCTGGAGCAAGAACCATGCACTGATAGGAGCGATGGTAGCACCTGTGTCGCGAAGGATGACGGCGCGAATACGAGTCACAAACGCTGCGGCACCAGCCACTTCTGCAAACACTGCACCATGATAGCTTGGGTCGGGTTTTGCTAAGCTTGGGTATTTGTCGGCATTGGCTTTCCAATCGAACCGTCCAGCCTCTATAATCACACCGCCCAAAGTGGTGCCATGTCCACCGATAAACTTCGTAGCAGATTCCACCACCACATCAGCACCATGCTCCAGCGGACGGAAAATGTATGGTGTGGCAAAAGTGTTATCTACAATCAAAATCGTGCGGTTTCTGTGAGCTATCTCAGCAATCTTGTCGATGTTGGTGACACTCGAATTAGGATTGCCAAAAGTTTCCACAATCACAGCCTTCGTATTAGCTTGGAACGCCTTTTCAAGCGCAGCAAAATCGGCAGGGTCAACAATACTTACTTCCACACCTTGAGTAGTGAGTGTATGCTCCAACAAGTTGTATGTGCCACCATACAGATTATTCGCAGCAATGATATGGTCACCGTTTCGAGCCACATTCTGCAAGGCGTAGGTGATGGCGGCAGCACCACTTGCCACAGCTAAGGCTGCCACTCCTCCTTCGAGTGCAGCGATTCGCTCTTCAAACACACCCTGCGTGGAGTTGGTCAATCGACCATAAATGTTTCCAGCGTCACGCAAACCGAAACGGTCGGCAGCATGTTGGGAGTTGTGAAACACATACGAAGTGGTTTGATAAATAGGAACAGCACGAGAATCTGTGACTGAGTCAGCTTGTTCTTGTCCAACGTGGAGTTGCAGTGTCTCAAAGTGAAGTTTCTTGTTACTCATAATTTCATGTAGTTTTATTTGTTTGACATTTATTTCTGAATTGCGATGCAAAGTTACGAACTATCTTTGCCATATAGAACAACAAACTACATAAAATTTATTTTTATAGAAAACAAAACTATATTATATGATTACATGGAAAAGTTTTCCACATTTCCCAGTATTACACAGTTTGAATCAGAACCTCATTCTACACTAACAAAAACATTCGCATGAAAGCCTTTCCTTTTCGGGAAATAGCTATCATGCGAATGTTGTCAATTGGAAAAGCCGCATCTTCTTTCTGTGGATAAAGAAGACGCGCCGCTTCTTCCATTAGTATTCCATCACAGCAGGAAGTTCCTTAGCCTGAGCAATCATCTTCTCCACTTCCTTCTCCGAAGGTACACGGTTTGTCAGATTCTTCTCAGCATTTACTTCCTCCAGCTTCTTCTGCAAGTTAGCAGGAACACGATGCTTCAGTTCCTTCACGGTGTCAACGCCAGCAGCTTCGAGCAGTTCTGCGAACTGAGGACCAACGCCCTGAATGCGATAGAGGTCAACGTGATTAGTCCAAGTGAGAATCAACTTAGGGCTGATGCCAGTTTCTTCAGCCAAAGCCTTGCGGCCAGCTGGTTTTGCACACTTCTCAAGCAATGTGTCAGTATCCTTCACACCTGCTGCAATGAGTTTTTCTGCATAAGCAGGACCTACACCCTGAATGTCAACGATTTTGTAATTTGCCATAGTTAAATGATTTATTTTAGTGAAAAAAGAAATGTTATTTAGTTATGGTACTTTGGAACACAACTTCGTTCCATCTGCAAAAATAGTTTTTATTTTCCTTTGCACCAACAAAATCGCGTTTTTTTTCTTCACAACCATCAATTTTCTCTTTTTCACATTTTCTCATACAATCATTTTCACATTACCAAAATTATTTCTTATTTTTGCATTTCATAAAGAAATCCATCTATGAACAAAAAGATTAGCAGTTCACTTCGTTGCCAACTCGTCACAGTGCCACTCTACACCGACGAACGCGGTTCGCTCTGCTTTGCAGAAAGCACTCAGCTGCCCTTCCCCATCGAGCGCGTGTTCTGGATTTACGGTGTGCCCGATGGCAAGACGCGCGGCGGACATGCCCACGCCACCTGTGCAGAAATCGTTTTCCCTGTCAGTGGCAGTTTTGATATTTGGGTAGATGATGGCACGAACGAACAAACCTACCATTTGTCTTCGCCCCAAGAAGGCATTCTTATTCCGCCTTTCGTTTGGTGCGAACTTCGCAACTTTTCGCCCAACACCATCTGCGTAGTGCTTGCTTCAGAAACCTACAACAGCGAAGGCTACATTAACGAATACACTTCCTTCAAGAATGCTAAAAATAGTTAGATACACAGCCGACCTCCTTCCCCTATGGAACCAAATGGTGGCTGACTCCAAGAACGGCACATTTCTCTTCGACCGAAGATTCATGGACTACCATCAGGCACGATTCACCGACTGCTCCATCATCTTCCTCAAGGGCGACAAACCCATCGCCTGCCTGCCAGCCAACTACTCCGAGCAAGATACCACCGTCTATTCCCATCAGGGACTCACTTACGGCGGACTCATCCTCTCCAGAAAAACCACTTGCGAAGAGGTGTTGGAAATGTTTGCCCTGCTGAAAGACTATTACAAGCGGAAATTCAGTGCCACACGTTTCGTCTATAAGCCAACACCTTATATATATCATAGGTATCCATCCGAAGAACCCCTCTATGCCCTCTTTCGCCAAGATGCCAAACTCATTGCCCGTGGCATCTCCTCCTGCATTCCTTTAGGACATTCACTCCCCATCAAGGAGAGTCGGAAAAGCGGAATCCGCAAGGCAGAAGCTTTAGGGCTGCAAATCGTGGAATCTACCGACGAAGCCGACATCCACGCCTTCTGGCAAATCCTCGACCAGTGCCTCGACACCAACCATCAGGTACATCCCGTTCATTCGCCCCAGGAAATGCAACTTCTCATGCAGCGTTTTCCGTCTCGCATCAAGCTCTTCCTTGCCAAGAACACCGAAGGCAACATCCTCGCTGGCACCTGGATATTCGATTGCGACACAGTGGTTCACACGCAGTACATGGCAGCCAGTCCCGAGGGCAAGCAGTCGGGTGCATTGGACTATCTCATCGCCCTTCTCCTGCTCAGCATCGAAGACCACTCTTACTTCGACTTTGGCATTTCCACCGAACAAGGAGGCACTATCCTTAACACAGGACTCATTTTCCAAAAAGAAGGTTTCGGAGCACGCGGCATCTGCTACGACACCTACCAATTCACTATTTAAATGAAGAATGCAATTAAATGAAGAATGAAGAGTGAAGAATAAAGAATGTATATTACTCTGCTCATTGGATGAGTAACTTTAATTCTTCGTTCTTAATTCTTCATTCTTAATTCTCCATTCTTAATTCTTAATTCTTAATTTCCCCCTTTCCCCATGCTTCTCTCCATCTATCACCCCGACATACCCACTTTCATGCAGCGCATTGCCAACACACCAGCCATGCAGCGACTCAAGGGAGTTGGTATGAATTGCGGATGCGAATACACCAACTTTCCACGTTTCAGAGACATCCTACACTATACCCGCTATGAGCACAGTCTCGGAGTGGGACTCATCGTCTGGCATTTCACCCACAACGTGCAACAAAGCATTGCTGCCCTCCTCCACGACATAGCGACTCCCACTTTCGCACACGTCATCGACTTCTTTCATGGTGACTACGAGAAACAGGAATCCACCGAAGAGCGCACACTCGAAATGATTGCTGGTTCAGCGGAAATCGTCGAAATTCTCCACGAAGAGCAAATACAACCCACCGACGTGTCCGACTACCACCTCTACCCCATTGCCGACAACGATACGCCTCAGCTCTCCGCCGACCGACTCGAATACACTCTTGGCAATATCCTTGCCTACCACCTTGACTCCATCGAAACCGTTCAACAGATTTACCAGTCGCTCATCGTAGGTCAGAACGAGCACAACATTCCCGAACTCATGTTCTCCTCCCTCGCCGACGCATCCCGTTTTGCCCATCTATCACTGCAATGCTCCCGCATCTATGTGGACAACGAAGATCGCTACGCCATGGAGCATCTATCCGAATTACTCGCCGATGCCGTCCATCTCGGTGTCATCACCGAACAAGATTTCTACAGCACCGAACAGCAGTTGATAGCACGTCTTCTGTCCCATTCCCACACCGCATCCGCATGGCAACACTATTGCGAACTCTCCGAAATTCTGATAGGTGCTGAGCATCCCAACGCCCAACAAATCAGCGGAAAGAAACGGCACATCAATCCCTACGTTCTCCATCAAGGCCGCACCACCGACCTCGATGCCACCTATCGTGCCGACCTCCACAACTTCCTCTCCCACTCCTTCGACGAATGGTTATCTGCCCGCTGACAAATACCGATTTTCACAAAACCACGAAAGGGAACCTTTAGTTTTTAAGTTTTTGAGTTTTTAATCAGGGATTTTAAGGATTTAAAGGGATTATTTACCTCTCTATCCACTCCCCTCGCCTTTTGGAGAGGGGCTGGGGGTGAGGCTTTTCATTTTTTAACTTTTAATTTTTAACATACCATGTTTTTTTTTATTATTTTTGCAACATCAAATCGAAACCCCATTCTTTATTCATTAAAATCCTAAAGAAATAGACGAAACATTCAAATTTTTAAGAGCTTGCCAATTCATTCGTTTTAACTGAAAATGCCATGACACTTTCATCCAAATTCACAACCAAGTGCATGTTGCTGTCTTGCATAGCACTCCTCTTTGCAACCACAGCCAAAGCACAGTCGTTCGAAACAGCCAAAGAAGCCGTCGCCAACATGGGAGTCGGCTGGAACTTAGGCAACACCCTCGATGCCAACAACGGTAGCAGGATGGCCAACATCGTGCAGTCCGAAACCTGCTGGGGACAACCCGTCACCCGACCAGAGTTGATACTCATGATGAAAGACGCAGGCTTCGGAGCCATCCGCGTGCCTGTCACATGGTTTCCCCACATGGACAACAACGGCACCGTCGATGCAGCATGGATGAAGCGAGTACACGAAGTAGTCGATTACGTCATCAATGCAGGACTCTACTGCATCCTCAACGTACACCATGACACAGGAGCCGACTCCGACACCCACACCACATGGCTCAAAGCCGACGAAACCACCTATAACAACGTGCATGAACGCTACGAGAACCTGTGGAAGCAGATAGCAGAAGAATTCAAGGACTACGACCAGCACCTCCTCTTCGAGAGCTACAACGAAATGCTCGACATCAAGAACTCCTGGTGCTTTGCCTCCTTCGCGGCCAACAACAGCTACGATGCCAACATCGCACGTTCCGCCTACAACGCCATCAACAGCTACGCACAGACCTTCGTCAATGTGGTTCGCGCCACAGGCGGCAACAACTCCAAGCGCAACCTCGTTGTCAACACCTACGGAGCATGTTCAGGAAGCGGCACATGGAACAGCCACCTCAAAGACCCACTCAAGGAAATGAAACTGCCCAACGACACCGCAGGCGAAGGACACATCATCTTCCAAGTACACAGTTACCCTACGCTTTCTTCCCTCTCGGCAGCCAAAAACGAAGTGAACGACATGTTCACATCACTCAAGAACCACCTTCAGACCAAAGGCGCACCCGTCATCATCGGCGAATGGGGCACCAGCGACAGCGGTGGCGACTACCAATCCAAGCCACAAACCCTGTTCCAATTCATTGACTATTTCGTGAAGAAAGCCAAAGAATACGACATGGCAACCTTCTTCTGGATGGGACTCTCCGACGGCAGCTTCCGTTCCCTCCCTGCCTTCTCCCAACCCGACCTCGCCGAGCAAATCGCCAAATCCTTCCATGGCGACAGCTTCGTTGGCAAATACCCAACCCTCAACGATTATGACATCCTCTACAACATCACCTACACAGGCGACTGGCAGGAAGCAAACCTCTGCACCTCCACCATCAGCCTTTCCGACTTCAAGTCCATCCGCGTAGAGATGGCAGAAACACCCAAGGCAAACAGCCTGCAAGTGAAATGCTATGGCACAAACGGCAAGGAGCAATACACCCCACTGAGTTCTTCTCAGCCCAACACCACCATCAACTTCAACAGCTCGTCGGTAGGCCAGAACATCCAGCGCATCACACTCCAAACCCTCTCCGGAGCACAGAAAGTGACTCTCAAGCGTGCATTCCTCATCCGTAAGGACAACACCGAGCTGGAACTGACAGCCTTCTCACCATTCTGGGGTTGCACCGTGGAGATGACAGCCCAATACTCCGACATCCCATCCCTCACAGCCGATTCACACAGCAACTCATCCACCCATTTCTACACCCTGCAAGGCCAACGCATCGACACACCAACAGTCCCTGGCATCTACATTCGCAACGGAAAGAAATACATGGTGAGAAAGTGAAAAATGAAAAGTGAAAAGTGAGTCAACAAATTTTTTCTTTTGTCAACAAATGAACACAAATAAGGCACAAATTTAATTTAGTTTTTTTGAGATAATTTGTGATAATTTGTTGACTGAGAAATGCCATTCGGCTCTATCTCTTCACGCTTCACTCTTCACGCTCCACGTTAAACTCAAAAACTTATAAACTTATAAACTTAAAAACTTATTTTATTAACCATGAGAAAAATCAACAAATGGATGCTTGCCGCCATCTTCATGATTTGCGGCACAATGACAGTCTTCGCAGGTGGAGACGAAAAGAACGGTAAAGCGTATTTTACCAAAGACGAGTTGCCAAACATGGTAAACTTCTTGCCACCACCACCCGAGTTCGAGTCTTCAAGATTCGTTGCCGACCAGACACAATACCTCTGGGGCAAACGCCAAAGACAGAACGAAGAGCGTGCAGCCATGGCAATTCGCGATGCAGTTTATGGTATGCACACCATCATTCAGGAATTCTGCCCAATCTTGGGATTGGAAATCACCAAGGAAGACACGCCAGAACTCTACACACTTTTGCAGGATGTCGGTGCCACATGCGACAGCATCAGCGACCGTGCCAAGGAGAAATACATGCGCTGGCGTCCATACATGTATTACAATGAGCCAACACTCGTGCCAGAGGATGAAGAAAAACATCGTACAAACGGTTCCTATCCTTCAGGCCACACCGTTCTCGGTTGGACAATGGGACTGTTGCTGTCCGACATCAACCCCGCAGCTGCAGACCAACTCTTGGCACGCGGTTACGAATACGGACAAAGCCGCGTCATTGCAGGCTACCACTGGCAGAGCGACGTGGATGCAGGCCGTCTGGCAGCATCAGTTCTCTATGTAAAACTGCAAGGCAATCAGCGTTTCCGTGAGCAGCTGGCAAAAGCCCAAAAAGAATTTGCAGAAAAAACAGGCATTCTAACCAACGTAAAGACCACTCAAAGCCAAGCGCCTACAGCCAATTCGAATAGCTACAACCTGCAAGGCCAGCGCATCGATGAACCAACAGCACCAGGCATCTATATCCGAAACGAAAAGAAATACATGGTGAAATAACCCCTATTCATTCTACAAAGCCCCTCTTCACGTAAAGAGTAATCCCTTTCCACGTGAAGAGCAATATATAAGCGAAAGCTATCATTGCGCTAATACCAGCACAATGATAGCTTTTATTTTGTGGAATTATTAGTGGTGCGATAAATTTTAATTAAATACGAAATATCCCTTTGTTTATAAGGGTTTCAGAGCATTCTTTGATTTTTTGATTTGAAATT
>DGSN01000021.1 GCA_002393575.1 Prevotellaceae bacterium UBA4361 | reverse complement strand
TAGCGAATGAAGTGTTGGTACAATCAGTCGTTGTGATGATGATGTTACCATTCTCAAATGTGATTTTCTGCAAGCTGCCAGTGGAATAGCTTTCAGATGTATTTGATACCACATTTAGGAAATAATCATCAGCATAAGCGGTTAGGCTGAACAATGCAGCCATGATGGCGATAATGTTTTTCTTCATAATCAGTCTCCTTTCTGTTTGGTTAGATTTTTTTTGATGTTCGCAAAGATAAAGTCAAAAAATGTGTTTCTCCAAACTTTTGAGTACGCAAATAGTACGCAATTTCAAATCGAGTACGCAAATAGTACGCCTCCCCAGCTGATAACACGCTATTTGCAAGGGCAAAAGCATTACTCTTTTCGTGCTTTTGCCCTTGCAGGCGTAGATAGGACTTGTAACCTACCCAGGGCGTTGCCCTGCGCTATGAGCTTGTTGGCCTTTCAGGCCGTTGTCGGCTACAAGCGGATAATTGGTCGTTGATATTGGTTTCGCCGAGTTCTAAGGTTCATAGAGATAAGATTTCCTTTCTTTCTGTGTGACAAAAAAAGAATCTGTGTGCATCTGTGCCATCTGTAGTTTTATCAAAACACATCGCACGTCCGTGCTGGATTGTTCTGATTATTCTGATGGACAAATAATCATCACGGAGAAGAACAAAGAACAAAGGACACGTTTCACACTCCAAGTTAAACAATGTACCTTGTACTTTGTTCTTTGTACTTAATACCATCTGTACCATCTGTGGTTACAGAAAATCTTACTCAAGGCACATCTTAGTTATTCTTCGGTCTCAGTGAGATATTCACCAATCTGAAGTCCTTTTGGTAGGAGCGTCGTGGTGTGGTGGAAGTGGTGTAGGAATCCACTTCGAAATAGACGGTGTTGAGCATGGCTGGAGCTGTCCAGTCGAAACGAATGGTCACACATTTGCCGTTGTTGTCTATTTCGAAGTTTTTGCTGTTGTCCCTGAAATTCACAGCGTATGACTGGTTGCCGGAATAGCCCATTCTTGTGCTGCCGTTCTCGTTGTAGTGGAACAGGAATCGCACACGGCTTGGTAGTGTGTCGGTGTGTTGTACTACGTCGGGAGCGAAAGTCACTTCTACCGTGTAGTTGCAAGGCAGAAGCACCCTGCCGAGGTCGATGCAAATGCCATCTTCATTGGCTGTGTTGATAGGACGAACGGACAGGTACGAGTTGAATGGAATAAAAAAAGAATCATCCACACGTACTTGCTCATAGATGGAGTTGTTGGAGATGTGGTTGGGGATGTCCTTTGTTGTGTTGTAGAGGAAAGCCCTGTCAAAGACGGGTTGAATATCCACCTGACTAATCATTCTCCACCACAGCGAGTCGGCTATGTCTGTCGGTAGTGTGTTATGGAACAGGCAAATTTTTCCTCCGTCGGCTGTGTCCATCGTCTTGCCCATCTTCTTCAGTTCTGTTAGTTCCGAATGATTCAAGTAGAGTTGCATCGCCTTCGTAACGCCCAATCGGGTATTCACGCACACGCTGTCCATCCAGTCGATATGTTGGTTGATGAAGGCATCGATGGCGGTGTAACCGATGCCCAGTTCGTCGTTGATTGCCACGTAGTTTTCTGCAACGTCTTTTGTGGCTTCCTGTGCTTCTGGCTTGAGCGGAGGACGATGGCATTCCAGGTCGAAGCGAACAATTTTCTCCATCGTTTCCTCTATGGTAAGAAGTTCTGGGAAACGGATGAAAAAGGCGATGTCGTTGCCATTGCGAATCAAATTGATGGTGGTGTCATTGCTCGTTTCCTCTTGCAGCATCTTGTGGTATGTGGCTGCACGCTCTGCGTTACTGAATACCAGACTGAACGAGATACCGTTGCACCATCCTTCTTTCTCTGTCATGCTGTTGAACACGGCTTTGCAGGTATCAACGAGTGTTTCCAGATGTGTGATGTATTCATAGCCGTTTTCCGTCGATGCCAGTACACCGAACACGGGTCTCCGTGGCAGTAAGGACGCATGAGGGTCGGCACTGCTTTCGTCGTAGTTCTGCCAATAGAAAAGTGCGCGTCGGGTATCGTCCACGGGAATGCCCTGGAACAGTTGCTGAAGCGTGAAAGTCACCTCGCATGAATCTGCGCTCCATTCCACCGCATCGTTATGGCTTTCGTTTTCGTTGCGCATTAAACTGGGTACTCGCCGATTGCGTCCGAAGGTGCGGAGAGGCAATTTCTGGTCTGATACAGTCTTCTTGGTTTTGTCAACGAATGTCTTTGCAGTTTTCTTTGAGTTGAAACGAGCCGTATAACTCACATCTTCTGTCCTCTCTCCATACGTTGCCGTCACGGTATATTCGGATGCGTTCATGCCCATGTCCTGAAGTGGAGGAACCACATAGCGCTGCTTGCCCTGCGCTGTTGCTTCCATCCAACCCATTGGCATGTTCTTCAGACGGGCTGGCTTGCGGAAAACCACGCTATCCACTTGGTCGGTGTCATAAACGAGGTTGAGTCCGAAACCGACGCGTTGGTCTTCGGATTGGCAATACATGGAGTCATCGTGACATAGATGGATTTCATAGCTCACGGTGTCTTGACACACATAAACCTTTTGTGCATTCAATGGCAGAAATCCCAACAGGAGAAACTGCGTTATACATAGTGCCTTTATGTAGTTTTTATGATTATTCATTGTTACCTTAATATATTATAGAGACAAGATAAACTCGTCCCACTGGCTGGGTGTACCTTTCTTTAGGAAGGTACGCTCGTAGAGTCGGCTTCTTGTCGATGAAATGCTTTGTTTGCTGTGTGCTGTGAGTACGGCTATGCTTGAAGGTGAGAAACCTGCCTTGAGCAGGAGACAGAGGTTGCGTTCTTGCCAGTTGAGGGGACACAGGTCTTCGACGCGTTCCAGAAATCCGCTGTATGCCTGTTCAACAACTTCTTCCAACTCTTTCCAAATCTCATCGTTCATGCCAATGCTTTCCTTGTTGTTGAGTAGAATTTGGATGCGTTGGTAGATGGAGGAAGTTTTCACCAACCTGTCTGCCTGTTGATGTTCCAGCATCTGAATCGATGCCAGTTCGTTGGCATACGTCAGTTTCTGTATTGTTTTTCTTAACTGGGTATTCTCCTGTCCCGTCTTCTCCATTTGCTCCTCCAGCTCCTTCATCTTCTTCTCGTTTTCCTCGATGTAGGCAAGACTGCGCTTGTATTGCTGCTCTTGCACTTCCTTCATGCGCTCCGTATGCAGTTGCTGTGCTATCTGCTTGCGCTTGTTGCGTTCGTACAAAAAGAGCATGGTACACCCGCAGAGCAACAACAGTCCGGTGGCTCCTATGGCTATCGTTTTCGTTTCCGTCATCGTCTTCGTGAGTCGTTCGTTCTCTTGCTCCCGCAATCGGTAGTTGAAGAGCGCATCCGCTTGCGTTAGTGCCTCCGCCTGCATCGTGATAGCGATGGAGTCGGTGTATTTTTCGTAGTTTATCAGCTGTTCCGTCGCCCTTTGCAAGTCGCCTTTCGCCAAATAGTGTTTTGCTAATTGCCGATATGCCTCCTGTTTGGCATAGAGCGTACCGTTCTGCGTGAGCTGTTCGTAATAGATGCAAGCTGAGTCGGTGTTTCCCGTTTTCAGATAATACTCAGCCGCCATGCTTCTTAGGCTGCTCGCAGAACTGGCATCCCTTTGGTCTATGTTTTCCAACAAGGGTCGCAACAAATGCCAAGCAGCCTGAAGACTATCGGTCTGAATCAGATAGACGGCGATGCTTCCTTTCAGTTCCTCCTGCATCAATGTGTCGCCCTGCTCCGTGGCGAGCCGAAGGGCTTCCTCATAGTAGTTGAGGCAGGAATCCACCTCGTCCTTTGTGCATCGGAAGGCATTGCCCAAGTCACGCAAGTCGAAAATCATGCCGGTCGTGTCTGCCTGCTGTACGTCGTAGTGATACGCAGCCCGCACATGCTCCATCGATGCTGTCACCATCCGTTGGCGCAGCAGGAGACTTCCCATTTGACTGTGTGCAAGTGCAGCCAGACTGTCGTCGGGCTCACATTCTAATGCTTTTTGGAAATACTCCATTGCTTGCGGAGCATCTTCCAAATCGCTGTAGATGCGTCCCGCATAGTAATAGGATAGGGGAAGCAGTTCCTTCGAAGGATGCTTCTCGAAATAGTGTACGATGGAATCAATTTCAGCTGTTGATTCTTGCACGACGAATGCTTTGTCCGCTGCCTGAATCTTTCTCAACCGTTCTTCCATTCGGACATCTTCTCCCGAACAGGCGAACAAACAGAATATGCACAGAACGATTACGCAATGGTTCTGAATATGTGTGGTCAGTGTTTTCATCCTTGCAAAGATAAGCAAGAATTCATGTATCTTCAAAACAAAAGAGTACGCAAATAGTACGCAAATGATAGTTTTTCCATCATCAAACACCCCAGCACAACCATTCGTCCCAACTGTCCGAATCCAAATTTCTCCCGATGAATTCGGCATTTTTTGACTTTGGGGAGGAAAATCGATGAAAAACGAAATTAAATGGAGAATGTTTTTAAATGAAGAATGAAAAATGTAGATAATTGAACCTTTATCTTGGCGTAGCCTATAAAGAAATCAAAGTGAAGAATAAGGACTGAACTTCTTATACAATAAGACTTCAATCTTCTTGACGCAACTTCAGTAAGTCAAAATATAACAGTCGAGTGGCTAACTTGATTGGCGTATCTTTTTTTCCCATTGTATAAGCAAACTCCTGCGCTTCAGTAGGAAAAAGAGGGTGAAAATCATTCTTTTTGTAGAATGAAAGAACTTGTGGTTCATTGACAGCATCGATGATTACAAAACGGCATCCAGTCTTATTGCTACTTGAATAGAACCATCCTTTCACGAAATCAAGAGCTTCACTTCCTATTCCTTTTCCTGCAAATTCAGTGCTAACTCCCAGACGACCAATCAGTACTCCAGGATATCTTCGTAGGGGTTTTTCATGATGTGTCAAACTCTTCATGTAATCTCGGCGACTACGCGGCAGGTCATAAATGCGGATGCTGTCGTTTGAAACCGTCAATGCACAAACAATTTTTGTCGGGTCGCTGTTTAGACGAAAACAATAAGTCTTTCCCATCAGGTAATGAGCATATCGTGTGGCATCGTTCTGAAAGAAGTCATCGAGGTCTGCATTGCCACAAGAAAAAGGTTGACAGGTGGCGAGAATGTCATCTGTCAATTCAAAGAATGTGCATTGTTCAAGCAAGAAAGACATATACTATCTGCTTTTAAAGCATGCCCGCTTTGCTTAGTATTTTATGAGCCATCACACAGAGAGGATGCTGATCTTTGTCTTTGTTCCCTTTGAAATTACGCTCGGCTTCCTCTGCACGACGAAGAAATTCACGTGCTTCCTTGCCTTTTAGCGTTGGGATTGCTTTAATTGCTGTTGCCATTGTTATAGCTCTTTAGTGAATAATTATGCTGCAAAATTACGATATTTTTAGAAAACGGATTGTATTTTCGAAAATAAATAATAGAATTTGAGTGAAATATGTCCTATAGAGAGAAAAATGAAAAGTGAAGAATGTAGATGAGTGTTTGAAATGATTCTTTATTCTTCATTCTTCATTTATCAGTGAATAATCACCATCGTGGCACCGAAACCGTATTGCTGGAAGGAGGCATCTTGGTAGGTGCAGGATTTGTAGTGGCGTTTCAGTTCTGTGATGATGGCGTTGCGAAGGATGCCATCGCCCTTGCCGTGGATGAAGACGATGCGACGACCTTTCTCCTTGAGGTGTTCGTTCATGGTGTTGCGGAACACGCCTAATTGGTATTCTTTGATGTCGCCTGCCGACATGCCAGCGGTGGTTTCAAGGAGTTCGTGGGCGTGGAGATCGACTTCGATGGGAGCGTTGCGGTCGGCCTTCTTTTCGCGTGCTGGTTGCACCTTGGGACGGTCTTCTTCTTCCTTCTCGTACATCGCCTTTTTCAGTTCTTGGGCAGAAACGACGAGAGGACGAATGGGCTGGTCATCACGCACGATGTCGTATTCAAGGGTTGGTTCGTCGAAGAAAAGACTCTCACGGAAGGTATGGAGCTTGTAGAACTTCGTGAGGTCGATGCGCAGACTGACACTGATGGCTGGTTTGAGTTGGAAGGGTTTGCCCTGCTTGTAGGCAATGAGTTGGACTCCCACTTTCTCGATGTCGTCGAGCATGGAGTATTCAATCTCTTCGATGAACACTTTCGTGTTAGGCTCGATAACGCCTTGCGAACGCAGTAGCCATGCAGCGTTCGAGGCAGAGAAGTAGGTGTAGTGGATGTGGTAGTTGCAGTCGTTCACAAGGTAGCACTCAAACTTGGTCTTGCTCAGTTCCTTGATAGAAACGGGCACGAAGGCAAGGATGACGTTGAGTTTTTCTGCTCCGTCACGCTCTTCTACGACGCTTGGCTTAGGCGTTGGTTTGGGAGTTGGTGTTAGCTTTGTCTCTTGTTTGGGTGCAGGTGCTGGGGCAGACGATTTCTGCTCGGTATCTACCACGACGACTTCGCTCATGAGGGTTGGAATCTGGAATCCGTCCTCGTCTTCTACCAACACGATATTTCCTTTCTGGAATCCAACGACGGTGCCTCCTCCTACTTCGCTGAGGAATCGCACTCTTGAACCAATGTTTATTTCTGACATGACTACTATAATTAAGAATGAAGAATTAAGAATGAAGAATGAATTTAAATGAAGAATGAAGAATTAAGGATAAAGAATGTATTTAAATGAAGAACGAAGAATGAAGAATGAAGAATATATTTTAGTTTTTGTAATTTTATCCTACATTCTTCATTCTTCGTTCTTCATTCTACATTCTTCATTTTACTTGAGGCACTTGCGCAGTGGTGACTTGATTTGCTTGAGTCCTTTGGCGATGCTCTTGGCATTGAGGCGGGCACCAGCGAGGGAGGTGTGCGTGTGGTCGTGGTTGAACATGGCAGCAGCTTTTTCCTTGCCCATCTTGTCGAGTGCATCGGCTGTGATGTTGTGGAGGTCGATGAAATCAACGCCTGTCTCTGCCACCACTTCGCGATACCACTTGCCGTATGAGTCGTTGCGACGCTCCACCTTGCCATTTGGCCATTCGTTGCGAGGGGTGAGGCTCACGAGGATAGGTGTGCCACCCTTTTCGCGCACATCCTGGATGAATTTCTTCAAGTACCAACCGAAGGAGTAAATCACCTTGTATTGTCCGTTGGATGCCATCTTATAGACGTGGCAGGTGTCGGCTGCGGTGCGGATGACGGCACGCTCCTTCTTGGTGTCGATGTCGCCGATGTCGTTGTGTCCGAACTGTATCAGCACGTAGTCGCCTGGCTCGATGGAGTGATAGACTTCGTTCCAGCGTCCTTCTTCGAGGAAAGTGCGCGTTGAGCGTCCAGCCTTGGCAGCGTTGACGACCGTACACTTGTCACCATCGAACACCGTAAATGCTTGTGCTCCCCAGCCCCACATGCCGTCTTCGTCCTTGTCATTGTTCTTCACGGTGGAGTCGCCAGTGAGGAAAACGCGAGGCTTCTTCTTCGTATCTTTTGCCTTCTTGGAAGGACGTGTCACCACCCATTCTGGGTGAATCTGGAGAAGGCTCTTAGGCTGAATCTTGTCGGTGAGGATATACGACTTCAGTTCTGCTATCTGAGGGTCGTTGCAAGCGTAGAGTCCTTCTGCACAGGAAGCCGCGTTCATCTTTGCTCCGAATGCAGAAGAGTGAATCTTGTCGCCAAAGAAATGGTAGGCGGCTTTCCACTTGCCGTAGGTTTCGAGTTTACGAGCAGAGATGTCGTTGAGGTCGATGTAAGGCGTGTGCAGTTCCTCTGCCATTGCACGAATCCACGGCGTGAAAGTTGTCAGCTTGCGGTCGATGCGGTTGGTGTCGCTCTCCTCGTATGCCTTGCGTGGAGTGAGCGTGAAGAGAATCGGTGTGGCTCCCTTGGCGCGGATTTCGCTGACAAAGCGTCGTAGATAACCACCGAAGGAATAGACCATCTCCTGCTGTCCAGTCTCCTTGATGGTGACAAGGATGGAGTCGGTGGTGAGAGGCTGCTTGCCGTCCTTTCCCTTGTAGGACGAACGGGCACGGTCGTGGTCGATAGGTCCGTTGTCGTTGTGTCCGAGTTCGAGAATCACGTAGTCACCCTTCTGGATGCCTTTCAGCACAGCAGGCCAAAGGCGGCGGTAGAAGGTGCGTGGACTGGTTCCGCCCAAGGCATGGTTCTCCACGGTGATTTTGTCCTCGTTGAAGTATTCATGAGCAAAGTAGCCCCAACCCCACTGACCATTGTTGCCATTGCCGAGCGTGCCATTGCGCATGGTGGAGTTTCCGACGAGGAACAGGACGGGGTTGTTGCCACGGCGTGACGAACCGCTCACGGGACGCATCTGGTTGGCTTTGGCGAGCGAGTCGAGTGTCACGTCACGCACTCCGTTCACATCGAGTTTCCCTGTGTTGTTTTGTGCTATTGCTCCAGCAAAAGAGAGCAATGCAGATAGGATGGTGATAGTTAGACGTTTCATAATCTTAATATAGTGTAAAGCGAATCAGGGAATTGAAGGACTAATGAGGATTCGCTCAAAGGTGAAAAGTGAGAAATCCTTTTCATCATGATAATCCCTGACTCAAAAAATGAAATACTTCAAGTAAATGAATGCAAAGTTATGATTTTTCTTTGCTTTTTGGGTGAAAAAGCGATTGAAAATGAAAAATCTTGCACAAAATTAAGAGAATGGTGCGATTTTTATAATGAAAATACTTGTATTTAGCACAAAATGTTTATCTTTGCGCAAATCTTTTACTGATGAGTATAACTGGAAAACTAACTGAATATATACATTCGGATATGTCTCTAATGCGAATGTTGGAGACCACGATTCGGGAGCATTGGACCGAAGTGGCCTATACGGATTATGGCACAGACGTGCAATTCACCTTTGCTGAAGTGGCAAAGGAAATCAAACGCTTGCATTTGTTTTTCGAAGATTTAGGCATAGCAAAGACCGACAAGATAGCTCTTTGTGAACGAAACAGTTCGAAATGGGCGATTGGCTATCTGGCAGCATTGACGTATGGTGCGGTGGTTGTTCCCATCCTGAACGATTTCAACGGTGAGCAGATAGTGAACATTCTGGCACATTCCGACAGCAAGCTGCTGATGTGTGGCGAGGGCATACTGAAGAAAGTGGTGGGTGCTGACGAGAGTCTGAAAGCGCAGATGGAGCAGGGTACACCTCTCTTCGACGTGAAGGCAGACGCTTATGCCATCCTCAATCTTGCCACGATAGGCACCATCCCTTACGACATGCCTTTTGCTCAAGCCGATGTGCGCTACTTCACGGATAATCCCGACGACCTTGCCATGCTGAGCTACACATCAGGTTCCACAGGACATTCAAAAGGCGTGATGATTCCCTACCGTGCCATCGTGTCCAACGTGCAGTTCGCCGACGAAAAACTGGGCATGGAGCATTGCACCCGCTTGTTGAGCCTCCTGCCGATGGCACACATGTATGGTTTTGCCTTCGAGTTCATGTACGAATTCTGCATAGGCACTCATGTGCATTTCCTGACGAAAGCACCAAGTCCAACCGTGCTGCTGAAGGCATTTGCAGATGTGAAACCGACCATCGTGATAGCCGTTCCGCTGATTATCGAGAAGATTGTGCAAGGCAGAATCTTCCCAGTCATACAGACAGCACGAATGCGCAATCTACTTCGCATTCCTTTCGTCAGTTCCATCATCTACGGCAAGATTCGCCGCCGCCTGCTGAATGTGTTTGGAGGACAGGTCTATGAAGTGATTGTGGGAGGAGCAGCCTTCAACAGCGATGTGGAGGACTTTCTCCGCAAAATCCATTTCCCTTACACTGTGGGCTATGGCATGACCGAGTGCGCACCAATCATCTGCTATCGCGACTGGAAGACTTTCGTGAAGAGTTCCTGTGGCGAGGCAGCACCACGCATGGAAGTGAAGATTCTGAGCAAGGACCCAGAAAACGTGCCAGGAGAAATCGTGACGAGAGGCACGAACGTGATGCTCGGCTACTACAAGAACCCCGAAGCGACGGCAGAAGCCATCGACAAGGACGGATGGCTCCACACGGGCGACTTGGGAACGATGGACAAACATGGCAACGTGTTCATCCGTGGACGTGCCAAGAACATGCTTCTCGGTGCCAACGGGCAGAACATCTACCCAGAGGAAATCGAAGAGAAACTCATGGGCCATGCCTTGATAGACGAATGTGTCGTGGTGCAGCGTGAGCAGAAACTCTATGGATTGGTCTATACGAGCGACGACACCCTGAGGACGCATGGCATGACACGCGAAGACTTCAACAGCCATCTCGACCAGTATCGTCGCCATGTCAATTCCCTCCTTCCTTCCTTCTATCAGCTCACTGCCCTCGAACCACGCAACGAGGAATTCCAAAAGACTCCAAAGCGAAACATCAAGCGATACCTTTATCAATAGAACTCTTACATTGAAGATGAGTCAGCAAGTTTTAGTCCTTCTAAAGCTTGCTGACTCATTTTTTTTACATCATCTGCGGCTTGATTCATCAGATGAATCCAGCACGACAGTGCGGTGTGTTTTTAACGTGAGTTCGATATAAATAAATATGTTCTTTTGTAGTGCCTCTACGAGGCAGAAATCTAACAAATCTATTCAAAATCTCTCAAAATCTCATTCATATTTGTAAGATTTGAGAAGATTTGTGAGATTTCTTTGCGAGCAAAGCGAGTAAACTCGATAACTCGCGAAGCGACTCCTTATACCGAACTGACGTTATTACAAAACCATTTAAACTTAAAAAGACAAAGCAATGAAAAGAATCCTACTAACTCTGGCATGGAGTTTGCTGGTCATGCTGCCGATGGCTGGACAGAAGAGTAAGACATCGCCTGTTGTGTTCGATGCCTACGAATGGGACTTCGGACAAGTGGATGCCTCGCTCGGTGCCATCTGCCATGCGTTCACGATGGAGAACAAATCGAAGCAAGCTGTCACGATTGCCAAGACCGTGACGACGTGTGACTGCATTCTGGCTCGCTATGACGGCAAAGCCATTGAACCAGGACAGAAGGCGCGTGTGCTGGTGGTGTTCAAGCCTGCAACGTCGGAGGGGAAGACCTTCCGCAGCGTGGAACTCCTCGATGCCAACGGGCGCACACTGGGAGCCTTGTCGGTGAAAGCCACGGTGGGGCACAATGCCGTTCAGCAGGGGAAGAAGCCTGCTTATCCTTATTTGGACTACACGTTGAGCTATGAAGAACGCGTGGAAAACCTGATCTCGCTGCTCACGCCTGAAGAGAAAGTGGGGCTGATGATGAACAAGTCGGTGTCAGTGGATCGCCTGGGCATTCCTTCTTACAACTGGTGGAGCGAGGCATGCCACGGTGTGCGTCAGGGAGGCTACACCGTGTTCCCGCAACCTATCGGCATGGCTGCTGCTTTCAATGCCAAGCAAGTGTATGACGTGTTCTCGGCTGTGAGCGATGAGGCTCGTGCCAACTGGAACCGCTCCGACCACAATGTCTTCAACGTGCCGATGGGCGTGACTTACTATCCTGGCAATCCCGAACTCACTTTCTGGTGCCCGAACGTGAACATCTTCCGCGACCCTCGTTGGGGACGTGGACAGGAAACCTGCGGCGAGGACCCTTATCTGAACGCTGTGTTAGGAGTGCAGACCGTGCTGGGTATGCAGGGAAACGACCCTCATTATTACAAGACCCATGCGTGTGCCAAGCACTATGCCGTGCATAGCGGTCCAGAGCCTTTGCGCCATAGTTACAATGCGTCGGTGTCGATGCGCGACCTTTGGGAAACTTATCTGCCTGCATTCAAGGCACTGGTGAAGAAAGGGAATGTGCGCGAAGTGATGTGTGCTTACAACCGCTACGAAGGTAAGCCTTGCTGCACGAGCGACCGCCTGCTGGTGGACATCCTGCGTCGGAAGTGGGGCTATGAAGCTATCGTCCTGACAGATTGTGATGCCATCAACAACTTCTACAACAAGGGCCAGCACGAAACCCATCCCGATGCGCTGTCGGCTTCGGTGGATGCTGTGCTGAACGGCACCGACCTGGAGTGTGGCAAGGTGTTCATGGTGCTTACGGAAGCTTTGCAGAAAGGACTCATCACGGAATCCGTGCTCGACGACCATCTGCGCAAGACACTGTTGGGACGCTTCGAACTGGGTATGTTCGACCCAGCAGAGAACTTGCCTTGGGCGAACATGACAGCCGACGTGATTAGTTGCGAGAAGAATGACGAACTCGCCACTCAAGCAGCTCGCGAGTCGATGGTGCTGCTGAAGAACAATGGTGTGCTTCCGCTTTCGAAATCGCTGAAAACCATTGCCGTGGTAGGACCCAATGCTGACGATGCCAACTTGCTCAACGGCAACTATGGCGGTACGCCAACCGAAGCGCATACGCACTCGCTGTTGCAAGGCATCAAGGCCGCTGTGCCTCATGCCAACGTGATTTATCGCAAGGCTTGTGAACTGAACGACGACTATGCCACTGTGCATCATCTGCCTGACTTCAACGGAGGCAAAGGAGTGCTGGTGGAGTTCTATAATAACAAGGAACTGAGCGGAAAGCCTGCCGTGACGGGGTATTACAAGGAACTCAATTTCTCCACCTTCGGCGCATGGGGCTTTGCCGAGGGCGTTGACAACGAAAAACTCTCTGTGCGCATCAGCGGAAAGTATGTGGCAGACTTCACGGGCGAGATGAAATACACACTCGCCACCGACAACGGCTATGTGCTGCGGGTGAACGGACAAGTGGTGGAGGAAACCAAGGCTGAGAGCCGACGCGGAGGTTTCTTCCGTCGCGGAGTAGAGTACAAGTCGTTCCCAGTGAGAAAGGGCGAGACCTACGACGTGCAGATAGAATACCGTCGTGGCAACGGCAATTTTGCCATGCTGCGTGGCGACATCTGCGAGCGCAAACTCATCGACTTTGCTCCGTTGGCAAAGGAAGTGGCGAATGCTGATGTCATCATCGTCATTGGCGGTATCTCTGCACAGATGGAAGGCGAAGGCGGCGATAAAGCAACAATCGAACTCCCAGCCGTTCAGCAACGTCTGGTTCGCGCCATGCACGAGACAGGACGGCCCGTGGTGATGGTGAACTGTTCGGGTTCTGCCATAGCCTTCGGCAGCATCGAAAACCAGTACGACGCACTGATTCAGGCTTGGTATGCAGGTCAAGGTGGTGCCCGTGCATTGGCAGACGTGATTTTTGGCGACTACAATCCTGGCGGAAAACTGCCTGTGACGTTCTATCGTTCGAACGACGACCTGCCCGACTTCCTCGACTACAGCATGGAGAACCGCACCTACCGCTACTTCCGTGGCAAGCCGCTCTATGCTTTTGGCTACGGTTTGTCGTACACGTCGTTCCGCTTTGGACAGGGAAAGCTCTCGTGCAAGTCGATGAAGCGTGGACAGACGGTGACGCTGACAGTGCCTGTGACCAACGTGGGCAAGCGCGAAGGAACGGAAGTGGTGCAGGTGTATGTGAAGGCGCTCGACTATCCTGAGGCTCCAATCAAGTCGTTGCGTGGTTTCCAGAAACTGACGTTGGCAGCTGGCGCAACAAGCCGTGCCACCGTCACGCTCGACGAAGAAGCCTTTGAATACTACGACCCAAGCATAGACGAGCTTTCCATGCGTCCAGGTCGCTACGAGATTCTCTACGGCAATTCCTCGCGTGAGGAAGATTTGCAGCGTTTGCCATTCACAGTGAAATAGAATCTGAAAATGGGGAATGAAAGGAAAACAATCTTCCTTCATTCCCCATTCTGATAGCTGGAGGTTTCAGCCTTTTTCGTCAGAAAAATCGGTTGGAATGTTGAAGAACTCAACATAAAACACTAAATTTGCGGCTGAAACATTTTTAACTACAAAAGCTAACATCGATTATGAAAAGATTTGCATTCAAGATGTTCCTCAAGCCAGGATGTGAGGAAGAGTATCAGAAGCGCCATGCCGCCTTGTGGCCAGAGTTGCGCCAACAAATCAAGGATGCCGGCGTGAGCAACTACAGCATCTATTGGGACAAAGACACGAATATCCTCTTCGGCTATCAGGAATGCGAAGGCGAAGGCAATTCGCAGGACACGACCGACGTCGATCCAATCACGCAGAAGTGGTGGGACATGATGGCTGACATCATGGAAGTGAATCCCGACAATTCGCCTGTCACCATTCCCATCAAGGAGGTCTTCCATTTGGACTGATTGACGCTTAAAGGAATTGTATCCTCGAAAAAGATTCTCGAAAAAAAGAAAACGAAAGGCTTGGATGTCCTTTCGTTTTTTTGTTTGTATGTGATGGATGGTTTACCACAGATAGTTTTCCTCAAATTCATTCTGGTGAGCCTTTGCGTCTGCCCATCTTCCTTCTTCCTCTTGGTCTTCTCCTCCGTGGGGGATGATGACATTGCCACCGCGTGAACCTTCTAACTTGGTTTCGGCTACAGGTCGTTCGGGAATGAGCATGAGCCTTTGGTTAGTAGTGGGCTTGGTGTATTGTTTTCTGTTCATGATGATTCTGCTGTTATTTGACGATATACTTTTTACCATTCACAAGATAGATGCCGCGAGGCAATGATGAGACAGATGATGCGGAGTCAGAAACGAGTTGACCGCTTAGGCTGTAAATGCCAGGGAGGTGACGGGGTGCTTCTCCTTTTTCCTCATTGATGACATCATTGATGGAGGTGAGGAACTTCATGAAGTCGTAGCGTTCCATCATTTTCGACTCCATTATTACCGTTTCGTGGTCATCTACCACATTCTCAAACTGCCGTTTGATGAGCGATGCGTCGTTGAGTGTTTGGGCATCGATGGATGATGGAGTGAAATAGCCACGATAAGCTTTGGTGTTTGAGTTGCCGAGAGACTTGTAGAATGTGTCGCCTGAAATGAAATAAGAGCCTTCAGGAATTTTGCAGATGGCATCTGTGCCGACAAATGTCCAACCGTTCTTTGTGAGTTGGGCTTCTGTGTCAGAGTTCTGAGTGATGGTGACATACTCAAAAACGGGATTTACCACCTCGTTTTGTACTCGGATAAGAAAAGGCTCAAAGGCTTTTGTGCCTTGTGTGAGTTCTGTGTCCGATGAGTTTACTCTTCTCGTGAATTTGATGCTGACCGTAGTTCCTTCGTCTGTTTTTTCAGTGGCGCTTCCATTGAAGAGTGCCACTTGTGCATCGTTGCCAAATGCTTGGCGCACTTCGGTTGGGGATAGGCTGAATGGCAACCAAAGAGTGTTCCATTTGTTTGCTTCAAAACTGCGATTGAGGGTCACTGTCTTGTAGGTAGAGGCTGAAAACTCTTCTTGGGTCGTTGCATCATCGTTCAGGGTGAGTTCTGGAACTGTGGGATAGCGATAGATGAAATTCACGGTTCCATCCTGATTCTTCGTGATGTGGTGTATTTCGTGATTGTTGAAAACTTCTGAAGTGTTGTTCCCAAGCGTGACATTGGAACTGTTGGTCTTGTTGTGGTAGTAGATGGCTTTGGGGTCAGAATCGGGCGTGAGTGAATTGTTGAATTGAGTACCCAGATTCACTCCGTCGCTCTGGTACTTGGTGTTGAAGTATTCGGCAATCTTGTCTCCAGAGAGCGTGTTTACATTGGGGTTGCTCTTAAAGGCGATGGGCAACCAAAAATTGGGTTCATAAGGATAAGTTGGCCAGTTCACAAAACCTGCTTCATCTCTATCAGCATGAAAGACCGTGTAGCGTTGGTGGTCGTTGGAAGTGTCTGTCGTTGTGTTGACTACGTTGGAACCCCATGCGTCCTTCTGGTAATCTACAAAGAGGATGAGTAGTCCACTCCAAGGAAGGCTGTAGTCCCATGCTTCGTATTCTCTGTTTTCCAGCAGGTAGTATTGCCCCGTTTTGTCTGAACCTCTTGCATAGACAATGTAAGCTTGAGCAGTGGATTGCAAAGAGCCCATGTTGGTGATGACTTGAGGGTCGGAAAGGACAATCGGTGAAATCCAACCAGCTACCCAGCGCTCAAAGCTGGTGTATCCTGCTGGGCAATAGCCGCAATTATCCCCATTGTAACTGCCTGCTGCCATCAAGTCCCACGCACCCATGCCGTAATTGCCGGAATAGGCTGTGTCGTAAGAATCGGGATAGCCCAAGCAGTGCGAAAACTCGTGACAGATGGTGCCAATACCGTTGATTTTTGTGTCGACGAGGGTATATTCGTTATTGGAATTTCTTTGCATGACGGAAGCCATCTCGTTGGAGCAAGCGTAGGTGTTAATCTTATAACCATTTTTCGTGATGCTTCCTTTGAAATTCTCATCAATGACATTTTTTTCATATCCTCCATCGCTGTTTCGAATATACAAATTCCCGTAAGACTTTTCATAATAATGACTTGAGGATAAAGCCCATTCGTGAGGCCAAATCGTGTTTTCGCCTCCACCATCGGCTTGTCCTTTATCTGCATAAAGCACGAATACTTGGTCCACTTCGTTATCTCCGTCCCAATCATACTGCGAGAAGTCAATGCCATAGTTGTCTGCTGCCAAATTGATGGCTTCATACACCATCGCTCCAGCATGAGCGTCGTTCTCTTCGAACTTATACGTATTTCCCGACTTGGAATAAAGAGCAGCGCCGTAATAGGCTTGGCTTCTGCTTAGCGTGACTGGGCCTACCACGTCGAAATCCAAATCGAATTGATAGTCGATGCCATCGACTTTTTCACCGTTCATGCGAATACTCTGTTTTCTGAAGTAATCTCGCACACTGCCCTTGAACGGAGCCTCATTGAAACCGATTTCGTTGATAACGCGCTGGTAAAAAGCATTGACGTTCTCAACACCATATTTATTATAGGTGTCGCTGAACTTCACATCGCTGAATTCTGCCAGAATCACCAATCCCTTTTTGGTACCTTGGAAGAGGTCTGGGTTCTTGAAACCAATCCTCTTGGGACCATCTTGGAGCGAGTTGGTTGGTGAAGTAGGGAAGAGGCGTTGGAATCTCACATTCTCTCCTTTCTTTAGTTTTGCCTTTGTTTGCAAGGACTGAAATTCCTTGGGCGTAATCTTTTGATAGCGTACTTGTTTGTTCTCCAAATGACTTTCAAGATAGACATTGCCGTCCTTGTCGGCCAGATAGTGCAGCCATTCATCGCCACGATGCTCCACCAGCACTTTGTTCCCGTCTTCCAATGTAATCACTTTCCACAGCCCAGGCTTCACTGGCACTGCATTCAGATTCAACACCATCAGGAATGACAAAAATAGCGCAAGAAACCGAATTGCTTTTTTCATAAGAATGAATGATAAGATGTTAATTTGTAATGATGTAATAAGCAAAATTAAATAAAACCAAGGTTTGGTAATTTCAGTAGATGAAAAATCTGTGCAAAGATACGCATTTTCTTCCGAATACATCTCTTTTACTGACCGTGATTCTTGGTGTCTCCATGTAAAAACCAGCTGCTTGAACTCTCTCTCAATCATTTTTTTCCATTTTTCTTTTTCCCTTTGCACTTTATTTCTTAACTTTGCACCGAATATGTGCCTAATTCCAGCGGGAACTGCATGTATGAGTAGATATTTCGGTGAAAACAATAACAAAGATATTTTTTTATTTTGACGTATTAATTAAACTAAGATGAACGTAATTACGAAGACAGTCTCTCTGCCTGATGGTCGCGAAATCAGCATTGAGACAGGTAAATTGGCAAAACAAGCCGATGGTTCTGTGATGCTCCGTATGGGTAACACTATGCTCCTGGCCACTGTTTGTGCCGCAAAAGATGCAGTTCCAGGAACAGATTTTATGCCTCTTCAGGTGGAATATCGCGAAAAGTATGCTGCAAACGGTCGTTTCCCTGGAGGTTTCACTAAGCGCGAAGGTAAGGCTTCAGACGAGGAAATCCTTACTTGCCGTCTCGTTGACCGCGCACTCCGTCCTCTGTTCCCAAGCAACTATCACGCAGAGGTGTATGTGAATGTGATTCTTTTCTCTGCCGACGGAGTGGATATGCCAGATGCTCTTGCAGGTTTTGCAGCCAGTGCTGCTCTTGCCGCTTCAGATATTCCTTTCGAAGGACCAATCTCTGAGGTACGCGTTGCACGTATCGATGGTGAGTATGTCATCAACCCTACTTTCCAGCAGCTCGAAAAGGCTGACATGGACCTCATGGTGGGTGCCACTGAGGAAAACATCATGATGGTGGAAGGCGAGATGAAGGAAGTGAGTGAGCAGGATTTGCTCGGCGCGCTCAAGGCTGCTCACGAGGCTATCAAGCCACAGTGCCGCTTGCAGAAGGAACTCATGAAGGAGCTCGGCACCGACGTGAAGCGCGAATACTGCCACGAGGTGAACGACGAAGAACTCCGTGAGGATATTGCAAAGGTTTGCTATCAGCCAGCTTACGACGTGACGAAGCAGGGTCTTGAGAAGCAAGCACGTGCAGAAGCTTTCGAGAAGATTCGCGAGGACTACAAGGAAGCATACGCTGCTGCCCATGCTGACCTCACTCCTGAAGAACTCGAAGAGAAGAACGCACTCATCGACCGCTACTACCACGATGTGGAGCGCGATGCAATGCGTCGTTGTGTACTCGATGAAGGTATCCGTCTCGATGGTCGTAAGACTACTGACATCCGTCCTATCTGGTGCGAGGTGTCTCCGCTGCCAGGACCTCACGGAAGTGCTATCTTCACTCGTGGCGAGACTCAGTCGCTCTCCACTTGTACCCTCGGCACGAAGCTCGACGAGAAACTCATTGACGGTGCGCTCGTTCGCGAATATCAGCGTTTCCTCCTCCACTACAACTTCCCTCCATTCTCAACAGGCGAGGCAAAGGCTCAGCGTGGTGTAGGTCGTCGCGAAATCGGTCACGGCCACTTGGCTTGGCGCGGTATCAAGGGACAGATTCCAGAAGATTATCCTTACACCATCCGTGTGGTTTCCGATATTCTTGAGTCGAACGGTTCGTCTTCTATGGCAACCACTTGTGCCGGTACTCTCGCCCTCATGGACGCAGGTGTGCCAATCAAGAACCCTGTAGCAGGTATCGCAATGGGTCTGATTAAGAATCCAGGCGAAGACAAGTATGCAGTGCTTTCAGATATCCTTGGCGATGAGGACCACCTCGGCGATATGGACTTCAAGACAACGGGTACGAAGAACGGTCTGACAGCTACTCAGATGGATATCAAGTGCGACGGACTTTCCTTCGAAATCCTCGAAAAGGCTCTCATGCAGGCAAAGGCTGGTCGTGAGCACATCATGGGCGAAATGATGAAGACCATCAGCGAACCACGTCCAGAGCTCAAGCCACATGTTCCTCGCATCGAGCAGATTATCATTCCTAAGGAGTACATCGGTGCTGTCATCGGTCCTGGTGGAAAGATTATCCAGCAGATTCAGGAGGACACCAAGACCACAATCACCATCGACGAGGTGGACGGTGTGGGCAAGGTAATGGTTTCTGCACCAGACAAGGACTCCATCACAGCTGCCCTTACCAAGATTAAGACAATCGTGGCTGTTCCTGAAATCGGAGAAGTATATGAAGGTACCGTTCGTTCCATCATGCCTTACGGATGCTTCGTTGAGTTCATGCCAGGCAAGGACGGACTCCTCCACATCAGCGAAATCGACTGGCGTCGTCTTGAAACTGTTGAAGAAGCAGGTATCAAGGAAGGCGACAAGATTCAGGTGAAACTCATCGACATCGACCAGAAGACTGGCAAGTTCAAGCTCTCTCACCGTGTGCTCATCGAGAAGCCAGCTGACTATCAGGAGCGTCCACAGCGTGAGCGTCGCCCACGTCCAGAGCGCGGCGAGCGTGGTGACCGTCGTCAGAACAACCGCTACAACAACCGTCCAGAGCGTCAGACTTTCCGTCATGAAGACAGCGTTCAGAATGATGGTCAGGAACCACTCGAAGGCGGATTCAAATCAGCACTCGACGACCTCTTGAAGTAAAACACAGAACAACTCTTATATGGAAAAATCCTCAAAGCTCCATCGGGCTTTGAGGATTTTTTTTGTGAATTTAAGTTTATAAACCACGAATTACTCGAATTAAACGAATTTATTATAGCTGTTATTTAATCAAATTACACGAATAAAAATGCAGGCATTTTTCAAATTAGAGAAATTCGATTAAATTAAAATCAAAAATTCGTTTAATTCGTGCAATTCGTGGTTGAGAATAATCCCAAGTTTTTATTTGAGCGTAGTGAATTGGTGAGCCTTCGTCGTAGTTCAAGCGAGCCCTCGTTTGAATTGCAACGAGGGCTCGCTGTTTCGATAACGAGCCCTCGCACATAAAGTTGACCCTTTATCTCGGCGCAAGCCAATCCAATGCACCGTTCTGTGAATCCACATTTGCGCTTCTGACAATCGTTATGAGTAGATTTCCTTGGAAATATCCTTTTGTTCCTCGTAGAAAAATAGATGAATGATAAGTCTATTCTCTGGAAAAAGCATATTTTTGCGAGTGTTTTGCAGAAAATGGATTTTTCCACTTGACAAATCGGAACTTGTGCGTTTATAGAACAGATGACACAAACGGAGTTTGAACGGATAGTGCTGAAGATTCGTCCCAGGATGATGAAAATAGCACTCGACTTCTTCCAAAACCAGGAAGATGCTGAGGATACTGTGCAAGAAGTGCTGCTCCGAATGTGGCTCCGAGATGGGTTGCCCAACGACAATTATGAGGCGTTGGCAGTGAGGGCGACGAAGAACGTATGCGTAAGTATGTGGAGAAAACAGAAGTTGCGGCGCATGGAGACGATTGATACTGACAATGACACTTCGATGGATTCGGGCAGTTCGGACTCGCAAGTGCTGACACAAGAGCAGGCACAACGCATTGAGCAGGCAATCAGTCGCTTGCCTCGCTCTGAGCAACGATTGATAAGATTAAAGCAGGAAGCGGACTTAGAAGCAGATGAAATTGCCGTTATCACAGGCATACCTGTCCGTTCCGTGAGAAGCATGATTTCATCGGCAAGACATAAACTTTTAAAACTACTGAAATGATGAAGCAGACATTAATCAATAAATACATGGCAGGCACGGCAACGGTGCATGAAGAGCAGGAGCTGAGGCAGGTGCTGATGAGTGTACCAAGGGAAGAATTGAGTGCTGATGAAAAGGTGATGCTTCAGTTGTTGTGCAGTCACACTCCGATGGAAGAAGACATTTTCGATGCCGACTATTTGGAGGAATATGAGAGGATTGTTGGAAGTTCCCTTCAAACTTCTCCGAAGAGAGGTTTCGGAAAATGGTGGAAATATACGAGTGTTGCAGCTGCCATTGCATTGGTATGTGGTACTTTTGTGTATTTCAGCCAAGAGGAGAAAGAACAATTAAGTGAAAAGTTGAAAGCGAAAAGTGAAAAACCAGAATTAAGTACAAAGGGCAAAGAACAAAGGATAACGGATGAGGTACACGCTTCACACCCCACGCTCCACGCTTCACACCCCACGCTCCACTCTTCACGCTCCACGCTCCACGCTTCACGCTCCACGCTCCACGCTCCACGCTCCACGCCTCACGCTTCACTCTCCACGCCCCACGCTTCACTCTCCACGCCCCACGCTTCACTCTCCACGCTCCACGATTCTCTCTCCTCGTTGGAAAGCGACATCACATCCATGCAGATGCTTGACATTGATTTGGCTGAGGTGGACATCAAGGGGCAAGACCTCCGCGAAGCCATCACGGCTATGAATGAAGAACTTTTTGCTAATTATTAAATAAGGTGGCAATGATGAAACGAATCATAATAACACTCCTTTCGTGCATGATGTTTCTTGCGGCAATGGCACAGGAAATGAAGCGGGATGCCATGACTGAGTTCATGGAAAGATTGTCTGCCCGAGGTGCTAAAGTGGTTGTTGCACGCGTGAATGATAAGGTTCAAATCGGCAAACGCTACAATGTGGTGTTCGATGCCGAGACGTTGAAGCAGCAGGAAGCATCGTCCGATTCTTCACAAAGAATCCCGTTGCTGGTGGATTCCATCTGCTTGTTTCTCGACCAGATGTCGCGTCGCTGCGTGGAGTCGTACAGATATGAGAGTCACCGCAACAATTCGGACACCATCACTTATTCCATAGCACTCCGCGGATATGGAAAGAAGAATGACTATGTGCTCGACCTGCAGAAAGCAAACGACATGGCAAATTCCTGGACCAACGACTACGACTTGTTTCTTGACCGTCGCAAAATTCTGTATATGAATCGCTATTTCATGCAGGAACGAAAGTTTCTGGAAATGCTCAGCGGCAATAACCGGAACATGTATTTCGGCGCACGGGAAGCTGTGCTGTTCGACTACGTGAATGGGAAAGGCAACATGATTTACATGAGTACAAAGGCGAATGAGGCCAAAGGCACGTACTATCATTTCAAGCCCGAATCGTTCGACAGTTTGCTGAACGTCCTCACTTCGAATCAAGGCGTGAAAAGATTTCCTGTTCATTATCAGCACCGTGAAGGCGAAAGTATGGACAAAGCAACTACGTATTATTCCACGGACTATCTCTGCCCTGAGCACAAAGGGAGGAGCGAGTCGAAAGGAACGCTCTATGTGGTGGATTCTCCCGAACTTTCTGCTGCCATCTATCAGCAACTTTTGCAAAAAGCCATCCATCATGTTGACACGGAATTGACGCAATGTTGCGAACTGGAATACTCTGCCTCGCACTTTGTGTTCGACGGAGTGAAGGACACCAACCGACTGTTAGTGAATCATCAGGCATTGTCGAGCTTCGTGATGGCAGACATCGGAAAGGACGGCAGACTCAGCATTCTCCGCCTTGAAGTGGAAGGCGACTACTGGATTCCAAGAAATTGGAAGAAATGAAATGATAAGTGAAAATAGTCAACAAATGAACACATATAAGGCACAAAAAAATGAAAAGTGAAAAGTAAAAAATGAAAAATTGGCTATTCAATAGCAATTTTGACCTTGACCCTTGACCTTCGACTTTTGACTATTCTTTTGAGATAATTTGTGGAAATTTGTTGACAACAAAAAGAAATAATTTGTTGACTGAAACTCAAAAACTTAAAAACTTAAATAATCATGAAAAAGATTTTGACAATGGTTCTTTGCCTCATGGCATCGACAACGATTTCTGCACAGAATGTAACACCAAAGGGTTTGTACAGAATGACAAAGCTATCGTATGAAAATGGAAAAGCAGACCACATCCCTGAGTTCGCCCAGTACAAGTATTGCTCTGACACGATTCCTTTCACGGTGATGGTGAGTAGAGATGTGGAAAAGGAACTGATTGTGCAGTTCCGACAGGACGAACCACATCCTTATTCTTTCACGGGTGATGTTGCGGTAGGCATAGACGGACATGGAACCCGCATCTTTGATTGCGAAGAAAATGGTTTCAAGTTGAAGTGGTATAACACGGTTCGTCCAGGAAGTGAAGCGATATTCCCCATGAATGAATTCATCACGGAAACATACGTAAGGGATGGCATTCCCTCCACTATCAAGCGAATGTTCGAAATGCTGGAGATGAAAAACCTGAAAAGCAAGCACCGCTTCAGTGGCAGTTGGACACTCGTTGGTGCCATGAGCGAAGTGGATGGGATGCCAGTGATTCTGAAGCAGACGGTTTCTGTCTCAAAGATTTATGGAGAAAAAGAGGTTGTCATGGTGGTATCGCCAAGTGCCAGCATTGCTCAAGCCATTGTCTATTACCATCCGCTGGATGTGAAGAGCGAAGCCAATATCATCGAAGGAAAGAATGATTGCAAGATAGAATGGAAAAACAAAGATTGTTTTATCCTAAGTTTCAATCCTGGCGATGGCACCACCATCAAGGAACTTTGGAAACGCTCAGGACTCAGGCAACCACTTCAAACCGTTTTTGGAACTCACGAACCAGTTTTTGAACTGAAGATTCCTTCAACGTTTTGAGAAAAAAGTAGCTATAGTAAAATGTGTGAAACGAAGTTAGTTAAGAATAAAAAACTATAGTTACCTTGCCACCGCCCGTGAGGGTAGTGGCAAGTTTCTTATAAGCGGATGGAGTGAAGAGAACGTCTAAGGACTGAGAACCCCATCCAACTCCCCCAAAAGGGAGAGAATAGCCGTTCAGCTGACTTCTCCCTCCCTCACAGGGAGGGCAGGGGAGGGTCTTCCATTTTTCACTTCTCACTTTTCACTTTTCACTTTTGATGACATGTGTGCCGAGCGCGAATGCTTTTTCCATGTTGCCAGTGGTTTCGATGACATCGAGCTTGGCGGAGAGATTGTCGAGATGATTCACTAGGATTGCCTCTGCTGTGGCTGGCATGATGGGCGAACCGTATTCCAGTTCTCCGTGGTGGGAGAGCACGATATGCACAATGTAGTCAATTTCCTCCTGTGGAACTTCGTGCTTCTTCAGTTCCGCTTGCAGGCGATTCGCAGAGATGTAGATGTGCCCAAGCAGATACATGTCCTTCTGCGGCTCCCCGTCTTTGTTGTATTCATACACCTTGCCGTAGTCGTGGAAGAGGATGGCGAGGATGCAACGCTCAATCTTCACGTTCTCGTAAGGCAGGGTAGGGTAGATGCCTTCCAGCATGTGCAGCATTTGGTAGGTGTGGTTGAGAAGTCCGCCTTTGAAGGCATGATGCACCGACGTAGCTGCGGGATAGAGCGAATAAGGCTTGAACAAAATGTCGGCAAACTCCGTGATGATGGGTTTCAGCGTGTCATCCTTGCACAGCGCCAGCAAGTGGTTGATACATTCGTCCCACACGTTGCGCTTGATAGGGCGTGGAACGAGGTCGTACAGCGGGTGTCCCTCCTGCGGAATCATGCCTGGGTGCATGTCGAGTTTGCGAGCCGACTTCTTGTCGCCGTTGTCCTGAATGGCGAAGAACGAAACCGTCTGCCCCACAACAGGCTCGTCCGTTGGTTTCACGTCCCACACAGCCAACTGGAACTCTTCCTTCAGGTTCTTCAGTTTCAATGTGCAGAAAGGGCTGCCCGTCTTGGTAGTGCCGTTCGAACGGCTGATTACGAGATATTCATTCATATTGTAAGTTTTTGAGTTTTTAAGTTTTTGAGTTTTTGAGTTTTAGCCAGACTTCATTTTACTCCCCTCGCCCTTTGGAGAGGGGTTGGGGGTGAGGCCTTTTAAGTTTTTGATGAGAAGTGTAACTTCGTTAAACGTTAAACTTTCAACGTTAAACCTGATATACATGTGACAAATGTACGCAAAAATCGTTAATTGTCAATCATTTATTCTCAATTATTTCTTATCTTTGCAACCAAACTAACCAATATCACTACATCACAATGAAACGACACTTTCTAACTTCCGTTCTTTATTTTTCATTCTTCATTCTTCTTTCTTCATTTTCCGCTTCTGCCTTTGCGCAGAGCGATATGCGCTTGTGGTACGAACAGCCTGCCGACCAGTGGGAAGAGGCGATGCCCATCGGCAATGGCTTTCTCGGAGCAATGGTGTTCGGACGAGTAGAAGACGAATTGCTCCACCTGAACGAAGGTACACTCTGGTCGGGCAAACCCGTTGCCAAGAGCGTCAATCCGCAAGCCTTCCAGTATTTGGCACAGGTGCGCGAGGCATTGACAAAGAAGGAATATGCCAAGGCAAACGAACTCTGCAAGAAGATGCAAGGCGTGTATAGCGAAAGCTATCTTCCACTTGGCGACCTCAAGATTCACCAGACTTTCAAGGACAAGAAGAACAACACACGCATCTATAATTACGTGCGCGACTTGAGCATTGCCAATGCCGTGGCAACCACTCGCTTCGACCTCGAAGGCGTGAACTACCAGCGCGAGTTCATTGCCTCCAATCCCGACCGCGTCATTGCCATCCACTACACGGCTAACAAGGCGAACAAGCTCAACCTCGATGTCAGTTTTGCTTCTCAGCTCGAACCCATCGTGGAGACGCAAGGCAACAACACCCTCGTGATGCGAGGCACAGCTCCCAGTCGGCTCGACCCCAGCTATTACCAGCGCAAGGACGGTGACGCGATGGAGAAAGGCATGAAGCCCGAAGACTTCGGTATGCGCTTCCAAGCCAACGTGCAAGCCAAGACCGAAGGCGGAACACTGCGCGTGGATAAGGAAGGCATACACATCGAGGATGCCACGAGCGTTACGCTCTACTTCACGGCTGCCACCAGTTTCAATGGCAACTACAAACACCCTTACATGCAGGGCAAGGACGAGCGAGCCATCAGCGAGAAGCAACTGGCTGAGGCGGCTGCCAAGAGCTTTGCCGACATCAAGTCAGCGCACATCGCCGACTACCAGCAGTTCTTCAACCGTGTGAAACTCAACCTCTGTGCCGACACCAAGTTCAACAAGATGCCTACCGACGTGCGCCTCAAGGCATACAGCTATGGCATCACCGACACAGGCATGGAGGAACTCTTCTATCAGTATGGCAGATATTTGCTCATTTCCTGCTCCCGTCAGGGTGGCACACCTGCCAACCTGCAAGGCATCTGGAATCCCTATCTCCGTGCTCCGTGGTCGTCGAACTACACCATCAACATCAACACCGAAATGAACTACTGGCCTGCCGAGCCAGGCAACCTCTCCGAGATGCACGAGCCACTGCTCCGCTGGATTCCCACCTTGCAGCAGAACGGAACAAACACGGCACGAGAATTCTACCATGCTCATGGTTGGGTGGCTCATCACAACTCCGACCTCTGGGGACTCACCAATCCTGTCGGCGACCTCGGCAACGGCGACCCGCAGTGGGCAAACTGGTACATGGGTGCTGCATGGCTCTGCCAGCACCTGTGGGAGCACTATGCCTTCACGGGCGACAAGGCTTATCTCAAGCGGGTCTATCCTGTCATGAAGGAAGCAGCCAAGTTCTGCATGGATTGGCTCGTGGAGCGCACCGACCCAAGCGATGGCAAGAAGTACCTCATGACGGCTCCTTCCACATCGCCCGAAAACCGTTTCCGCCATTCCGATGGCCACACCTACGCCGTGAGCGAAGGCACCACGATGGACGTGGAAATCATTCGCGACCTCTTCATGAACGTCATGGATGCATCCACGGCTCTCGGCACCGACAAGGCATTCCGTCAGAAGGTGAAAGCCACCGAAGCACGACTCCTGCCATTCAAGATTGGTCGTTACGGACGACTCCAAGAATGGATGGAAGACTTCGAAGACGAAGACCCTCACCACCGCCATGTCAGCCACCTCTTCGGCTTGCACCCAGGGCGGCAAATCAGTCCTTTCATCAATCCCGACATCGCCCGTGCAGCCGACAAGACCTTCGAACTTCGTGGCGACGAAGGCACAGGTTGGAGCAAGGCATGGAAAATCAATTTCGCTGCTCGTCTCCTCGATGGCAACCACGCCTACAAGATGATTCGCGGTGCATTGAGCTATGTTGACCCCAAGCACGCTGACCACGGTGGCACCTTCCCCAACCTCTTCGATGCCCATCCCCCTTTCCAGATTGATGGCAACTTCGGTGCCACGGCAGGCATCATGGAGATGCTCTTGCAGAGTCACCTCGGCGAACTCCATCTGCTCCCAGCCCTTCCCGATGCGTGGAAGGATGGTAGCGTGAGCGGACTCAAGGCACGAGGCAATTTCGAAGTCTCCATGTCGTGGAAAAACGGAAAACTCACCTCAGCCAAGATTCTCTCCGTCATCGGTTCTCCATGTCAGCTTCGCACCTCCGTCCCTGTCACCGTTACAGGAGCCACCAACGTGAAAAGCACCCGCAACGGCAACTACTATCTCACCTCCTTCTCCACCGAAGCAGGACGTGTTTATGAAATGAAGAATGAGGAATGAAGAATAAAGAATGAAGAGTGAAGAATGAGGAATGAAAAATAATGATTACATGGAGTAAAATTCATTCTTCATTCCTCATTCTTCATTCCTCATTCTTCATTCTTCATTTAAAACCATTCTTCATTCAAAACACCTCCCTTGCAATCCACGCACAGGCTTCAGCATCGGCGAGTGCATGATGGTGATGCTCCAGACGGTAGCCACATTCCGCGGCTACCGTTTGTAGTTGGTGGTTTTCCAGATACGGCATTTCGCGGCGCGAGGCATAGAGCGTGTCGTAGAACACATAGTCGGGGTAGTCCATCGAATACACCTTGAACACCGCCTTCAGGCAACCCTCGTCGAAACGGCTGTTGTGCGCTACGAGCGGCAAACCCTCAATCATCGGCTCAATCTTTGCCCACACCTTCGGAAACACGGGTGCCTCCTCCGTGTCCTCACGCGTCAACCCATGCACCTTCGTGCATCGGCGGCAATAGTAGTTCGGTTCAGGCTGAATGAGCGAATAGAACGAATCCACGATTTCACCGTTCCGCACCACCACAATTCCCACCGCACACACCGACGACTGCTCAAAGTTGGCAGTCTCAAAATCTATTGCAGCAAAGTCCTTCAGTCTTTCAATCATAATCACCTTCAGTTTCCATTTTGGCAAATATACAACATTTTAGAGAGTTACAAGATAAATGTTGAAAATTATCTTTCCCCTTTTTACTTTTAATTTTTAATTTTTAACTAAACTTTCCCATCATATTGGGATAGTGTAACCCTCTGACGCTGAAGGCGTCATCGCTCAGTAACCGTAGGTCGGAACGACCTGCGGATGGTGTGTATTTGGTCTATATGCACTCTGAAGGAGTGCCCCAACAGCCACAGATGGGCGACTCTTTCAGAGTCGATTGAGCGGACACACAGCTATCCGGGGGTGCTTTGCACCCTCGGTTACTGAGCGGTGACGCTTTCAGCGTCTTCTGATACAATTATTCAAAGGATGGGAAAGTTTAATTTTTAATTTTTAATTTTCTTTCACGTACACAATGTGCGTTCCTCTGCCATTCGTTTTCAGCCCCGACGTTTCGTCCGCAACCCATGCATTCAGCTCTCTGCGCGAAGCAGAAATGGAGAGTCCCGTCAACTCCGCATAGTCCGCCACACGGAAGAAGGCATGACTGTCCAGATAGTCCAGAGCCATCTGCAGGCGTTCCTCCTTAGTTGTGCCAGGGTTCTTCAGATGCTTCGTCTCAGCGCGTTCCAGGCAAGTAACCATATTCAGTTCCTGCAAGAAATTGCGGTCCACCTTGAACATCACCTTCTTCACTTCAACACTCTGCGCATTGCGCTTTGTCTTGTCCGATTCGTCATCCGTCGGCTCCATCACCTTTCCTTCCTTCAGACCAAGTGAAAGGCGAAAACTGCCTAATCCGTCAATCGTCACCGTATGTCCTATAGATAAATAATGTATGAGCGTTTCACGAATAATGCGCACCGCTGCATACATTGCTTCCTCCGATAGTCCCGAACCATCCATGCCCATGCGCTTGAACAGCTGTTCCCCGTGGATGTTTGTGTAGGTGATAGGTCGAAAATAACTCTTCTGCTCGCCTGTCCCATGCAGGTCAGGCATCTCCTGCTTACAATAGTTCATGGTTTTTCTTGTGTTTTAGGTATTACAATGTTATCCTGAATCTCTATGACTTTCCGTCTGCCATAGAAGCTCATCCGAAAAGTCTGGACAAAGTTATGCAAAATTTCCAACCATTCCAATAGAAAAAGCTGATGTAACGAAAAAAACTACATGGAAAAGTTTTCCGCGTAAATGGAAAGGTTCTCCGTTTACACGGAAAAGTTTTCCGTACAAACGGAAAACCACTCCATGAAGTTTATTCCCTTGTGTTGGAATGTTTGTTATGAAAAGTAAGAAATAAGTGAGTACAGCGAAGGGGATTATCTTATGAAAGGTTCATCTCGTTTTCCAATAACAATAACTTTTTTTGCCTAATATGTTGTTGATTATAATTTTTTTTCAGAACTTTGTAACGAGGAAATTTATGTTGACGGTTGTGACGAAAATGTCAAAAACAACCAGCATGGTGTTTTTCCCTTTTCTATTTTGCATAGTCAGTTTATTGATGTTCTTCTGTTTGTTTATAATTGCAGCACTTAAACAAAAATGAAGAATCTGTAAAAAGACTGTTGTAATAATATCTATCTGTATTTGTTCACCACATGTGCTGCAACGTTATGATTATGAAATTGAATCATTATTGGAAATTAGTATCGCTGCTATTTTTACTTAGTGGCATCACACAAATGGCTTCAGCCTATGACTTTGAGAGTGGGGGCATTTATTACAACATCACATCATCAACAAATATGACAGCGTCTGTCACTTATTATAGTAAAACAGACAATGTTTATTCAGGTGTAGTTTCTATCCCAGCCTCCGTGATTCACGACGGAAAAACTTATACTGTAACTGCCATTGGTGACTATGCCTTTGTGGGATGTACGTCTTTGGACAAAGTGAATTTCACGTCCAACCTCCTTAAGAAAATTGGCAATTACGCCTTTTCTGGTTGTAATGGCATGACAGGATTCGTTATTCCTGCACAGATAACATCTATCGGTAATGGTGTCTTTAATGGTTGTTATGGAATTACAAGCGTGACCATCGAGGAGAGCGATGAGACGCTGTCTTTGGGTTATAATGCCTCTATCGGTGGTGGTGGCCGGGGCCTATTCTATGATTGTCCGCTATACTCGGTTTTTATTGGCAGACCACTGAGCTACAGTGCAAGCTCTCAAGAGGGTTATTCTCCGTTCGCCCAGAGCACAACCTTGGTGAAGGCACATTTGGGCAACCCCTTGCAGCTTATACAGAATTATTTGTTCTACAACTGCACTGCTCTGAAGACAATGGTGTACAATAGCCAGTGCAAGCCGACAGCCGTGGGCGAATACACCTTTTCCGGTTGCAAGTCTCTGACTTGGGATGCCTTGGCACTGCCTGAGTCCGTGAAGTCCATCCGTGCGTATGCTTTCCGGAACTGCGTGAAGTTCACAGACCTTGTGATAAAGCCGCATATCACGTCTATCGACAATTATTCCTTCAACGGATGCACCTCTGTGACGAGTGTATCCATTGAGGAGGGTGAAGAGACATTGAAACTGGGCTATAAATCCAGTTCCAACAACGGCCAGGGTCTGTTTTACGACTGCCCCTTGCAGTCGGTATTCATCGGCCGTCCGCTTAGCTACAGTGGCTCTGGCTACGGTTATTCCCCGTTCGCTCAAAGCACGACCTTGGTGAAGGCACATTTGGGCAACCCCGTGAAAGGCATCTGGAACTATCTGTTCTACAACTGCACTGCTCTGAAGACAATGGTGTACAACAGTCAGTGCAAGCCGACGGCTGTGGGCAATTACACCTTCTCTGGCTGCAAGTCTCTGACCTGGGATGCTTTGTCACTTCCCGAGTCGGTCAAGTCCATCGGTCAGTATGCTTTCCAGAACTGTGTGAAGTTCACAGACCTTGTGATCAAGCCGCATATCACGTCCATCGACAATTACGCCTTCAACGGATGCACCTCCGTTACAGGCGTTACCATCGAGGAGAGTGATGAGACGCTGTCTTTGGGCTATAACAGTAGTTCGAAAGGTCTGTTCTATGACTGTCCGCTGCAGTCGGTGTTCATTGGCCGTCCGCTCAGTTATAGTACCAACTCCGGTTATTCTCCTTTCGCCCTGAGCACGACCTTGGTGAAGGCCAAACTCGGCAACGCCACTCGTCTATACAATTACTTGTTCTATGGCTGCACTGCTCTGACGACAATGGAATATGACAGCCAATTCAAGGGTACAGGACTCGGCAATTATGCTTTTTATGGTTGCAAGTCAATAGTTGATGGTGACGGCTTTATTCCTGCATCTGTCACGTCTGTGGGAGAAAGAGCCTTCTCAGGTTGCTCGAAACTTGAAAGTATAACCATCCCTTCGAAAGTTACTTCCATCGGGCAATATGGATTTGCTGATTGTACCAGTTTAAGTAGCGTGACTTCTCAGGCCTCAACACCACCTACCATCAAGGATAATTGTTTTTCTTCTGAAACCTATGAAAATGCCATTTTGAATGTTAAAAATACAACAGCTTACAGTCAAGCTGTTGGTTGGAAGAAATTCTTAAATATTGTAATGAATGGCAACGCTAAGGGTGATGTGAATGGGGACGGAATTGTTGATATCACAGATGTTGTTCTAACTGTAAATTACATACTGGATAACTCTCAAACGAATTTTGATAAAACAACAGCGGACATGAACAATGACGGAGATATCGATATTTCAGACCTTGTTATGATAGTAAACCTTATTCTTGGTAGCAGCGAATAAAGGAAAGAAAGGTATAATGAAAAATTCGTGGGAGTTCATGCTAAAATAAAAACATGAATTCCCACGAATTTTTCATGAATTTTTTTCTGCGTATTTCTGCGTTTTCTGCGTGAAGCACGTCTTTTTTCGCTGTTACCGTATCACGACCTTGGTGCTGGTGTTGTTGCCCTTCACCACATAGATGCCTGGGAGGAGCTGGGTGGAGATTTCGGCCCAGTTGCTGGATGTGCCTTGTGGCTTGCCTGTGAGGTCGAAGACTTGAACGGGCGAGTCGGTGGCGAGAATAGAACGGAGCGAGCAGCAGTTTGTCGAAGGAAACTTTCAGGATTTCGACGAGGCAATAGCTGAGTTGGAGAAGGAATTTGCCGAATAGGCAAACGTTTCTGTCACCCGCTTCGGGGTTCCGTTATTGTATGTATGCTTAGCAGGGGTTCCGTGCTTTGCACTTCACCACCTGCCTATGGTCTTTTCAGGCCTTCTGCCTTTCAGCATACAGCTAATTAATAGGCAATAGTCAGAGTTTTTGTATATTTTGAATGGTTTTTTGAGGCGAGAGGATGGGTGGGGAGAAATGGGGATGTATGGTTTTGTACGAAATAGATAAGAGAAGGTGCTCTCTTGCTTTCGGCTTGTGCGTAAAAATAGTGGTTTTTGTTTTAATTCATAAGTAAATGAGTAGAAAATGGATGGAATATTTTGCAAATACATAGTTTTTGCATATCTTTGCAGTCGAAAAGGAAGGATAGTGGCAATTTCATTCCCATTTTCCTTTCGCTCCAATGATATTGAAACAAAACAGGAGGTTTATTTCGTATGTTGAACCAGATTATTATTAGCGGCATTCTTCTTTCACTACGACTTAGAAAGCTCGGAGTGAGAGAGTTGCTTTGTCGTAAGGCTTGTGTTTGACTGCGAGAGCCCGAAAGATAATGCCTTTCTCATTCCGAGCGGATGAGGAAGGTTTTTTGTTTGTGGCGGATTGCCTCTCTGGGAATGCAGAATGAAAAATGAAGAATAAAGAATACAAAAACTAAATCATTAAAATATAATGTCAGACAGATTGTTTATTTTCGACACCACACTGAGAGATGGTGAACAGGTGCCAGGCTGCCAGTTGAATACTGTTGAGAAGATACAGGTGGCGAAGCAGTTGGAATTGTTGGGCGTGGATGTCATTGAGGCTGGTTTCCCGATTTCGTCGCCAGGCGATTTCAATTCGGTGATAGAGATTTCGAAGGCTGTGACTTGGCCGACGATTTGTGCTTTGACTCGTGCGGTTGAGAAGGATATCGACGTGGCTGCCGATGCGTTGAAGTTTGCCAAGCATAAGCGCATCCATACGGGTATCGGCACGAGTGATTCCCACATCAAGTTTAAGTTCAATTCCACGCGCGAGGAAATCATTGAGCGTGCAGCGGCTGCGGTGAAGTATGCCAAGCGCTACGTGGAGGACGTGGAATTCTATGCGGAGGACGCTGGTCGCACGGAGAATGAGTATCTGGCTCGCGTGATTGATGCTGTGGTGAAGGCTGGTGCTACTGTTTGTAACATACCTGACACTACGGGCTATTGTCTGCCTTACGAGTATGGCGAGAAAATCAAGTACCTGATGGAGCATGTGGATGGACTGAGTGCTGGCAAGGCTATTCTCTCCACTCACTGCCACAACGACCTCGGCATGGCTACTGCCAACACGATGGCTGGTGTGCTCAATGGTGCTCGCCAGGCGGAGGTGACTATCAACGGCATTGGTGAACGTGCTGGCAACACGTCGCTCGAAGAGGTGACGATGATTCTGAAGTGCCACAAGGCGATTGGTATTGAAACGAATATCAACACTTCGAAGATTTATCCGACGAGCCGCATGGTGTCGAGCTTGATGAACATGCCTGTTCAGCCTAACAAGGCTATCGTGGGCAAGAATGCTTTTGCTCATTCGAGTGGTATTCATCAGGATGGTGTGCTGAAGAATGTGCAGACTTACGAAATCATGGACCCTCACGATGTGGGTATTGATGACAACTCCATCGTGCTGACGGCTCGTTCGGGACGTGCTGCTCTGAAGAACCGCTTGCAATTGCTGGGCGTGAATTTGGAGAAGGATAAGCTCGACAAGGTGTATGAGGAGTTCTTGAAGTTGGCTGACAAGAAGAAGGACATCAATGATGATGACATCCTCGTGCTTGCTGGTGCTGACCGTGCTGAGAACCACCGCATCAAGTTGGACTACCTGCAAGTGACGAGTGGCGTTGGCGTGAGGTCGGTGGCAAGCCTTGGCTTGAACATCGCTGGCGAGAAATTTGAGGCTTGTGCCAGTGGTAATGGTCCTGTGGATGCTGCTATCAAGGCTCTGAAGAAGATTGTGAACCGCCAGATGACGCTGAAGGAATTCACGATTCAGGCCATCAGCAAGGGTAGCGACGACATGGGTAAGGTACACATGCAGGTGGAGTATGACAACCACATGTACTACGGTTTTGGTGCCAACACCGACATCATTGCTGCCAGCGTGGAAGCCTATATTGATTGTATTAATAAGTTTAAAAACTAAGAAGACCCACCCCCAATGAGGAAGTGCCTTGTGGCACTGAAAAAGACATGAGGGTTATAGAAAACATTAGAAATAGTATGGAACAAAAACAAGCAAACTGTGGATTATCTGCTCCTTGCCCTAACAAGGAGAGACAAGGGGGCGGGTCCACGCTCTTTGATAAAATTTGGGATGCCCACGTGGTACAGAATGTGGAGGATGGTCCCACTCAGTTGTATATCGACCGCCTCTATTGCCACGAGGTGACTTCGCCTCAGGCTTTCGAGGGCATGAGGGCTCGTGGACTGAAGTGTCTGCGTCCTGAGCGCATTTTCTGTATGCCAGACCATAATACTCCTACGCACGACCAGGACAAACCTATCGAGGACCCTGTGAGCAAGAAGCAGGTTGATACGCTGGCCAAGAACACTGCCGACTTCGGTTTGGCGCATTTCGGCATGATGGACAAGCGCAACGGCATCATCCACGTGGTGGGACCTGAGCGCGGACTGAGCTTGCCTGGCATGACCATCGTGTGTGGTGACTCCCACACATCGACTCACGGTGCGATGGGTGCCGTGGCTTTCGGTATCGGTACGAGCGAGGTGGAGATGGTGATGGCTTCGCAGTGCATCTTGCAGCAGAAGCCTAAGTCGATGCGCATCAATGTGGAAGGACATCTGGGATGGGGCGTGACTGCCAAGGACGTGGCTCTCTACTTGATGTCGAAGCTAACGACTTCGGGCGCAACGGGCTATTTCGTGGAATATGCTGGTGCAGCAGTGAGAAGCCTCTCGATGGAAGGTCGTCTCACCCTCTGCAACCTCTCTATTGAGATGGGTGCCCGTGGCGGTTTCATCGCTCCAGACGAGGTGACTTTTAATTATATTAAAGGACGCGAGTATGCGCCAAAGGGCGAGGAATGGGACAAGGCTGTGGAATACTGGAAGACGCTGAAGAGTGACGACGATGCTGTGTATGACAAGGAGCTTACGTTCCAGGCTGAGGACATCGAACCAATGGTGACTTACGGCACGAACCCTGGCATGGGTATGGGCATCACGGAGAGCATCCCTGCGCTCGACACCATCGATGCTGCTGGTCAGGCTTCTTACATCAAGTCGCTCAACTACATGGGCTTCGAACCTGGCGAGAAGTTGCTGGGCAAGAAGATTGACTATGTGTTCCTCGGTGCATGTACGAATGGACGCATTGAGGACTTCCGTGCTTTTGCTGGACTCGTGAAGGGACGGAAGAAGGCGGACAATGTGATTGCATGGCTTGTGCCTGGTTCGTGGATGGTGGATGAGCAAATCCGCAAGGAAGGACTCGACAAGGTGCTGGAGGCTGCGGGCTTTGAAATCCGTCAGCCTGGTTGCTCTGCTTGTCTTGCCATGAATGACGACAAGATTCCTGCTGGCAAGCTCTCTGTTTCCACTTCCAACCGCAACTTCGAAGGTCGTCAGGGTCCTGGTGCTCGCACCATCTTAGCTTCTCCTCTTGTGGCTGCTGCGTCGGCAGTGACAGGTGTGGTGACAGACCCAAGAACTCTTATGAAATAAGGACCCACCTCCTTGTCCCTCCCTGTGAGGGATGGGAGTGGTTACCCTGCTCATGAAAGGACAATTCCATCAAGTAAAATTAAGATTTATGAAACAAAAATTCGATATTATACAGTCAACTTGTGTGCCACTTCCTCTGGAGAATGTGGACACCGACCAAATCATTCCTGCTCGTTTCTTGAAGGCAACGACGCGTGATGAGAAATTCTTTGGCGACAACCTGTTCCGCGACTGGCGCTTCAACAAGGAAGAGCAGCCCAAGCAGGACTTTGTGTTCAACCAGCCAGATTTCTGTGAAGCTCCTCGCGAAGGTGTTCATCAGATTCTGGTGGCTGGCAAGAACTTCGGTTCGGGTTCGAGTCGCGAACATGCGGCTTGGGCGATTGCTGGCTATGGATTCCGCGTTGTCATTTCCTCTTTCTTTGCCGACATCCACAAGAACAACGAACTGAACAACTTCGTGTTGCCAGTGGTGGTGAGTGAGGGTTTCTTGGCAGAACTCTTTGAGAGCATCAAGCAGAATCCTCAGATGGAAGTGAAGGTGGATGTGCCTAACCAAACCGTTACGAACTTGGCAACAGGCAAGAGCGAAAAGTTTGAAATCAACGGCTACAAGAAGTATTGCCTGATGAATGCGCTCGACGACATCGACTTCCTCCTTGAAAACAAGGACAAGATTGAAAAGTACGAAGAAAAGGTGAAGATGTGAAGAAAATAGAAATCATGGACACGACACTCCGCGATGGGGAACAGACCAACGGAGTGTCGTTTGTGCCACACGAAAAACTCAGCATTGCCCGTATGCTTCTGCATGAACTCCATGTGGACCGCATCGAAGTGGCTTCAGCGCGCGTGTCCGACGGCGAGAAGGATGCCGTCAAAGCCATTTGCCGCTGGGCACGTCAGGCTGGCATGTTGGAGCGCGTGGAAGTGTTGGGCTTCGTGGATGGCACCACCTCGATTGATTGGATAAACGACTGTGGGTGCAAGACGCTCAATCTGCTCTGTAAGGGTTCGGAGCGACATCTGAAGTATCAGTTGAAGCAGACGCTGGAGGAGCATGTGGCTGCCATCAAGCGAAGCCTCGACTATGCCACGAGCTTGGGCATCTTCGTGAACCTCTATCTGGAGGATTGGAGCAACGGCATGAAGGACTCGCCCGACTACGTGTATGAGTTTGTGAATGCGTTGAAGGACTCAGCTGTGCAGCGATTCATGTTGCCCGACACGTTGGGAATTCTCACGCCTGTCGAGGTGTCGCGCTTCATGTCGCAGATGAAAGAGTGGTTCCCATCGCTGCGCTTCGACTATCATGCCCACAACGACTACGACTTGGCGGTTGCCAACGTGATGAGTGCGGTGATGGCAGGCTGTTCGGGCATTCATACATGCGTGAACGGACTGGGCGAACGAGCTGGAAACGCACCTCTGTCGAGTGTGCAAGCCGTTCTGAAAGACCATCTCGGCATAGAGACTTCCATCAATGAGGAGAAACTCAATGCAGCAGCCAAGTTGGTGGAGAGTTTCAGTGGCATTGCCGTGCCGCCCAACAAGCCTATCGTGGGTGAGAGCGTGTTCACGCAGGTGGCTGGTGTCCATGCCGATGGCGATTCCAAGAAGAACCTCTACTGCAATGCCCTCTTGCCAGAACGCTTCGGCAGAAAGCGCGAATATGCGTTGGGCAAGAACAGTGGCAAGGCGAACATTCTGAAGAACCTGGAGGAACTCGGACTGGAACTCACGCCAGAGCAGACGCGCCGAGTGACAGACCGAATCATCGAACTGGGCGACAAGAAGCAACTCATCACGCAGGAGGACTTGCCTTTCATTGTGAACGATGTGTTGAAGCATAGCACACCCGACGACAAGGTTCGCCTCCGCAGCTATATGGTCAGCACGGCATACGGACTGAAGCCAATGGCTTCCGTGAAGCTCGAAGTGAATGGTGAACTTTTCGAGGAGTCGGCTATGGGCGATGGTATGTACGATGCCTTCATCCATGCCGTCCGCCACATTTACCGCGACAAGCTCCATCGTCAGTTCCCTTGGCTTACCAATTACGCTGTGAGCATTCCACCTGGAGGACGTACCGATGCCCTCGTGCAGACCACAATTTCGTGGACTTTCAACGAGAAGACCTATCGCACTCGTGCCCTCGATGCCGACCAGACGGAGGCGGCTATCAAAGCCACCATCAAGATGCTGAACATTTTGGAAAACGAAACGGAGGAAATGGGCGAAAAAGAATAAAAACAGCCCTTATCCGTAAAATGATTACATCAATCCGTGAAATGATTACATGTCGTTTCACGGATTCTTTTTATTTTTGCAGTCGAATAATTATTGCAACAATGAAGAAACCTCTGATTTTAACCCTGTTTGCGCTCATTGCATTGGCATCGTGTACGCAAACCAAAGAACAAAACACTATAGTTATGGACAACAGCAAGAAGAGTATTGTAAAGCAGGAGCTGGAGCTCGTGCAGGAGTGGGACAAGACGTTTCCCAAGAGTGAGAAGGTGAATCACCAGAAAGTGACGTTTGTGAATCGCTATGGCATCACCTTGGCGGCTGATATGTACACGCCGAAGGATGCTGACGGAAAATTGCCTGCCATTGCCGTTTGCGGTCCATTCGGTGCTGTGAAGGAGCAGTGCGCGGGTCTCTACGCACAGACGATGGCAGAACGTGGATTCCTCACCATCGCTTTCGACCCTTCGTTCACGGGTGAGAGTGGGGGAGAACCTCGCCGCATGGCTTCGCCCGACATCAACACCGAGGACTTCATGGCAGCTGTCGATTTCCTCTCCACGCTGTCCACGGTGGATGCCGACCGCATCGGTATCATCGGCATCTGCGGATGGGGTGGATTGGCACTCAATGCCGCTGCACTCGACACGCGCATCAAGGCAACCGTGGTTTCCACCATGTACAACATGAGCCGCGTGAATGCCAACGGCTATTTCGACTCCGAGGACTCCGACTCGGCTCGCTATGCCAAGAGGGTTGCCCTCAGTCAGCAGCGCACCAAGGAGTATGCACAAGGCGCATACGAGCGTGGAGGTGGTGTGGTGGATCCACTGCCTGACGATGCACCTCAGTTTGTGAAGGACTACTATGCCTACTACAAGACTCCACGCGGCTATCATGCTCGTTCGGGCAATTCCAACGACGGTTGGAACGTGACGGGTTGCCAGTCGTTCTTGAATCAGCCAATCCTCTGCTACACAAAGGAAATCCGTTCTGCCGTTCTCATGATTCATGGTTCGGAGGCTCATTCACTCTACTTCGGTAAAGATGCTTTCCGCGACATGACCGAAGGTTCCGACTACGCAGCCAACAAGGAACTGATGATTATTCCTGGAGCCACCCATTGCGACCTCTATGACGGTGGCGAGAAGAATGCCATTCCTTTCGATAAGTTGCAGAACTTCTTCCAAACCAACCTGAAATGAAACGATTCACGCTCACATGGGCTGTGCTGCTTCTCGTGGCACAGCTCTTCGCAGCTTGCCGTGGCGATGAGAACGAAAGCGAAACCCCACGGACGGAACAACACCCTCAAAGCGCTGAAAGCATGAACATCAACATCATCATTGGTTCGACTACATTTCCCGCAACGATTGACGACACAGAGACGGGACGTGCATTCCTCAACCTCCTTCCCTTGACGCTCACGATGAGCGAACTGAACGGAAACGAGAAGTATGAATACCTCTCCACCTCTTTGCCTACCGACAGCTACCGTCCTGGCACCATCGAGGCTGGCGACCTCATGCTCTATGGCTCTTCGTGCGTCGTGCTTTTTTATGAAACTTTCCGTAGCAGCTATAGCTACACCCGCATAGGCAAGCTCACCAATCCCGACGGACTGCGCCAAGCAGTGGGTAGCGGCAGTGTCAGCGTCCGCTTCGAAGCATCCTACGCTGGTGTCGAAAGTCCCCGCCAGTCATCATCCGCCCCAACCGAAGCCTACGACCTGAGCGGCAAACGCGCAGAGCCTTCGCAGAAAGGCATTGTCATAAAAGATGGCAAGAAAATACTAAACCCGTGAAATACTCGTTATACCTAAAAAGTCAAAGGTCAAAAGTCAAAGGTCAAAGGTCAAAAGCTACCTTAGTCCTTAGACCTTAGACCTCAGACCTTAGACCTTGTTTGAGATATGGAGAAAATCATGCAGATTGATAACATCGATGCCTACAACAAACTGCTTGGCATTGAGACTTTCCATCCCTTAGTGACGGTGTGCAACCTCAAGGACGTGCCCCATCCCGAGGCGTTAGAGGGCGAAATCACCTACCATTACGGAGTCTATGCCCTCTTCCTCAAGAACACGCGGAGCTGCCTTCTGACTTACGGCCATCGTCCTTACGACTACTCCGACGGAACAGTGACGAGTTTTGCACCAGGACAAATCGTCCATGTGCAACCCATTCCCAACATGGACCACGATGTACTCTGTCTGCTCTTCCATCCCGACCTCATCCGTGGCACCTTCCTCGGACAGCACATCCACGAGTACCATTTCTTCGACTATGCTTCGAACGAGGCACTCCATACGTCGGAGCGAGAACGCCAAACCTACATCGACTGCATCGCCAAGATACAGCAGGAGGTGGAACGACCTATCGACAAGTTCAGCCGTCGTCTCATCTGCCAAAACATTCAGTTGCTGCTCGACTACTGCCTGCGTTTCTACGACCGTCAGTTCATCACTCGCGAGGACGACAACCACGATGTCATCGTCCGCTTTGAGAAGGAACTGAATGACTATTTCAGCAACAGCTCTTTCGTGGCAGCAGGCATTCCGACCGTGAAATACTTTGCCGAGAAATGTTTCCTCTCTCCCAACTATTTCGGCGACCTTGTGAAGAAAGAAACAGGAAAGACACCGCAGGAATACATCCAAGCCAAAGTCATCGACTTGGCAAAGGAACTGCTCATGGATACCAAGCTCAGCGTGGCGCAGGTTGCCGACCGATTAGGATTCGAATACTCCCAGCACTTCAACCGCTATTTCAAGCGCAGTGTGGGGCTCACCCCAACAGAATATCGTAAACAACAAGCAGTATGAAACGTATTACAATTCTCATGGCACTCGCCGTGGCAGTCCTGCTCACCGCTTGTGCACAAAACAAAGAAAACAAAAGTATGGAATCGAAAACCTTAGTGGCTTATTTCTCCGCTACAGGCACCACCGCAGCAGCAGCCGAGAAATTGGCAGCCGTCACTGGTGGCACCCTCCACGAGATTCAGCCTGCTGAGCCTTACACCGATGCCGACCTCGACTGGCGCGACAAGCAGAGCCGCAGTTCGGTGGAGATGGCAGACAAGTCGAGTCGCCCAGCCATCAAGAACAAAGTGGAGAACATCGAACAGTACGACACCATCTTTGTGGGCTATCCCATCTGGTGGTACATCGCCCCAACCATCATCAACACCTTCTTGGAGCAATACAACCTGGAAGGCAAGACCATCGTGCCATTCTTCACATCAGGCGGTAGTGGCAAGGGTGAGACGATGAAGTACCTTCGTCCGTCAGCTCCAAAGAGCAATTGGAAAGAGCCAATGAGTCTCAACCGTATGAGTCAGGATGACATCAAGAAGTGGGTGGACAGCCTGAAATAAACCATCTCTCTTTCCTGTTTTCGCCATTGGGACAC
>DGSN01000023.1:17923-119449 GCA_002393575.1 Prevotellaceae bacterium UBA4361 | reverse complement strand
AAAATTATCTGCGGATTTTAGGAAAAGTTAAAAATGCCGTCCGGGTGTCTTTTAACTATTAACTTTTAATTCTCTACATGACGTGTATTTCAGATAAAAGCAGTAACTTTGCGCTCGATTTCCCAAACTGGGAAACGAAGGGGTGCTTCAACTTCGCCTTGAAGTTGCGGCTGAGATCATACCCTCAGAACCTGATACGGGTAATGCCGGCGTAGGGATGGTATATGACAAAACCCCTTTATTGTTGTACATTTATAAATAATAAAGGAAACAAAATGAAAAGAACTTTTCTGGGGTTGCTCACTGTGGCAACCTGCTCTTTGGGTTCAGCACAAGTGACTGAATCCGACTCTCTGAGAACTGTCACTCTGCAAGACGTGCAAGTGGTATCACTGCGTGCAACGAGTAAAACACCAATGGCGTTCACGAACGTCAGCCGTGACGACATCAACAAGCAAAACCATGGTCAGGACGTGCCATTCCTCATTTCGAGTACACCAAGCGTGACGACCACCACTGATGCCGGTGCGGGCATCGGCTACACGGGATTCCGCATCAGAGGTGTGGACCCATCGCGCATCAACATCACCGCCAACGGTGTGCCTCTCAACGACAGCGAAAGCTCGCTGGTCTATTTCTCCAACATGGGCGACTTCGCCAGCAGCTTGCAGTCAATGCAGATTCAGCGTGGTGTGGGTACCTCGACCAATGGTGCTGGTGCATTCGGTGCCACGGTGAATATGCTGACGGAAAACATCAATGCAAAACCATACGTAAATTTCAGCACGTCGGTGGGTTCGTATGGTTCCCACAAGGAAACGCTGCGCTTCAGCACAGGACTGATTAACCATCATTTCGGTGTGCAGGGACGCTTGTCGAACATCGGTAGCGATGGCTACATCGACCGTGCCACTTCACGCCTCAACTCCTACTTCCTGCAAGCGGGCTATTTCGACGACAACACCAGTGTGAAGTTCATCACCTTCAACGGAACGGAGAGAACATACATGGCTTGGAACTACACGTCGAAGTATGAGCAGTCGCTCTATGGCCGTCGCTACAATTCATGCGGTCTTTACTACGATGAAGAAGGAAAGATGCGTTTCTACGAAGACCAGTACGACAACTACCATCAGCAGCACTATCAGTTGCACTGGAATCAGCTAATGGGAACTGATTGGAAACTGAATGTGGCTCTTCACTACACACGCGATGATTACGACTACGACCAGATGAAGAGCAACAAGAAATTGTATCAGTGGTTGCTGACCGACGACAAGAGTTTGCGTGCCAACCTCGTGCAGCGCAAGGAAGGCGTGAAGGACTTCTATGGTGCCATCGCTTCCCTCAACTTCGACAACCACGAAGGACTGACTGCCAACGTGGGTGGAGGTTGGAACCACTACCAATCCGAGCGCACGGGACGTGTGATGTGGGTAGGCAGTCCTTACTACAAAGGTGCTGAGAGCACCGCCTTGCCTCTTTCCAACCTGAAGCCAGGATTCAAGTATTATGATAATGACTCAAAGAAAACCGACCTGAACTTCTATGGTAAGGTGAACTGGGAATTCACGAAGGGACTGAGTGCCTTTGCCGACTTGCAGTATCGTCACATCAACTTCCAGATGGATGGTCCGATTGGCGACATGGATTCGAACGACAAGATGATTAACATCAAGCTCAACAACAACTTCGATTTCTTTAACCCGAAGTTCGGTCTGAACTACGACATTACTCCTAATCATCGCGTCTATGCTTCCTACGCCATTGCGCACCGTGAACCTACTCGCGACCACTACGAAGAGCACTACGGCGAGGAAATCAAGGCAGAGCGCATGGGTGACGTAGAAGTGGGCTATCAGTTCCACAGTCCTCGCTTCACGGCTGGCATCAACCTCTACCACATGCACTACAAGAACCAGTTTGTGCTGACTGGCGAACTGGACGACGAGGGTGTGGCAATCACGAAGAACATCGACAAGAGCTACCGCATGGGTGTGGAGCTGGAAGCTGCATGGATGCCAATCGACTGGTTCCGTTGGGATGCCAATGCCACTTTCTCGAAGAATCGCGCAAAGGACATGATTGTAACACTCGACGACTATTCCACTTTGGTGAATGTGGGTGAAACTCCACTGAGCTTCTCTCCAGGATTCATCTTCAACAACATCTTCAACTTCAACTACAAGGGTATGTCTGCCATGATTCAGAGCCAATACGTAGGCGACCAATACCTCACCAACTACGGCGTGAAGGAAATGACTTGCTGGAGCGACTGGGCAAAGGACGACGCTCACAAGACGACCGAAACCCTGATGCTGAAAAAGCACTTCACCACGAACATCGACCTCAGCTATCAGTTCAACTTCCCTCACTGCACCTTGAAGTCAGCCAAAGTGGGTGTGACATTCTACAACATCTTCAGTGCCAAGTTCGACAACAACGGTTGGGCTGCTCCTCAGTTCCGTCAGGACAGCAACGGAAACGTCTATGCCGTGAACACATGGGGTCTGCGCGACTCCGAGGCTGTGGGCTTCGCGCCATCGGCTCCTTTCCACTTCATGGCACACTTGGATATAAACTTTTAATGAAGAACCTTAATTAAGTACAAAGGACAATTTACAAAGGACAATTTACAAAGGACAAATTCCGAAGCCTGTACATTGTTCTTTGTACTTTGTACTTAATTAAGGTTCTTCATTCTTTAATTTATATTTTATGCTTGATTTCTTAGAAAACCATTGGCTTGATATCACTACCACCGTTTTAGGCTTGCTCTACATCCTGCTGGAGGTGAAGGCAAGCATTTGGATGTGGTTCGTGGGCTTTCTGATGCAGGTTTTGGGCATCGTGCTCTATTATCAGAAAGGGCTCTATGCCGACTGCGGCATGGAATTCTACTACCTTACCATGACTATTTACGGCTTTGTGACATGGAAATTCGGGAAAAAACTGTTCAAAAAGAAGGCGTTGACGGAAACGACGCCAAAGACCGAACTGCCCATCACGCATTTCCCCGAGGACAAGATTCTGCCGTGGTTCTTAGGCATCGTAGCACTCTGGCTGAGCATCTATCTGCTGCTCATCATCTTCACCAACAGTACCGTTCCCCTTGCCGACAGTTTCACTACGGCTTTGAGCGTGATAGGCATTTGGGCTTTGGCACACAAATACCTGGAGCAATGGTACATCTGGATTGCCGTCGATGTAGTAACCTGCGTTCTTTATTTCCATAAGGACATTCCCTTCAAAGCCTCGCTCTATGCGCTCTATGTAGTGATTGCCATCTTCGGTGTCATCAGATGGAAGAAGCAGATGCAAACTCAGCAATAAAGAAATTCCGTTCGTTTTTGTTTTTTAACTATTAACTTTCTATCTATAAGCACTTTAATTCCTACCTTTGCAGCCACAAGGTATCAATCTAACTGCTTTATTATGAGAAAGAATTGTTTCATGCTTAGTTTTCTTCTGGCTTGCTGCATCAATCTGCTTGCCAGTTCGTGCAACGGAAAAACTGACAACACACCAAGCGACACCCCTACCTCAACGATAGAATCGTCAAATCCCGAAGAACAGCAAGTTTCCATTGTGGATGAAAAGCCAACAAGCAACCTCCCTGATGGTAACATCACTGTGGTATGGAACGAAGAGACAGTGGAGATTGACGTGGCAAACAACCTCAGAGACAAGACAAAAGCCCATTTCAATGGAGCACACGTGCGTGTGTTGATTGACGAGAGCTATCGAGAGGATGTGCAGATGGAAGTGAAAGGAAAAAGTAGCAATGGTTCGCTCTTCATGGATGGAAAATGTCCGTTGAAATTAGTGCTCAACGGACTCGCTCTCACCAATCCCGACAGTGCTGCCATCAACATTCAGGATGGGAAAAACATCCACGTGGAACTGGTAAAAGGCACGAAGAACGAACTGACCGACGGATTGCGGGGAAAAGACAATGACAGCGATTCCCACAAGGCAGCTTTCTTCATTCATGGACACGCAACCTTCTCTGGTGCTGGCTCACTGACCATCAACGGCAAGGTGAAGCACGGCTACCAGAGCGATGAATACACGGTGTTGAATCTCGGTGACGGTGCCATCGTTGTCAATTCCGACAAGGCAGACGCCTTCCATGTGAAGCAATACCTCAAGATGCAAGGAGGCACACTGACAGCAAAGGCAACGGAAAGTTGCATCGACGTGAGCAAAACGAAGTCGGAAGATGACGAACTCAACGGGCAGTTCATCATGGAAGGAGGCGTGGTTACTGCCACGTCAAAAGGGAAAGCCAGCAAAACCGTGAAGGTGGAAGACAAACTGAGCATGAATGGCGGAAAACTCGTCGCAACCACATCCGGCGAAGCCTACTATGACCATCAGAAAGAGGACATCGTGAGTGCGGCTGCCGTGAAGTGTACGACTTTCAGCATGGCAGGAGGAGACGTTTCCCTATTGGCAAAGGGCGATGGAGGCAAGGGACTGAACACCGACGGAAATATCGAAGTGAAGGGAGGAACACTCTACGTTGTCACCACAGGCAGTAAATATGAATTTGACGCAGAGACCGACACCAAACCTCACGGCATCAAGAGCGATGGCGACATCACCCTGGCGGGTGGTGAAGTACGTGTAGCCGTGGAGTCGAAGAAGGCTACCAGCATCAAGACCGATTGGAAGATTTTCACCAACGGAGCCAATGTCATGGCTGTTGGTGGCAAAGCGTTCAAAACCTCAGGCAAATCCACTCACGAAAGCAAGACAGGCAAGGTAAACGTCACCGAGGGAGGCACAGTCACCTTTGAAGGTGTAAGCATCAACCTTCCAAAGGACTTCAACCGCGAAGACGCTTTCGTACTCGTTTCTAAATAATTAACTAAACTTTCCCATCATTTTGGGATAGCGTAACTCTCTGACGCTGAAGGCGTCATCGCTCAGTAACCGTAGGTCGGAACGACCTGCGGTTGGTGTGTATTCGGTCTATATGCACTCTGAAAGAGTGCCCCAACAGCCACAGATGGGCGACTCTTTCAGAGTCGATTGAGCGGACACACAGCTATCCGGGGGTGCTTTGCACCCTCGGTTACTGAGCGGTGACGCTTTCAGCGTCTTCTGATACAATTATTCAAGGGATGGGAAAGTTTAATAATTAAGAATGAAGAATAATAAAATGAAGAATGAAGAATGAAGAATGAAGAATGAGGAATGAAGAATATTTTTTACTCTGCTCATTGTATGAGTAATTTTCATTCTTCATTCCTCATTCTTCATTCTTCATTCGGAGCGAAGCGACCATTCTACATCTTCACCTTCTTCCCATTCACAATATAAATTCCCTTCGTGGGTTTTAGCACCTGTTGACCGTTCAAATTGAAAATCATGCCATCGCCTATTTTCTGATTTTCATTTTCAAACGTCTCCAACTCCTCGATGGCATTCGTTGCTTCACCCCCACATTCGTATGGTCCGAGGTCGCGTGCCGTTCCCGTGATGTTGCGCTTCAGGAAAGGGAAGTCTTTGATTAGTTCCTCTGGAATCTCATAATCAGCACTGCCTGCATCCACCATCTTGCTATCTGCAACCAAGCGGCCGAAGCGACGTGGCAACGAACCGTCAATGCTCCGAGGTTTCAAGGCATCGTCTTCGTCTAACGACACAAAATCGTCCATGCCGATTCCTGTCACCAAATGATGCGTCCAGCCGTTTTTCGACATCGCCGTTGTCAAGGCATTATAGTCGTCCGTACCCACACAGATTTCCTGCTTGCCCAAGCAGATGTTGTTATAGAACTGCGTGTTAGCATCTGAGCCTCCCGATTCGAACATATAGTCATAGCTGTTGTTGAAGGCAAGACAACCTATCAGCACATGACCACCCTTGTGGTGGTTGCAGTCAAATCCTTTCACCGAACTGCCTCTATTACAATTGAAGACGATGCAATTGTAGGCATAATGAATGCCCTTCGAAGAACCTCCCGTGCCATTGCCTCCCAACTTGATGCCGTTGCCATTGCCCGAAAACGACATGTTGCCGCTCTTCGTGATATAGTCTTTCACCCACTGATGGTCTTCAGCCTTACCTGAGTCCCAAGCCCAACATTCAGCCATGATTACGGAATAGTCGGTTTCGTACAAGTCCCATGCATCATCACTGTTGTGCCAAGCACGACAACGGATGAAGCGGTTTCCCTTTCCGTTGTGCATCTTGCAAGCAAAGCCGTCAGCATCCGAACCGTAATTCGTATCGTAGTCGCAGTTGTGATGCGAGTCACAGTCGATGATGTCATTGTAGGCACACCACGTTCCATCGTTCGAAGAGCCATGTCCACTATCACTGAAGTCGTGCCCGAACCCTAATTGCAAACCCGTGTCGAGATTGTAGGAGAACTCGCAACGCTCAATGCGGTTGTGCGAACCTTCCAGCTTGATGCCATTGTCGGCAGCATGAGTGATGTGAAGACCAAAAATCCACCAATAATTTCCTGTCAGCAGAATGCCACGGTCGCCCACACTCTGGTCGCGCAACTGCTGTTCGAAGTCAATCACAGGCTTCTCGTCCTCATAACTGCGAATGACGATAGGTGTGTCAGCCGTTCCCGACGTGCTGATGCGAATCGTGTATTTCTGCCCATCCTTCTTCATCGTTGGCTTATACGTTCCGCCACGGCAAACAATCTCATCGCCTGGCTCAGCCTTGTCAACGGCATACTGAAGATTAAACCACGGTTTTTCAATGCTGCCATCTCCCGTGGCATCGTCTCCGTCGGGAGAAATGTAATAGCTATGCAAAGCCGCAGGAAACGCTTTGGTTGGAATCGGAACACCCACCGTAACGTAAGTGGAATCCTCTGGCTCAGTAGGTGTAGCAGGTGTGGCAGAATCCAGCGTAATCGTGATGTCGTCCAAATAGATGGTAGCATTCTGGCAGGTGAAGCGAATCAGCACACTCTCGTCTTCCTCCGTGGAGTGTAGCTTGAACGAACTGCTGCCGTAAGGAGTGGAAGACGAAATGGTTGACGTACCCAGTTCCTCCCATGTCACTCCGCCGTCCGTCGATTTCTCCACCAAGAGTTTCTTTCCGCTTCCCGAAGCGCGATGAAAGAACGTCACTCTCCCTGGCTGGTGCAGAGAGGGTGTTATCAAATAACTGCCTCCGCTGCTCATCGTGGCACGCACACTGCCATTGTCTTTCTTGGCATACACCCCTTTTACCTTCCAATCACCCGAACCCAGAGTCACGGTTGTTTCAGACGAAGGAGCCGACGTTGGCAATCCTGTCTCAAAGTCTTCCTTCAGGTCTGTGGCAAAAGCGCAAGCATTCACCAACAAGAAGACACATAGCAAGTAAAGTCTTTTCATTTTTTGTCAATGTTAGTTAGATAGTCAAAGGTCGAAGGTCAAAAGAACTGCTGGATAGCAATCATACACTTTTGACTTTTAACTCTTCGCTTGAGTTTGTACTTCTTTTCGCATACACGCCACAAAGATACAACAGTTTTTGATTTTGGCGCAACAAAACGCCGAGTAAAGATTAAAAAACTCAATTATTGTAAATATGAAAGCCAACTATTTGATTCCACTTAATGTCCGAGGGCTCGTTGATTTGATAACGAGCCCTCGGCGTAATTCAAACGAGCCCTCGCTTGAACTACGCCGAGGGCTCGGCATTTTAGTAGAATCAAATAAACGAATAAGTGAAAAGTAAGAAACGCCTTACGAATGGCCCATTCTCACTTTTCACTTTACACTTTTATCGCTTCACGCTCCACGTTTCACGCTTCACGTTGGATTTTTCACTTTACACTTACTCTATAAGCGTTGAGTTCTGTACTTACCTTGCCGAGTGCCCAGGCGATGATGCCCAAGTCGTCGATGAAACCACCCACGAGAAAATCTGGAATCACATCGACAGGCGAAATGATGTAGAGCAAGGCAGCCACAATCACCGTGAGGTTCCAAGTCTTATAGCCTTTGTAGCGACCGAGGGCAATGTCCCTCACGTAGTTGCAAAGCAAGGTGATGTCGTCCTTCACGTCATCGAGCGAACGCTTCTCCCTGGCATAGCGCATGGCCTCCACAGCCAATGCACCGAGCTTCGTGTTGTCGCCTACGAACTTCTTGGCTGTCTTCATCCAAATACCTTGTTTGAACATCTTTACAAAATCCATAAATCTTCTCATTGCTTTGTTAGTTTCACATGATTTAGTTTGATACTCATTCCCCCACAAATTCCAAAATCGTATGAAAAGAGCGAATGGAGGACAAAAATCTATCAAAGAAGTACATTAAATGTTGCACAAAACTGCAAATTCAATTGAATTTTTCTAACTTTGTGCCAAATTCATAACATAGCTTAAAGTTTAGCGTTTAAAGTTTAGCGTTTAAAGTTTAACGAAGTTACTCTTCTCAACAAAAACTCAAAAACTCAAAAACTCAAAAACTTAAAAACTCAAAATAACAATGAAGAAACTTCTCTCCTTGCCTCCCAACCTGGTTGGCAGTTTCCACGAAATCACAGGATACGACAAGCGTGAATGGTTTTGCACCAACGACCCCGTTGGCCACAAATTGGGTTCGGGTGGAGGCACCACTTGGCTCTTGCAGCAGTGCTACGAGGCATGGCATGAGGGAGAAAGCATGAGCGAATGGCTCGGCAAGGACAAGCGCATCATCCTCCATGCAGGAGGACAAAGCCGCCGACTCCCTTCGTATGCGCCTGTGGGCAAAATCCTCACCCCCATCCCTGTTTTCCGTTGGGAACGCGGACAGAAGTTATCGCAAAACCTGCTTCAGCTCCAGTTGCCTCTCTTCGAGCGCATCATGCGGAAAGCACCCCAGCGTCTCACCACGATGATTGTGAGTGGCGATGTCTTCATCCGCGCCACGCAACCCATCCAGGACGTGCCCGATGCCGATGTCGTTTGCTACGGACTTTGGCTCGACACCAGCATTGCCAAGAACCACGGCGTGTTCGTGTCGAAACGAGAAACGCCAACCGTCCTCGACCGCATGATTCAGAAGCCATCCGTGAAGCTGATGGGCGAACTCTTGCAAGACAGTCTCGTTCTCACCGACATCGGCATCTGGCTACTCAGCGACCGCGCCGTGGAACTCCTCATGAAGCGAAGCATGAAAGACGGCAAAGTGGTGGAATACGACCTCTATTCCCAATTCGGATGCACTCTCGGACAGAATCCAAGCATCGACGACGAGGAACTGAAACAACTCAGCGTGGCTGTCATTCCGCTGAACGGAGGCGAATTCTACCACTTCGGCACCAGCCACGAACTCATCTCCTCGATGGTGTCCATCCAGAACCTCGAAAACGACCAGCGCAACATCATCCATCGAAAGGTGAAACCTCAGCCTTCCATCTTCATCCAGAACTCGGTGTGCCAAGTGAAGGCAAGCGAAGAAAACTCAGAGCTATGGATTGAAAACTCATGGTTGGGCAAGGACTGGAAACTCGCCAACAAGAACATCGTCACGGGAGTGCCTCGGAACGAATGGAACATCACACTGAAGGACGAGGACTGCGTGGATGTCATCCCGATGGGTGCCGACCGCTTCTGCGCCCGTGTCTATGGCTACAACGACCGCTTCGATGGCGAAGCACAGAAAGAGAAACGCTTCCCTGTCACCAACGACCTCGACCTGTTGGGTCAGCTCGTCAAGTCCATGCTTGCCGCTCCCGACCGACACGCTCCGCAGGCTCTCACCAACGAACTGGAAATGCTCAGTGCTGAAGAAATCTCTACTTTTGCCAACCTCGTTCGGCTCGAAGCGCAACGACGAAGTTACCGAAAGGACAACTGGCAGGAACTCGCTGCAAACTGGCAAAACAGCATTTTCTATCAGCTTGACCTCTGCGATGCTGCACAGGAATTTGAGAAAGAGCACATTCCTCTGCCTGCACCCATCGACGAAACCGCTCCACTGATGACACGCATCCACGATGCCATGTTCCGTGGCAACAGCGACAAGGCATTCCGTCTGCTCAACGAAGGACTCACCTCCACCGTTCTCTCCCATCCACAACAGCCGCGCATGTCGGTCTATAGCGACCAAATCGTGTGGGGACGCAGCCCTGTGCGCATCGACATTGCAGGCGGATGGACCGACACGCCGCCGTTCTGCCTCTTGGAAGGCGGAAACGTGGTGAACTTCGCATTGGAACTGAACGGACAACCTCCAATCCAAACCTACATTCGCCCTTGCAAGGAACGCCGCATCGTGCTCCGAAGCATCGACTTGGGAGCAAGGGAAGAGATAGAAACCTTCGATGAATTGGCGGATTTCAAGAAAGTAGGCAGTCCCTTCTCCATTTCAAAAGCAGCACTCGTCTTGGCAGGATTCCAGCCAGGCTTCTGCTTCGAGAACTTCACGTCGCTCCATCAGCAACTCGAAGCCTTCGGTTGTGGCATCGAGGTGACAACACTCTCTGCCATCCCTGCTGGCAGCGGACTGGGCACGAGCAGCATCCTCGCTGCCACCATTCTCGGTGTCATCAGCGACTTCTGCGGACTGGCATGGGACAAGAACGAAATTGCTCGACGCACACTCGTGCTCGAACAGATGCTCACCACAGGCGGAGGATGGCAAGACCAGTTTGGCGGCATCCTCGGAGGAGTGAAACTGCTGCAAACGCAGAAAGGATTCGACCAGAACCCCGTGGTGCGTTGGCTTCCCGACTATCTCTACACGCAACCCGAATACGCGTCCTGCCACCTACTCTACTACACGGGCATCACGCGCACTGCCAAGAAAATCCTTGCAGAAATCGTCCGCAACATGTTCCTCAGCAAGCACGAGCAAGTGAGCCATCTACGCGACATGAAACAATTGGCACTCGACATGTACGAAGCCATCCAATGCCAAAAGTTCAACGACATGGGCAACCTTCTCCGTCAGAACTGGTTGCAGAACCAAGCACTCGACAGTGGCACCAATCCAAAAGACATCGCAGTCCTCACCCAACTCATCGACGACCTCTGCTTGGGCTACAAGCTCCCAGGAGCAGGTGGAGGCGGTTTCCTCTACATGGTGGCAAAAGACCCCGAAGCGGCTGCACGCATCAAGAAAATCATCTTGGAAAACCAAACCAACGCCAATGCCCGCTTCGTGGATATGGCACTCAGCAAAACAGGATTGCAAATCAGCCGAAGCTAAGCATCTGAAAAACTGATTTCTTTTTGTGGCTCATAAATTGTTTATGTTTTTGCAACGAATCTCTCCGAAAAGGATTACTTCAACACTATTATTCCTTCTCTGCCTGGCTGCGATAATTCCCGCATCCGCTCAGCCGTCATGCCCGACGAAGCGCATCGTACCAGAACGTCTGCCCGACCTAAACATACCTCGAAGCGGACATAGCATCTTCTATGCAAATGGGGAGCTGACAGTAGTGGGTGGGCATACCACAGGCTTTGTGCCCACACCAACAGCCGAATATTTTGCTAATGGAGCATGGCATCCAATGTCAATGGTCTATAGTCACGACAATGGTTTTGCTGTCACCCTCCACGCTGATGAATTTCTCATCGGTGGAGGCCACAACGAAGAACTCGGCATAGGCCAGTCATTTACATTGGAGCGATACAATTCCACGACACATTCTTTCGAAGGTTTCGGTTGTCTGGACAAGCGCCGTGTATTGGCAAATGCCACACAGCTGAATGATGGGCGTATCATTATCAGTGGTAACCACTATGCCAACGATGCCATTGCCTACTTCGACGGAAACAGCGAAGTACAGCACCTCAAGGACGTGGCACAGGGGCGTTCCAATCCCTACATTCTCCCCATAGCCTCTGACGATGCCCTCATCATCAGTGGCAGCAATCTCTACATGAACCACCCTGATACCATTTGGGCAGACCACCTAAAGGGCGATGCCTTCCGTGTGCCGCTTTTAGAGCAATGGAAACCTGTTTTCACTGACCAGCCGTTTAATAGCAGTGTATGCTCCATTGGCGACGAGTTACATGGCGAATACACCTACATGCTGGCGGCAAGAGACAAAAGTGGGCAGCTGGGCATCGTCATGATGCGCGACACCACATTCTCGCTTCTGCCCACTGCATGCCCCATTCCAACGAAAAGTTCTTTTGGGCCCATTTTCTACAAAGGACCTATTGCCATCGACAAGCCGCGTCAACGGGGCTACATCGTTGGAGTCGATAGCATCTGCCGCCATCAGTTTGTACTGGCCATCGACTTTGCCCATCAACCAGCGGAACTAACACTTTTCCACACAGACTCTTTGGAACACGCCACCGTGGCAATTCCCATCGTCACACCAGACGGAGACCTCATCCTCGCAGGAGGTAATCCAGAAGACAACTACAATCCACTTTCTACCGTTTGGCTCTACCATTTTGGTTCATCCCCTGATGGACAAGCCGCAGAACAGGCTGCAAATTTGCAGAGCATCCCTCTTTGGCTATGGATACTTTTGACCATATTCGTTCTTCTCATTCTCGCACACATTATTTATTTATATCGTAATAGAAAACATACCGTTGCCAGTCCTCTCACTTCAAACGACCCACAGTCAACCGACGAGGAACTGATGCAACGTATCTGTCAGTCGATAGAACGAGATCGGCAATACCTTACATCACGCCTCCGCTTGTCGGACATCGCAGTCGAGTTGGGAGTCAGCGTCACGACCTTAACCGACTGCATCCAAATCCAGCGTCACTGCACCTTTGCCCAGCTCATTGCCGAATACCGTGTGCATTATGCCCAGCAACTCCTTAGCGAGAACCCCGAGATGAAGCTGAATGCTGTCATCGCTGAGTCAGGATTCACCAGCGAATCTACCTTCTTCCGTAGCTTCAAGGCTGTCACCGGTTTGTCCCCAAAGGAATGGCTGACACAATCGGCTAAATTGGAATAAGCACCCCAACACCCAACAATCTTCGACTCCCATTCCGTTTAAAAGACTCTCATTTCGCGGAATGGGAGTCTTTTTTTATGTTTGGCAGTACTCTTTCAACCTTTTGTTCATATTTTTGCCTTGAAAGACGTGATACTACATTTCGGAAAATACTATCCAACTATATTTAAACAAGTAATTTTATGAAAAAGTACATTTCTTTAATGGCGTTTTGCCTATTGGCTATTTTTAGTCAAGTTTTAGTGTCATGTAGCGACGACGGTGCGGACGAGAAGAGCAACGCAAATGGCTACAAAGTGGATTTACCAAGCGGAACATCTGGCGTAAAAATTGAGCCGCTGTCTGATGAGGAAGTGACGAAACTCAAGGCACAAGGCTACAACATCGTCGGTACGCCTGTCAATGTGACCCAAGACGGAAAAGACCATGTAGTATTGGACGATGATGCAACAGTAAGTTTTAAAATTCCAGAGAACTATCCTAAGGAGAAGTATAATGAACTGATAGGTGTCCTCTTTGGAGATGAAGGTCCAGAGTACATCATTCCTGATTATGCCTCACTAAAGGAAGGATATGTCAGGTTTCAGACCTACCACTTCTGTCCTGCTGCAACGGTAGAGAACAAGGAAGAACTGAATAGACAGTTTGCCGATCGTGTTTCTACCAATGGTTGGGTTGCCGATATGCGCGACGAAGATTACAAAAAGTTGAAAGTCCAGCTTAAGGCCATAGCTGAAAATTCTGGGTTCGGAGAAAACGACCTTTTGGGCATTGCTTTCAAAGAAGTACTGGGTGACAATGACTTTGTAAAAGAGACCATGGAGATGATTGAAGGCTATGACAGTGGCACACTTACTCAAAAGGCCGCTGAACGAATAGCTGAGAAATTATCAAAAGAAATCAAAGCAAAGACGTTGTCTATCTTGTTCGGCAAACTTAAAACAGACCCAAATAACAAAGCAGTGAAAGATTTCCTCAAGGAACATCTGAACCAAGATAACATGGAAGATTTGGGTAAACGCTTGGGCGAAGGCCAGAGTCCCGCAACCATAGCATGGGAATATGCAAGTGGCTTTGCTGTAGAACGGCTGAAAGACTTCTCAGTAAAACAGGTTCCTTATATTATGGCAGTTCAAGCAGTAGCAAAGGTGACAAATATCGGGATATAATTCTTTAATCAGCAAAGAGCTATTGATTGTTACAATGATTACGAAAAGTTAGCTAAGAATGGAAACGTCAGTGCCGACGATTGGAACATTTTGATTGAGAAATATAGAATATCATCTCCTAAATTCTCGTTCGGCATGACCGAAGAAGAGATACGCCAGATGTTTGAACAGCGCTATCGTGATAAGCTAAAAGTTAACAAGAAAAAGGAAGAGATTCTAAAGCTTATTAAATTGTGGGATAGTGATTCATATAAACTCATGGATATGGAGATCTTTGATAAACTTAATTATAACTATACACAAAGACTAACCCGACTGTATGCTCTTATGGAGAGATTCCGTAATGAATTAGTTGTTAACGGAGATATCTCCGGCAGAAGTGCGGGAAAGTCAGTAGATCAGACTTTGTGCGAAATCATAGAAAAATACCTTGAAATGTATCCCGACAATGAAGGCTTCTATAAATGGCTGGCCAAGAAAGGCTATATAGACAAAAAACTCGAGAAGAATGTGGACGATTTGGAAGAAATGCGCTCATGGTATCTTATCAGAACAGACATCAACTGTCACGATAACACAACTGGCTATGAAGGTGCCTATATGAACTATACTGCATCGGCAACCGAGCACACTAAGAATGGCAAGGTATGGGGTATCGTGGGCATTTACGATGACGGAGAGCTCTTCCCTGTCGGATTTAATGCAACAGTTGAAGCTCCGCCTACTTGCATGCAAGGTGGTGATTCGATTGTCCTTCACGCTACCGTAAAGAGGACTACTGGTGAGGCAACCTGCTATGTCAATGAAACCCCGTGGATAACATTTGAAGATGAGAGCATAGGTCCTAACTTTATCAGTGACTGGGCTGTCGAGGGGAAGGTTATCAACCTCACAGGCAGCAAAACTGTGGGCACACGTCCTGGTTCAGCCACTTCCGGCGAGTGGGATTTTGTGTTACGTATTCCAAATGGCAGTAAAAAGAACGAGCTGAGAGCCATCAACTACCACTCTTGCGACAGTCGCACACACTGGGTTTACCGTTGGTGCAGCATATTCGAGAAAGATGAACAATAAATAAAAATATCAATGAACGTAAAAAGGCCGAAGGCCTGAAAGACTACAGGCAGGCGGTGAAGTGCGAAGCACGGAACCCCTGCTAAGCAACATCCAATAACAAAACCCCGAAGTGGGTGACAGAGACGTTTTACATGTGCTCTGTCACCACCTTCGGGGTTCGATTTTCTATTGAATCCTATGCAGGGGTTCCGCTTCGCTTCACCACCTGCCAACGGTCTATCGTACTTTCTGGACTATTGACTCAGCTTCTCTTTCTTTCGCTTTTTCAGTCCGAAGAAGAGGGCGAGGCCGATACAAAGAAGGAGAATGTAAAGTCCTGTGTTTGCAATGGTCTCTGTCGTCTTAACGGATGTAGGATCGAACGTCATTTCGATAACGTGCTTGCCAGCAGGAATGATCATGGCACGAAGCACGTAGTTGGCACGGAGGATTACGGCAGGTTTGCCGTCAATCGTCGCCGTCCAGCCCGGATAATAGATTTCAGAGAAGACAGCCAATCCCTCAGCATCCGACTCCGACTCGTAGCTCACGCTCGTTGGAGTGAGCGAAGTCTGCTTGATGCTTCCTTCCACTAGCTCCACGTTCTTGTCAAGTTTAAACTGATTCTTATTGATAACCGCCGTGTGGTGAGGCGACACTTTGTGCAAAGCAGCCATTTCCTCGTTGGCATTCGTCACGAGCAGCGCATTATCCACAAACCACGCATTGCCGTAGGCAGCCGTGTTCTCCACAGGAATCTTCTCGCCATTCTGCGCACCGAGGATGAACCAGCGCGTGTTGAGCATGTTCAGCACAGGATAGAGCGAATCAGTGTTCACAGCCGAGAGGTCATAGACAGGGAACTTCGACCCACCCGTCATCATGGCAGCCGTGTCGAGGCGGGCCTCACCCATTGCCTTATACACGTTGCTCATTTCAGGAGCGATGTGCTCTTCGATGAGTTCCTGATAGCGGCGCAACTTGGCAGGATGATAACCACCCACCGAACTATAGAAATAGGACGTAGTGTTGTCATTAAACGTAGAAACCGTGAAGTTAAGCACACGATAGTCGCGCTTGTCACCCGACTTCGAGAGGATGAACTCGTCGGCTTCCGTCTTTTGCAACGCAGCATCGAGCTGAGGACGCGAGAACATGCCGTCGTTCAGGTAACGCTTGTTCACCATCCACATATCCACCAAGCACACCACCAACAAAGCGATGGAGAGGATGGATGCAGGCACACGGAATGGAGAAACGCCATCCTGCTCCGTTGGCATACCTTTCTCCTTCAGCATCTTGTTTTCATTAACAATCTTTCCGCTCTGCGTGAAGTACCAGTACATCAGGACCGCACCAATCAGGATGATGACGATGGAACGCCATGCGTCGGCACTCACCATCGCAGCGCGCATCGTGGAGATGCTGGCGAGGATGCTGGCAGCCATGCCATTGTCGAAATAGCCCTGCTGCACATACTGGTCCATCGCATTGCGGTCGGCAGTGGAGAGACACTCACCGAAAGCCGTAGGAGCCAAAGCGAAGCAAAGGCAGCAAACCACGGTGATGACACAACTCAGCGTGAGGGCACGAAGCATCGTGGTGCGAGTTTCCTTCTGCTGGCATTTCTCAACAAACATCTTCAAGCCAAAGAGTGCCAAGAGCGGAATGGTGAATTCTGCCACCACGAGGATGGACGACACCGTGCGGAACTTGGCGTACATAGGCACATGGTCGATGAAGAAATTGGTGAATCCCATGAAGTTCTTACCCCACGAAAGGAGGATAGACAGCACCGTGGCAATGATGAGTGCCCACTTCAGAGGGTTATTGTTCGGAATAATCAACAACGCCAAGACGAAGAGCATACAAACCAATGCACCCACATAGACAGGGCCGCTCGTGCCTGGCTGTTCACCCCAATACTGCGTGAACGCACCGTAGATGCCAGCACTGGTGAACTGTCCGTTCGCCTTCTTCATGGCAGTGGCATTCTCGCGCAGTGGCACCGATGCACCACCCTTCACGTTCGGCACAAGCAGCGTCCACGTTTCCGAAATGCCATAGCTCCATGCCGTGATGTAGTCGCGGTCGAGTCCCGAACTGGTCTGGTTGCTGCGGTCGGCACCTTCCTTCACCAATTCGCTCTTGCCGCGCATCGTGTCCTTCGCATATTCGTAGGTGTGGTAAAGGTTCGACGCATTGATGGCAATGGCGATGGCTGCGGCAGCCACCAGCAAACCTGTTGCCTTGCAGAAATGCGCCATCTTCTTCGTGCGGATGGCTTGAACCAAGAAGGCGAAGAAGAGGCAGAACTCAGGAATGAGGAAATAGTAGGTCATCTGCACGTGGTTGCTCAGAATCTGAAGAGCAGCAAAGAACGCCGTGACGATGAATCCCCACACATACTTGCCCCGATAGAGCAGCACCATGCCCGCAATGGTTGGCGGAATATACGCCAAGGTAATCACTTTCCAGATGTGTCCTGCTGCTATAATAATAAAGAAATAGCTGCTGAATGCCCACACGATGGCACCCAAGGCAGCCATCCAATGACGGAAGTCGAAGGCACGAAGCAGGATATAGAAGCCCAACATCGATGCGAAGATGTACCAAACATAGTCGGGGAACCAGAGGTGATATACCTTTTCGAGAAACGACATGCTGCGCGTGGAATCATAACTTGGAGCCACCTGATAAGTAGGCATACCACCGAAGATGGAGTTAATCCATCGTGGCGTTTCGCCGTTATGTTCAGCACGGTAGTTCTTAATTTCCACCGACAGACCATCGGCAGCCGTGTTGTCGTGCCCTGTGAGTCGGCGTCCATCGAAGTCTGCTGGATAGAAATAGCAGAAAGCGATGAGGGCAAAGAGAAGGACGCAAATGGCGTCGGGGATGATTTTCTTGAAATTCATAATATCTATTTAATTATGTAATCGGGAAAAAACAATTAGTAGATTTAACTTAAGGAAAGAAATTAGAATAATTAGAATAATTTTGTCAGAAATAATATGTTTATTTTTGCTGTAACAACACATAAATTTTTGGAGTAATTATTCTAATTATTCTAATTTCTTTCCTATGAATAAAGAATGTATTTCACTCTTTTCTCCTGTCTTTCCGAGTCATTAACATTCTTCATTCCTAATTCTTCATTCTTCATTTACAACATCTTAGGGAGTTCAAACAGTTTGTTGCTATTCGAGCCCTTGATGAGAATCGTCATGTTCTGAGGCTTGTACTGAGCAATGGCGAATTTCACGTCTTCCACATCCTTGAACAGACGGAACGAAGCAGGGTGCTGCGTACTCTCAAACTCCTCACCCACGAGCCAAACCTGCTCGAAACCAGCTTCTTGGAGGAAGTCCACCAACTTCTGATGCTCCTCCTGTCCCACTTCGCCCAGTTCGCGCATCGCTCCAAGGATGCACATCTTGTGAGGCAATGTCATCTGGCAGAAATTGTGCAAGGCAGCGTGCATGGACGTAGGGTTGGCATTGTAAGCATCAATCACCAGTCGATTGAATGCCGTCTGCTCATATTGCGAACGGTTGTTCGAAGGCACATACTCTTCCAGAGCCTCGCAAATGGATTCGGCAGGCACATCGAAGTACGTGCCGATGGTGGCAGCAGCAAGGGCATTGTCGAGGTTATAGTCGCCAATGAGGTGAGTCTGCACTTCATGCCCGTTCCATTTGAAACAGAGGAAAGGATTGCAACTGACCAGTTCGCCATCCACCAAGTTTGGCGAAGCATGAGGCGTGGCAAAATGTGGGTCTTGCGCTGCGTTGTTCTCCTTCTTCAGCCTTCCGTAGCGCACCAGCTGCAAGCCATGCGAGATGCCAAGGAGGTGAGGATTGTCGTTGTTGATGAACACCTGTCCACCATGCTCGCGAATGAAGTCGTAGAGTTCGCCCTTCGTGCGAATCACACCTTCGAACGAGCCAAAGCCCAGCAAGTGAGCCTTGCCCACATTCGTGATGATGCCATAATCAGGACGGACAATGTTCACCAGCGTCTTGATTTCGCCTGGATGATTGGCACCCATCTCCACCACAGCCATCTCGTGTTCGGGCGTGAGCTGGAGCAAGGTTTTTGGCACACCGATGTGGTTGTTGAAATTGCCCTGAGTGTAGTGTACCTTATATTTTTTCTGCAACACGGCAGCAATCAGTTCTTTCGTCGTGGTCTTGCCATTCGTACCTGTCACGCCAACGATGGTTGTACCCAATTTCTCCCGATGGAATCGGGCTAAATCCTGCAAAGTCTGCAAAGCGTCATCCACCAGAATGATGCGCTCGTCGTGTTCGTCAGCATATTCCTTTTCATCTACAACTGCGTAGGCGCAACCCTTCTCCAAGGAAGCCTTGGCATACGCATTTCCATCGAAGGTCTCTCCCTTCAGCGCAAAGAAGATGGAACCGACGGGACACGTGCGGCTGTCGGTCGTTATCTCTGGATGCTGCTTGAAAATCTCGTATAAATCTTGAATGTCCATTTGTTTGTGTTTTAATTGATTGCGCAAAGATAGTGCAAAAAAACGAAATGCAGGGATTTCAAGCAAACATTTTTTCTGCAAAGAGACTTGAACTGACGCGACTGGGGACTTACTCGAACGCGATTGGGGACTCACACGAACGCGATTGGGGACTTACTCGAACGCGATTGGGGACTTACTGAAAAGGCGAGCCTTCGTTGTTTTTCAAGCGAGGGCTCGTTGAAGCTCAAGCGAGGGCTCGTTGTTTTTCAAACGAGGGCTCGGTCGTTAAGACGAATCAAATGATTGTCTCACGAAATTCCCAAAGGGAAGTGGCACGAATTGAAGAAACGATTCTCTTCATTCCCCCTTCCATCTTGCAGAAAGATAGCATCGGGATGGATTTCTGTTCATATTTTAAGTGAGAATTTCGCAGTTTCGTAATTATTTGTTACTTTTGCATAGTTTTTGTTTGAATCATGCTGAATTACACCATCAACGCCAACGGACAACTGATTGACCTGGGTACGCCTCAGGTGATGGGCATTCTGAATGTCACCCCCGACTCTTTCTTTGCCGATAGCAGAAAGCAAACGGAAAGGGAGATTGCAGAACGGGTGGAGCAAATCGTGGCTGAACAGGGGCAGATGATTGACATCGGTGCCTACTCTTCGCGTCCCAATGCCAACGACATCTCGCCCACGGAGGAAATGGAACGCTTGCGACGCGGATTGCAGATTGTGAGGAAGCTGGCTCCCGAAGCGGTGGTGTCGGTCGATACGTTTCGGGCTGACGTGGCGAAGATGTGCGTGGAGGAATACGGCGTGCAAATCGTGAACGACATTTCGGGCGGAGAACTCGACAAGGACATGTTTCGGACGGTGGCACGTCTTGGTGTGCCCTACGTGCTGATGCACATGAAGGGGACACCGCAAACCATGCAGGAGGCTCCGCATTACGACGACCTCATGCAGGAGGTGCTCCTCTACTTCGCCGAGAAGATTCAGCAACTGCGCGACTTGGGACAGAAGGACATCATCCTCGACCCTGGCTTTGGCTTTGGCAAGACGCTGGAACACAACTACATGCTGCTCAACCACTTGGAAGCACTGAAAATCTTCGAACTGCCTCTACTCGTGGGCGTGTCTCGCAAGAGCATGATATACAAACTGCTGGGAACCACAGCCCAAGAAGCCCTGAACGGGACGACGGTGCTTCACACCATCTGCCTGACGAAAGGCTGCGCCAACATCCTCCGCGTTCATGACGTGAAGGCGTGTGTGGAAGCCGTGAAGATTTTCCAGCAAATGAACTCTCGTGTTTAACGTGAAGCGGGAAGCATGAAGAGAAGTACAAAGTACAATTTACAAAGTACGAATTTCAAAGCCTGTACATTGTCCTTTGTTCTTTGTCCTTGATTAAGGCTTTTCACTTTTCACTTTATTTACTCTCACAGAAAATGATAGAATTTGGCATTAAAGACGTCATCGACATACTCCTGGTTGCATTGCTCCTGTATAACATCTACAAGCTGATGCGCGACTCAGGCTCACTGAACGTGTTCTATGGCATTCTCGTGTTCATCATCATGTGGATTGTGGTGTCGCAGGTGCTGGAAATGAAACTTCTCGGCAGCATCTTCGACAAACTCGTCAGCGTGGGTGTGCTGGCTCTCATCATCCTCTTCCAAGAGGACATACGGCGCTTCTTCCTCACGCTCGGCTCGAACAACCGACTGTATTCTTTCCTGCAACTGTTCTCTCGAAAGAAGACCCAGGACGAAGAGGAAAACCCAGCCATCATGCAGATTGTGCGTGCCTGCGACTACATGAGCAAGAACCTGGTCGGCGCACTCATCATCATCGAGCGGCGCATGTCGCTGCAAGACATTGAGAACACGGGCGAAACCATCGATGCCAACATCAATGCGCAGCTCATCAAAAACATATTCTTCAAGAATTCTCCGCTCCACGACGGTGCAATGATTATCAGCAACAACCGCATCGTGTCGGCTGCCTGCATCCTGCCCGTGTCGCACAACAGGGACATCCCGAAGGAACTCGGACTCCGCCACCGTGCCGCACTCGGTATCACGCAGCAGAGCGATGCCATCTCCATCATCGTGTCGGAGGAAACGGGACACATCACCCTGGCTCAGAACGGAGAGTTCAAGAGGGACATCACAACCGAAGAATTGGAACGATACCTGAACACTATCATGTGATGAAGAGTGAAAAATGAAAAGTGAAAAATGCCGTCCGGCAAAATCACTTCACGCTTCACACTTCACGCTTCACGTTAAACGCTTCACACTTCACGCTTCACGTTAAACACTAAACCATAAAGTACCAATATGAAAAGAATCCTAACTATTGCTGTATTACTAATGAGTGTATGTGTGCTGACGCAAGCACAGAAAATGCCGAAACGCGCCGACGTGCTGAAAGCGATGCACTGCGCCAACGACTATTTCATCCGCAAGTATCCCGATGCCACGAAACCTACTTTCGTGAAAAAGGAACGCCCCAGCAACCTGTGGACGCGTGGCGTGTATTTCGAAGGATTGATGGAACTCATCAAACTCGACCCAAGCAATCAGCAGAACATCGACTACATGGAGACGTGGGGAAATTTCCACAAATGGACACCACGCAACGGCATTAACACCCGCGATGCCGACGACTATTGCTGCTCGCAGGCTTATCTCGACTACTACAATTGGAAAAAGTATATAAGCTCTACCATTTACAATTCGAGCGTATCTTTAAAATTGAATTTGGTGGTTGATGCGAGCATGATAGAACCAACCAAAACTTGCATGGCAAACCTGATGGAACAGGCTGACACGGAACCAGATCCTAACAGCAAGGCAAAATTCAATGGCTCCAGCATCCACGATTGGACTTGGATTGATGCCATTCAGATGGGACTTCCTGTGCTCACCACCCTCGAGGCCATGGTAGATACGAAAGAGGAGGCAGAAGCCTATAGCAAGCAAGCTTATCGCATGTATATATGGACTCGCGACACCTTGGCAGGCGGACTTTTCAACGAGGCAGAAGGGCTTTGGTGGCGTGACAAGGATTTCGTTCCACCTTACAAGGAGCCAAATGGAGAGAACTGCTATTGGAGCCGCGGAAACGGTTGGGTATATGCAGCGCTTGTTCGCGCCATGGAGGATGCGATGGAATCGAAGAACAAAGGCAACCACAACGACCATTTCAGCACCTACAAGGCAGACTTCCTCAGCATGACCAAAGCACTGGTGAAATGCCAGCGCAAGGATTATTTCTGGAATTGCAGTCTGCACGACGACACCCACTTCGGGGGCAAGGAACTCACGGGCACTTCCCTCTTCATCTATGGCATGGCTTGGGGAGTTCGCAACAATATGCTCGACAAAGAGACCTATCTGCCAATCATCGCAAAAACATGGAAGGCGATGGTGAAGAAGTGCTTGCACAAGAATGGTTTCTTAGGCTTCGTACAAGGTACAGGCAAGGAACCAAAGGACTCGCAACCAGTGGGTTACAACAATGAACCAGACTTCGACGACTTCGGACTGGGTTGCTTCCTCTTGGCAGGAAGTGAGGTCTATAGGTTGTCGGCTGCCACAGAAAAAACTCGATAGGGAAGAAAAATGAAAATCAGGTATTGTTTACTACTCTTTTCCATCCTCACGCTTTTCTCTTGCGACAACAGCAATGAGAACAAGAAAGGAGGTTCGAAGGTGAGAGGTGCTTCGATGTCAGCACCTTACGAACTGCTGGTGGTGTGCAACAAGGACTGGCTCGGAACGACCAACGGAGAGTGTTTCCGAGACATCGTGAATGCCACGATTCCTTGTCTGCCACAGGACGAGCAGTATTTTCGCACCACAACCATCGACCCGTCCAACTTCACGAAGTCGTTCATGTTCTACGCGAACATCATCACGGCTGACATCAGCAAGAAGTACCAGAAGCCTGAATGTCGCGTGGTGCGTGACTTGTACGCCCGTCCGCAGATTGTGATTTCGCTCACGGCACCCGACAACAATTCGTTCAACGAACTGTGTCTGCAAAACCGCGAACAGATTCTCACCATCTTCACGGATGCCGAACTGCAACGCGAACAAGCCAACTTGAAGAAGAAATTCAGCCTCACAGTCTTGAACCAAGCCAAGAAACAGTTCGGCTGCGAAATCAAGACTCCCGACGACATCAATTTCATCAAGAAAAAGGGCAAAGACTTCTTCTGGGCTTCCACGGAAATGGACGGCGAGTACAACAACCTGCTGAATTTCTGCATGTATGCCTATCCTTACACAACGACCGATGCCTTTCTCATCGACAATTTCCTGCTCAAACGCGAGGAATTCATGAAGAAGAACGTGCAAGGACTCGACGAAGGGCAATACATGACGTACAACCCTCAGAGCATCGAAACGAAGAACTTGCAGATTGACGGTCACTTCGTGCTTGAAGTTCGCGGACTGTGGGAAATGGAAAAGGTTGCCCTTGGCGGACCCTTCGTCAGCTATGCCCAAGTGGATACCACCAACAACCGCATCATCGTGACCGAAGGGTTCGTCATGGCTCCAGGCAAGAGCAAACGCGAATACATCCGCAAGCTCGAAGCCAGTCTCCGCACGCTCAAAATGCCATAAGTTTTATAATTTCCCATCCCCCCCATCCCCCCATTATCCCCATTAACCCCATCAATCCCATCCCCCAACAACAATGAAAAAAGCCCTTTTCTCCCTTCTTCTCCTCTCATCCGCAGTTGCCACACAAGCACAGACGTGGATTGACATTCCCCAGGAAGCCAAGCCTTACACCCGCTGGTGGTGGTTAGGTTCTGCTGTCGATGAAAAAGGACTCGACTACACGCTTTCGGAATATGCTAAAGCGGGCATCGGCGGCGTGGAAATCACACCCATCTATGGCGTGAATGGCAACGAAAAGAACGAACTGAAATACCTGAGTCCTGAATGGATGAAAATGCTGAAATACACCGAAGAAAAAGGTGGAAAACTCGGCGTGGAAACCAACATGGCAACAGGTACAGGATGGCCTTTCGGCGGTCCGAATGTTCCACTGAGCCAAGCAGCATGCAAGGCCATCTTCCAAGAATATCCCTTGGCAAACATCGGAAAGGCAAAAGTGCTGGACATTTCGTGCACCGACACAAAGCAGAAGCAAGCACCTACCCTCTCCCGCGTGATGCTTTGTTCGCCTGACCACGTGACCGACGACATCACCGAACTTGCCCGTAGGACGAAAGATGGAAAGGGATATGAACTGCCACTGAAAGATTTGAGAATCGCAGCACACGATAAAATCATCGTCCTCTACGTGGGCAGAACGCAGCAGATGGTGAAGCGTGCCGCTCCTGGCGGAGAGGGTTTCGTCATCGACCACTTCGACAAAGAAGCTGTTCGAAGTTATCTTGCTACCTTCGAGACGGCTTTCAACTCGTCGCGCACCCCTCGTCCTCACACCTTCTTCAACGACTCCTACGAAGTGTATGGTGCAGACTGGACGCCATCGCTCCTTGAAGAATTCAACAAGCGTCGTGGCTACTGTTTGGAAGATGTGTTCGATCTCTTCCTCATGCCTGATGCTGAGCGAACTGAACAAGCCAAGCGCGTCCTCAGCGATTATCGAGAGACAATGGGAGAACTGCTTTTGGAGAACTTCACGACGCAGTGGACAGAATGGGCACACAAAGGTGGAGCCATCACACGTAATCAGGCGCATGGTTCACCTGCCAACCTCATCGACCTCTACGCCGAAGTAGATATTCCTGAATGCGAGGGCTTCGGACTCTCCGACTTCAAAATCAAAGGTCTCCGCACCGACCCAGGTTTCACAAAGCCCAATTACTCCGACATTTCGATGCTGAAATATGCTTCCTCGGGAGCACACATCGCAGGAAAGAAATACACAAGTTCCGAGACTTTCACTTGGCTCACCGAGCATTTCCGTACTTCGCTCTCGCAATGCAAACCCGACATCGACTTGATGTTCGTGGCTGGCGTAAACCATGTGTTCTTCCACGGTTCTTGCTACTCTCCACAGGATGCCGAATGGCCAGGTTGGCGATTCTACGCTTCGGTCGATATGACTCCAAACAACCCTCAGTGGAAGGATTTACCTGCATTCAGCCAGTACATCCAGCGCTGCCAGTCGTTCCTGCAATGGGGACAACCCGACAACGACTTTCTCGTTTATCTGCCATTCTACGACATGATATACGAACAGCCAAATCGCATCGCCCTCTTCGACATTCACTCCATGGATAAACGTGCTCCGAAGTTTATTAAAACTATCCAAAGCATCATCCAGCATGGCTACGACGTGGATTACATTTCCGACCGCTATCTTCTCAGAGCGGAACCTTCCCAAAGCGGTGTGAGAATGAAAGGTGCAGGCAACTACTCCGCCATCATCATTCCAGACGTACAGTTCATGCCACTCGAAACCGTTCTGCAACTCTTGAACTTGGCAAAAAGAGGTGTGAAGGTCATCTTTGTTACCAATTATCCTTCGTCTATGCCTGGCTTTGGACGAGTTTATGGAATGGACGTGGAAGTGGAAAACACTGCTTTCAATAATGCTCTGCAAGAACTGAAGACTAAAGTCATCTTAGCAAAGTCTTACGACGAGGCACTGCAAGCTGCAGGAGGCAGACGGGAAGCCATGCGCAACGACGAGGGACTGTCCTGCATTCGTCGCTGCAACACTGAAGGTTACCACTACTTCATCTCCAACTTGCAAGGAAAAGATGTGGACAATTATGTTGACCTCGGCGTGAATTTCAAAGATGCCGTTCTTTACAACCCAATGACGGGTGAAATCGGTAAGGCGCAAACGCAAGGCAATAAGGTACGCATTCAGCTTGCCAGCGGTGAGAGCGTCATCCTCCGCACCTTCAATCAGAGCAGCCAAGAGCCTTTTGCCGACTACCTTTATTATAACAAGGAAAAATTCGAGCAGAGAAATGCAAGCCATGCCACGACACTCTGCAACTGGACGCTATCGTTCCCAAAAGCGGCACCAAAGGCCATCACAGAGACTTTCTCCTTCACTCACCCTGTGTCGTGGACAACGCTCAACAACGAAGCACTGAACACCACGATGGCAACAGGACTTTATGCCACTACGTTCAAACTGAAAGACATCACGAAAGCAAACAAGCAACTGCTGAAAGCATACGGAAAAGACGTTCGTTACATCCTCGACCTCGGAGATGTTCGTGAGTCAGCTCGCGTGGTTCTCAACGGTCAAGAAGTGGCAACTCTCTTCGCTGTTCCTTTCCGTTGTGACATCACGAAGTTCTTGAAGAAAGGTACAAACACACTGCAAGTGTATGTCACCAATCTCCCAGCCAACCGCATTGCGAAGATGGACAGAGACGGAGTGGTTTGGAGAAAATTCAAGGAAATCAACGTGGTTGACCTCTACTACAAAAAGAACCTCTACAACACATGGGCTCCTGTTCCATCTGGCTTGAATTCCGATGTGAAACTGATTGCCATGCCTGCTGAATAAGCAATATCATACAACAAAAGACGCGAGAAAGATTTGCCACTTTCTCGCGTCTTTTTTATGTCTTTGCCTCAATCGGAGGAGATAAGAAACTTATTTGAGTCTTGCCAAAGTTTCCTTGATTCGACGGATAGCTTCGACAATGTTCTCGTCACTCGTTGCATAGCTCATGCGGAAGCACTCTGGCGAACCAAACGCATCGCCGCCCACTGTTGCTACATGACCAACTTCGAGCAAGTACATAGCCAAGTCGGTAGAGTTGTTGATGACGCGGTCGCCATCCGCCTTGCCGAAGTATGAAGAGCACTTAGGGAAGAGGTAGAATGCACCTTGTGGGTCGTTCACTTCCAGTCCTGGCACTTCCTTCGTGAGTTTCACGATGAGGTTCTTGCGACGCTCGAAAGCCTGACGCATTTCTTCCACACAGTCCTGCGGACCATTCCAAGCAGCCTCGGCAGCCTTTTGACTCACAGAGCAAGGACCGCTGGTGTATTGTCCCTGAAGCTTGTTGCTACCTTTCACAATCCACTCTGGAGCAGCCACAAAACCAATGCGCCAGCCTGTCATTGCGTATGCCTTGCTAACACCGTTGATGATGACCACGCGTTCTTTGATGTCGTCGAATTGCGCCATCGAAGCATGTTTGCCCACGTAGTTGATATGCTCATAGATTTCGTCTGCAATCACAATGACACGCTCATGCTTCAGCAGCACATTCTTCAAGCCTTCCAGCTCTTCCTTAGAATAGACCGAGCCTGTTGGATTCGATGGAGAACAGAGGATGATGGCACGCGTCTTAGGCGTGATGGCAGCCTCTAACTGTTCAGGCGTAATCTTGAAGTCGGCTTCAATCTTTGCCTCAACAAACACAGGAGTTCCTTCAGCGAGGAGCACCATCTGAGGATAGCTCACCCAGTAAGGCGCAGGAATAATCACTTCGTCGCCAGCATTAACGAGAGCCATGATGGTGTTGCAAACCGATTGCTTGGCACCGTTCGATACAATAATCTGAGAAGGCTTGTAGTCGAGACCGTTCTCATTCTTGAGCTTCTTGACGATTGCTTCCTTCAGGCTTGGATAGCCTGGCACCGGACTATAGCGAGTCCAATTCTCTTCAATCGCCTTGATAGCAGCCGCCTTGATGTGGTCGGGAGTATTGAAATCGGGTTCACCCACACTCATGTTAATGACATCGACACCCTGAGCCTTCAGTTCGCTACTTTTCTGCGACATTGCAAGCGTGGCAGAAGGAGCCAGTCGATTCAAACGTTCTGAAAGATTTTGCATAAGAATTTATAGTATTACTTGAATTTATATCGATGAATTCGTCTTTTTTAGTTGCGTTGCTTGCCCAAGAAGCGGAGCAGATAGAGGAAGAGGTTGATGAAATCGAGGTAGAGGGAGAGGGCACCGAGCACAGCCAACTTCTGCGTGAAGTCGTTCACCTCTGAACCATATTCATACATCATGTTCTTAATCTTCTGTGCGTCGTAAGCCGTGAGACCCACAAAAATCAGCACACCGATAGCTGAAATCACGAGGTCCATCATGCTGTTTTTCAAGAAAATGTTCACGATGGATGCGATGATGAGACCAATCAAAGCCATCAGCAAGATGCCGCCAATCTTCGTCAAGTCCTTCTTCGTAGTATAACCAATAAAAGCCATTGCGCCAAAAGTTCCTGCCGTCACGAAGAATGTGGTGGCAATCGACGACATGGTATAGACCACGAAGATAGCCGACAGCGTCACGCCATTCAAGATAGAATAGATGAGGAACATGATGGCAGCAGCAGGGAACGAGAGTTTGTTGAACGCTGCGGTGAGACCGATGACGAGTCCGAGTTCTGCGATGGCAAGCACCCAGAAGGTGATTTGATTACTAAAGATTGCCATCAGCAGTTGCTCGCTTCCAGCCACATAATAAGCAGTGAGTCCCGAAACAACGAGTGCCAAAGCCATCCAAACATACACCTTGCGCATCAGAACAGCAAAGGTGGATTGAGCGACAACCTGCTCCGAATAAGCCTGATTGCCTTTGTAGTCACGAATGTAGTTGTCCATATTGTAAGTTTTTAAGTTTTTGAGTTTTTAAGTTTATGAGTTTGTAAGTTTTTGAGTTTACGAGTTTGTAAGTTTTTGAGTTTTATTGGGTTGGAAGTGGACTATCATTTGTTGAAGTGCAGCACATGGCCCATGCGAGCCTGCTTGGTGTGGAGATAGCGTTCATTGTATTTGTTAGGTTGAATCTCAATAGGCACATTCTCCACGATTTCGAGTCCGTAGCCTTCAAGACCAACACGCTTGACAGGGTTGTTCGTGATGAGACGAATCTTTCCCACGCCCAGGTCGCGGAGAATCTGGGCACCCACGCCATAGTCGCGCAAGTCGGGGTCGAAACCCAGATGGATATTGGCATCCACCGTGTCGAGTCCCTGTTCCTGCAGCACGTAGGCAGCAATCTTGTTCATCAGACCAATGCCACGTCCTTCCTGCATGAGATAGACAATGAGTCCCTTGCCAGCCTTTTCTATCATTTGCATCGAACGGTGCAACTGTTCGCCACAGTCGCAACGCTTCGAGCCGAAGATGTCGCCCGTCGCACAACTGCTGTGCATTCTCACGAGGATAGGCTCATCCTTCGTCCATTCGCCCTTCAGGAGTGCCACATGCTCCAGTCCGTTGCTCTTCTGGCGGAACGGAATGATGTGGAAGTGACCATATTCAGTAGGAAGGTCGGCTTCTTGTCCTTTCTCAACGAGGCTTTCTTTCTCCAGTCGAAAGGCAATGAGATCCTTGATTTGAATGATTTTTAAGTCGAATTCATCGGCTTTTTTTATCAATTCGGGCATACGCGCCATCGTGCCGTCAGGGTTCAGAATTTCGATGAGCGCAGCAGCTGGACGCAGTCCTGAGAGCCGTGCCAAGTCGATGGCAGCTTCCGTGTGTCCAGCACGGCGCAGCACACCATTGTCCTGTGCATAGAGCGGATTGATGTGTCCTGGTCTGCCAAAGTCGGCAGGCTTCGATGCAGGGTCAGCCAAAGCTCGGATGGTGGCAGCACGGTCGTGAGCAGAAACACCCGTTGTGCAGCCCTCGAGTTTGTCAACCGTCACCGTGAATGGCGTGCCCAGCATCGACGTGTTTTCCTCCACCTGATGCTGCAGCTCCAGTTCTCTTGCACGCGAGATGGTGATAGGAGCACACAGCACTCCCCTACCTTCACGCAGCATGAAGTTCACCTTCTCGGGCGTAATCATTTCCGCTGCAGTGATGAAGTCGCCTTCGTTCTCACGGTCTTCATCATCTACCACAATGACGAACTTGCCTTGGCGGAAGTCCTCCAACGCTGCTTCTATCGTTGCAAACTTAACTTTATCCATATTGTAAGTTTTTGAGTTTTTAAGTTTTTGAGTTTATGAGTTTAACGTGAAGTGTGAAGCGTGGAGCGTGGAGCGTGAAGTGATTGAGGCAGATAGCAATTTTTCACTCATTCTTCTCCCCTCGCCCTTTGGAGAGGGGCTGGGGGTGAGGCTTTTTTAACTTTTAATTTGCCAATTTTCTGCACTGTTCCACCATGTTCTCGCCTGCCTTGATGATTTGCTTCAGGTCCTTGCTCAGACGGCGACGGAAGCGAGCCATACGGAACACCAAGAAGATGCCCACAGGGAACAACACACCCGCTGCAATGTTCCAATTCTTCCGTTGGAATGGGGCAGTATGGGAGTAAGTGTCGAGCACAGGAAAGGCATTCAAGTCGCGCAGCACGAGGCGGTCCTTACTGTTCGACAGCGCATCCACACAGTATTCGAGTCGGTTGCTGATGTTCTGGATGTCCTCATCGCGCTCCTGACGGAAGAACACATGCACATAGTTCGGGAAGCGTCCCAAGTGCTTCGTGCGGCGGTATTCCTTGCAGTCTGCCACCACCTGTTCCAGCATTGTTGCCACTTCGCCGTAGTTCGGGTCGTTGATAATCACTTCCTTGCGCACGATGTGACGCTTGGTTCGAATACCCCACAGCTTGCGGAAGAAATTGCGATAAGCATCCATGTTGAACACCACCGAGTCGTTGTTCGACTTCACGGTGAGGAACGCACCGATTGGTGCCAGCACCACGGTACTCACCCACATGCCCACCACAGGCGGGATGGTGCCCGCGTATGCCAAGTTGTAGCCCAGCGTGTTGATGATGTAATAGAAGATGAAGATAATCACAGCCACCACCACTGGCATTCCCAATCCACCCTTGCGGATGATGGCACCGAGCGGCGCACCGATGAAGAAGAAGACAAGACATGCCAAGGCGAGCGTGATTTTCTGCCAAATCTGTATCTTGTGCATTCGTTGCTCACGTCCGAACTGGTACATCATTTCCACCTTGAACTCCATGTCGAGGTTCGCCAAGTTCACTTTTTGCAAGGCACGCTGCACCACATTCATGCGCTGCATGTTCGTGAGGTGGGAGAAGAGCGTGTCGATGTTCACAGCCTCCACCGCCGTTTCCTCTTTCCGCTCCGCCTTTCTCTGCTCAGCCAGTTCCGCTTGCCGCTGATGCTCCTGGTTCTGCACGGATGGCCGTGGCGAATAGTCGGGCACGTAGAGCGTTCCGCGCTGCATGTCGTTGGCGTATGCATGCGACGTGCTGTCAATCAGTTGGTTGATGGAGTCGATGCCCTCTTCCAGCTTGTCGATGCTCTTGGTGCGAGCCGAATTGGAGAAGTCAGCATCGCTCATCTCGAAGTTCTGGTCGAAGTCGATGATGAAATGCTTCTCCACGAAAGTCTCGCGACGATAAGGCACATTGTTGGTCTGCAAGGCATTGTTGCGCAGGTTCTCGAATTGCTCACCATTAAAAAGGTGCAAAATCAGGTGCTGCTTGTCGGCACTCGTCTCCAGCCTACCCGAATCGGCAAGAATGATGTGGGCATTGTTCACACCGTCGCGCATGTTGTAGATGATGCAATTGTAGAGCATACCCGTCTCCTTGTTCTTGTGGTTCACATAGAGATTCATGCCCTGCACCCCATCGTAGAACACGCCCTCGGGAATGTCCAGTTCGGGCGACTTCTGGCGAATGGAGAACAGCAACGACATCAACTGCTTCTGCGCATTCGGTGCTACCACGTTCTGCACATGATAGCTCCACACCGTGAGAATCACCATCAAGATTGCCAGCGGCCGCATGGTGCGCACCAGCGAGATGCCAGCCGCCTTGATAGCCAGCAGCTCCAAGCGCTCACCCATGTTTCCGAACGAAATGAGGGATGCCAGCAGGATGGCAATCGGCAGCGCCAACGAAATGAGAGTTTCGGAGGCATAGAAGAAGAACTTGGCAAGGACGGTCAGTTCCAAGCCCTTTCCCACCAAGTCGTCCACATATTTCCAAAGGAACTGCATCATAACGACGAACAGACTGATCACGAAGGTGCCCAGCAACATCGGAATGAAGTTCTTCAGAACATATATGTCAAGTTTCTTGATGAGACCCATCTACTTCCTTTGCGTCAAAAACAATCTGTTTCTTGCAGCCAACCAAACAACTGCATACTAATTCAACTTGCAAAGTTACGACAAAAAACTTGTATTTCAGCCGTTTTTGCGATTTTTCACCCTCTTTCAACAGAAAAATCAACCGAAGCAAGAAGAATTTTATAGTTTTTCAGCATGAGTAAAGACAACCTCCATGCTTAATGCTTTTTTCGTATCGCTTCCAAGAACAGGTTTGACAATTTTTTCTACCATCAAAAAGGGACTGACATCGAAATGCCAATCCCTTCGTACCATTATAGCGAGATAAGAACTATTGCCCAAGAATCTCATTCACAATAGCTACCACGTCACTGATATCCAACTTTCCATCACCGTTCGCGTCAGAACCTTTCCTTCCGAATGTGACAATCATCTTGGAATCCTCACGAATTCTTGTTGTCAAAATGTTTTCTTTCACAGAAAGCGTCACGTCCAAACCATCCAGTAAAACCTGTTCCAATTGACAATTCTTATTCGGTGTGAAAACGAACGTATTGCTTCCACCTTTCAAAACATCCACCTCGCCTAAATCTGCGGTGAATTTGAATGCATCGTTGATAAGTACCGTTCCCTTATCATTACATGAAATAGCCAGAGGAATTTTCTCCTCGGCTTCGCCCAGAGTTATCGCGATGCTGCTGATGCGCGACTGTGCATTCACCGTGAAAACAATGTCCTTTGCGTCACCATTCCAAGTTAAACCCGTGAGTTCGCCCTTGTTAGGGGTAAGGTCAAACTTGTCGCCAGTCACTTCGAACTGAGCACTGAGAATTTTGCGACGCTCGGATGAGAGTTTAATCGTGCCGCCATAGACGCGGAGCTGAGGAATAATGTGAATAGAGCCATCAGGAAGAGTTGCGTTCACACCCCAAAGACGATTAGGAGTGGCAATGCCCGATGGAGAAACAGTGAGTGAAATACCATTGGCACCCTCAAATGTCTGGTCTTCGGTAATATCACCTGCATTCGACTCGCTGTTCGATACAGGGAGATTCGTCATCAAGTTGAAATTCAGCGTCACATAGTCAGGATCCGTGCCTTCGTCCTTCACGTATTCTGCCAAGATAATGACACCGAACTGTGCACCTTTAGTAGTGAAGGTGACAGTCTTCTGAGGAGTTGGTATAGAAAAATAGCGGAGATCGTACTTGCCATTGTCAACAAAACCAACCATAGCACCACCCGATGCCTTTGCGTCAGCGTATTGCACACCGCCCACTTCTTTCCAATAGCAATCGCCTTCCACATCAACCTTGTTGGCATTGACATAGGAATATAACTTTATTCTCGAAACCAGCATCCCCTCAGGTGCTGTAAATGTATTCTGATTGCCAACTGGGAGCAAAATGGAAGGGAAAGAGAAACCACTATAGGAAACGGTTCCTCCTCGGCTATATTTTGCCTCAGGATTTCCATTGATTGTAATGGTCGATCCGTCGCTGAATGTGATGGTATTGCCAGGCTTGAAATTGAATTTCCAATAGTAGAAATCGGAATCCTGCGCCTGGATGCCAATAGCCATTAGGACCATATTTAATAAAAGGAAGAATTTCTTCATATCAAAAGTATTTTTTATTTAGATAAAATGATGTTAATTACCCAAGATAATATTCACCAATAAAACGACATCGCTAATATTCCACAGCCAGTCAGGTTTGATTGTCTTGGAATCGGAACATTTTTGCGACGTCACTGTAATGGCAGCGATGGCGAGAATGAATGATAGAATGTTTTTTTCATTATTTGTAAAGAAAGATTTCTGCCCCAAAGGGGCACTCCAACTACCATTAGGAACTTATCACAACATTAAAAAAACAATTGTCCGAGAATCTCATTCACAATAGCTACCACATCACTGATATCCAACCTTCCATCACCATTCGCATCGCCTCTGTCAAATATGGTCTGAGCACTTGCTGATACTGCCATGAAAGGCAGCAAAACAAAAATCAATAACTTCTTTTTCATCATTATTTTGTTTTTAAGTGTTATACTGATTGTGTAAATTCATTTGTAAGGAAGACGTTCGTGTATGTTTGCCAATTCTTCCAGTTTCTGCTCGTTAAGCTCCAGTTTGTCCCATAGTTCGGCAGCACGCTTTTCCACCTTTTTGAAATAATAGTCGGACAGCAGTTGCTGCACTTCTTTGAGTTCTTCCTCGGAATCCATTCGAGAGAACATTTGCAACAATTGTAGCTGAATGGGATTGAAAACGGTAGGTTTCATATTCTTCACTTTTAATTAGTTACACATGCAAAGTTACGTTATTTCATTGGGATGCGCAAGAAAATCCCTAATTATTGTTTTTTCAATTCAATGCAATGATAGGGATTCACTCTCAAAACAATGAGTGGAATAGAGGGAAAAACTGGAAGCCATGCAACGAAGAGGGTTGCATGGCTTCCATTTATTATATGTTTGTATGGATTTCTTTCGGAATGCATTGTCGCGTGTGAGCATGACGCGATAGTCAACGGGACTCATGCCGATGGCTTCCTGGATGCGGCGTTGAAGGGTGCGCACATTGGAGAAGCCAGCTTCTTCGGCTACGACAGCGATGGTGTAGTTGGGTTGTTCGCGAAGCAGGCGAAGGGCTGTCAGGACACGGAGGTTGTCGATATAGGCATCGGGAGTGCGGTGGATGGTCTGGTGGCGGAAGAGCTGTGCCAAGCGTATTTTGCTTATGCCCAGCATTTCAGCCAAGTCGTCGGCATTGAAGTCGGGACGCAGGTGTGGACGTTCTTTCTCCACGCGCATCTCGATAAGTGCCAACAACTGCCCGTCATCCTGGAGGTCGGCATTCCGCTGACGCTCCACATAGCCTTCCATGATTTCACGCGCCACTTGCGCACGGCGGCGTAACTCAACGTCGTATTCGAGGCGTTCCGACAAGTCGAGGTTGCGGCTGACCATGCGCACGAGCTCATCTTTCAGACGCTCCACTTTCTTCTTTAGGAAAGTGTTCTCGTCCTGCAACTGTTTGATTTCCTTCTCGGTCATACGTCTTCCACTTTAAACAGCTGCAAAAAACCGCTCAGGCTGAACACTTCCTCCACCTCGTCTGCCATTCCTCTCAGGATGGCAGCATGGCCATTGGCACGAGTGTGCTTATAGACATTCAGCAGGATTCGGAGGAGTCCACAACTGGCCAACATTTTGTTTTGCCTGACGATACGCTCCATGTGCTCAGGCATCAGGTCGGGGTTGTCGATGTCGCGTTCAATGTCGTGGACATTATTTGTCGTTGCCACATAGACATCCGACAGTGTACGTCGCAATTTCTCCCGCGCCTTGAGCAAGATGCCCAAATAGCGCTCCTGCGACTCATTGAGCATATAGTCCCTGACGGAGACATAGACAAAGCTCGTAATAAGGGCCAGCATGACCATTACTACTGCCATGATGCGGAAGGTGAGTCGTTTTGCCAGGGAGTCTTTCATGCGTGATTTGGATTTTGCTGGCGAAGAGACAAAGAAAAGCCGAAAGTCCAAAAATTTTCGGCTGATTATCAGCATCTTCGCATTAGGTCGGTTCTAAAAATCAGAAATGTTGACACATTGATTATCGGATTAACTTGATTAGCCCTGTTCAGGACAAGAGCATTGTCTGAAAACGCATTTTCGCCTGGACAATTCAAGGCGATGGCAACACACTGAAACGGTGAAACTGAAACAAGCCTGTGCTTTTGGTGCAGCGCATGAGGGGATTGGCTGAAACGTCCATTTGATTCTACTAAAGCGCCGAGCCCTCGTTATCGAATCAGCGAGCCCTCGTTGTGATTCAAACGAGCCCTCGCTTGAAAAACAACGAAGGCTCGTCAGTTCAGTACAATCAAATGAACGATTGGCTTACGTCGAACTCCAAGATTAGTCACGACGGTACATCAGACCACAGTCAGAGGTTACCATCCCCCATTGCATCGATATGACATCTTAAGCCATCGGTCATGCGAAACACGGAAATCCTGATGGCATCTATTCCGAACACCCATAAAAAAAAGAGTTTCCTGCGGAGGGAAACTCTTTCTTGTAGTTGTATTTGTTTGACAAAAACTTTTTGTAAGGATTACTTGCGAGTGACATATGAACCGTCGCGTGTATCGATTTCGATGAGGTCGCCTTCGTTGATGAAGAGAGGAACGCGGATTTCTGCGCCTGTCTCCACTGTTGCTGGCTTGGTTGCATTGGTTGCTGTGTCACCCTTAAGTCCTGGCTCAGTGTAAGTGACCTTGAGAACTACCTTGACAGGGATTTCCACGGTGAGGATCGTGTCAGTAGCTGCATCGATAGTAGCCATAACGTTTTCACCTTCCTTGAGGAAATCAACACCGTCGATGACATTTGCTGGGATGTTCACCTGCTCGAAAGTCTCGTTGTTCATGAACACGAGGTCTTCACCTTCTTTATAAAGGTATTGGAACTGGCGGTGGTCCACCTGCACATCTTCAAGCTTTGCGCTGACAATCCATGTGCGCTCCAGCACACGTCCGTCCTGCACATCGCGCAGCTTAGTTCTCATCACTGTGTTTCCTTTTCCTGGCTTGACGTGCAAGAAGTCGATAACGACATAGATTCTGCCATCAATGCGCAAGCATACGTTTTTCTTAATGTCTCCTGCTAACATGTTTAGCTTCAGTTTTCTTGTTTATAAATAAATTACTTGACTTTCAACTCGTTGAATTCGGGTGCAAAATTACTCTTTTTTCATAAAATGACAAAAAAAGTTATGTAAAAACCCTAAAAACTTTTGTCAATTTATTTAAAATCACTAATTTTGCAAGCCGTTTTGAGGATTTTCCACTTACGAAAGCTCGAAAGGATGCACTTTTGGGCCGTATAAAGGTGTCTGTCCCTGAAGCTGCGAATGCTTGCCGCAGAGAGCAAGCGAGGAGATGATTTTCGGAATCAATAATACTAAAAAATTAGATAGCAATGAAAAGAACATTTCAGCCACACAATCGCAAGCGCATCAACAAGCATGGATTCCGCCTGCGTATGCAGACCAAGAATGGTCGCCGCGTACTTTCTGCACGTCGCAAGAAGGGCCGTAAGCAGCTTACTGTTTCAAGCGAACACCACGGAAAATAAGCTTTTCCGAGGAGTCTTAACGGAAAACGAAGGCATCACACTTTCCAATCTTGTACTTGGAAGTGCGATGCCTTTGCTTTTTGAATGAAGAATGGAGTTAAATGAAGAATGAAGAATGAGGAATGAAGAATCATAGAAATGAAGAATGAAGAATAATAAAATGAAGAATGAAGAATGGTCGCTTCGCTCCGAATGAAGAATGTATTTTAGTTTATGTAATTTTCATTCTTCATTCCTCATTCTTCATTCTTCATTTTTCACTCTTCATTCCTCATTCTTCATTCTTCATTTTACCCATTTCTTCGTTCTTCATTTAAATTTCTCTCCTTATATATATAAATATGTCGGGGAATTTGCCTAAATTTGCACCTTGAAACAAAATGTAGATAAAGAACATGGCTCTAAAAACATATTTCAAAGGCACGAAGGGTTTGCTTTTCTGGTTCAACGTCCTCTTGGCGCTGGCTGCCCTCGTCGGTATTCCTTACCTCGCTTTCGAACTGCTCGACACCTACACGCATCATGGCGAGAAGGTGGAAGTGCCTAACGTAGTAGATATGCAAGGCTACGACGCAGAGAAGCTGCTCGACGAGAAGGACCTCATCGCCATCGTAAGCGACTCCGACTACAACGAGCGCAAGAAGCCAGGAGTGGTGCTGGCACAGATGCCAAAGCCAGGCAACGCGGTGAAGAGCGGACGCATTGTCCATCTCACCATCAACCGCCGCGGTGAAGCTCCGGCACGAATGCCCGACCTCATCCGCAACACTACCGTGCGCATTGCGGAAAGGCAGCTGAAGCAGATGGGATTCAACCTCACTCCTACGCAGTACGTGGAGAACGAGCCTAAGGACCTCGTGGTAGGCATCAAGCAGGGCATGACGAATGTGTATGGAGGCGAAATGGTGTCGCGCGACCGTGCCCTCACCATCATTGCCGGAAAGGGAATCGTGGTGGACTCGCTCGAAATGGACAGCTTCGGCGTGGTTTCCATCGACGGTGGTTTCAACGTGGAGCTTTGATGACGTGAAGCGACCTTTCTACGAAAAGAAAGGATAGACGAAAGAAAGAGAACAAGAGGGCATCGCTCTCTTCATGATATATTTTCAGACATGGACTTTGAGGAACAAGAATTATTAGACGAATACATCGACAAGGAAGCTGAGGACGATGACGACGAGGGTGCGCAACTCTATGAGCACTACCGCGTGATAGCAGAGAAGGGAGCAAAGATGGTTCGTGTGGACAAGTTCCTGATTGTCCATCTTTCGGGCATATCGCGCAACCGCATTCAGAAAGCCGCTGACGCTGGGTTTATCATGGCGAACGACAAACCCGTGAAGCGCAGCTACAAGGTGAAGCCAGGCGATGTCATCAAGGTGATGCTGGATCGTCCTCACTATGAAAACAAAATCACAGCCGAAGATATTCCTATCGACATTGTCTATGAGGATGATGACGTGATTGTGGTGAACAAGCAGCCAGGACTGGTGGTACATCCAGGCTTTGGCAACTGGCACGGCACATTGCTCAATGCCTTGGCTTGGCACTTCAAGGACAAACCAGAATTCGACATCAACAACCCTGAAATCGGACTGGTTCATCGCATCGACAAGGACACTTCGGGACTGTTGGTGGTGGCAAAAACCGCTTTCGCAAAGACGAACCTCGGTTTGCAGTTCTTCAACAAGACCACGAAGCGCGAATACAACGCCATCGTCTGGGGCAACTTCGAGGAAGACGAAGGCCGCATAGAAGGCAACATCGCCCGCAATCCGAAGGACCGTATGCAGATGGCTGTGTTCCCTCCCGACTCGGGAATTGGCAAACACGCCGTCACCCACTACTATGTATTGGAGCGTTTTTCCTACGTGAGCCTCGTGAAATGTATTCTCGAAACGGGTCGCACTCACCAAATACGCGTCCACATGAAGCATGTGGGCCATGTGCTTTTCAACGATGAGCGTTACGGTGGCGAACAGATTCTGCGAGGCACACAGTTCACCAAGTACAAGCAATTCGTGGAAAACTGTTTCAAGATTTGCCCTCGCCAAGCTCTTCATGCCAAGACACTCGGCTTCGTTCATCCTCGCACAGGCAAGGAAATGAATTTCGACTCGGAATTGCCTGCCGACATGAAACTGCTGATAGAGAAATGGAGAGGCTACACGGTGAACAGATAAGTATTCAACAAACAAACATAGCACAAAAAATGAAAAAGATTATTGCAATCATTGCTGGTGGCGACTCATCAGAACACGACGTATCGCTTCGCTCTGCCGCTGGCATCAATTCATGGCTCGACCGCGACAAGTTCATTGTCTATACGGTTGAGATTTCCAGCAAGGCATGGGAGGCTCACCTTGCCGATGGCAGCAAGAGCCCTGTCAATCGCCACGACTTTTCCTTCATGGACAATGGAGAAAAAATCATACCCGACTACGCATACATCACCATTCATGGCACACCAGGAGAAGACGGCATCCTGCAAGGCTATTTCGACCTGCTTCATATCCCTTACTCCACCAGCAATGTGCTCGTGGAAGCAATGACCTTCAACAAGTTCGCGCTCAACCAATACCTCAAGAGCTTCGGCATTCGCGTGGCAGACAGCATGTTGATTCGCGAAGGACAAACGGTGAGCGACGAAGACGTCGTTTCACGCATTGGTCTGCCTTGCTTCATTAAGCCCAACGCAGGTGGTTCCAGCTTTGGCGTAACGAAGGTGAAGACCGCCGAGCAGATTCAGCCAGCCATTGCCAAGGCCATGAAAGAAAGCCCCGAAGTGATGATTGAAAGTATGCTCGTGGGAACAGAGATTGCCAACGGCGTATATAAGACAAAAGACGGTGTGCATGTGTTGCCTATCACCGAAGTGGTTTCGCACAACGAATTCTTCGACTACGATGCCAAGTACAACGGTGCTGTGGAAGAAATCACGCCAGCACGTCTGCCTGAAGAAACGACAGAGCGCGTGAAGAAACTCACCGCTGCCATCTACGACATCATTGGTGCCAGCGGTCTTGCCCGCATCGACTACATCATTTCGCACAGCAAGAATGCACAGGGCGAGGACATCGACATCATCAACCTCCTCGAAGTCAACACCACTCCTGGCATGACAGCCACATCCTTCATTCCTCAGCAAGCCGCCTACGCCAAGATTGAGATGAAGGACATGCTTTCCGACATCATTGCCGTGAAGCTCTCTTAAGAGTTTTCCCAAGCAAGAGCATCCATTCAGAACCCCAAAAACAAGAAGAAGCTATGAACATTCACGATTTCGACGACATTCGTCCTTATCTGCCAGAGGAATTGCCCGAAGTGTATGACCGTCTGCTTGCCAATCCTGATTTTCTGTCCGCGCTCAAGACGGTCTATCAGAACATCCCGATAGAACAGGTGGCAGCCTTGATTCGATCCACCAAGACAGCACAGGAATTGCAAGCCAAACTCGTCTATCCTGTTCTCACACAGCTTCTTGAACATGCCTCAGCAGGACTGACATCAGATTTCTCCTCCGTGGTCAACGACACGGAAAGGACGAGATGCCACACGTTTGTCTCCAATCACCGCGACATTGTGCTCGATTCAGCCTTCCTCTGCTATGTGCTGCAAGACAACGGATTGACAACAGCGGAAATTGCCATCGGCGACAATCTGCTCATCAAGCCGTGGATTCGCGAGTTGGTGCGTGTCAACAAGTCGTTCATCGTGCAGCGAGCACTCACCATGCGCCAGATGCTCTTAGCTTCCGTCAAGCTCTCACGATACATGCACTTTGCCATCACGGAAAAGCATGAAAACCTATGGATTGCCCAGCGCGAAGGACGTGCCAAGGACTCCAACGACCGCACACAGGAGAGCGTACTGAAGATGATGGCAATGGGTGGAGACCTGCGAGAACTCAACATCGTTCCGCTTTCCATCAGTTATGAGTTCGATCCTTGCGACTACCTCAAGGCACAGGAGTTCCAGAACAAGCGCGACATCGAAGGTTTCAAGAAGAGTCAGCAAGACGACCTTGACAACATGCGCACTGGCATCTTCGGTCCGAAGGGACACATCCACTACCATGCTGCTCCATGTATCAACGACTGGCTCGACACCTTGCCAACTGACATGCCAAAGGCTGATTACTACAAAGCTGTGGCTGAGCACATCGACCAGGAGATTCATTCGCATTACCAGCTCTACCCTAACAACTACATTGCAGCCGACTTGCTCCGTGGAAGCAACAGCTTTGCTGACAAATACACGGCAGAACAGAAGTTGCAATTCGAAGGGTACATGCAGAAGAAACTCTCGATGGTGCAGTTGGACAAGCCCGACATGCCGTTCCTCACCGAGCGTTTCCTCACGATGTATGCCAACGTGGTTTTCAATCACGAAGAAGCAACAAGAAAACAATAGAAGCACATGAGAAAGACCAGTCCAACCTTCTTCAAGTTATTCATGCTCAGCGGATTCATCCTGTTGTTCTCGGCTTGTTCGAACGATGACGACTACACCTATCCTTCCGTCGTGACAGAACTGGTGGATGCCACATCGAATGCAGACAAGACCATCGCCTACATCAAAAGAGATAACGGCGAAATACTCTACTTGAAGAATCAGCGGATTGGTGCCTCAGCAGCTGACAGCACCTATCGTTGCATCACCGTGTACGAAGCGGTGAAAGACGAGAGTGGCAAGGCAACGCAGTATGCCAAGATTTATCAACTGCAAAACATCTTCTCATCTTTCCCCGTTGCCTCCGACCGTCTGAAAACGCATGAGCACAGCCCTGTGCAAGTGTATAGCACATGGCAGACCGACCGCTACTTCAACATGAATTTTGGTTATCTCACAACCAGCGTAGCGTCCCACAAATTTGCCTTCAGCATCGACAGCACCACTGTCTCAGCCTCAACAGGCAAAACAATCATGCACGTCAGTCTGATTCACCAGCGACCAACGACCGACCCCGAGTCATACACACAAAAATCATATCTCAGCCTTCCGCTTTATCACGTGAAAGACAAAGCCGACAGCCTTTTCTTCTTTGTCAACACGAACGAAGGCGAGAAACAATACAAAATGGGACTGTAAGCAGAACATCATCGCTTACAGTCCCATTTTTCTTTATCTTCATGTCTGATTGTCAGTTCTTGAAAGAATGGATAGGCGCAGGAATGCGTCCACCTCTATCCACGAAACGATTGCACGCGAACGAATTGACTGGCATGACAGGCGCATAACCCAACAATCCACCAAATTCCACCATGTCGCCTACATCCTTCCCAACGACAGGAATGATGCGCACAGCCGTGGTTTTCTGATTGACCATACCAATCGCCGATTCGTCGGCAATGATACCCGCAATCGTCGTGCTTGGCGTGTCGCCAGGAATGGCAATCATATCCAGCCCCACCGAACAAACACAAGTCATCGCTTCCAGTTTTTCAATGGTCAGCGCACCAGCATTCACGGCATCAATCATGCCTTGGTCCTCGCTTACAGGGATGAAAGCGCCCGACAGACCGCCCACATAGCTCGATGCCATCACACCGCCCTTCTTCACTTGGTCGTTGAGCAGAGCCAAAGCCGCCGTGGTTCCTGGAGCACCAGCCCTTTCCACACCGATGCACTGAAGGATGTCGGCAACGGAATCGCCAATGGCTGGGGTCGGTGCCAAGCTCAAATCGATGATGCCAAACGGAATGTTGAGACGCTTCGAAGCCTCCTGAGCCACAAGCTGTCCCACACGCGTAATCTTGAAAGCCGTGCGCTTGATGGTTTCGCAAAGCACCTCGAAATTCTGCAAGCCGTCCTTGTCCATTTGTTCCAAAGCATACTTCACAACGCCTGGACCGCTGACACCCACATTGATGATGGCGTCGGCTTCGCTCACACCGTGGAACGCGCCAGCCATGAACGGGTTGTCGTCGGGAGCATTGCAAAGCACCACCAGTTTGGCGCAGCCCAAGGAATCGCGGTCCTTCGTCGCCTCAGCCGTTTCCTTGATGATGTCGCCCATCAGTCGCACCGTGTCCATATTGATGCCAGTCTTCGTACTACCCACAATCACAGAGGAACAGATGCGCTCCGTGGTTGCCAAAGCCTCAGGGATGGAACGGATGAGCAGTTCGTCGGAACGTGTCATGCCTTTCGACACCACAGCACTGAATCCACCGATGAAGTTCACGCCCACTTCATGCGCAGCACGGTCGAGCGTTTGGCAAATCTTCACGTAGTCGTTAGGCGTGTGGCAGCAGGCACTTCCCACAATCGAGATGGGCGTCACCGAGATGCGCTTGTTGACAATCGGGATGGCAAATTCATGCGAGATTTCCTCACCCGTCTTCACCAAGTCGCGAGCCCTCGTCGTCACCTTGTCGTATATCTTCTGGCAACAAGCCTCCAAGTCGGAGTCAGCACAATCCAGCAGACTGATTCCCAGCGTGATAGTTCGCACGTCGAGATTCTCCTGCTCAATCATTTTGTTGGTTTCGATAACCTCTGAAATGTTAATCATAAGAGCCTGCCTTAAATCCTGTGCATTTTACTGAAAATATCCTCCAACTGGCACTTCACCTGCACGCCAGTACGCGTGCCCACCTCTGCCAGTTCGTCAGCAACCGTGTTGAATGGCGATGTGCATTTCGACATATCGACAATCATCATCATGTTGAAAAACTCCTGAACAATGGTTTGCGAAATATCCAGAATGTTAATGTTCTTGTCTGCCAAATACGTGCAGACCTTGGCAATGATACCCACCGTGTCCTTGCCAACAACCGTTATAATAGCACGAGTCATAATTTTCTTGTTTGAATCAATTTGGCCACAAAGTTACACATCATTTTTGTAAACGCAAGCAATTTTCTCCCATAAATTCCTCATATCTCGGAAAAAAGGGTTAACTTTGCACTTCAAATTCCATTGAAAGAAATGAGCATTTCTGACATCATAACCGAAGAGAAATCAACGAGTTTTTCCTTTGAAGTGTTACCGCCACTCAAGGGAAACGGAACAGCCAGTTTGTTCCGCACCATCGACTTGCTCAAAGAGTTCGGACCCAAGTACATCAACATCACCACGCACCGCAGCGAATACGTGTATAACGAGCAGCCCGACGGCACCTTCACGCGTTCCCGTCTGCGCCGTCGTCCAGGCACCATCGCCGTGGCTTCTGCCATCATGCGCAAGTACGACATCAAGGTCGTGCCCCACGTCGTTTGCAGTGGATTCACCAAGGAAGACATCGAGTACATGCTGCTCGACCTCCAGTTCCTCGGCATCAAGGACCTCCTCCTGCTGCGTGGCGACAAGGCGAAGGACGAATCCCGCTTCGAGCCAACACCTGGAGGCTATTCCCACACCACCGAACTCATCCAGCAAGTGAACCAATTCAACGATGGTTTCTTCATGGACGGTACTCCCATCAAGCATCCTGGCACACCTTTCTCCTTCGGAGTGGCATGTTATCCAGAGAAGCACGAGGAAGCACCCAACATCGGCTACGACATGCAAATCCTCAAGCGCAAGCAGGAAATGGGAGCCGACTACGCCATCACACAGATGTTCTTCGACAACTCGAAATACTTCAGCTTCGTGAAAGAAGCTCGTGCAAACGGCATCACCATCCCCATCATCCCTGCACTGAAACCACTCAGCAAGCTCTCCCAGTTCACCGTGGTGCCAAAGACATTCCACCTCGACCTGCCCGAAGCACTGAGCAAGGAGGCAGAGAAATGCAAGACAGACGAGGAAATGAAGCAACTCGGCATCGAATGGGGCATAGCACAGTGCAAAGAACTCATCGAGCACGGTGTGCCATCCATCCACTTCTACACCATGTCGGCTGTCGATTCCATTCGTCAAATCGCAACCGCCATTTACTAAGCACCCAAGCGCTATTTCGATTCAACTATATGCGCGAGCCCTCGTTATTTCAATAGCGAGCCCTCGTCTGAACGACAACGAGCCCTCGTCACGAAAACGTTGAGCCCTCGTCCGTTCAGCCAATCCTAACAAAAACCTCACTGATTACCCACGACTGATTCACATCGTCAACACATGCAGTTCACCGACATCATAGGCCAAGAAGCCATCAAGCACAAACTCATCAAGGACGCACAGAACGGACGCGTGCCTCATGCGCTTATGCTCTGTGGCAAAGAGGGTTGCGGTGCGTTGCCCTTGGCAGTGGCTTTCGCCCAGTATCTGCTTTGCACGGGCAAGATGCCGCAGGACAATGGCCCCAGCATGTTTGGCGACCCCGAACCAGTTGCCCCACTCGACCACGCTTGCGGACACTGCAACGCCTGCATCATGGCTGAGAAACTACAGCATCCCGACCTCCACTTCGCCTTCCCCATCTTCAAGAAGAAGGCAGGCAAGGTCAACCTCTGCGACGACTTCCTCACAGAGTGGCGCGAACTGCTCCTCGACAATCCCTATTTCGGTTACGCCGAATGGATGAAAGCTTCGGGAGCCGAGAACCAGCAACTCCTCATGTACGTGGAAGAGAGCGATGCCATAGCCCGCAAACTCTCGCTCAAGTCAAGTCAAGGAGGCTACAAAGTGTGCATCATTTGGCTGCCTGAGAAGATGCACGAATCCTGTGCCAACAAGATGCTCAAGCTCTTGGAAGAACCGCCTCAGCAAACGGTGTTCCTCTTGGTCAGCGAGCGTCCCGACCTCGTGCTGCAAACCATCCGCAGCCGCACACAGATGATTGACGTTCCCGTCCTTCCAGAAAAGGAAATCGAACAGGCACTCATCGCCAGGAACGGCATTGCCGAGAACGAAGCCAAGCGCATTGCACACATTGCCAATGGCAGCATGACAGCAGCACTGCGTGCCATCACCAGCGACACGGACGAATCGGAATACTTCGAACTCTTCGTCCGACTCATGCGTCTCTCCTACATGCGAAAGGTGAAGGAAATGAAGGAATGGAGCGAAGAGGTGGCATCCTTAGGACGCGAACGACAGAAGACATTCCTCGTCTATTGCCAGCGACTGCTGCGCGAGAACTTCATCTACAACTTCCATCGCCCCATCCTCAACTACATGAACGAGGAAGAAAGCCAGTTCGCCGTCAAGTTCGCCCCCTTCATCAACGAGCGCAACGTCATCGGCATCATGACGGAGCTTTCCCTCGCACAACGAGACATCGAGCAGAATGCGAACCCCAAGATTCTCTTCTTCGATTTTGCCCTGAAAATGATTGTATTAATTAAAAACCGATAAGCAAACATACACATACACTCACAACACTTATGTCTGACTATCAAATCTGCTGCGGAGGCGGACGCGGACTTTGCGCAAAAGGCTGCAATCGCCAAACCGACAAGCTCAACACATACGACTGGCTCGCCGACCTGCCCGACAACGCGGCAATGAGCAACATCGTGGAGGTGCAGTTCAAGCCACCTCGCAAGGGATATTTCATCAACTCCAACAATCTCGACCTCGCAAAAGGCGACATCGTGGCAGTGGAGGCAAACCCAGGACACGACATCGGCACCGTCACCATGACGGGACGACTCGTGGCACTGCAAATCAAGAAAGCCAACCTCAAGCCCGACGTGGAACTCAAGCGTATCTATCGCCGTGCCCGCAACGTCGATATGGAGAAATATCGCGAAGCAAAAGCCCTCGAACACGAGACGATGATTGAATCACGCCAAATCGCACTCGACCTCGGCTTGAAAATGAAGATTGGCGACGTGGAATACCAAGGCGATGGCAACAAAGCCATCTTCTACTACATCGCTGACGAACGCGTCGATTTCCGCCAACTCATCAAGGTACTGGCAGAGCGTTTCCGTGTGCGCATCGAAATGAAACAGATTGGCGCTCGTCAGGAAGCAGGACGCATCGGTGGTATCGGCCCATGCGGTCGAGAGCTCTGTTGCGCCACGTGGATGACGAATTTCTCCAGCGTGAGCACCAGTGCCGCTCGTTTCCAGGACATTTCCCTCAATCCGCAAAAACTGGCAGGACAATGCGCCAAGCTGAAGTGCTGCCTCAACTACGAAGTTGACCAGTACGTTGAGTCGCTCAAGCGACTGCCATCACGCGAAATCACCCTCCACACCAAGGACGGCGAATACTTCTTCTTCAAGGCAGACATCCTTGCGCACCTCATCACCTACTCTACCGACAAGCACGTGCTTGCCAATGCGCACACCATCTCTTCCCGTCGCGCCTTCGAAATCATCAGCATGAACCGCGAGGGACTGAAACCAGAAGCGCTCACCGAGAACGGCGAACCCATTCGCGAAGAGTCGAAAGACCTGCTCGACCAGGAGAACATCAATCGCTTCGACCGCTCACGCTCCAACAAGAAGAACAAGCGACGCAAAGGCGAGGATGCCGAAAAGCGCAACGATGCCAAACCAGCTAAAAAGCAGAACGCTCCAAAGGAAGTTGCCGCCTCCAACCCTGCCAAAGAAAACAAGGACGACAAGAACGCAGCTCCTGCTCCATCTGCCAACGAAGCAGCACCAGCCAATCGTCCACGCAGAAACAAGCCAAACCGTCCGAATCGTCCCAACAACCCTTCCAACAATTCCTCCAACCAAGCCCCCAAATAGCATTGACACGCTTCGTTAACATAACCTTGCTTCTCGTCCTCTTCCTCTCCCTCGCAGCCTGCACACACCACACCGAAGTGGAGCACCTGCAAGAGAAAGAGGGCGAGAAAATCTTTTTCGACAAGTTTGCAGCTGTCGATGAACAGTCGTGGCAGAAGTCTGACACATTATTTATATATATACCAGAGCAGACCAAACCGATTGACACCGACCTGCTCCTCACCGTGCGCACCACCAATGCCTACCCCTACCGCAACCTCCAGTTGCGAGTGGCATTGCAGGAAATCCCCAACCCCGTGCGCTACCAACGCATCCACACCACCCGTGGACACGTCTTCGTGGAGGACACCACCGTACACATCAGACCGAAGCATTGGTGGATGACACCCAAAAAGGTGTATAAGGAAACATTCCCCATCGTCAGTTCGGACACGCTCGTCGAAATCGTCCAAATGGCACGTCCCGTGCGCACCGACCGCCTCGACTTCAACATCTTCGATGCCCTCGACCGCACGGCAGGCAAAGGCATACTCCATTACGAAACTCATGCACAGCCCTACACCATCCACCTCAGTGGATGCCGAACCTATCGCCTTGCCATCACCCACACCATGCGCGACCCACAGCTTGCAGGCATATCCGACATAGGCATTCGTCTCTCCAAGAAAAAACAATGAATTTGTCCTCCAATCCTGTGCAAAGAGCCCCATTTCTACCTCTCAACTCAACAAAATGCAACGATATTCATATTTTTTTCTTCAAAAATTTTGCAGATTAAATAAAAACCCCTACCTTTGCACCCGCAAACGAAAAACAATGGTGCCATAGCTCAGTAGGTAGAGCATCGGACTGAAAATCCGTGTGTCCCCGGTTCGAATCCTGGTGGTACCACAAAAAAGAGACAACCTAAGGTTGTCTCTTTTTTGTTTTTGTTATCATTAATTCACTTCTTCATCGCTTTCAGCATTTCTTCGGCATAGCGCTTGCCAATCATGCGATAGCCTTCGGCAGTGAAATGAAGGCGGTCGGGGGCACCTGGACAACCCTTCGAACTGACCACACGGCAGTTCTTGATGGTTTGTGGCAAGGTCTGGATGATGTCGTTCATGGAGGCACAAGCACCATTGAATTCCTTACTCAGCACCTCGCCTGCAATCAGTGGCACATCGGCAGCATTCAGATGGAGGTCGTTGAGCAAGTCGTTATACACCTTATTTACTTTAGCAGGCCATTGCTTATCACCCGTGTTGGAGCAACCCTGATGGAGCAGGATGCCCTTGATGACTCCCTGATGGCTGGCACGAAGCGCACATTCGAGCACACGCAGATAAGGAATGTCGTCGTAAGCGTGCATGAAATTCTGGAACCAACCAGCTTCACGTCCAACGGTGGCAGGGTCGTATTCCTTGAAGAGATGCTCGATTTTGCAACCACCGATTGCCACATGGATGACTCCCACACGGATAGAGTCAGGCAGCTTCTCCACCATCGTCCGTCCGAAATAGTCGGCAGGAGTCAGTCCCGTGAAAGGACGGCAGAGAGGAGGCGTGGCGGTGTACCACTGGAACTTCTTGCGCTCCTCACCACGGTAATTGCCCGTATTGGCAGGGAAATCCACGGCAGCCATCATCTGGAAACGGTCGGACACACCCTCATAGTCCTGGTCCTCAGGACGGGCAGCACCTTCCATGTTCGACTGTCCTATACAAATGTAAATGTAGAAATTAGGGTCAATCTTCGACCTGAAATGCTCCGACTGCGAGAGGAAATCCTCCGTGGTTTGAGCATTGCCATACATCTTCGAAGCATCGTTCTGAGCATGAGCCACCGATGCCATCAGCAGCAGCGAGAGAGAAATCCATGCTGCACGGAAATTGAATACATGTTTCATAAGTCTTTGTTATTTAGTTTCAAATGATTTCCGTGCAAATTTAGAGAAAAGCAGAGGAACGAGGAAAAAATGGTGTAACAAATGCTTTCGATTTTGATTCCAACACCCCAAAAGCCGATGATTTTCAGACAGACACGAAAAAAGTTCACGAAATAGATGGCAGGACCGAAAAAATGTCGTAACTTTGCAGCCGCTTTAGCGAAGCCGCTGGCGAGGTGCCACACTGCGGTGGCAGTTTTAGAGAGACTCGTGATATGCTTCGTTGGAACAAATAAACAATTTTAGAAAGAACAATTCACAGTAAAATGGATTTAATTAAAGTTGCTGAAGAAGCATTTGCTACAGGCAAAGAGTTCCCAAAGTTCAAGGCTGGTGACACCATCACCGTAGCTTACAAAATCATCGAAGGTTCTAAGGAGCGTATCCAGCTCTACCGCGGTGTAGTTATTAAAATTTGTGGCGAAGGCAACAAGAAGCGTTTCACCGTTCGCAAGATGTCAGGAACAGTGGGCGTTGAGCGTATCTTCCCTATCGAATCACCAAACATCGACTCCATCGAAGTCAACAAGGTGGGTAAGGTTCGTCGCGCTAAGCTCTACTACCTCCGCAACCTCACTGGTAAGAAGGCTCGTATCAAGGAAAAGCTCTCTGGCAAGAAGACCGAGAAGTAATTCAGCCTTTCAAACCTTCCTACCGCACAGCGGTACGTCTCCTCATCGAGATAACCTACAAGAAACATCTGCATGGGCAATCCGTGCAGATGTTTTTTTGTTTCTATCCATGCGAACGAAATTTTCACATCCTGGCATTCAAACATTCCTTCTTTGAGGAGAAAATCTTTCTGAAGCACGGAAGGAGAAAAGCAAAGCAAGCTCTGCAAAGAAAACTCCGAAAGTGTTCCGAGGGCAGAGGCGTACAGCTTCTTTCGTCCATTCTACGCTTGTTGTTCAGCAAATTCGTTCTTGAGAACTTGAATAAATGGAAAACAAGTAGTATATTTGCACACAAATAAAGAGAGTTATACTACTACAATTCAAAGTGATATGAGAAAAATCTTGGTTTCTGCGTTGGCTCTATTCTTGTCGCTCCATGCGCTTGCCAACCCCACGTTTGCCACAAAGAATGTTTCCGCCAAGCGTAGCGGACAGGTCAACGGCAAACTGAGTTCAAATTTTTATGAGAACAGCTTCTCTGCGTCCCACATCTCCGTGACTAATTTCCAGCAGTTCGCGCCTGCCGACACCATTTGATGAAGACTGCCGACTATGGCAACGGCCCCGAAACGCCGTGGGTCATCGGCGGCAACGGACTGGTGCTGGGCAAGAGCTGTCTGCGCAACATGGCGAACCCCAAGCAAGGTCTCGACGGCGAAGACAACCAGCCCGACACCTACGAAGGCATGTACTGGAACGATCGGGACAAATATAACATGATGGGCGTACAGAACAAGTTCTACTATCTGCTCTGCGAAGGTGGCAAGGGCACCAACGACAAGGGTACCGACTACGACATGACGGGCATCGGCATCGAGAAAGGTATGCAGATAGCCTATCTGACGCTGACAAAATACTGCTCGCCTGAGTCGGACTATTCCAACATCCGCGACAGCTGGCTGAAGGCAGCGCAAGAGCTGTATGGCGAGAACGGAGCCGAGACGCAGGCAGTGGCAAACGCATGGACGGCAGTGGGCATCAACGGTTCGGTGCCTACAGGCATCGACACCTTGTGCGCTGGCAGCACTCAAGGCAGCCATTCTTCCGCATGGTTCACCATCGACGGCCGTCGCCTCGACGCTCAGCCAACGCAGAAGGGAGTGTATATCTATCATGGAAAGAAGATTGTCAGATGACATGGGGTTCATCCCCCGATTGGCCATACTTCCTGAGATTTCTTGACCAAGCAGAGAAATAATGCACAAAGAAATTGCCCAATCAAAAAAAACTTTCTAACTTTGCATCATTGAATAAAAAGAACGTGCTTTTACTATGGGAAAATTGGTCATAAACTCGTATGATGAATTTGCATCACACTTAGGTGAAGTGCTGGGAACCAGCGATTGGCAGGTAGTGACTCAGGAAAGAATCAACCTCTTTGCTGATGCCACCCTCGACCATCAGTGGATACATGTTGACGTGGAGAGAGCAAAGGTTGAAAGCCCTTACAAATCGACCATTGCTCACGGCTACCTCACGCTTTCATTGCTTCCACACCTGTGGAACGAAATCATCGAAGTGAACAACCTGAAGATGATGGTGAACTACGGAATGGACAAGATGCGTTTCGGTCAGCCAGTCATCACAGGCAGCAGCGTGCGCCTCGTTGCCTCTCTGCACTCGATTGCCAACTTGCGCGGCACGTGCAAGGCGGAAATCAAATTCTCACTCCAAATCAAGGATGCACGCAAACCTGCGCTTGAAGGCATTGCCACATTCCTCTATTATTTCAACAACTAAACTCATCCTCAGAAGGGCATAATGCAATGGGAATAAAGAATGAAGATTTCACTGTACTCTGTTCATCGCATGAGTAATTTTCATTCTTTATTCTTCATTTTCCATTCTTCATTAAAGAAATCGTTTGCTGCTTCATCTGACAGATTTGTGCAAATCGAGAGTTAAGCAACTGATGATATGTCTGATTGCTTATTTGTGCTGTAGCTCATGGGCTACGGCACAAATTGTTGTGTCTGAACAGCAAGTCGAAGACATCGAAAACATCGACTCACTGAAGGCCGGAAACATCGACTCACTGAAGACTGAAACCACCGTTTCCTTACAGGCAGACACACTGCAAAATCCACGCGAAGAAACGAAGAACGTAGCAGAGAAAATCTTCGAATTCATCGGAAGAATTTTCACCAAATACCCGAAATTCGAAGACGACCTTGCCGACTCGCTCAACGTGAGCACAGAGGAGTTCGACAAGATGAGCCAGCACAAGAAGAAGAAGCTGCTCTTAGACTTCCTTGGGGAGAAGTTCAACGACTGGAACCGCATCGACACCACCTACATCACGCCTCAGAAATACAACTGGGCGGTGATGATACAAAACACCAACACCTTTGAGAATTTCAACATCCGCAGCCGTGGCGATTCGAAGCAGATGCTCAACTTGGCACCTCGTCCCACGTTCCGCCTGGGTGGGTACTTCGGTTGGCGTTGGCTCTTCCTGGGCTACACCTTCGACGTGGGCGGACTCTTAGGGCACAAAAGCGCACAAAAGCAGAAGACTGCCTTCGACCTGAGCTTCTACACCTCAAAAGTGGGAGTCGATCTCTTCTACCGCGAGACGGGAAACAACTACAAGGTGACCAACCTGAAAAGCATCGTGAAATACGACCCCAAAGTGCCAGACCAGTTCGACGGGCTCAACCTGCAAACACGCGGTGTGAACATCTACTACATCTTCAACCACCACTATTTCTCCTACCCAGCCGCCTTTTCACAAAGCACCGTGCAACGGAAATCCTGCGGTTCGTTCAAGTTGGGATTCTCGTTCACACACCACAGACTCTCGCTCGACGAGTCGAAAATCTCTGCCCAGTTGCGCCCATACATCGACGAATCGCTGCTGTTCAACTCCGTCATCTACAACGACTACAACATCAACTTCGGCTACTCCTACAACTGGGTCTTCGCCAAGAACTTCCTCTTCTGCGCATCGTTCAGTCCAGGTTTTGCCTACAACGTGACGCACTACGATGCTGAAAACACGCCTTCCACCCAGGAAGACGACAACCAGAGCAACCTGCTTTCATGGTTCAAGTTCCGCAAACTCAGCATCGACTACATCATCCGCCTGGGCTTGGTGTATAACGACACGAAATACTTTGCAGGACTTTCCTTCATCATCCACACCTTCAACTACAAGAACCAGCAAATTCGTCTGAACAACTCCTTCGGTTCGCTCAACTTCTACGTCGGCTTCAATTTCAAGAAGAAAAAGAAATTCAGATAGATATACAATCAAAAGAGTCAACAAAAGAACACAAATGCACTCAAAAAAAAGTTTCTACGGAGGATAGGAGTAAAGGAGAAAAAAATCCAAACCTCCTATCCTCCGTAGAATTTAAAAAAACACAAATAAAAACGTCAATCGATTTACAAATTAAAAATAAGACTTTTTACAAACGAACACGATTGGCAAGTTTTTCGGCAAAATAAAACACGTTTTCAACAAAAATAAAATAAATTCATAAATTTCTTGCAGGAAAATTTGCAGATGTTTAAAAAAATGGTTTACTTTGCAAGTACAAAATAAAAACGACAAAACTTTCCAAAAAACGGAGCAAAACAGATTAGTTTATGATTACTCCGTGGAATAGTTTCGAACAAGCAAACCCGAAATTATCTCCCAAATTAATCATTATAAGCAGTAATTTAATTTAAAAGTATTGTAAACTCATTCTGACAGTACACACAAAACACGACAAAGGAAGCCTCACATCGAGAGATGCGAGGCTTTCGTTTTCATATCCATATCATACGTCAGTTCGGTATAAGGAGTCGCTTCGCGAGAAATCATATAAATCTGTCCAAATCTTACAAATTTGAATGATATTTTGAAAGATTTTGAATAAATTTGTAAGATTTCTGCCTCGTAGAGGCACTACAAAAGAACATATTTTGTTATATCGAACTCACGTATATCATAGATGCAGAAAGTCGCTTTCAACGTCAGGGGAACGCATGAAAGGATAGACTGAAGCGCGCATGGGATTCAACTATACGCCCGAGGGCTCGTTATCGAAACGGCGAGGGCTCGGCGTTGCAACAGCGAGGGCTCGCTTGAATTGAAACGAGGGCTCGACAATTGACTTGTACCGAAATAAAAATTCAGTAGAATCAAATACTTCGTCAAGCTAAACTTAGGAAAGAAATTAGAAGATTACCGTCCTTGGACGCTTGGGGCAACGCTCCCAAGAATTACAATAATTATTTCAGAAATAATGTGTTTTTTTAAACGCGAATATATCGTGAATTAACCGTGAATTAATCGTAAATTAAATATGTCTGAGAAAAAATATTCACGAAAAATTCGCGGATAATTCACGGGTAACTATTCAGCGAATAATTTCAAGGAGTGCCCTTTCGGGCAGAAATCCAACAAATCTATTCAAAATCTGTCAAATCTTTATAATTTTTTCTGTATGGATTTGTTTGATTTGTTAAGATTTGAAAGATTTCTCGCCGCAGGCGACTCAAAAAGACGATTCGCTGAATAGTTACATTCACGGAAATTCACGTTGAAAAATCTTTAACGCGAATTAATCGTAAATTAACCGCGAATTTTTCGTAAATTAAATATGTCTGAGAAAAAAATATTCACGAAAAATTCGCGGATAATTCATGGTAATTCACGTTGAAAAAACTTTAACGCGAATTAATCGTAAATTAACCACGAATTAATCGTAAATTATATTTGTCAAAGAAATAATATTCACGGAAATTCATGTTGACTATATAAATAAGGAGAGCCGTTTCTTGACATACGCTTGGGGCATTTTTATACAAAGAGTTCATTTTTTAGAGAAATTTGTTCATTACACATAAAAAAAAGCATAATTTTTTGTTCCCATTCAATAGTTTTTATTAAATTTGCAGCGATAAGAATAATTATTCGTGTTTGAACACTTGTCTTAACACAAGAAGTCAAAAAGAGGAGATACTCCAGAATCGAACATCTTCTAATCGTGAAAACGGAACGGAATGAAGAAAAAACTCATCACAACTGGTTTTTTGCTTGCAGCGATGTTGACGGCAAATGCAACAGATGATGTTGACGCACCATTTGCTAACGGGCCTGAGGGAGTCATCCCAGCGAAAGCAACTTCTTCCGCAACCATCAAGACAACTAACGACGATACTATTATCATCCCCATCGGCACGGAATACTATGGTGACGCAAACGAAGACAAGGTGGTTGACATCAGCGACGTGGTAGCGATAGTGAATCACGTTCTCAACGGAGGAACGACTACGGGCACATTCCAAGTGCTGAATGCCGACATCAACAAGGACAATGCGGTCGATATCAGCGACGTGGTAGGAGTTGTCAACATGGTATTGAATGGCGAAAAGATAATCAGAGTCAGCGAAGGCAATGCAGCCGAAGCGCAAGTGAAACAGAAAAGATAGAAATTAGATAACTATAAAACAAATTATTAATAACTTAAAAACAAATGATTATGAAAAAAGGATTACTATTTCTGCTTGCTATATTCAGCATTGGTATAGCACGCGCACAAGTGGAAGTGACAGATGTTTCTGGCATGGATTACGCTGTTTATTTTGACAATCCCGTGGTTAGACCTGGAGAAGAAGCAACTATTCCCCTTTATTTAAAGACCAAATGGGCTGTTAAAGGAGTACAAGGTAATTGGGATTTTCCAAGCGATTTGATTGCAGTTGTTGAGGATCAAGATCAAATAAGAACTGGAGGATTAAACCCAAATCGTTTTGATAAAAATAGTTCGAGCTACCAACTTGATATTTTCGCCGTAAATAGAACAACATTTGCTTCAACAGTTGTAGAGGAAAAAGGCATCTTTGCTGGAGATGATATTTTGGGTTATGTTAAAATTACTGTTAATCCAGACATGCCTTTGGGTGAATATGCTATTACAATCCACGATGTAAAAATTGGAGGTGTTTTAACAGATGGCAGTGAAGTAGTTGAAGACTTTTGGTTAGACCCTATTGTGTGTAAAATCACTGTTACAGACGCAGTTGATTTGTATGATACTGCAACAGAAATCCCTGTTGCTGCAGAGAACACAAATGTAGTTGTTCATCGCACTATCAAGGGTGGCGAATGGAGCACAATCTGCTTGCCATTTGCAATGGATGCAAATCAGATTGCAGAAGCATTCGGCAGTGCAGAAATCGCAGACTTTGCAAGCTGGACATCTGAAAGTGATGATACTTACGATGTTGCAGGCATTACACTTGAATTCAATAGCGTAGATGCAATGGAAGCAAATCACCCTTACATTATCAAGGTTGGTTCTGACATCGAAAGCTTCAGAGTGGATGGTGTAACAATCGAACCAGAAGAAGCTCCTGAGTTCGTTGTAGGTAAGGCTAAGACTAAGGGTACATTCTATGGTACATACACAACAACAGTAGTTCCAGAAGAGAACCTGTTCTTGAGTGGCAATAAGTTCTGGTATTCAGTAGGTACAACCAATATGAAGGGCTTCCGTGGTTACTTCGAATTGCGCGATGTATTGGATGCATACTACGAAGAAGCACCTGTTAAGATTAACTTGACAGTAGATGGTACCACTGCTATCTCTAACATCGACTTGGTTAAGTCTAACAACGAGATTTTCAGTGTAAATGGTATCAAGATGGGTAACGATATGAATCGTCTCAACAAGGGTATCTACATTGTAAACGGTAAGAAAATTGTTAAATAACTTTTAAACCCGATAAGAATATGAAAAAGAACTATATAGCTCCAATTATGTCAATGGATGAGTTGACATTGGGAACAATCATTGCACAGAGTGGTGTTACTGCACCAGGACAAGGCATCGGCTATGGTGGCCTTGACAAAGAAGGTACTCAGGATCCATCAGCCAAGTCTCGCAACGAGTGGGAAGACGGTCTCTGGTAATCACTCCATCAAAAAAGAACGGAAAACGATTAAGGTTTTACACCTTAATATATAATACGAAAGTCGAGCATCTCATAGCAGGTGCTCGACTTTTTTCATGCAAGGAAGTTATTGTTCCGATTAGGGAAAATGATTTATACAGCGATGCCCGTTCGCATCACATCACGATATAGAGGAGAATTCTCATGAGCTTCCATTAGAATTGGTTCAATGAGAACGCTCACTTTGTCAATGTCATGCCACAGACTTTTCGACCATTCGAACAGTTTGCCTTCCTCAATCTTCGGTACAATGACTGCTACATCAATGTCACTGTCAGAATTGGCACAGCCCTTGGAGTACGAACCAAACATCATGACTTGTGGTTCTACTCCGAATCGGTCTCCGATGACTCGTTTGTAGTTTCGGACGAGGTCGAGGGCTTCTTCTTGACTAAGCACTGCTTTCTTATCCATAGTTGTATCTGTTTTGTTTCATCAATCATTCGTCGGCAGAAATCAGGACTCATGCGTTTTGACAGTTCAGCCTTATATCTTGGGTATCTTCCTTCAATATTGTAGGAAGCCATATTTTCAATAAAATCACGTTGCTCTTCGGTCAATTTATTCCATACGTCAGTTCGGTATAAGGAGTCGCTTCGCGAGAAATCTCACAAATCTTCTCAAATCTTACAAATATGAATGAAATTTTGAGAGATTTTGAATAGATTTGTAAGATTTCTGCCTCGTAGAGGCACTACAAAAGAACATCTTTTGTTATATCGAACTCACGTATTCCATATACCTGTACCTTCAGCAATACGACGATGGTTGTGAGTATATGGTGGGTCATCGTCACGTTTGAAACACCAATATGCTTTCAGCACTTTTTCTATGACTTGGTGACACATAAAAGCCACATAGAGCCAACGACCAGTTTGATACATAGCCTCAGCTGTGTCGACGTCATAATCAACAAGGTCAAGCCAATAGTCTGTCATGCTTTCTTCCATCACTGCCTATTTTATGATTACGTGTGCGAAGATAATGATTTTCTGATAATAATTCCATGTTTTTTTAATAATTTTGAGGGAAGATTAATCTTTTGCACTAAAAAGTCCGCTATCTTCACAGACAGCGGACCTGAAAACAATCCATTTTGGATTTGAACTAACCTATACTAATATTTATAACCTTACACAAATGATGATTCGCTTTGTGTATATGTGTTAGAACTTCTGGAGGATGGTGTCAGGCAGGATAGGCATGGCACCGTTTTGTGTGCAGATGTAGGCTGACACTTCAACAGCGAGCTTGTGTGCCTCTTCGATTGGCTTGCCCTTGAGTACGGCTGCACAGAAACTGCCTGTGAAGGAGTCTCCTGCTCCTACAGTGTCGGCAACTGTCACCTTTGGCGTTGGCTGGAAGGACTTCTTGTCGGCTGTGAATACGTAGCTGCCGTTCGTGCCACAAGTGAGGACGAGGATGTCGAGCTTGTAGGTGTCGATGAGGTGACGGCACTGCTTTTCGAGGTCGAGGCCAGCGAGGTTGAACATACGCTCGATGATGACCAGTTCCTCGTCGTTAATCTTCAGGATGTTGCACTTCTGGAAGGATGCTTCAATCACTTCCTTCGAATAGAAGTGCTGACGAAGGTTGATGTCGAAAATCTTCACGCAGTCGGCTGGAGTGGCATCGAGGAACTTTTGGATAGTGCCGCGTGTAACGTCATTGCGCTGAGCAAGGGAACCCCAGCAGACAGCCTTGCAAGAACGAGCGATTTCTTCCATTTCAGGCGTGAAAGGAATGTTGTCCCAAGCCACGCCTTCGCAGATGTCGTAGCATGGCACTCCCTGTTCGTCGAGTGTCACCTGCACCGTACCTGTTGGATAAGGTACGCGAGGCATGAGATAGTTGAGTTTGTTGGCTTCGAGCGCGGCGATGGTTTCATCTGCCAACGCGTCTTCTCCTAATGCACTGATGGCGATTGTGTCGTTACCAAACTGACCAGCGTGGAAAGCGAAGTTTGCTGGTGCGCCACCAAGTTGTTTTCCTTCTGGAAGGCAATCCCAAAGTGCCTCACCCAGACCTACGATATATCTTTTCATATTTAATGAAGGACCCTCTCCCCACCCCTCCCTGTGAGGGAGGAGAGTAGTCACTATGTTAATGGGTTAATAATTTTGATTTAGTAAAAATGAAATAAGTTAGGATATTTTCAACCACTAATTACACGAATTCAACGAATGATTTTAGGATTATATAATCATATTTCACGAATAAAAATGCTGGCATTTTTCAAATTAGTGAAATCAGAGAAAATTTAAATCAATAATTGGCTAATGCTGAGCTAAAATTCGTTTAATTCGTGAAATTCGTGGTTGCAAAATAGCATTATTGCTTTACCTGCTTGATGTAAGTGATGAGATAGACAACGCCGACTGCCATGACTGCCACAGCACCAGCCTGTCCCATCGCATCGCTCATGAAGCCCATGAAGAGCGGGAAGATGGTTCCACCGAAGAGTCCCATAATCATCAGTCCGCTCACTTCGTTCTGCTTGTCAGGAACAGAAAGGAGTGCCTGGGAGAAGACCATCGAGAAGATGTTGCTATTGCCATAGCCCACAAGCGCGATGGCTGTGTAGAGAACGGCTTTCGTGCTGCCTCCGAACATGAGAGCCATGCTCACTGCCATCATCAAGACGCTGATGATGAAGAACACCTTGGTTTTCATTACTCGCAGGAAGAAAGAACCTGTGAGACAACCAACGGTACGGAAGATGAAGTAGAGGCTGGTGGCAAAAGCGGCTTCGTTGAGCGTCATTCCCAATCGTTCCATGAGGATTTTAGGAGCCGTGGTATTCGTGCCGACATCGATACCCACGTGGCACATGATGCCAAAGAAGGAAAGCAGCACGATTGGCTTGCCCAACAGACGGAAGCAGTCGGCAAACGAAGAGGTCTTTCCCTCCATCTTCTCCTCCTCGATAGGAGTGACGAAGAGCAAACCAGTTGCCAATAAGCCCACAACGAAATAGATGAGGAAAAGCACGCGCCAGTCGAGTCCGAAGGCTGGAATCGCCTTTGTTGCTCCCCACATGGCTAAATAAGGAGCGAGGAAAGAGGCAATCGCCTTGATGAACTGTCCGAAGGTGAGTGTGGAAGCGATGTTGGAGCCTCCAATGATGCTCGACACGAGCGGATTGAGCGAAGTCTGCATCAGCGCATTACCAATGCCCAGGAAGGAGAAGGCAATGAGCATGATAGGGAAACTCTCACCGAGAAGCGGGAGGAAGAGGGAAACCACTGTCACGACGAGCGACAGGAGCACGGTCTTCTTGCGTCCAATCTTGTTCATCAACATGCCCGTTGGCACGGAGAAGATGAGGAACCAGAAGAACACAAGCGAAGGGAATACATTGGCAACGGAATCACTCAGGTTGAGGTCTTCTTTCACGTAGTTGCTGGCTATACCTACCAAATCGACAAATCCCATGGCAAAGAAGCAAAACATCACGGGAATGAGGTAGAGTGTCTTGTTCGATTTCATATCATTTCATATTGGACCCTCCCCCTTGCCCCTCCCTGTCAGGGCGGGGAGCAGTCACTCTTGTTATTTGTTTAACATCATTTATTATGTTTTGGTATTCGCGCAACTATTCAGAGAATAATATTAAGGAGTGCCCTGTCGGGCAGAACCTTTAGCTCGGCGTAGCCAAATCCAACAAATCTATTCAAAATCTGTCAAATCTTTAAATTTATTTGTCATAGGGATTTGTTTGATTTGTTAAGATTTGAAAGATTTCTTTGCGAGCAAAGCGAGTAAACTCGATAACTCACCGTAGGCGACTCAAAAAGATGATTCGCTGAATAGTCACGTATTCTCTCCCCGCCCTGACAGGGAGGGGCAAGGGGGAGGGTCTATTTGTTTATTTTATTTCATAAATCTTTGCTTTGCCACCTTTCACCTTGAGCTGGTTGTAAGGATCGGAAGGGAAAACGAGGTTGGTCATCACCATCTTGCCCTCGCTGTCGAATGCTTCCACGCTGCTCTTGTCGATGAAGATGCGAAGCTGACGGATGCTGCCGTGAGTAGGCGCAACGGTTTCTGCTGCAAACTGCTCGCTGAAGCTGCAATCGCCACTCTGTCGGCGATCCATCTTGAAGGTGCGGGCTGCCTCGTCGTAGTTCATCACCACTTTCTCACCCTTGGCGTTCTTCAGTTCAACGGATGCACTGCCTTTCAGGTCGATGACAATTTCGCAAGTGCTGCTTGGCTTCTTCAGCTGCTTGCCGCGTGCAGCCAGCAATTCAGGCGATGGCACACTGGCAAGGTAGCTTTCGCCAGCATCTTCGAAGAGCTTGAGGTCGCGTGCAATGCTGTTGGCAGAACGGAACTGCTTCGTTGGCACTTGATTAGCATACTGCCAGTTGCTCATCCATGCGAGAGCTACCAAACGACCTTCGGGTGCGTTGGAGAATGTGACAGTGGCATAGTGGTCTTTGCCATAGTCCATCCACTTCGTCATGCTTGGCTTGGAATCGCATACGAACTTGTGTCCGTCGAATTTACCCGTGAAATACTGAGTTGCACTGCCTCCGAAAGGACCGCCAGGGTTGATGTTCAGCAGGAGCACCCACTTGTCGCTTTGTGGCATTTTCAGCAAGTCGGGACATTCCCACACACCGTCGTGGTTGCCATATTCCTTACCGAAAGCACTTTCAAAGCTCCACTCCTTCAGGTTCTTGGAAGAATAGAACTGCACTTCCTGGCCTACAGCCAACACCACAATCCACTTCTTCGTAGCTTCATGCCAGAACACCTTTGGGTCGCGGAAATCAGGAGCAGGATAAGTGAGGACTGGATTGCCAGCATATTTTGTGAAAGTCTTGCCGTTGTCTGTGCTGTATGCGATGCTCTGAGTCTGGTGCTGACCAGCCGAAGTGTACATGGCGATGATGGCATCTTTGCCAAAGCCAGCTGTGTTCTGCTTGTCAACCACTGCACTACCGCTGAAGATGGAGCCCAACGCATCTGGAGCGATTGCCTCGTCCTGCATTTGCCAATGAACGAGGTCGGTGGAAGTGGAGTGTCCCCACGTCATGTTTTCCCACTGAGAACCGTAGGGGTTGAACTGGAAATAGAGGTGCCAAACGCCATCCTTATAGAACATTCCGTTAGGGTCGTTCATCCATCCCCACGCTGGAGTGTGGTGGTAAGCAGGACGGAAGCGTTCGCGATTGGACGTGTCGAATGTACTCGACAGTTTCATTTCCTTCCAGCAAGAAAATTCCTTCACGGAACCCGTCTTGTGGCGGTCACCGTGGAAGGTGACATCTAACAGAAGGTTCTTGTCGAATTGGCTCAAATCGAGCGGCACGAGGTAATCCACCTTATCGACTGCCAGTCGCACATTGAATCCCTTCACCACCTTGTTATTGCACACGATGTCCACGCGGGCGATGTCTTCCTTCTCCTCCACAGGCAGAAGCAGGTAACGCTCCGTGGCGTTCACACGCAACATCGTGTGTGCATCGCTGAGATGCTGAGGAGTTGCAATTTGAGCTGTTGCAGTCAGGTTTGTCATTGAAAAAGCAAACAGAGTTGCCAAAGTCGTTAGTTTCATATTAGTAGGTTATTTTGAGTTTATAAGTTTTTGAGTTTTTAAGTTTTTAAGTTTTCGTACTCTGTTGATTGTATTTTTGTACTTAAACTTTTCACTTACTCTTGTCAGCCGCAAATTTAGTTTTTCTTCGATTTCATCGATAAAAATTATGTTTCTCTTTATCGCAAAAATGTTGCATGAAACAATTTTTTTCAAAAATTCAACAATCGTCCTATCGAATCACCACATCCAGCGTGATAGGAATCTTCACTTTCTTGCCTTTTTCTTTGGTTTCAATAGTTTTTGTGATATGCTGAAGACCTTTCTTCATCTTTTCATCCACCTTGAACTTGAGCGGGAAAAGCTCCTGGCGGTTGTTTTCATCGCAGTGCAACACCACCACGTTCACCGTTTTCTCCGCACCTGGGTTCATGTAGCCCAAGTCGAAACGGTTTCTCGACACACGCGTGTGCTTCGATACAGCGATGGGAAACTGCTTCATCAGCGTTTCGGTGGAAGTGATGCAGTTGCCTTCCATCGCCATCTGCACGAAATGCCGTTTGGCTTTCCCTGCCGCTGTAGAGGCAGTTGCCGATGTATAGACCACGGTTCCACTTTCGTAGAATTCCCCACCCTTTCCCGTAGGGTTGAAAGAGAGCGTCACTCGCGAGGAATCGCCACGTTGCAGCACAGCATCGCGCTCGAAGGCAATGGTTGTGCAACCACACGACGTGTAACCTTGCACCAGTCGCACAGCTTCGTCACCCACATTGCGAATCCAGAAAGAACGCTCTTGTTTTCCTTGTTCTTCCCGAATGGTTCCGATGGACACTTCCGACGCACCGATGACGGCGACAGAATCCGTCGTCACTCCAGCCATCAGCAAACAGACCGACAAAAGACTAACAATCATAGAATCAAAAGTTAGGATTATTATCAACCATGAAAACTATTATTAAAAACCACGAATTTAACGAATTAAACGAATTTCTATTTTCTCTAATTTCTCTAATTAAAAAAATGCCAGCATTTTTTATTCGTGAAATATGTATAAACAAACTTGAAAAAATTCGATTAATTCGTGAAATTCGTGGTCTTAAATTAATAAGTGGTTTAAAATCGTACTAAGTTATTTTTCATCTATAGTATTTTTTTCCGTTGATGATGCAAAAACCCTTAGCAGGAACACTGCTGAGTCGCATTCCCTGAAGGTTGTAGATGGAAGGATTCTTTGCGGAGCGGCTGTCGTTCCAAATGCTTTCGATGGCATCCGACTGCTTCTGCTTAGCATCGATCTGCCATGCACTCACCTTCACTGCTGTGGTACTTGTGGCAAACACCTCTGCCTCTATCTGTTCCGCATTCGTTGGGAAGAGACGGACAGAATAAGCCCAAGTGTCGTTGACAAAGATGTCGGCAATCGAACCATCGAGGAACACGTGGAGTTTCAGTACTTGTCCTGCTGCCACCTTCTCAGGCAATGCTACGGAATAAACTCCGTTATAGACACCATTGTCGTTGGCAGTGCGGTCGAGGGCTGACAGGTCAAGCGTAAGCAATCCGTTGTCAGCATTATAAGTAAGGGATGCTCCCTTGTCACCTTTCTTCAAGAAGCGGAAACCCATTTCTCCGCTGCCCACGGTGAATTCGCCTAACAGTTCCAACTGTCGTCCGCCGACTGGAGCCAGCGATTCCGTTCCATTCAGTTGCAACGATTTCTCCACCATTGTTGTGGTGCGCATACCCGTGAGACCGCTATAAGGTTTCTGGATGAGAGAGCCATTGCTTGCCAAGGAGATTTCGCGCGGAAGCGAATAGTTGTGCGCCCATCCCATCTGAGCGTTCACATTGCCTGGCAACTTGTCGGGAACGATGCCGAGGAGGATTGTCTTGCCATCCTTCTGATAGATGGTTGGCGACAGCAGTCCGTAGCCGTCCCTGCTGATGCCATTCATTTCGAGGAATTGAGGAGTTGTGTTGTCGGGAACGAACTTGCCGTCCGTGCCAACAGTTCCCACCCAGCAGAGGGTGCGCACACCAGAGCCCGTGTTGAGCGGAGTGCAGGTGAAGAGCCATTTGCCATTGCCCATGTCGGTCATGTTTGGCATTTCCCAGAAAGTGCCGTGCTGATTGACATTGGCACCTTGGAAGAAGATGCTGCCGTCGTTCGTCCACGAACCGTTCTGGTACTGATGGAGCGTGCAAGCACCCACACCGTTCTTGCTCGTACCCACGATGATGTACTTCTGTCCGTTGGCTGCAAAGAAATAAGGGTCGCGGAAGTCGTCGGAAAGACCAGCTGGACGGCCATTGATGATGACACCCTGCTTGTTCCAGCCAGCCAAACTTGCATCTGCGGGTGAAGCCTGTGCCATCACAGCCTTGGCGTTATCCACAGCCGTGTAGATGATGTTTGGTTTTCCTCCCGTGAGCTGTTCGTCCGAGAAGACGCAGCCCGACCAGCAACCTTTGATGTCGTAGCTCTCGCCTGGAGCAATGGCAATGGGTTCCTCCCTCCAGGAATAGAGATTTTCAGAGGAAATGTGTCCCCAGTGCAGACGAGCCATGTAAGGACCGTTGGCATTCTTCTGGAAGAACACGTGGTAACGTCCGTCGCTGTAGGCCATGCCGTGACATTCGTTTGTCCAGCCTCCCGAAGGCATTCCGTGGAACTGTGGTCGCCAAAGGCTCTCAGCATAGCGCGAAGAAGGATAATTGAAATCGGGAGCAACAGCCGAAGCAAGCGTGGTGTTGGCAAATGCAGCCACTTCGTTTGCAGTCAATGCACTGTTGAAAACGGCAATGTCATCCACCAGTCCGCAGAAAGTGTTGATGAGAAAAGGACCTGCCTTCAGTTCTGTGGCATCCTTGCCAATCCAGAAGTCAGACGTGGAGTGCTGCATATCCGAACGGCTCATACGGCAAGTGCCGATTGAGTTGCCGTTCAGGTAGAGCGTACCCTTGTTGGCAGCCTTGTCGAGCACCACGGTCAGCACATTCCATTGTCCGCACTTCAGCTTCTCGCTTCCATCAATCGTGAAGAGATAGCCGTCAGCGTAGGCGGAACCGAAGAGGAAACGGAGGTCGCCCTGCGAGGACATTTGCAAAGCAAAACCCTGCTTTGCCGATTCGTTGAGGTTGCCACAAATCGTGGCGTATGTTGGTGTGTTCTCAGCCTCAGCCGTGTTCATCATCGGATAAGTTTCCGCAGCGAGTACCACTCGGATTGTCAAAGCCGAAGTGCTGAACGAGCTGACAGGCAGCGAAGCTTTCACAAAGTTGGAATAGCCGTCGAAGCGAAGTGCCACACCGTCGGGGCTCTTCACCGTGAAGGCAGGCAATTGCGACTGCACCGCATAGGCAGAGGAAGAAACAGACTCAGTGATAGAACGGCCATCGCCGCCAAGCGACATGTCGAAATGTGCTGCCGCCGTCTGTGCATTCATTGCCGATGCCACCACCGACATTCCAACCGTCATGAGTATCTTTTTAGCTTTCATTTCGTTAGTATAAGTTAGAAGTTAGAAATCTCGACAAAGATAATAATTAAAAATGAAAAACCATATTAAGTACAAAGTACAATTTACAAAGTACAAATTCCGAAGCGTGTACATTGTCCCTTGTACTTTGTACTTAATATGGTTTCGTTTACTTCAGGTAGTTGATGCAGTTGCGAGTGAAGCGCTCCAGCTGGTCTTGGTATTCGTTCGTGCCACCAATGTTCCATTCGTAAGAAGCAAGACCTACAGCGAGGATGCGGCTCTTGAATGTAGTGGTAGGAGCAAAGTCGATGATACCTGCGCAGCAGTAGTCAACCACGTGGTTCCATGTGCCGAGCACGGTGGAGTTGGTGGTTTCCTCCCAAGTCTTCACCACGTTAGGATTTGGAGTCAAGCCGAATGCGTTGAGGTCCCACATGCAGTTGTGGTCGCCCTTGATGCCAGCACCCTCGAAGGTGTAGATAGGACGCTCGTACAGACCAGCTGTGAAATTCATGCCCCAATAGATGTCGTGCTTCGAGTGGTCGTAAATCTGTCCGTCCACATTGCCGATGACAGGCTGAACACCCCAAACGTCATTGTTCTGACCGCCGTCGCCACTGCCGAAGATGCCTGGCTGGAGGGACTCAGGGATACGTTCCACACCGACCGTCAGCTGAGTGGCATGGTTGGTGAGCAAGAGATTGCCACCATCAGCACAGAATGCCTTGAGAGCGTTAATCACTTCTGTCGAAGCCAAGTTGCCAGGAAGGTTTGCATAGCCATGAGTCAAGCCAGCACGGTCGCACATCACCCAGCACATGGTTTCTTCTTCGATGTCGAGATTGTCGATGTTAGCAGGAGTGAAGAGCACGCCTGTGCCTTGGTCCACATAGTTTGCCTTGAACCAAGCCACGGCATCCTTCTCGTCGGCAGACTGCTCATAGTCGTTTGGCACGAGCATAGCCACCTTTGCGTTCAGAGGACGGCTGATGTAGCTCAGACAGTTGCGAGTGAACAGCTCCAACTGGTCTTGGAATTCGTTGGTTCCGCCCACGTTCCATTCGTAAGCAGCAAGACCGACAGCCAGAATACGTCCTGTAAACTCGGTGGTTGGAGCGAAGTCGATGATACCAGCGCAGCAGTAGTCAACCACGTGGTTCCATGTGCCGAGCACAGTGGAAGCAGTTGCATCTTCCCATGCCTTCACAACGTTAGGATTTGGAGTGAGTCCGAATGCGTTGAGGTCCCACATGCAGTTGTGGTCGCCCTTGATGCCAGCACCTTCGAAGGCATAGATGGAGCGCTCGTAGAGTCCCGACTTGAAATCCATGCCACGATAGATGTCGTGCTGAGAGTGGTCGTAAATCTGTCCTTCAGCATTACCGATGATTGGCTGAGTTCCCCAAACGTCGTTGTTCTGACCACCTTCGCCGTTGCCATAGATGTTTGGCGTGTAGGTTTCAGGAATACGTCCGATAGCCACAGCCATCTGAGTGGCATGGTTGGTGAGGAACAAGCTACCGCCATCAGCGCAGAATGCCTTGAGTGCGTTGACAACTTCTGCCGATGCCAAATTGCCTGGCAGGTTGGCATAACCAGCTGGCAAACCGATGCGGTCGCACATCACCCAGCAAGCCACTTGCTGCTCCACGTCGAGGTCATCAATCGTGGCAGGAGTAATCACGATGCCCTTCTTGGCATCCACGTAAGTCTTCTTGAACCAAGCCACAGCGTCCTTCTCGTCAGCCGACTGCTCGTAGTCGTTTGGCACGAGCATGGCAACGAAGTCAGATGCCTTCTTCACTTCGTAGCTGATGTAGAGGCGAACGGTCTGACCTTCCGACACGCGACCATCGCTATATCGTGCCTTCACGGTGTAGCTCACGTCGGTGTTGGTTGGAGCCTTCTTGATGACATACTTGTCAATCACTTCGTCGATGTTGGTCACATCGGTGTTGTCCTTGATGATTTGAATGCCTGAGAGTCCTTCAGCCGTTGGGTTTGTCCACGAGAGTGTCACTTCGCGAGAACCATCAGGACAATTGGCAACCAGATTCTGAACAGCCTCTGAATAGGTTGCATCTTCCAGTTTCACATCCGAACAAGCGGTGAAGATGCAAAGCAAAGCCATCAAACCTAAATATATCTTTTTCATGTTATTATAGTTTTTTTGAGTTGATGTAATGTTGTTGAGTTTCCTTATCGCCTCCCCTCGCCTTGGAGGGGAGGCTGAGAGTCCTAAAATTGCTTGTAGAGTCCGTTCGAGTTGTCAAGTTCTGTGAGAGGAACAGGGAAGAAGATTTCGTTCTCCGTCACTGAGCGGTTCTTGTAGTATTCACGGATTTTGCTTTCGTTCTCCATGTATTTGTTCATCGTGTTGAGCAAGTATTCATTGCCCCAGCGAACGAGGTCGAACCAGCGATTGCCTTCGAGAGCCAATTCCAGACGACGCTCCATGCGGAGAGCCAAACGAGCACGGTTCTTCGTCCAAGCCAAATTGCCGTCGTAGTCGGTTGGGTAAAGACCCACGTAGTAGTCAGCCTTGGCAGGGTTGAGGTCGCTTTCTCCACCCTTCACACTGTTGGCAGCGCGCTGGCGAACCTGATTGATGAGGTCGCGAGCCTCAACGAGTCTTGGCTCAGTGGCAGCATTCACATCGCCCGACTGCTCAATCAGTGCCTCAGCCTTCAGCAAGAGGATGTCGGCATAACGAATGAACATGAAGTTGAGGGAACTGCAGCCCCAAGGCCAAGCAGCGTTGGCATCCTTTGGATCTGGCCAACCCTTCTTGTTGGAGTATTCTCCGTAGATGTCGATGGCACGGCACCAACCAGCGGTGTAGGTGTGACCACGCCAAGGGAAACCGATGCGGCCCACAGTGAAATCCACGCGAGGGTCGATGCTTCCTTCGTAGTCCTCAGTCACGTTCACATTGTTGAACGAACCGTCGAGGAAAGGCAGACCGTTTTCGTCGGTGCGGAAAGCATTCACCAAGTTCTGACTGCCATAGAAGAAGTCGTCGCCCGTGCCGTAGAGGTTGCCGTCGCTGTAGGTGCAGTTGAGCAGGTTCGACCAGTTGATGTGTGCGTTGTCGTTAGCCGTTGAGCACTGGAGGGCGAAGATGGATTCCGAACCGTTGTTGTAAGCAATCTTCGACATATCGCCAAAGTTGGAATAGAGTGCATACTGACCGCTCTTGATGACAGCGTCAGCGTAGAGTTCCACGTTTGCCCAGTCGGAAGTGAATGCACACACCTTTGCCATGATAGCCTGAGCCGTTGTCTGAGTGATGCGGCCCACGTTGCTCTTCTTGGCAGGAAGTACGGCAATGGCATCGGTGAGGTCCTTCTTGATGAAGTCGAAGATTTGCTCACGCGTGTATTCATCGTTGCTCTTCGTGTTCGCGTCCTCACTTTCCGTGAAGTAAGGGATACGCTTGAAGATGCGGATGAGGTCGAAATAATACCAAGCGCGGAGTGTCTTCAGCTCGCCCATCAGTTCGTTTGCGTTGCTCACGGAACTTGCCGACTGCAAAGCCAGCATAGCGTTGTGAACGCGGGAGATGGCGAAGTAGTTGTTCTGCCATTTGTTCAGGCAGCTCACGTTGTCGGAGTTAATCTCGCTCACTTCGAGCAAGTGGATGTTTTCCTCCATACCTGTGCCGCCACCGCCTTTCAAGGCATCGTCAGAGCGCACGTCGAAAATCCAGTTGGTGGAAGGACCTGCGAACGACGGGTTGTTTCCGAAGAAGTGGGCTTCCAATCCAGCGTAAGCCGATGCTACGAGACCTTCCACCGAATTGTCGTCAAACTGCTCTGCTGTGAACTGTCCCTGAGGCACCGTGTCGAGCATGTCCGAGCAGGAAATTGCCATGAAGCCCATCGTGGCAACCATTATGTAGCTATATATCTTTTTCATATATTGATTGTTTTTTATGATGTTGAGTTAATGCTTGTTTGAGTTCACATTCTCTGTCCTTGTTTAGAACTGCAAGTTCACCCCCACTGAGAACGTATGAGCACGTGGATATGGTCCGTTGTCAACACGAGCGCCGTAAGTGGTGAGTGGCACTTCTGGGTCAAGACCCGAATACTTGGTGATGGTGAACACATTCTCCACCTGACCGTAGAGGCTCATGGAAGAAAGACCCACTGCCTTCAGCCAAGGCTGGTCGAAAAGATAAGAGAGCTTGATGTACTTGCACTTCAGGTAAGAACCATCTTCCATGAAGTAAGTGGACATACGAGTTTCGTTGTTGTCATCCACGGTGGTCAGTGCAGGAATCGACGACCCCGTGTTGTCCTTGGTCCATGCATTGAGCACGTCGGTGCTGCGGTTGGTGTAGAGGTTGCCATAGGTCATGAACTCCAACTGCTTGCGAGTGCCATTGTAGATGTCGAAACCGAACTCACCCGAGAAGAAGGCAGAGAGTGCCCAGTTCTTGTAGTGTGCGGTGAGTGTCAAACCGAGTCCGAAGTCTGGGTTAGGGTCGCCGATGACGCAACGGTCAGCATCGGTGACAGTACCGTCGCCGTTGATGTCGCGGTAGATGAGACGACCAACGCCCTTACCTTCCTGAATAGCATGATTGCTCACCTGGTCCTCGTTCTGGAAAATGCCATCGCAAACATAACCATAGTAAACACCCATAGGCTTGCCTTCAATCAGTCGCCAGTCGCCACCAATCACACTCACCTCGTCGTTCAGCTTCACCAGCTTGTTGCGATACATCGAGAAGTTGAAATTGCCTTCCCAACTGAAGTCGCCATACTGAGGAGAATGATAGTTGGCATTGAGTTCGAAACCGTGGTTCTTCATCGTACCCGTATTCATGAACTTCACAGCGTTCTCACCAGCCACGGAGAGCACTGGAGGCTGCGTAATCATGTCCTTCGTGTTCTTCCAGTAGTAGTCGAGCGAGAGGCTCAGGCTTCCGTTGAACAAGTAAGCATCGAGACCGAGGTTGGTCTGGGTGGTCGTTTCCCACTTCAGCTTAGGGTTACCCGTCGAAATCACCTTGATACCGCTCACGGCACCCGTGTTGGTTCCGTTCAGGTCGTAAGCACCGTTGCCCAAGTCGTAAGCGTAAGTGGAGTAAGCAGCGTAGTTGTTAGAGATGGCAGAGTTACCGTTCTGACCCCAAGCCAAGCGAATCTTCACATTGTCAATCACGTCGTTCTTTGGCCAGAAAGCCTCCTCGCTCAAGCGCCATGCACCAGAGAATGCAGGGAACACGCCCGAGTTGTTGTCCTTGTGCAGACGCGAAGTCTGGTCGCGACGCAGAGTTGCCGAAACGAGATAGCGGTCAGCGAAGTTGTAGTCAATCTTTCCGAAGAGCGAGAACAATGCCCATTCCTGCTTGCCACCACCATTGGTCTGAGTGCCAGCACCCGAACCCAACTGCATGTAGTCGGCATCTTCGAAAGCATAGTCCTTGCGAGTAGCAGCGAGGTCTTCGAAAGTATATTTGATGGCTTCCGTACCGAGGAGAGCTGTGAAGTGGTGATTTCCCTTGATGTCGAACATATAGTTGGCAGTGTTCGTCCAAGTCACCGTATTGCCTTCGCCATAGCCACGGCTCACAGCGCGGTTGTTCGACGCATCGCTTTCGCGCACATTGCGAGTGAGTGTCTTGTTCAGGAACTGAAGATGCTCCACACCCACATTGCTCTTCAATGTCAGACCCTTGATAGGGAGAATCTCCAAGTAGGCATTACCGAAGATGCGCCACGAAGCATTCGTGTTGTCGCGCATGTTGTAGAGCGTCTGAACTGGGTTGTCGATGTCTGAGCCGAGCATTTCCACTGCATCTGCAAACACACCGTTGCCGTCACGCACTGGCATAGCAGGGTGCTGACGCATAGCGGAATAAGGAATGCCACGGTCGTCATTGGTGCTCGCACCACGATTTTCCCAGCGAGCCACCATCAGGTTCTCTCCTACGCGCACGTACTTATTAAAATTATAAGTGGAGTTGACACGAGCAGAATAACGCTTGTAGAAGGTTTCGCTCATCAAACCGTTCTGGTTGATGAAGTTGCCAGAGAAGAGGTAAGAGCCCTTGTCCGAAGCATTCGAAATGCTGGCAGAGACGTTATGAGTCCAAGCCGAACTATACACTTCCTTTTGCCAGTTGGTGTTAGCCGTGTTGTAGCGGCCCACCGTCTCCACAAGCTGAGGAGTCTCGCCTGTGCCATAGAGCGAAGCAGCAGCCGTAGGAGCAATGCCGTTGTTGGCACAAGCCTGCCAGTAAGCCTGACCCCACTGAGTTGCTGAGAGCATATCGTGAGTCTTTGCCACGGTCTGGAGAGCTGCGTTGTAGTTCACATTGATATTCATCTTGCCGTTCTTGCCGCGCTTCGTCGTGATGATAATCACACCGTTAGCTGCACGCGAACCGTAGATAGAAGCCGAAGAAGCATCCTTCAGCACCTGGATAGACTCGATGTCGGCAGAGTTGAGCGAGTTGAGATTCTCAGTCGTTGCCACACCGTCAATCACGTAGAGAGGGTCGCAAGCGTTCACCGTACTCATACCACGAACGCGAATCGTAGAACTGCCGCCACCAGGAGAAGCGTCGGTCACGATGTCAACACCTGCCAACTTGCCCTGCATGGAGTTCAGCATATTTGGGTCGCTCTCGCTGATAGGGCCTTTCATGTCCATCACAGCCACAGCACCCGTCAAGTCAGCCTTGCGCTGCACCTGGTAACCAGTGACAACCACTTCTGCCAATTCCTTGGCGTTGTCCTTCAGCGTGATATGCATCGTAGGAGCTGCTGGCATTTCCACCGACTCGTAACCGATGAACGAAATGACCAGAGTGGCACCCTTTCCACCTGCAAGGAGAAATGTCCCTCCATGTCGGTAGTCGTACCATTGCCCGTACCTTTCTGCACAACAGTTGCCATCATCACTGGCTCACCCAAGTCGTCGATGACCGTACCGCTGGCTTCAATCTTCTGCGCATTCATCGAAGCGCAAACCGCAAAGAGCAAAAAGCTCATGAGGATTCTTCCGATTTTTTCCATGTTCTAAAAGAGTTTTGTTTTGAGATTAGAAAATTAGTTAAGTTTCGTGCTTTTTTCTGCGGCAAAGATACTTTCCTCCCCTTTCTTCCGATGTAAACATTGTTTCACACAAAGCAAAAAATCGTTCATGAAACATTTTTGCGATGCTTTGAACGATTTTTAGGATTCAACACAAAAAAACAGACGAACGTTCATTGCAACTCCAATGAACGTTCGTCTGCATCACATCGAACGTTCAATGACCCTTCAACGAACGTTCGCTGCACTTCTTCATTCTTCATTTTTCTCCCAATTCCTCCGCAGGCAGATGACCGAACTGCTCTTTGTAGCACTTCGAGAAGTAAGAAGGCGAAGAGAAGCCCACCTCGTAAGCCACTTCCGACACGTTCTTGTCGCCCTTCGATAGCAGAATCTTCGCGCGGTTCAGCCGGCTCATGCGAATCATCTCCACAGGACTGGCATCCGTCAGTGCCTTCACCTTGCGATACAGCTGCACACGGCTCAAGCCCATCTCGGCAGCAATCAACTCCACATTCAGTTCGCTGTCGCCCATGCGCTGCTGCACCAACTTGCGGAACTGGCTCATGAACTTGGCATCGGCATCCGTTGGTTTCTGCGTGATGATGTCTGCGTCAGCACCGCCAAACACGCTCTTCAGCCGCTTGCGATTCTCCAACAGGTTGCGAACACGCGAAATCAACACCTTATTATTAAATGGCTTCGTGATGTAGGCATCAGCACCATACTCATACCCCTCCGCACGCTGTTCTTCCATCGTGCGAGCCGTGAGCATCAGCACAGGAATGTGACTCGTTGCCACCTCCTGCTTCAGTCGCTTGCAGAATTCCAATCCGTCCATCACTGGCATCATCACGTCGCAAATCACCAAGTCGGGCACTTCCTTGATGGCTCGCTCCAGTCCTGCCTTGCCGTCCGCACTCTGAATCACAACGTATTCATCCTTCAAGAGCGAAGTCACGTAACTGCGCACATCGTCGTTGTCGTCAATCACCAAGAGGAGCGGTTTCTGTCCGTCCGTCTCCAGCATTTCAGCCGAAGTCATCTTCTCGATAGGCGTTTTCTCGGTCACTTCAAGCGAGGAAATAGACTTCGACGAATTCAAATTTCTTTCGATGGATTCGTCTTTTTCGGGCATTTCCACCACTGTGTATTCAAAGCCCTTCTGGTCAACAGGCAACGTCACGGTGAAGGTCGTCCCCTTGCCCACTTCACTCTCCACGTCAGCCTTTCCTCCGTGCAGTTTGGCAAAAGCATCCACCAAGGCAAGACCGATGCCCGTGCCACCGGCATTGTTCTTCTTCACCTGATAGAAACGGTCGAACACGTGTGCCAATTCTTCCTTTGGAATGCCAGCACCGTTGTCCTTCACACTGATTTCCACATTGTCTTCTCCGTTTCGCTTCACGCTCAGTGCCACTTCTCCACCCTTTGGTGTATATTTCAAGGCATTGCTCAGGAGGTTGTAGCAGATGCGCTCCAACTTATAGACATCGCCACTGATTTCGATGTTTTCGCCCGAATCCACCAGCAGTTTCACCCCACTCTTCTCAGCGCGCGAACGGAAACCTTCCGTCCAATGTTTCACAAATTCACTCAGGTTCAGACGAGCGAACGACACGCTCATCTTTCCATTCTGAATCTTGCGGAAGTCGAGCAAGTCACCCACCAAGCGCAACAGCACATTCACGTTCTTCTTCGCTATCTGCATCATGTCGCGCTGATGGTCGTTCAGTTCGCCACTCTCCAGCATCCTATCCACGGGGTCGGCAATGAGCGTCAGCGGCGTGCGGAACTCATGGCTCACATTCGTGAAGAACTGCAACTTGGCATTCGTGGCATCTTCCTCCAACTTGCGCCTCTGCACAATCTGCCTGTAAGCGAAAATCACGAACAGAAGCCCCAAGCCAATCAAGGCGCAGAGCGAAATCATCAGCAACTTCTGGTAGCCGTACAGCGTGAGATATGTATCAACTTTCTTGTTCATCTTCGACAGGCGATCGCCCAGCGTGCACATTTCCTCGGCTTGCAGCATCGTCACGTCGGCATTCTCCTTCGTCACCAACGTAGAACTCAACAGGTTCTCACGCTCGTATGGTTTGCCTTCCAGGATGTTCATCGCCAACTGCATCACCAAGTCGCCACGGGTTGGGTAGATATACGATGCAGCCAGCACACCGCGCTGCACCAGTTCGATGCCGCCATCCTTGCCTGGCAACGCATCCACACCCACATAGAGGACGCTGTCCTTCAGTCCGTGGTTCTTCACAGCCTCGTATGCTCCCAACGCCATGCGGTCGTTCTGGCCATACACACAATCCACACGCGTTCCCTTCTCCACCACTTGGCTCATCAGCCGCCTTCCGCTGCGCTGGGTCCAATCGCCGTTTTTCATGCCAACCATCTGAATGCCAGGGTAATTCTCCATCATCGACGTGAACCCCTGATGGCGTTCCCATGCTGGCGAAGAACCTTCCAGTCCTGCAATCTCCAGCACCTTGCCCTTGCCACGCAGTTCGGTGGCAACAAACTTGGCAAGCACACGTCCCATCTCCACGTTGTCCGCACCAATGAAGGCTGTGTATTTCTCCGAATCGGTCTTTCGGTCCAACAGAATCACAGGAATGCCACTGTCGTAAGCCTTGTCGATGGCAGGCGAAATGGTATGCACCTGATTCGGTGCCACCACCAACAAGTCCACGCCTTCCGTCACAAACTGTTCTATCTGAGCGATTTGCACCTTGTCGTCATCGTCAGCCGAAACGATTTTCAGTTCCACTTCCTCATCGTAGAGGTAGGTGCTCATTTCCATTTCCTTGTTCAACTTTTCGCGCCAAATATCCTCGCTGCACTGCGACACTGCAATCACATACTTCTGCTTTCTCCCTACGCACGAACACAACAACATTGGCAGCATGACAACCATCGCGAAAAGAAATATCATCGGATTTCTGGACTGGTTTTTCGTTTTCATCTTGTCGTATCTTTCTTGGGTTCTTATCTTTTGGTATTCAGATATCGCAAAGGTACAACTATTTGACGAAAACAATTAAAAAAATAGAAGTTTTTTGATGAAAAAAATTACAGCATCGTCTTAGTTCGTTTCCAAATTCTGCCCCATTTGCTTTAATGTGTTCAAAAAAGGTCGTATCTTTGCGACAAACAAAACAATCTATCTGAAAATGATTACAGGCGAAATTAAAAACAGAATTGACAGCATTTGGGATACGTTCTGGACAGGCGGTATCACTAATTCCCTGACCATCTTGGAGCAAATGACTTATCTGTTCTTCATGAAGATGCTCGACGATGCACAGCGCACGAAGGAGGCAAATGCGAATGCTTTTGGTGTGGCAGTAAAAGACCCTACTTTCAAGCAAGGACTATGGCACAACCCCGAAACCGACCGAGACGTGGAATATAACGACCTGCGTTGGAGCGTGTTCAAGAACAAGGAGCCCGAGACGATGTTCCGTATTGTTAGTAAGGATGCCTTCATCTTCATCAAGACCTTGAACGAGGGGAAAGAGTCGGCATACAGCCGATTCATGGAGAATGCCACCTTCCTGATTCAGAGTCCACGAACGCTGACCAAGATTGTGGAAGGTATCGACCACCTCGACATGAACAACCGCGACACGATGGGCGACACCTACGAATATATCCTTGGCAAAATGGCTGCATCGGGCAACAATGGTCAGTTCCGCACACCGCGACACATCATCCGCATGATGGTGGAAATGATGCAGCCCACCCTGAAGGACACCATCTGCGACCCTGCGATGGGTAGTGCTGGCTTCATTGTGGAGAGTGCAAAATATGTGAAGGAGCACTATCAGTCGGAACTGCTGAAGCGAGAGAATGCCGACCACTACAAGAATGGTATGTTCCACGGTTTCGACACCGACTTCACCATGCTCCGTATCGGTGCGATGAACCTCATGCTGCATGGTGCAGATAATCCTGACATCCAATATCGTGACAGCCTTTCGACCGACAACACCGATACTGACCGCTATACGCTCTGTTTGGCAAATCCCCCTTTCACGGGTAGCCTCGACTATGAGTCGGTGAGCAAGTCGTTGCTTGCCATCGCCAAGACGAAGAAGACGGAACTGCTGTTTGTCAGTCTGTTCATCCGTATGCTACAAATCGGTGGTCGCTGTGCGAGCATCGTTCCCGATGGAGTGCTGTTTGGTAACAGTTCGGCTCACAAGGCTTTGCGGAAGGAGTTGATAGACAACCAACGTCTGCAAGCAGTCATCTCCATGCCATCGGGCGTGTTCCAACCATATTCGGGTGTCTCCACCGCTGTGCTTGTCTTTACCAAGACCAATGCAGGAGGCACGGACAAGGTGTGGTTCTACGATATGAAAGCCGATGGCTACACGCTCGACCAAAAACGAACGGAATGCCAAGAGAACGACATCCCTGATGTCATTGCACGTTTCAGGAATTTGGCAGCAGAGGAAAGCAGGACACGCAAGGAGCAGTCGTTCCTTGTGCCTGTGGATGAAATCCGCAACAACGACTACGACCTCTCTATCAACAAATACAAGGAGGTGGAGCGTGTGAAAGTAGAATACGATGCCCCCGATGTTATCTTCAGCAGAATAGCTTCGCTGCAAGAGGAAATCAACCAAGCAATGGATGAGTTTAAGGAGAAGTATCTATGAGAGTTTAACAGCCGTATGGATCATTGGTTTGCGTGATGACAGCGGCAAAGCCACAGTTTACAGAGAATAATAAAGCCGATGTTGAAAAAGCGAAACAAAGATGACTGACGAGCAAGTGAAAGCTAAAATGAAATACGCCGGAGAGAAAAAGCCTTCGATGAAACGCCGTGACAGCCATCACGACTATCGGGAGCGGCGCATGTATATGATTACGCTGGAAGTGGAAGGAAGACGTCCTCTCTTCGGCCGCATTGTGGGAAATGCCTTTGCGGAACGAGGCAGTGGTGACGAGCCGCGTATCGAACTGACGAAACTGGGTAAGGCGGTGCAGAGCGAATGGATGAGCATTCATGCGTATTATCCGCAAATAGAGGTGATGGCTGTGCAGATGATGCCCGACCACATGCATGGGATTCTCTTTGTGAAGGAAACGCTGCCAGTGCATCTTGGACAGGTGATTTCGGGATTTAAGACAGGGTGCCGAAAGGCACAAAGGCTTCTGATGGCAGAGGAGAAGGCAGCGGCAGAACCGCTGCTTACGGAGAAGGAGGGGATGGAGCCAGTGGTTTCTCAGTATGTGACGGCTTTGCCGTCGCAAGAAGAGAATGAGCCTTACTTCGCTCTCTTTGCAAAAGGGTATAACGATTTGATTCTTCGTTCCTATGACGAGCTGCCTGTTTGGCAGAATTATCTCCACGATAATCCTCGACGCTTGTTGCTGAAACGTGCTCGCCCTGAATGGCTTCGACCTTTCTTTGGACTGCAAATAGGCTCTCATAGTTATAGTGGCATAGGGAATCGCCTCTTGCTCACAGCAAGTAAGCGGAAGGCTGTGCTTGTGTCAAGACGATTGAACGATGAAATGATTGATGAAGAAACGGCTCGTTATCTTGAAATGGCAAAGCAGGGCACTGTTCTTGTCTCTGCTGCAATTTCTTCTGGTGAAAAGCGTGTGATGCGAGTAGCCTTTGATGCTGGTTTGCCCATCATCGTCATCATGCAGAACGGTTTCACTCCCTTGTCAAAACCTAAAGGCAGACAGTTTGATGCCTGTGCAAGAGGGGTTCTGCTGATGCTTTCGCCATGGGAGCACCATAATGAGAAACAAATGATTACCTCAGCACAATGTCGGCAGATGAACCTGATGGCATTAGAAATATGTGAAACTAATTAAGTATGAGAAACTTCGACTATTTACAAGACATAGGTTTGACCGAACTGCATCAGTTCTGTTCAGCAGCAGAGGAACTGCAAGTCAGCAATCCCGACCTCAGTGCCATCAGTGCAAGAAAGGCATTGGAGTATATGGTGAGGTCGCTCTACATGATGAAGAACATCGAGATACCCGAAAGGACATCCCTGTTTGAGTTGGTAGATAGCGAGATATTCCGTGGATTTATCGGCGACGAACGGGTGATGATGGCCGTTCACTATGTGCGCAAGGTGGGCAACAACGGTGCACATGGTGTGCCTGTCAGCAAAAGAGAGGCATACTTCTGCCTGCTTAATCTATATAATGTGGCTGCAGCTATCCTGCTCAAACTCACCCTCATCAGCGACGTGAAGCCTTTCGACAGAGACCTGCTCCCTAAGATGCCACAGGCACCAAGGTTAACACCGACGAAGGTGACAGTGACGCCACAATCAACCATTGTGCAGACCGCGAGCAAAGAAGCAGTAGATGACAAGACACCAGTGGTTGAGATACCAACCGACATTTCCGAAGCTGAGACCCGCAAACTATATATCGACCTCATGCTGAAGGAGGCAGGTTGGGATGTGCTTGACACTGAAGGAGTCATCCAGCCCTCGAAGGCTTGCATCGAAGTGGAGGTGCAAGGAATGCCAAATGCTGAGGGCAAAGGCTATTGCGACTATGTGCTCTTTGGCAGCAATGGTTTGCCTTTAGCTGTTATCGAAGCCAAAAAAGCAAGCGTTTCTCCCATCAAGGGCAAGCACCAAGCCGAATTGTACGCCGACTGCTTGGAAAAGCGCTATGGGGTGAAGCCTGTCATCTACTACACCAATGGTTTTGAGACCAACATCATTGATGGTTTAGGTTATCCACCACGGCGACTGTACGCTTTCCATACGGAGAGCGACTTGGAATTGCTGATTCAGAAACGTCAGCGACACGACATCAAGGATTTCAGCGTGAAGGACAGCATCACCGACCGCCACTATCAGAAAATGGCAATCAAGTCGGTCTGTGAGCATTTCAACGGCAAGCACCGCAGAGGCTTGTTGGTGATGGCAACAGGTACAGGGAAAACTCGTGTAGCTATCTCGTTGGTGGATGTACTCACACGCAACGGATGGGTGAAGAACGTGCTGTTCCTTGCAGACAGAATACCTTTGGTCAGTCAGGCACACAAGAACTTTGTGAAATTACTACCTCACATGACCACTTCGATACTGAGTGAGGACAAAGATCCCGACACCACGGCACGCATCACGTTCTCCACCTATCAGACGATGATCAACTATATCGACACCGATGAGAAGGCTTTTTCCGTGGGGCGTTTCGATTTAATCATCATCGACGAGGCACACCGCAGTATCTTTGGCAAATACTCCGCCATCTTCAACTACTTCGACAGTCTGCTTGTGGGACTGACCGCCACACCAAGAGACGAAGTGGACCGCAGCACCTACGAAACCTTCCAAATGGAACAAGGACAGCCCAACTATGCTTACGAACTGGAAGATGCCGTGGCAGACAAATATCTTGTCAACTACAAAGGCTTCAAGCGTGGTTCGCTCATCCTGCAAGAGGGCATCAAGTACAACAAACTCAGTCGTGAGGAAAAAGAGCAACTTGAGAAGGTATGGGCATACGAACAAGCCCAAAAGGCCATTGAGCCTGAGCTCGGTGCATACGAGCTATCAACAACAAGACAGGGAAGAGGCAGCAGTCGTGGATATGAACTGGATGGAAGTGACACCTTCACGGGAATGGCAGCTGAAGGAACAACCGCTGTTTACGGAAAAGGCTATCACCGAGACATTGAGAACAAGGAGATTTTCAGTTACATCTTCAACACGGGTACCATCGACCAAGTGCTGCAAGACTTGATGAAGAACGGTCTGAAAGTGCAGAGCGGGGAGAGAATTGGAAAGACCATTATCTTTGCCTACAACCACCGCCACGCTGAAATGATTGTGGAACGGTTTCATCTGCTCTATCCAGAATATGGTGCTGAATTCTGTGCGCTGATAGACAACTATGTGACCTACTCGAAAGACCTCATCGACAAATTCGAGATACGCGACGGCAATCCTCAGATTGCTGTGTCAGTCGATATGCTCGACACGGGCATCGACGTGCCCGATGTGCTGAACCTCGTCTTCTTCAAGGCAGTGAAGAGCAAAATCAAGTTCATGCAGATGATTGGTCGCGGCACACGTCTGTCGGAGAACATATTCGGAGTGGGAAAAGACAAGGAGTGTTTCTACATCTTCGATTGGTGCAGGAACTTCGAGTATTTCGACAAGAATCCCGATGGTCAGAAAGCCATCGTTGTGCAGTCGCTGACGGAGAGGATTTTCACACTCAGAGCAAGAATTGCATTCCATTTACAACATCAGAAGTACCAAGAAGACGCATACACGAAAGAGCTTCACGACGAGATAAAGACCTTGCTGATGGAACAGGTGGCTGCGCTGTCGGACAGTCATATCAGTGTGAGAGAAAAATGGGAGGCAGTGAGCCATTTCAAGGACAAAGAAGCGTGGACCTACCTGTCGGAAGTGGATGTGACCACACTCAGCCAAGACATTTCACCACTGCTACCCAAAAACACACAGGATGAGAACGCCAAGAAATTCGATTTGTTGGTGTTACTGATAGAGCTGTCCTTGCTGGATGGAGAAACGAACTCCAGCAAAGCGGTTCACTCGGTGCAAATCATTGCGGAGAAATTGCAGGAAAAAGCCACATTGCCACAAGTGCAGGCAAAGATGGGTACCATCAAGGAGGTGCTTTCGAATGTGGCATGGGAGAATCTCTCAGTGCGTTGGCTCGAAAAGGTGAGAAACGATCTGAGGGACTTGCTGAAATTTCTGGCAGGACAGGATAACCAGTGGTTCAAAGTCGATATTGAGGCTAGTATCTCAGACGAAGGAAGCATAGAAGGCATCACGCCACGAGTGTCGTATAAGCAAAGTGTATTGGATTTCCTGGCAAACAACAGAAACCTCCCTGTTCTCCAAAAGATATACGACATGGAGCAACTCACAGAAACCGACATCGCAGAACTGGAACGGATACTCTGGCAGGAACTGGGCAGCAAAGACGATTACGACCGATACACGAAGGGGATGGCGTGCGGCAGCAATGTTGCCATCTTCATACGCTCAATGGTGGGAGTGGACAGAAGGAATGCAGTCCGACGTTTCTCTGCATTCATTTCAGGACATGAGTTGAACGCAGAACAAGAGGATTTCCTCATGACCATCATTGCATACGTCTGCGAGAACGGGGACATCACTAAGGATATCGTGGTGAACGAAGCACCATTCGACGAGAGACTGACTGTCTTCATGCCATATATGCAACCACTTGCCAAATACATCGACACAATCCATGCTGTGGTTTCACCAGAAACAGCGTGATGAATGATGAATGAAGAATGTAGAATGAAGAATGTAGAATGGATTTTACCCTGCTCATGGAAAGAGTAATTATCATTCCTCATTCGGAGCAAAGCGACTATTCTTACGTGAGTTCGATATAACAAAATATGTTCTTTTGTAGTGCCTCTACGAGGCAGAAATCTTTCAAATCTATTCAAAATCTCATTCATATTTGTAAGATTTGAGAAGATTTGTGAGATTTCTCGCGAAGCGACTCCTTATACCGAACTGACGTATTCTTCATTCATCATTCTTCATTCTTCATTAATGACATTTTTCCCGAAAAACAAAAAAGGAGCTAAGACTAACCTTAACTCCTTTTTTTGTTGTAGCGAGAAAGGGACTTGAACCCTTGACCTTCGGATTATGAATCCGAAAAATAGCAATTCTCCGTTGATGGATTGGTGGTGCAACCGATAAACCCTTTGGGGGAGGGGTGCATGCACTAACCTAAAAACATACTTTTCATTCCTAAATTGAACAAAAAGGCTTCATAAAGAATAGTTTATGCGGCCTTTTTATTTATAACACCCAAATCGTTCAAGTTTACACTATTATTTCCCAAAAGCCACCTTTATCTGGGCCTACTCGACGGAGATACTTACCACGCATGGCTTCGATATTGCGGTAAATCGAAGTTTCGCTAATTCCAACATTATTTGCCAAGTCTGCTCTTGATATATACGGGTCTTCCATCATCAGTTCTAGTATCTTGATTCTATTAGCTGTTAATGTCTCTCCTAACGCAGCAGCCTTTTCTCTCAACTTTTCTGTGACCTTGTCATGGTTTTCTGCTACCCTTTCTGCTACCCTATTAAGGTTTTCTGCTACCTTTCCGCCATTATCTGTTACATTTCCAATTTGCTTCTGTACGTTTTCTGCTACCTTTGGCACTGTAATCTTCAAGATGAACTCGTCAGTTCTGAAAGATGGGACATTTGCACCATTAGCCTCCTGCTCACGACAGATACGGTCAAAGCCCTCGCCGAACTCCTTCACAAAACGATATGCTTTGAGGAAAGCTGCTATCTTGGGATTACGAGAAAAGTGGGTATGCCGGATATTGGTTGGTTTCACCTGTCCAGGAAGCTTACCTGGGGACTCAAAAACCAAGCGATCATCAAACATTTTGATTTGTATTTCCGTACCCTTGATGTTGTAGGCTCGATGGCAGCAAGCATTGACCGTCATCTCTTGAATGACGAATTCAGGGTAGTCACGTTTTGTTACAAATTGCGCATGTTGCCCTAAGAATGTATGTTCTCTAACTTGGGTCTCGATAAACTCAATCGTCTTCTTGACCTGGTTCAAGATAGTTCCCTCAAATGTAACATCTTTGATGACGTTCATCTCTGCGCCCACCTTCTCGTCAACACCCTCATAGCGAATGAAGCGAGTACGGGCACGAGGGAAGAACTTCTGTGGATACTTACCAAAGAGAAGAATGCAAGCAGTGCTCACATCCTCTTCACCATTCTTGTTGGTCTTCACAAAACCATTGTTCTCTCGCAAGTATTGTAATGGACTTTTCCCATATCCAACTAATTTGGCATATTCGGCAACAGCATCCATGTCAATATCATCGATGGTTGCCCCATACACAGCCGTATCTTCGTAGTATCGTTCGCCCTTGTCATACATCAATTGCACTCGTTCATCAAAGGTGAGTTTCCGACTCTTATCGCCAACACGCATGAATGCTTCATCTGCCTGATTAGTGTGTAGGCTCGAACTGGCAGGAATCTCCATCAACAAGATACGGTTCTCATTACCATCCTTATCTGTGCAAGGCAGGTATGAGCATGTCACTGGAACCGATGGATTGCAGAAATCAAACGGCACTCGTAGTAACTCATTGAGTTTCTCAGTATGCTGATCAACTCCTTCAATCTTCCGAGTCTTATCCGACACACCAATGGCAATCACACCCCCATCAGCATTGGCAAATGCCACGATGGGCACAGCCAATGCCTTCGGCTCTATTTGAATGCTCTTGCAATCAAATGTTTGGTCTTCTTTCCGGGTTGTTATTTCTTGTATGGTCATAAAACAATTAACTATATCACGGTTCTATAAATATAGGCGTTCCCTTTTCATTGTCAGGATTTATGTCTATCAGCTTCTCTATTAGACGGTGATTAGCCAAAAAGCTTAAATCTATTTCAAGCGGTTCTATAGAGAAGGTCATGTAACTCTTGCGTGGATTTTTGTTGGGATAGTCCATTGCCATCAGTTCTTCCTTCCCCATCTCCTTATGTCCTGTAATGGTATAGGCTGAAAGTTTATCGGTTTTACCGAATTCATAAAGAACCAACAGAGACGTTCTTCCAAACATCTCTTTGTGCTTTTCCATTGACCCCTTAGTCTTACCTAACCTTACATTATATATGTTATGCGAGAGAATCCATTCTTTCTGCTTCTTGTTCTTGGTACACCCAACAATTATAGTCTTATCTCCACCAAAGAAATCAATAATGTCTTGGTCAAAGCGACTCCATTTGTAGCACTCAAACGGCTCCGCAGCCATCATCTTTCCATCTTCCTCTTCATGTTGAGAATACATCTGTATAACTGGGATTTTGTGCTCTGTATCATCTCTGATTTCAAAACCACCTTGTAAGATAAATTTTCTTAGCAAATCATCTACCTTCGTCACGACCTTACGCAATGACAGCGGAGCACCTTCTTGCGCTTCTAAATACCCTTTTGCTTTTTGCAAGTCCATCGAATCTTTGATGGGTTTCAACAATGCGTTTGTAATGCCCGACTCAGAAACCACATTTCTCATTGCATCACGCAACGACTCTATATCTAATCCGAGTGCATCTGCAAAGCGTTGTGTACGATTGTCACGTGCTCTGGTTTGATATTCTACAATATAGTCATGAAAGGATTTTCCCTCCTCTAACTGTATGTCACCATTCAAGAAGTCAGTCAAGAAAACGTTGGCATACGCCTGTTCTTCTTGAGAAAGCGTAGCAAACGATTTATGAAGACTATTAAGAAGCTTTTGTTGTTCTTCTGTTGGAGCATTAGCTTGCAGTGAACGCACATATTTTGTAAAATTAGCGTTCATGTAGTCTGTGTTAATCTTACCAGTTGCCAATTCTGATATTTGGGTGTCTATGTCATATTGAATCTCGTCGCCACCTCCGCCACCACCTGTTGCCAATTCATGATAACGTTGAAGAAGAATGTTGTATGTTTCTTCATCAATCATCACTTCTATCGTACTTCCATCAGGCATGGTAGGATTGAGATTGTCCCATGCGAACCCTTGCAGCCGGGAAGCATACAGGTATTTATTGATATCTTGAAAATGCTTAGCAAACATAGCCTTATCTGCCTGCTCTTCCGGTAGTCGTTCAAAGTTCTCAATGCCACAATCGTTAAACAAGTCACGAATATCTATGAATTTCTGATTTAATCTGCTCAAATTATCGGGCAGTTTCAGTACAAAAAGGTCGTAGGGTTTATCTCCAGAATAGAGCTTAAAAGCATCCTTCACATTGCGCCTCATTGAATGAGGATAACGGTAGTATCGAATGATACCATTCTGCTTGTCGATGCCATTCAATCGGTTTGTGCGTGAAAAAGCTTGAATTAGATGCTCGTTCCGTAATTCTTTGTCTAAATATAGTGTATTGACCCATTTGGAGTCGTAACCAGTTAACATTTGCCATACCACCACAAGGATGTTTAATTGCATCTCTGGTTCGATGTTCTGGTATGGTTTCTTGTGAGCGAGTCGTTGTGCAAGATTTTTCTTGAAACTCTTGTGCTGTGCCAACCTGTATTCTACTCCGAAGTTCTGCTTGTAATCCTTAAAAATTTCGACAAGAGCTAATTCTTTCTCTGCCTGAGTGAGTCTGCGCCTATTGCCATCTTCATCTTCATCGCCACTAAAGTTCCCGGGGTCAAACAGACATGTTATCTTCAAGTGTGGCATTTCTTCTTTAAGTAAGTGGTAATAATCTACCGCTTCTGCAATACCAGAAGTAGCCAAAATTGCATGATATTTATTCCCAAGGCTGTTGTGCATCCATTTCCTTTTGATGTCTGATACCACAGCACGCCGATGTTTGTCTGTGTCATAATTGATGGCATTGAATTCATCCTCTATCCCTTTGTGATAAATACCTGTATCATCTTTGTACCCAGCCATTGGTACATCGTTCATATACTTCAGATAGATTTTTTTTGTCCGTTCGTTGGCAAACGCGTCTGCCTCGGATGTGAAATTAGCTTTATCGAAAGCAATGGCCTGACGTACATCAAACTCTGGGTAAGTTTCCACCATATAAGGGTCAAACCCCAACACGTTGTGGTCTCGTATGCCGTCGGCAATGCTGTAACGATGTAGCAATTTGCCGAAAACATCTGCAGTTGTCATTCCTTCGTGACTATTCTCATCGCGTATGGGTGTTCCTGAGAATCCAAAGAATATCGCATGGTCGAGTGTCTGCTTGATGTTGATAAGCATGTCACCGAATGTACTTCGATGACACTCATCCACAATGATGACAATATGCTTGGAGTTAATTTTGTCAATATCTGCTTTCTTTGTATTGTCCCGACGAATACGGCTAAGTTTCTGGATGGAAGTAACGATAAGAATTTCACCGTCTTCTGCGGGCGACTTTAGTTTTCCAATCAGCGAATCGGTGTCCTCCGTATCATGAATGTCAATCGTAGTATCTGTAAAATTAGCGTATTCTTCACTTGATTGTAGACCAAGTTCTATGCGGTCAACAAGAAATACCACCTTGTCTGCCAATTGGCGTTTTGCGATGAGTTGTGCAGCCTTGAAACTTGTGAGCGTTTTACCGCTTCCAGTAGTATGTTCTATGAAACCACCATAAATGTCGTTTCCATCCCAATGCATTCGGTTGACTAGTTCAACTTTTTTCGCTATTCTGTCGGCAGCATAGTATTGGTATGAACGCAGCACTTTCAAAGTGTTGTCGCCCTTGTCTGCTACTGTATAATAGCCAATCAGCTGGTGGGCCATCGGTATAGAAAGAAAGGTCTCAGCGATATACTTCCAGTGTGTCTGAGGATTATTATCGGCATCTGCCCATTTGAAGATATAGTCTTTATTGAACTTAATGCCCATACCTGGATTGGCAAGATAACACATATCTTCTGGTTTCATTGCCACAAAGATTTGAACGAGTGAGAAAAGGCCCTTGCTATATATGCCCAAGTCGCTGTAGGTTTGTAACTGTTCTACAGCTGTATGTAGATTAACCTTTGAACTTTTCAGTTCAACATGAATGACAGGTAAGCCATTAATTAGTAGCATTACATCGCCCCTTCTGTCTCGCATGATGGGGTCAACTGTAGGGAATTTCGGTTGACGGGCTATCTGGTATTTCGATCTACCACGGGCTATTTCGTTGCGGTCGAAAATGTATAGTGTAACTGTCTTTCCGAGCATTTCTTTATGCTCAGGGTTATCACGTACTATCATCAACTCCCCATTCGTAATCAACTCGTTTTTCTGCAATGGAGTGGCGGCGTTATTAATTTGCTCCAAGAGTTGCTCTATCTCACCTTTGGTCAGTGGATAGTCACTCAAACGTTCTGGCTTGCGGTTATTGTTAAAGACTATGTTTGCCCAGTTCTTTATCAAGTCCTCTTCCGATGGATTTATAAAAACATCATCCACCCAGCCTTTCTCTTTAACAAGCAGATTGACTAAATCTTTTTCAAACGGAAGTTCGTGTTCGTATTCGTACATAGCAGAATTAGTTTTGAACGTTGACAAACATTTTTTCAAGGAATGATTACTTCAGAGAGCGCAACTTGTTGAGTTTTTGCTCCTGTGCAGTAATAAGAGTATCGAGACGGGAGAAGAAGTTGGCAATGTAAATTTGTTCTTTTTTGTCAAGAGGAAACCTGACGGCAATGTCCTTTAACTTATTATATTTAAGGTTCCACGTGTCGGATGTTAGACCTTGCGAATTGAGTTCAAAAATATGAATCATTTGTTTGGTCTTAAAGAGACAAGCAAAGAATCGAGAGTCTATATTTTCTCGTGGAGTTATAACAGTATATGCAGGGCTTAGTATACCATCATAGGGAGAATAACCACTTGCACCTTGCCACATTCGCATCGAATTATATGCAATATCTCCTTCTCTCACAACCTTATAATCAGATGTATCACCGATGTGAACTGTTCTATCAAGTTCCTTTGCTTTTCTTACTCCAGAATTGATGGTAACAGAAATCATCTCTCCTTTTCCCGAACGTTCTTTCCTCTCAGAAAAACACTCACCAATATATTTTTCTGCCCAATCTCCCGTAAAACCATTAAACCTTACCTGTGGGATGGTTTCGTCTAGTTTAGGAAACATCTTCTCAAGTGATGCAGCTTTCATATTTTTCAATCTGGAGAGTTTTTTGTCTTCTGCCGCAATCAGTGTATCCAGCCGTGAAAAAAACTTCGCGATTTCTTGTTGCTCTTCCGGAGTGGATGGAAAACAGAAAGGAAGTTCAAAGAAATCTGTCGGTGAAATATTTAGCAAGCCATGGTTTCTTGCTCCCTCCGATGCGCGTTTGACAACCTCTTTATGCCATTTGTCTGATTCGAAAAAAGATTCAATCCACTCTGCCAAAGCCTCATCTTCAATCGAAAAAAGAATATAGAGAGTTGACAATACTCCTAAATCATACAATTTCAAGCGTTTTACAGCACCAACGGGATACTCGCTAGAATAACTTTTGTTATAAGCGAACTCACCTTTCTTCATTAAAAAATAGCTTTGTATATTGTTGCTTGCTATTCTTCTGTTGAAAAAATCATTTTGGCCAATAAGCCCATATTGGGCAGAAATAGTAAGGACTCGATCTGTTTTTAAATCTTCGTTCTTTCTATTAATACGGGTAGTTATCTTTGAGAGTTGAGTCTCAAGCCACTCTTCATCATTACCCTTAAATCTACTTTGTGGTATTTTTCCCATAACTTAGTGATTTAAAAGTTTTTCAAGTTCACCATATGCTTGCATATCAAACTCAGCCCCTGTTAGTTCTTTGAGCATTGAGGAAAGGTCCTTACTTGCTTCATCTATTTTCTGTTCTACTTCCATCAAACCTGTTTCATATTTGGCAGCAAGTGCAGTCACTTTAGTTGTCAAATCATCTATGATTGTCTGAGGTATAGACAACAAATGTTCATGAAGTGGACGTACCCATTTTTCATGCAGCAGCATTATAACCTGAGCATCAGAAAGATTCTCAATGGTTGATTTAGTATGCTCATGCAAGTTTTTCTCTCTGGCAGAGATTTCTTTTTTCAGAGTCTTTACCTTCTCTGTTTTTGATACAACCTGAATCAATACCCATTCAATACTATTTTCCGGAAATTGATATCCAAAGCGAATATCATTCATTCGTTGCTGTATGTTCTTTTTGGAATAGGTTCCATCCTTCGAAGGTTCAATAGCTGTCCAATCTGCTGCAGGATTGGCGGCTATAAAAGCAATCTTTTCTTGTTTCTTTGCCCTTCCGTCTAACAATGCAATATAATTGTTCAGGACATCAAGCTCTTCAGATTCAATAGCATTGAGTGCTTCATTGAGACCGTCGTCCACCTTACTCATATCAAACTCTGTATTATCATCATTGAGATAAGTTTCTTTATCCTCTTCTGTCATCTCCTGTATCAAGTCGGCAAATGAAGCGATGGCACAATCCAATTCTTCTCTTTTTTGCTGCAAAGTTTCGTATTCATCTTTCAGCAGATTCTTCTGCACAAGCTCAAATGGGAAAATATGCCCTTTCCATCCTTTCTGGATTTCCTTATCCTCTTCTTCTTTGTTCGATTTCTTAATCACCATATTAGGGTCAACAAGCCTGGCAGCCTGGAAGCCTTCGGTTTGCAGCATTTCAAGGTCAGTATAGATACCCGTCCATTGGTTGTCAAGAAGCTGATAGGCATCATATCTATCAACGAGTGGACAACCATTATAACGGTTATACAAATCCTCTGCAAGAATACTTTCTTCTTGGTAAATGTCCAAATCAAACATCTTATCAATAATGCGGCTGTCGAGATATTCAGGCAACGATTTAAGATTATCTTGTATCGAGGATTCCCATTTTGCAACATCTGTATTCTTCCTCATACTTTGGTTCACGTCTTTAGTAGTGAGATAAGAACAAGGTGTGCCATTCTTAGGGGTAAACAGATCAGTACGAAGTGAAGGGAATGTTTGCCAGTATTTGTTCAAAATGTCAATCTCATGATTGGGTATACCGCCATACATGATTCCATAGGCATCCCAAGTTTCAAGAGCATCAGAAGAATCTACATAACGTGGGAAGTTGAGGTTATAATCGTTATCTTCACGAATAGTTTTGCGGCTTACCAAACATGAGAATTTCGGTGTTACAGTACGATTGATGACAGTGTCGGCTATTCGGCGAATGTCAGAGGCTGTGAGTTTGTTTTTCTTTCCATCTTTTACCGATAGTTTGGAGGCGTCAACAAAAAGCACATCAGTAGTAGGGCGATTGCGTTTCAACACCATGATAAGTGTAGCAATACCTGTTCCAAAGAAAATATCTGCAGGTAAGCCAATGATGGCATCTATATTGTTATTGTCTATCAGATTCTTGCGGATATTATAGTCATCACCTGGGCGGAATAGTACGCCATGAGGAAGAACAATGGTTACAATGCCGTCATCTTCGATATGACACAAATCGTGCAAAAGGAAAGCATAGTCAGCTTTACCACGAGGTGCTAAACCGTATTCCTTGAAACGAGGATCCTCCTTTTTGCCCTTAGGATTCCAACTCTGGGAATAGGGGGGATTGCTTACAACGGCGTCAACGGTCTGTTTGGAATAGGTTTCTTCGATAATCTTTCCTTCCTCATTTTCATTGAAAAAAGGCCAGTCATCTTCCAATGTGTCACCGCAACGAACTATGATATTGTCTGCATCGATACCACGCATAACAAGATTCATTCGTGTTAGGTTGTACGTATTCTTTTTCAACTCTTGGGCATAATACGTTACCTGGGATTTGTCTTTCTTATACTTGGCAACAGCTTTACCGATATTGATTAGCAATGAACCAGAACCACTCGTTGGGTCATAGATTGAGATCTTCTCACGATTCTTAAGGTGGTCGGCAACAATCTCTGCCATAAGTGTAGCTACCTCGTGAGGTGTGTAGAACTCACCAGCTTTTTTCCCGGCGTTGGCTGCAAAGTTTTCAATCAGATATTCGTAAATGAATCCCAGCACATCATAATCTTGGCTTCCGTCAGTTGGAATATCTTTGATAAGTCGAATAAGCTTCACAATGGCTTTTGTACGATCTGCAGGTGTGCCACCCAAATTGGTAATTCCATCAGAAAGCGTCTTGAAAATATCTTTGAAAACACGCCGTTTGTTAGGTTCGGAACTGATGTGAGTGGTAAACGCATTTAAAGCATCCGTTACATTCGAAACACTGAAATCCACACCTATACTAAGCCATGTGGAGAACAGATTGTCATAGGAGATAAAGTAACCAAGGTTGTCCTGACAATAGCGCACAGTCTCCTTATCCTGGTCATTGAGATCATTCTTGATGTCCTCATCTGACCAATATGCCTTCTCTTTTAAGTGTCGAACTTCATTGTCCGAAAGGAACTTATAGAAGATAAAGCCCAGAATATAGTCCTTATATTCATTAGCTTCTATCTTCGACCGCATCTTATTAGCAGATGCCCATATTTTTGCTGCTAATTGTTGCTTGTTCATTTTGAATAGATAAACAATAGATATTATTAAACGTAATCTTGCAATGTTCTATCTTCGGGAATATATTTTAGCTCCTTATTCCTTTCTAGTAGAATATTTGCCAATCCAAACAAGTCGTTTGGTGTTTCTGACCATTTATAAAAAATATCAATAAGTTCCTCCATATCTTCATTTGATGCCATCCTAGAATCAGCTCCTCTTTTACCCGATGTGATTTTTTCCTTTTCGTGATGAGATAACAGTGTGCATACCAAATTCCTTATGGGGCCATTTATTGCGGCATCCTTAGGAAGGATATTAGATAAGAACGATTGAATATTTCCATAAAAGAGATTGTATACTTGCTGTGGATTATGTGTGGAAATCCCCAGTTTTTCCTTCAATCCCTCTCGCTCTTCATCAAATCCGAAGATGTCTGCCTTTGATTCTCTACTATCTACTATCCTATCGATAGCAGTCATCAACTCTTCAACTTTTCTTTTTGTATTATCCATAATTATACTGCACTTTTAAATTCTTGACGCATTAATTCTATTGCTTTTCTCAGGTCTTGCAAACCAATCGGATCGAAAATAACATTTTTAATAGCCTTCTCAGTGCCAATAAGACAACTTGAAGAACCATATTTTCTAAATTCCGCTGATTGCTTTTTACTATCAAGTCCTTCCAAATATACACCATAAATAATAGATGGATGTACATGAATTGCTTTTGCAGCCTTCATAACCATATGGCTGAGGCGTATTATTTGGGGGAGTTCTTCCCGATCAGACTGTTTGATTAACATGTTCAAGGCGAATGTATCTGCACTATCCTCATTCAAAAACAAGTCTGGATTATCTATCGTAGTAATATGGTATGCAATTTTTTGAAGCATATCGTAATCATTTAAAATGTGATACAATTCATGGAGCAAAGACAGCCATAATTTATGATATTTCTTATTCATGTCTGTAATAACAACACATGGCTTACCGTCAATTATCATAGTTGCACCATACTTTCCTGTGCCAGAAACATAGGGTTGGGTTAAAACCGTAACACCTAAATTATATAAAACTAATATCACTTTTTCATAACCGTGGATTTCATCGGTGGTATACTCATAGATATGTTTAACGAATTCTTCCAACAATTCTCTGTCAAATGGGTTTGGATTATCTATCTTCTTAAAAGAATGGTATAGGCATTTTAACCAGAACTCGTTCATTCTAGCGGATTTCTGCTCTTTAATATAACGAGTTGATCTGCTAAAAAGAGCTTCTGGAAGAATAGCGAAAGTATCATATTCATATATGTTTTGGAAGCCAAAAAAAGAACAGATTTGTTCTTTTATCTCATCTATTTTCGCTCTTTTCTTTATAAGACCGATTTCTTTTAAGGATGGAATATCAAACCTTGAATATAAAAAAGATAAATTTGTTGACTCGTCAGAAATTTCTTCTGATGTCCCTTCAAGATCATTCTTAAACCCTTGGATAAATTTTGCTGGTTCTATATCTAAGACCTGCATTATTTTTATAGCTTGTGCAAACTTAATGTCTCCACCTTCTGAAATATATTTTTCTAAGAAGCGACGATCAATACCTAATTGTTCTGCCAATGCAGAAACCGGTATCCCATTGGATTGAAGAAACTCTTTCAGTTCTTCTCTTAATGAGACATTTTCATATTCTATATTGTTTGTCTTCTTTAGGATATACATAATTGTACAATTTTTGTGCAAAGATATAATATTCATATGAGAATAGTTGTTTTTCGGTGTACAAAAATGTACATTATAAACATTATTTAACTAAACATGTTCGATTTTCCATGTTTTCAAGTATCCGAACCATGCCTTTTGAGTTTGATACGCAGTCTTGCTATATATGCGCAATGTGGACTAAACTTATTCCTCTTTCGCCAGAACAATGATGTTTGCTGGCGAAAGGAAAAAATATCTTCTCTTTTCGCCAGCAAGTGAATCAATGCTATAGGTTGAGTGCTGGCAGGCTGTTGATGGCATCCTCCTTCAACTTATCAACGGCACGGGTGTATTTCTCGGTGTGCTTCAGTCCGCTGTGGCCGAGTAGGCTGGCAACAGTCTTGATATTTGCACCATTGTTGAGGATGTTCACAGCAAAGGAGTGGCGAGCGCAGTGCCAGCTGATGTGCTTGTCAATGCCGGCACGTTTAACCCATCGCTTGACAGACTTGCAGCAGCTTTCGTATGATGGGAGGTTGAAAACGAGCGATTCCTTTGTCTCTCCTTCTTTTGGCCTGCCGACCAAATGGATGAGTCCATCATCGAGGGGAAAAGTGTTCCAATTACGTGCTGAGTGCCTTTGTTCTTGTCAGGCTCAAGGCGCATAAGTTTGTTGGCGTAATCGATATTGTAGTAGTGCAGGTCTTGATTACATTGTTGATTAACTCAGTAATAAAGTCTTGATTAATGGCTTTATTGTATTATATTCCAAGTCTCATAAGATTGCGAAAACTTGAATAGAATAGGCAGAACTCAAACAAATTGTTTTCGCATTGTTTTCGCAAAATAAAAAATCAGCAACTCGAAATCTTCGTAAGTTGCTGATTTTCTGTGTAGCGAGAAAGGGACTTGAACCCTTGACCTTCGGATTATGAATCCGACGCTCTAACCAGCTGAGCTATCTCGCCATCATTTGCACTCGCCCCGCAGGGTTGTTTTGCAAAAGCGAGTGCAAAGGTACGTTGTTTTTTTGAGTCTGCAAAATTTTCCGAGGATTTTTTGTCAGAATCTTTCAATCTTTCTTGAAACGGCGGCCAAAGCTGAAGTTCTCAGGCGAAACGGCTGCTGCTTCTGGCGAAACTGCCGTTGCCACAGTGTCAGTCTCCACGTTATGAGCAGAGCCATTCACGCGTGACTTACCATAATAGTAAGGGTCGTAGTAGTCGCTCCAATAGCCATAGCCATAGTAATTGTTGCCGTAGAGATACCAGTCGTAGTAATCGACGAGCTTGCGCAGACGGAACGATGTGACACTGTCACCCATTCTTCCCGAGAAATAGGAAGTGGTGAGGTAGTAGTCGTAGATGGCTGTATCCAACTGCCTGTTGTAAGGGAAGTACATATAGATGGCTCCGTTGCGGATTTCCCACTCGAAGTAGAAGCTCTGGTAGCGGATAGGGCAATAGTAGCGATTGAAGTAGTCAATCTCCTCGCCTGTGCCGTGAGTGGCATAATTGTAGTCAGGAATGAAACGGATGTCGCTATATTCTGCATCGTACTCATAGAAACCATCTGAATAGTACATTCCCAAATCGCCAGTCCATTCGCCAGAAAGAGCGATTGCTCCGTCAACGTCTGGGTCACGCTCGCATGAAACAAAGGTCGTTGCAAAGGAAGCAACCATTGCCATGAGGATGTAGGTGTAAATCTTCTTCATCTTTCCTATCTTTTTAAGAAGTTAATAATTTCTGTTCTTCAAAACTTTTGGTTGAGTGTCTCCAGAAGAACCCTTCGAGAGAGATGAACCAATTGCTTTTGTTGTTTTGATGGGGCAAAGTTAGGTTTTGTTTAATTGCCCACCAAAAGAAAAGTTGACATTTTTGCGAGAAATGCCAACTTTTAGGGAAACGCATAAAGGCGCATAGGGATTTGCCCAAATCACGCATAGCGGTTTCATCCACCGCAGGGGGATTTTCCAATTAAATGAAGAATGTAGAATGAAGAATGAGATTGAATGTAGAATGAAGAATGAAGAATGAAGAATGGATTTTACACAGCTTATGGAAGGAGTAATTTTTATTCTACATTCTTCATTCTACATTCTTCATTTTTATAATTCTTCATTCTTCATTCAATTTGGGGCATCAATCTCCAGCGTCACATGGTCGATGTCCAGACGAGAAGTCAACGAGTCCTTGATGTTCCTCTTCGTCTCTTCCAGTTTCGACAAGTCGTGCAGCACGATATGCGCCGTCATGGAGAATTCATTGGCATTCAGTGCCCACACATGCACGCGATGCACACTCGCCACGTTGCGATGATTGCCAATCACCAGTTCCACGTCGTCCTTCGTCACACCCTCTGGCATACCGTCATGCACCAGCTTCAGGTTCTTGCGAAGCATACCGATGGTGACAATCAGAATGAAGATAGCGATGCAAATGCCCAAGACAGGGTCGATGAATGTCAGCGTTGGGAAGAAGATGACGACAGCACTAGCCACAGCCACCAATGCCGACACGAGCGTGTCTGTCACCATCGACCAGTAAGCACCACGCACCTGGTAGTTACGCTTCTGATGATTCAGCAAGAGGAAAGCAGTCAGACCGTTCACAAGCACACCCACCAGCGCCGTCACCAGCACCACCTTGCCCTGCAAGATGTTAGGATGGCGCAAGCAATGGATGGACTCAGCCATCACTGCACCCACCGTCAGCAGCAGAATCACCGCACTGGCAATCGCCGTCCGCAGCGTACCACGCTTGTAAACACGCTTCACATCGTCATCCTCCGACTTGTTCGCCAACTTATAAGTATAATAAGCAAAGAGCAACCCAAAGATGTCGCCCAAGTTATAGCCCGCATCCGCAAGGAGTCCCAACGAACGCTGCCACAAACCGATGCCTCCTTCAGCCGCCACATAAAGGATGTTCAGAGCCATGCACACGCCGACAATCGTGCCCAACGACTGCACCTTGGTTCCCTTCTCCGAATGATGGTGGTGATGATGTTCCCGTTCCCTACTGCTACGTTCGCTACTGCTGTGATGGTGGTGGTGACTCGACCCACTCTCCGATGATTCGTGGTGATGATGGTGATGATGTTTCACCTCTTCTTCTGACATATTGAAACTTTGATTCTTTTGATTTGTTCTACAACGTAGAAATTATATTAGTTAAATGTGCTGCAAAGTTAATGCATTCATAAAAAACACACAAATTTTTCACATACGTTTAGACTTTTTTGCCACCATTTCCCTTTGGAATTGTTCCAAAGGCGAAGTACGAACACATCCAAACATTCCATCAAACAAACAAGGAAGCATCAAACACGTTTGACACTTCCTCGTTTCGTAGGGACGATCGGGCTCGAACCGATGACCTCTGCAATGTGACTGCAGCGCTCTGAACCGACTGGGCTACGCCCCTATCATCTGATTTGCGACTGCAAAATTACACAATTTGTTTGAAACCACCAAAAAGTTTGGGAAATAATTATCTTGTTTCTTTCTAAAATGTCATTTTGCAAAATTGTCACAGATGCTTCCCACAAAAATCAATTTTCATCCTCCAAGAACATTTCATGCATGAGGAAAAAACTAAAATTCATGGTTTGAATTATACAAACAGTGGTTTGGATTACATAATTCACAGTTTGGTTTTTGCAATCCAAACCATGTAATAGACTTTCCTCCCCATTTTCGGTAGGTTTTGATCCCATGCTGTGCTTTTTTATGACGTAAGGATGGGAAGTTTATGGGGGAATAGAGGTGTTGAGATGGTGGATTTGAAACTGAATTGGGCGATTTCTCTTGATTGTGTGTTTGTGTGTGCAGCTTTTTTGAGTAACTTTGCAGGGAAAAAGAGTGGGTATGATGGAAAAGGAGAAAAAGGAACGCTTGTGGAATGGCAACTTCGTGAAACTGAATGTTGCCAATTTCTTGCTGTTTTTTTCTTTCTATATGCTGATGCCGCTGCTGCCTATCTTCATGAGCGAACGGTTCATGGCTGACAAGCAGACGATTGGCATGGTGTTGTCGGGCTATACGATTGCAGCGCTTGTCGTTCGTCCGTTCAGTGGATATATCGTTGATAGCTTTTCGCGGAAGAAGGTGCTGATGCTGGTGTATGGTTTGTTTGCCTTGTTCTTCGGAGGGTATTTTCTGGCTTCGTCGGTGCTGGTGTTCGCGGTGATTCGCACACTGCATGGCGCTCCGTTCGGTGCCACGACGGTGGCGAACAGTACGCTGGCGATTGATTCGTTGGCTTCGTCGCGACGCACTGAGGGCATTGGCTACTACGGATTGAGTAACAACATCGCTTCGGCGATTGCACCGACTATTGCCATGTACCTCTATGTGCTGTTCCACGACTTCGAATTGCTCTTTGCCGTTTCGTTGGTGAGTTCGTGTTTGGGGTGGCTGATGGTGAGAAGTGTGAATGTTGCCGACCGTCCACCCGTTGCGAACAAGAAGCAGATTTCGCTCGACAGGTTCTTTTTGCTGAAGGGATGGAGCGAAGCCATCGTCATTGCGCTCTTGTCGTTTTCTTACGGTGTGGTCTCCACTTATCTCGCCATCTACGGCAAGGAGGAACTGGACATCACGACGGGCACGGGTACTTTCTTCCTGCTGCTTTCGCTGGGACTGATGTCGTCGCGCATCATGGGTGGTCGTTCGCTTCGCAAGGGCCGCATCGTGGAGAATGCGAGCAAAGGCATGTTCCTGTCGATGTTCGGCTATGTTCTTTTTGCTGCGTTTCATCATCCGCTGGCTTACTACGGTTCTGCCATCATCATCGGTTTGGGCAATGGGCACATGTATCCAGCCATGCAGAACATGTTCATCAACTTGGCTCCGAACAGTCAGCGTGGTACGGCAAACGCCACGATTCTCACGTCGTGGGACTTGGGTGTGGGATTGGGTGTGATTCTGGGTGGTGCCATCGCTGAAAGTTTCGGCTATCACGCTGCGTTCTGGGTGGCAGCCGTGGGGAATGCGTTGGGCGTGGCTTTCTTCTTCGCCTACGCTCGGCAAAGCTTTGTCAGAAACAGGTTGAGGTGATAGGGTAATGGGAAATGTATGAACAAGAAAGTTGATGGTGTTTAGATAAAGAATGGGTGTGTTGTTACACAGTTAGAGAAAAACTTTGGATATTGTTCCTTTTATTCAAGGATTTGTCGTATATTTGCCAATGAAAACAAAACGAATGAGATGATGGAAACACGAACAATCACAGTATCGGTCAACGTGCCAAAGTCATACCGCATCGACCTTTTGCAGAAACAACTTACGGCATACGCGCAGCAACTCGTAGCATCTACGCGTCCTGGTGTGAAAAGCAAACAGCAGTACCGACACGAAGCCTTGTGTGGAATCTTTCACTCTGACAGTACAGAGGAACAACTCATAGATGATTATTTGCAAGAAAAATATAATTTATAGAGAAACCTCGGCAAATGATGAAAGTATTTCTCGACACCAATATCTTTCTTGAGTATTTTGAGCGACGCCGTGAATACATAGCTGTCAGTCGCTTGTTTAGTGCCATAGAAGATGGAAGAATCAAGGGTATAGTTTCAATTGGTTGCGTCTATACACTTGCTTATCTTATCCGCATGGAACTAAAGCGCCAGAACATTCATCGTCCTGAACAGACGACTCAATTACGTTCCACACTTAACATCGTGATGTCTATGGTAACGGCAGTCGGCCTGAGCCATAAGCGAATATCCACAGGCATCAATGACAACGCGTTTGATGACGTTGAGGACAGCTTTCAATACCAATGTGCTCTACAAAACAAGTGCGATGCTCTCGTTACCATCAATCTCCGAGATTACCAGAATGCCGACACATCGCAAATTGAAATCTTATCTCCAACTGAGTTCGTTAGCAAGTACCTTTAATAATAATAACCAAACACCGCCATGAACACGATGATGCTCACGGCGGTGTTTGTTTGAATGAAAGTATTATTCTTTACATATCCACGGTTTGGAGTGTGGAGAAGGAGAGGCGGCTGCGACGGATGGGGAAAACGATGTCGAAGCGGCTTTTCACTTTTGTTTTTCCTTGCTTGGCTGGCTTGAACTTCATCTTCTTGCACACGCGCTGAGCCTCAGTATTGAGTTCGTCGCCCATGCCTTGTACGATGTGGGTTTCGAGCACTTTGCCTTTTTCACTGAGAATACATGCCACAACCACTTTGCCGTCGAGCTTCTTGTCCATTGGAGGATTGCGGAAGTTCTTCTTGAGGAACTTGTTGATGGCTTCGGTGCCTCCCTTGTATTCGGGTTTGGTGATTTTTTCTTGCTCTCGCTGTTGACGCTGTGGGAACATGTCGTCACCAAAGCCGAAGTTGAAGAACTGCGCACTGGCAGAGAGCGGAAGGAGGCAAAAAAGAAGTATGAGAAGATGTTTCATTGCGTGGTAAGTTGTAATTCGGTGGCAAAGTTAATCAAAATTTCTTGAAACCTCGTTGAAAATCACTATCTTTCCGCAAAAATAATGAATGGCACATTTGAAGGAATCTGCTTATTTCAGTAAATTGGGTAGATAAATCCGTATTTTCTATATGTTCATTGGCTGGAGTTTTTTCTATATTTGCAGCAGGTTCCCCTTGATATTTTGTCACTCTCTGACATCAGTTCGGTATAAGGAGTCGCTTCGCGAGAAATCTCTCAAATCTTCTCAAATCTTACAAATACGAATGAGTTTTTGAGAGATTTTGAATAGATTTGTAGGATTTGGCTACGCCGAGCTAAAGGTTCTGCCTCGTAGAGGCACTACAAAAGAAC
>DGSN01000023.1:0-17881 GCA_002393575.1 Prevotellaceae bacterium UBA4361 | reverse complement strand
AAAGAACATATTATGTTATATCGAAATCACGTTCACTCTCTGGGTTTAGAACATCACTTTCTTGCCACCAACAATATAGACACCTTTGGGCAAGTTGTGAAGACAAGCGGAAGACGTGGAGTTGAGCTTACGCCCATAAAGGTCGTAGATGTCCTTCTGTTGCGAGTTCTTGCTGCTGAGATTCTCAATGGCTGTTTCATCGCCCAAGTAGAGAAGTCGGAAATGGTCGTAAGCCACCCAATCGGCAGCCACCGTCTGCTCCTTGCGTATGCCTAAACGCAGCGACTGACCTCCATGCTGATGGTGGAAGGCAACAGAACTTTCGTAACGCCCATTGTTGTTGAGGGCAAGCGATGCGGTTGTGAGGTTATCGGGAAACGTGTAAGGACTGTAGGTATAAGCATCGCATGAATAAAGGTTTGGCAGGGGTGAGGAGGCATCTCCGAGATAAAGCTGTGCATTGTTGGTTGTGGCATCATGCTGCTGCCAGGCTGTGTAGGCAGTTGCGATGTCTCCAGCACGATAGAAGGCATTTGCCATGAGCTGATAGCGACCAGTTGGCATGTCGGGTATCTCCTGCCAGATGTCGAAAGAACGTGAGAACTGCTCGGCAGTCTCGTCAGCATAGCCTGCGTAGGTTGCCATGTTGTCCGTTCCCGTTCGCACGGCAGGGATGTCTGCGCCTTGCCATCCCACATTGTAGCGGGTGAACGAACTGTTGCGGATGAGGAACGTGAGGTCGGCAGACTGACCAGCACGCGCCAGACGGAGTTGCTCTTCCTGATAGTCTGCCACAGCATTGAACAACTGCTGATAGCGCAATTGCTTAACGTTGGTCGAGCCGTTGGCGAGTACACGTGAAGCGTTGTCGTATGCCTGAGTGAGTTCGGTATTGTTGGCATCCTTGTAGTAGTTCTTAACCTCCTTGACAAGGTTCTCGAAATCCTGCATGTCGGCAATTCCGAGAAACTGGCCATCGTCGTGCATGGCTGTGGCACGAATTGCCATGTCGCGTACTTGCTGAGCGGTGAGTGCAGTGTCGAAGATTTGGAAGTCATCGAAGAGCGCATGTTCCATGATGGCATCGCCGCCGAATGGTGAATGTCCGATGGTAGCCACTTTCATGTTGGCGATAATGGCAGGCAGGCTGATGGTTGCTTTCTGTGTTCGTCGCAGTTGCCCATCCACATAGAGGCGGATAGTGTCTTCCTTCTGGGTGCAAGTGATGTTGTGCCACTCGCCTATACGCAGACAAGACCACGAGGCAATGTTGTCGGTGCCTGTATTGTCCTTCAATTCGCAGTACCAGTTGTTGTTACCTCCAGCGTTGATGAGACCGAAATAGCTATTGGTGCTGTTGCTGAATTCCAGTGCCCATGAGAAATGTCCCGTGTTGTTGCCAATGCGTTGCAGAAGATTGAGGCTGACAGTCCAGTCGGTAGCACCTGCAAGGGATTCCTGAATGGCATTGATGGGTAGACTCATGTAGCTGTTCTCGCCCAACTGCCCCGTGGAGAGGACATAGTTGCCATCGGCTTGCTGCTCAATGCTTGCCTTGCCGCGAAGAGTGCCGCTATATGTTTCGCTGTCGTCGATGGGTTTTCCGCTGTCGAACGAGAAGCGCAGACGAGGCTTAGGAAGTGGTTGCGCTTCGGGCTGAACAACATCAGCTACGTTCAACCGCAGGACGTTGACTGAATAGGCAGCAGCTGTGAAGTTGATGGTGCCATCATCAGCTACGCTTACGTTCTGCTTGTGAGGAGTGATGTAGAATGGGTTCGTCAGTGTGTTCTCGTCGGTGCCGTTGGCACTTGAGAGCACTTCGGCTTCGCCAGCCACAACACGTCCGTTCTGGAAGGATAGCGTCATGGGAGCTGCTTCGCCATGAGGATTTACAAACTTGACGTAGAAGATGCCATTTTCCTCATCGATGTTGGCGCTGGTGTAAATGCGTCGGTCTGGCATACCCCTGAGATTGGTTTCGAGAATGAGTTCGCCGTCTATATAACAACGCACGTGCAAGCCTTCTTTCCTGACACGAATGGTGTATTCCTTTCCTGTCTGCAAAGAACCAGCCTTATCAGCCAGCGTTGACTTCACACCATTCTTACATTGCTCGACGGCATGTTTCGAGTTGCCCCATCCGCCCAAGTTCAGCCATGTATAGTTCTGACTGTCTTTGTAGTCGAAAATAATCAAGAATCCTTCAGACCCACCATTCTTCGTAGCGTGAAGCGTCATGTCGAGGTTGGTGTTGTCGAAGAGCGTGTTCAGCACGCACGTGACATCAGTAGCCGTAGTGTTTGTCTGACGGAACGTGCCTTCGCCGATGCTCCATGAACCGTGATGTGTCGTCCAGTCGTCTGATTTCGTGTTGATAGCTTCAATCGTGGTGTCGGTAGCAGTGACGCTAAGGTCGGTGAAAGTGGCACTGGTAGCCCATGTGCCAACACCGATGGAACCTTGGTTGGCTTCCTTGCCTGGGGTGTTGTCGCGCTCCGTCCAGCGGATGTTTTGCTTACCGATGTTGTTACTGAACATTCGCTGCACATAGTAGGATGGAGTGCCGTAGCTCATCGAAGCGTTGAAACGTATCATGTCTGGATGCCAAGCGTAGTTTTCTTCATGGGTGAAGATAGGTGCGTAGCTCATCATTTTCACCGCCTCACTGTTGTTCTCGCACCCCTGCATGAAGACCGCCTCGCCGATGGCTGCATTCAGATTGCCCCACCATCCATAGTCTTTCGTCACGGCGTATTCACCAACGTAGATGTGGGTGGACGACTTTGACTGATTGTCATAGCGACCATACTGACTGATGAAGAAGTCGGGGGTGTCATAGTAATGCTCGTCCTTCAGTTCCACGGGTTCGGTGACATTGTCGAAATAGTAGCTATCGGCAATCAAGTGCAGCTCAGGCCAGCGAGTCTTGATAGCTCGGTAGAACTGCATGTAGCGGCGCATGTAATCGTCGCGATTGAGCATGAATTCCTGCTCGTTGCCGATTTCCAGATATTTCAAGTCGAAAGGCTGTGGATGCCCATTCTGGGCGCGCATCCGTCCGTAGAACGTCTCGGTGGCAGAACCATTGGCATACTCGATGGCATCGAGAGCTTCCTGGATGAAAGGGTCGATGTTGTTCTCGTCTATTTTCCAGTCATGTCCGATTCCCATGTTGACCACAAACAAGGCGTGTGCGCCCAAGTCCTCTGCCAGTTGCAAGCACTCGTGATAGCCCAGTCCGTCGGTCACCTTATAGCCCCAGTTGCGATTCAGATGGCCAGGACGTTCCTCGATGGGACCCACAGACTTCTTCCACTCGAAGCGGTTGGTGGCTCCGTCGCTGTAGGCACCCTCAATGTAACAACCTCCAGGGAAACGCATGAATCGTGGATGCAAGTCAGCCAGCATCTGCGCCAAATCTTCTCGACAACCATTGGGGCGGTTCTTGAATGTGGGTGGGAAGAGGCTGACCACATCAAGGTAAATCACACCCACAGCCGAGCCTTTCAGCACGAGTCTTCCCTGCGGATAGTCGCTCGACGGCTTGATGGTGGCGGTCAGCTTTTGCCACTGCTGCGTGGCATTGACACTGATGGTCGTTTGCCCCAAACGCCGTCCGTTGGAATTCTGCAATTCAGCAGTGATGACACCATCGTAGCTATCTTCAGCACGAAGCCAGAAGGAAAGCGTATAGGTGCGATTCTTCACAATGTTGATGCCCCAATATCCTTCGTTGCGCACACCTCCACCTGCCGTCTTGATATCCACTCGCAATGCACGTTGTTGCACTGTGTTCAGCATGTTGTCGCTGCTGAGACTCATGGCCACATTGCCCACCGCACTCCATGCCAGCGGACTATTCATGTCTTCTTCGAACGAGCGGTTGCGCACCAGTTCGGCATAAAGACCACCGTCGCCAGCATGATTGATTTCCTCATAGAAGATGCCGTAGTGGTCATCACTCACGGTTTGACCTCGTTGGTTGAAGTCGAAATCTATCTTCACTTGTGCCTGAACGGTCACGGCACAAAATGCAAAAGCGATTGCAGAAAACGATTTTAGGAATCCCATAAGTAAAAGCTAATAGTTAGTTATAGATAATTATTCAAATGCAAAGATAACTCCATTTTATTGTATGGTAGTTATATAAATCAAAAAAAAACTTACCATATTTACGGATTTTCACCAAAACGCCTCCCGTCAGAGATGCCAAGATGATTTGTCACACACAATCGCCCACGAAAGCTCTGTCCATGAGACAGCACAAGACGGCACATGTAGCACACAAATGTGTTAAAACTCTGAAAACTCGCTCAATAATCTCGACCGTTACACACAAAAATACAAAGATAAACGCTATCTTTGCACAATAAATTCAATCATAATGATAACAGCAGAACAACTGAAAGACATCAAAGAGCGCACGGAAGCACTCTACCACTACTTGGGAATAGAGCAAAAGCGCGTGGAAGTGGAAGAAGAAGAGTTGCGCACACAAGCACCTGACTTCTGGGAGGATGCCAAGGCTGCGGAGGCTCAGATGAAGAAGGTGAAGGACATCAGAAAATGGATAGACGGCTACGACGAAGTGAAGAGTGCGTGCGACGAACTGGAACTTGCTTTCGACTACTATAAGGAAGAACTGGTAACGGAAGAGGAAGTGGACCAAGACTACGCCCAGGCTCTCAACTTGATTGAGACTTTGGAGCTGAAGAACATGCTCCGCGAAGAGGCTGACGGCATGGATGCCGTGCTGAAAATCAATTCGGGTGCAGGCGGAACGGAGAGTCAGGACTGGGCTTCGATGCTCATGCGCATGTACCAGCGCTGGGCTGAGGCTCACAAGTATAAAGTGACCATCAGCAACTATCAGGATGGCGACGAGGCTGGCATCAAGACCGTGACAATGGAGATTGAAGGCGACCAAGCCTACGGTTTTCTGAAAGGAGAAAGCGGTGTGCATCGCCTCGTGCGCGTATCGCCCTACAATGCCCAAGGAAAGCGCATGACAAGTTTTGCCTCGGTGTTTGTCACTCCGCTCGTTGACGACTCCATCGACGTGGTGATTGATAAGAGCAAAATCAGCTGGGACTTGTTCCGAAGCGGAGGTGCTGGCGGTCAGAACGTGAACAAGGTGGAGACGGGTGTGCGTCTGCGCTATCAGTATGTGGACCCCGACACAGGCGAAGAAGAGGAAATCCTCATCGAGAACACCGAAACCCGTAAGCAGTTGGAAAACCGACAGAACGCCTTGCGCTTGCTCCGTTCCCAACTCTACGACCGTGCCTTGAAGAAGAAGATGGCAGAACAGGAGAAGGTGGAAGCAGGAAAGAAGAAAATCGAATGGGGTTCTCAGATTCGCTCGTATGTGTTCGATGACCGCCGCGTGAAAGACCACCGCACGAACTATCAGACCTCAGACGTGAATGGTGTGATGGACGGAAAAATCGACGATTTCATCAAGGCTTATCTGATGGAATTCTCTTCGAAGGCAGAATAACACCTAATTATTATAGAATGTCAAAGGTCAAAAGTCAAAAGCGTAAAAAGTCTCCTAAAAAAATAGACTAAATGTACTAAATTTTAATAATTTTTCCAATTTTGCCGATTTCTTTAGGAGATATACCTTAGTCCTTAAACCTAAAAACACAGTAATATGAACATTGAAATAGAACGCAAATTCATCGTTGTGGGTGAATACAAGAGCAAGGCATACGCTCATAGCCACATTGAGCAGGGCTATTTCGAAACAGCTCCCGGCAAGACCGTGCGCATCAGAATCCGCGACGACAAGGCTTACCTCACCATCAAGGGACCATCGGGCAAGGAAGGACTGGCTCGTTATGAATTCGAAACGGAAGTGTCGATGGAAGATGGCAGACAGTTGCTCAACCTGTGCCGACCAGGAAGAATCGACAAGTGGCGTTGGCTCATTCACGACGGCAAGCACACCATCGAAGTAGATGAGTTTCTTGGCGACAACGAAGGATTGGTGATGGCAGAAATTGAGCTGAACAGCATCGACGAAGAGTACATCAAGCCCGACTTCTTAGGCAAGGAAGTGACGGGCGACAAGCGTTTCTACAACTCCCACCTCATGCGCTACCCTTACGTGCTGTGGGGAAAGCATTTCGAAGAGGAAGAGTTGAACAAGTAAGCACACGTTACATCTAAGCAGGGCAGGAATCAATTACGCACTTGATTCCTGCCCTGCTTTTTATGATTTCACTTGGGAAAATTGACCTTCTTTGCAAAGTGTCGAAGAACGAAGAAACCTATCGGGAAAGCCAAAAAAGTTCCGATGGAATCGGCAAAAAAGTCCAGCCACTCACCCGAACGACAAGTGGTGAGATACTTCTGCCAAAGTTCAAGCAAGCCACCCAACAAAATAGGGTAAGCCAAAGTCCAAAAAACACTTTTTCCCGTTATCTTCTTATCCTTTCTATTTCTGTAATAATCATAACAAACACAACAAGCAACAACTCCGTACATGAGAAAATGCACCCATTTGTCCATGAGGGGTACACCTTCCAACTGAGGCACCTCGGGAATAGGTATAATAGAAATGATAATGACAATTGCAGTGATAAGAATTGACCAAAAATAACGCTTAATACTCTCCATCAGTGTGATTTGCTTACAATTATTCTGCAAATTTAAGGAAAATGTTTTAATTTTGCATCGCAAACAGAGAATAAATGAGCAAACGAGAAAATTTCGGAAGTAAAATAGGTGCCGTATTTGCCACAGCAGGTTCAGCTGTTGGACTTGGCAACATCTGGCGCTTCCCCATCGAAACGGGACGCAACGGAGGTGCTGCCTTCATCATCATCTACATTGCTTGCATTCTCCTGATTGGCATACCCGTGATGATGAGCGAATTTGTGATTGGCAAGCACACACGCTCCAACACAGCTGGCGCATACCAGAAGTTGGCACCTGGCACTCAGTGGAAATGGGTGGGACGATTGGGCGTGTTTGCCGGAGTGTTGATTTTCAGCTACTATTCCGTCGTGGCGGGATGGACGATTGAATACGCATGGCTTGCCCTCAGCAATAGTTTTTTAGGAAAAACTCCCGATGAATTCGGCAAAATCTTTGCAGAATTCTCCACCGACCCCGTGCGCCCTACCCTCTGGCTCATCGTGTTCATCCTGCTCACGCACTACATCATCGTGAAGGGTGTGACGAAGGGCATTGAGCGATGGAGCAATGTGCTGATGCCCGTGTTGTTGGGCATCATCACCATTCTGGTGGTTTGTTCCGCATTGCTCCCCAATGCAAGCGAAGGACTGAACTTCCTGCTGAAGCCCGACTTCTCGAAAGTGGATGGCAAGGTGGTTCTCAACGCGATGGGGCAGGCATTCTTCTCACTCTCACTCGGACTGGGTTGCCTTTGCACCTACGCTTCTTACTTTGAGCCACAAACCAGCATCAGCAAGACGGCAATAGAGGTGTGTACCATCGACACGCTGATTGCGCTCATGGCTGGATTCATCATTTTCCCTGCTGCGGCAGCCAGCGGCTACCATCTCCAGCCCAACGACATCGGGCCTTCACTCATCTTCATCACGCTGCCAAACGTGTTCCAGATGGCATTTCACGGACTGCCGTGGGTGGCTTACATCTTCTCGGTAATGTTCTACATCCTGCTCATCTTAGCAGCCCTCACCAGCACCATCTCCATGCACGAAATCGTGACATCGTACATGACGGAGGAATTCAACCTGCCTCGCAAGAAAGGAGCCGTGTTTGAAACGGGCATTGCCATCATCTTAGGCACGCTGTGTGCCCTGTCGTTCGGCACATTAGGCAATGTTCACATCTTCGGCATGACCATCTTCGACCTCTTCGACTGGACGGTGTCGAACTTCTGTATGCCTCTTGGCGGCATGTTCATCTCCATCTTCACAGGCTGGTATCTCGACAAGAAAGTGTTCCGCGATGAACTCACCAACTATGGCAAGCACGGAGCTCCTTACGTGCGCGGACTGGTTTTCACCCTTCGCTACATCACACCTCTTGCCATCTTCTTGATATTCCTGAACCAATTCGGAGTGTTCAACTTCGCATGAAATGAAATTAAGAACATAATGACAAACAGAGAAAACTTCGGAAGCAAATTAGGCGCAGTGTTAGCCGCTGCGGGTTCTGCCGTTGGATTGGGCAACATCTGGCGCTTCCCCATCGAAACGGGACGCAATGGTGGAGCAGCCTTCATCATTGTCTATATACTGTGCATCCTCCTCATCGGCCTGCCCGTGATGCTGAGCGAATTCATGATAGGACGGCACACGCAAGCCAACACAGCCCGTGCCTATCAGAAACTGGCACCAAACACACAGTGGAAATGGGTGGGACGACTCGGCGTGTTCTCGGCATTCTTCATCATGTGCTATTATTGCGTCGTGGCAGGATGGACCATCGAATACGCCATGCTTGCCATCACCAACCAGTTTGCAGGCAAGACCGCCAACGACTTCCCAAAGATTTTCAACGAGTTTGCCGCCAATCCGTGGATGCCTATCATCTGGCTCATCGCCTTTGTGGTGATGACCCATTTCGTGATTGTGAAAGGCGTGACGAAAGGCATTGAGCGATGGTCAAAAATCCTCATGCCCCTTCTGTTTGGACTGGTGGTGCTGCTCGTCGTGTGCGCAGTCACCTCGCCTGGAGCCAAGGAAGGCATCGAGTTTATGCTGAAGCCCGACTTCTCGAAGATAACGGGAAAGACAGTCCTTTCCGCTATGGGACAAGCCTTCTATTCCCTCTCTTTAGGCATGGGATGCCTCTGCACCTACGCTTCCTACTTCGACAAGAAAACCAGTCTTGGCAAGACCGCCCTGCAAGTGGCATCCATCGACACGATGATTGCGCTCATGGCAGGATTCATCATCTTCCCAGCCGCATCGACAGCAGGCTATCATTTGGCACCAGAAGACGTGGGTGCCTCACTCCTCTTCATCACCTTGCCAAACGTGTTCCAGCAGGCGTTTTCCAGTCTTCCAATCTTAGGCTACATCTTCTCCGTCATGTTCTACCTGTTAGTCATCCTGGCAGCCCTCACCAGCATGATTTCGCTGCACGAAGTAGTGACTTCCTACATGTCGGAAGAATTCAAATGGACCAGAAAACGTGCTGCCATCACCGAGACCATTGTCTGCATCCTCTTAGGTTGCATTTGCTCGCTCTCCTTCGGTGTACTCAACGATGTGCGCCTCTTCGACATGACCATCTTCGACCTCTTCGACTGGACATCCTCCAACATCTTCCTGCCAATCGGCGGCATGTTCATCAGTCTCTTTGCAGGTTGGTATCTCGACAAGCAGATTTTCCGCGATGAAATCACGAATTACGGTCTCAGCAGTGCGCCATACTTCAAGGCACTCATCTTCCTGCTCCGCTACATCGTCCCTCTCGCCATCATCGCCATCATCGTGAATCAATTGGGAATTGTCAGCTTGCTGTAATCACCACCCTCAACATACCCATCACGAAAAAGGCTTCAGCGCAGTGTGCTGAAGCCTTTTTCGTGCCATAACATTGGGAATTGTCTGAAACGCGTATGAGTATTGCACAAATCATGCTTTCGATTGGCTTGCGACAAGTTAAAGGTTCAACTAAATGCCCGAGGGCTCGTTATCGTTCAAACGAGCCCTCGTCGTTGCTCAAGCGAGCCCTCGCTTGAATCACAACGAGGGCTCACTTTTTCAGTACAACCAAAGTAGTGCTTTAGGCAATCCCCAAAAGAACTGCATCAAAAGCCCCCTCTTACTCCCCTTGTTCTTAATTCCCTTTTCTTCTTCGTGTTCATTTGTGATAATTTGTTGACTCTTTTTTGTTGTTATTGAAAATTATCGCTACTTTTGCCATGTGAATTCAAAATAACATGTCTAACCCATTAATTATTATTTTAAGAAACAGATAGTCAACTTCATTTAAGAAACGCAAAGTAGAGGAACTTTCCCTGCTCAAAGAGACAAATAACTACAATTATTCACTCGGCGTTTCTGCTCAACATATAATATAAATACTTGGACTTTTAGTCCTTGTTCTCGTCCCGACAAAATACCGCCAATATTCGTCTATGAGAACAAGCGATGAAGGTTCACGTCCATTGGGCGTGAACTGTTCGTGCTTTTCTATAGACATGGCTACTTGGCGGTTGCCTTCAGGACGGAAAAGCTTCAGAGCAGTTCCGCCTTTATTTTTTCAAAAAACATGAAACATATTTATCTTAAATGTCTATTCTTAGGCATCCTTACGCTTTTCAGCATCAATGTATCTGCCTTCGATTGCAACGTGGATGGAATTTATTACAATCTTAACAAGACAGACAAGACAGCCAGTGTGACGTATTACAACTATTCCTCAAATCAATCAACTTACACGGGGTCTGTGACCATTCCCCCAAGCATAACCTATAATGGCACAAACTATAGCGTGACCAGCATTGGAGACGAGGCATTCTATGATTGTAGTGGCTTGACTTCCATTAATATTCCAAATAGCGTGACATATATTGGATCTCATGCTTTCAGCTTGTGTGGGTTAACATCCATTACCATTCCCAATAGCGTGACTACAATTGAAGCCTATGCGTTTGAAAACTGTATTTAGAGACCTCTAAACAACTATAAACAATGAAAAACACATAGATGTAAAACTCTGTATATCAACTACTTTTAGATTTTAACACTTCGGACTTGCTTTTTGGTGGTTCTCAAAAATCCGCTTACCTTTGCAACGCATTTCTACCGCGGAGAATTTTGAGGGCTTTTATTTTGCCATCTCGTGGACAGGGTTGACAACGATTGACAAGAGTGGACAACGGTTGACTGAGGAACGAGAGGGAAAAGAGCAAGGAAGTGACCTCATTTGAAGAACGTGACATCGTGGAATGAGTTGACAAGGATTGTCAATGATTGACGAAAGTTCACTCCGTGGCGGTTTGCACGAAATTGATTGTAAAACCACATAAAAAGGAGTCAAATGAGAAAGACAAGAAAATGCGCCTTCTGCGGAAAGGAGTTCACTTGTAACAGCGGTTCGCAGAGGTATTGCTCAGAACATTGTGCGGAGGCAGCAAAGGCTCAGCGCAAGAAGAGACAACAGGACTTTTTGAAGGCTGTCCAGCCTGTTATAGACATCGCCAGCCAGGAGTATCTCACATTCTCCAAGGCTGCCATCCTCATGGGATGCTCCCGTCAGTACGTTTACAAGTTGGTAAACGAGGGTAAACTTCCAGCATCACGAATCAGCAGCCGTATGGCATTCGTTCGCAAGGCAGACATTGAAAAGATGCTTGCAGGAAATCCTTATCATCGTGTCTTGCCAACATCCAAACCTAAGAATCCTTCTTCCCTTTCGTTGAAGAAGGAACATGATTCAAGTAAGTCAACGAGGAAAGAGAACTCTTTTCAAGACATTGAAGCACTTGAATACATCTCTGGCGAGGACGTTATGGCAACCTACAAGGTTAAGAAGTCTTGGCTCTATGTTTCAGCCAAGAGAAACAACATACCTATTTGCAAGATTGCAGGCAAAAACTATTATAGCCGAAGGCACATGGATGCGCTCTTCGGAGTTACTGCCGAGATTGAAGCCCTGACAGAATGGCTCACAACGGATGAGGCAGAATCCCTCTATTCCACGACCAAAGAATCCCTGCGCACCCAAGCATATCGCCGCCATATTCCCACCAAGCGAGAATATGGCAAGACCTATTACTCAAAGAAACATCTTGACGACATCTTCCGTCCAGACCTGAAGGCGAGTGATGACTATTACACTACTGCCGAAGCTGCCAGGAAGTACGGCATGACCAAGAGCAACATCTGCGTTATCGTCAAGACAAACAACCTCACGAAGGTGAAAGTCGGAGTGCAGAACCTCATCGTCAAGGAGGAATTAGACCGAATAATGGCAAGCAGACTGGCGCAATTCGGGACTTACAGGCTCCAATAACGCCCAATAATAAGCATCAACTGCGTGAAAGTGCAATTATTCATGAGTTATGAATGGGTAAGTTGGTCACACTTTCATCACGCAGTTACTTTGCACCCGCTATGAGACGCATAGCCTTCGATTATTAACAAAACAAATTTCATACAAGTATGAGTAACATTTGTAAGACCGTAACCTTGCGTACGCGTAAGATAAAGAAAGGTACGCAACTGAGCTTCTACCTTGACTACTACCCCGGCTACAGGGACGAGTCAACCATGAAGGTACAGCGACATGAGTCACTTGGCATCTACATCTTTGCAAAGCCCAAGAACCAGCGCGAGCGTGACTACAACGAGCGCATGACTGAGAAAGCCGAGGCACTGCGATGCCGACGCTATGAGAGCATAGTAAACGAACGCTATGACTTCTTTGACAGAGAGAAGGAGAAAGGCAACTTCCTCGCATGGTTCAAGAAGAAGGCTGATGCCAGGAACACCAAATGGCAGAACGTCTATAAGCATTTCGAATCCTTCTGCGAAGGGAAATGCACCTTTGGCGAGATAGATGTTGACCTCTGCAACAAGTTCAAGGAGTACCTTTATACTGCTCCACAGACCATCCACAAGAAGCAGAGGCTGCACACCAACACTATTGCTGGCTACTGGTCAACTTTCCGAGCCGTTCTCCACACAGCCTACCGCGACCACAAAATCAAGGAGAATCCCAATGGATTCCTTGACAGGATAGACACCATCCCAACGGAGAAGGAACACCTCTCACAGCCAGAACTCGTAAGTCTTGCCAACACCGACTGCAAGGAACCAGTGTTGAAGAAAGCATTCCTCTTCTCTTGTCTGACGGGACTCAGAAAGAGCGACGTCAAGGCGCTGACATGGAAGAAGATTCAGCCATACGGAGATGGAGGTATGTATATCACTGTACGTATGCAGAAGACTCAGCAGCTCGTAAACAACCCTGTCAGCGAAGAGGCTCTTGAACTCATTGGGTTCTATGACGGAGAACACGAACCCGATGCAAAAGTATTCCCGGACTTCAAGGACAAAATGACAGGAACGACATTGAAGAACTGGTTGAAGGCAGCGGGCATCACCAAGCACATCACCTTCCACTGCGCCCGTCATACTTTCGGCTCCTTGCAGGTTGATGCTGGTACGGGTATCTACACCGTACAGCACATGCTCGGTCACAAGAACGTGGAAACCACTCAGATTTATGCGAACATGGCTGACGAGAGCAAGCGCGAGTCGGTCAACCGCATCACGTTGAAGCCAAAGATAACTCAACTATTGAAAGTCGTCGGGCAGGGATAAACCTATTTGTTGGTTCTATTTCTTCGAGAAATGAAACCAATGATACTTTTTTCAGGTCACAAACATAGGAAAATGGGAACCAACAGGATTGGCTCTCATTTTTCGTTATACCTTTGTCGGGCAATCAAACAACTGCGAATAAGGAGGAAAAGGCCGAGTATGAAAATCATACTCACTTCAAGTATGATTCACAAATAAACATAAATCATTGGCCTACAGACGAAAAGTCTATACGTCATAAGCAAAATTCTTCTTAACTTTGCAGCGCGTTTTCTGAAATAACGGACAATAACACATAAAGACAATGAAAATAGATTCACCATCTTCAATCACTTCACGTGAGGCTTCCATCCGGCTCGAATGGATCTCCACAAGAATACTGCCGGGAGTTGCAGTACTTCTTCTTTCAATTCCACTTTGCCAGTGGGCAGACTCAAATCTTCCCGATGGCATCGTTCCTGTATCTATCATCTACTTGATGATTGTAATAATCCTATGGTCAATGTACATGGCTGTGCAGTATGCTTTCGTGGGAATAGCGCAGACGCGGAAAAACAAGACTCATGCTTGCAATAATCAAACTGCGACAAATGAGTCAACGGCACAGAAACCTGTTTTTCTTTTGGAGGCAATGCCTATGGTTGCTGAGTCAAATGGAACTGAGAGTGTCTGCAATGCTGAGGTGGTCGAGGAGATAGCTGAGAAGACAATAGCTACAGATTCCAAAGTCATATCGGAAGAAGCCAATCATCCCGACAATGAGGCATTCACTGTTTCGGCTGCTTCTGCCAGTTCGACCTACCAGCAAGGTATTGATGACTTTTATCAGAGTCAGGCAGAAAGCCAGAAGAAAAAACTGGACACCATTCATGAATACCTTCTATACATCATGTCTCCTTTTGTCTATGAGGAAGACATGGACGAGTTCTGTACAGACCTTTTGAGATTCGCAATGGATCACAACTACCGCCCTGAGGTTGAGTGGAAGAGATTCAAGACAAAGCTGAGCAGCTTCGATGTCCGTCATCTGGTATGGAGCATTGCCATAAGGTTGGGACTTGGCAAAGGCAAGGTTTACAGCAACGATGATTGTGCCTGTTATATCGAACGCCGTTTTGCTTCATTGTGCGTAACAGCCAGTGGGGAGCCATTGTCGCATAGCACACTCAGGAACCTGACAGTCACATCCAACAGCGACCAGATACATTGTGACATCCAGGGTGCAGACGGACTGTTATTCCATATTCCTTCACAACTGGGCGTGGAGAAAGACTGAAGATAATCTTTCTCACCTCTCTTATCACTATATAAACATCTCATATTGGAGCCACATCAGAAACCAAACTTTGGTGTGGTCCTGATATGCCTATGCCCTTTTGCACTGAAATCTTACCCCAAAAACAGCCGAAATCCCAATTGTCATTCATTATACTTATATGTTCGATATTGTCAAAATCCGCTTCAAAATCCTGTTTTATCCACGAATAACAGCCAAAAACAAGGCTCAACTGCGTGATTGTTTCGTGATGCACCTGTTATTAAAAAGTGGCTTGCCCTCCGATTCGTAACGGGGTTCCTTTGCAGCACGATTCCACTAAAGGGTCGTGTATGTATATGAGTAATGAACCACTTACGTTCAATGACCTTCCGCAGGTCGTTGCCGAACTTCGGAATGAAGTGTCGGGCATGAAGGCGTTACTGCTGAACCTTCAGAACAGACCAACTCAGCAGCGAGAGAACAGACACCGCCCTGTCACGCCAGAGCAGGTTGCCGAGTACACCAACATTCCCCTTGCGACTATCTATCAGAAACTCGCAAACAGGGAAATCCCCGGCTCCAAGCCAGGCAAGAGATGGGTTATCTACCTTGACGAGATTGACAAGTGGCTGGAGGCGAACCGCAAGAATCCCATTCCTCTGACGGATGAGGAGCAGAACGCTGCCATCCTTGCATCGCACAAGCGCAAGCCCAACAAGTCCAGCTGGAACGATGAAGCTTCAGCTCGACGACGTCAACCTATTGCAAAACCATTTGACGGGGATAAAATCTAAAATCAAGCAATTATGAACGAGCATATAATTCATTACTGCTTCATTCTGTCCGAGGAACAGATGAAGTATCTACGCAGCAAGAAGTACAAGATTGACCGCATGGAATGCTTCATGTCTCTTGTAGAACTTGCTGAACGCGAAACGAAACTGGTACAGATAAGCAAGACTCAACAGGTTGAAATCTTGCCCGGCCAAGTGATGGTTGACAATACCCGACTTGCCAAGCTATGGGATAAAGACCGCAAGACGGTTCCCAAACTGATAGAGGCGATGGAGGCTCTGGGTATTTCCTCTTCACAGAAGGTAGGAGATAACCGCATCCATACGCTTCATGCTTTTTCGGGCTGGTATGTGGATGGCATGTTTGTCAAGAATCCCTTCGCAACAAGAAGGAATGCCGATGGCACTGCAATCGTCACCGAGGAAGTTCCACCTGCAAGGGTACTCACTATTGAGTTGTCAGATGACAGAAACAAAGGTGCGGAAGGTTCTGACTCTAATAGCGACAATTCCCAATTAAGTAGCGTGGGTGTGATTCCGTCTGCCGACAGCAAGGTTTCCCATCCATCACCACAATCTAATGATAGCAGTAATGTGGGTAAATCTGTGACGGATGAAAGAACATCCGATTCTTCTCAGAACAACATTTCCCATCAGTCTGCTGACATCCCTTCTTCGCATGTAGAAGCCGATGGCAGTCAGAAAGATAATGCAAGTCGAACGCAGAGCAAAACTCGTTTGAGCTATGCTGAGACGCAGCTTATCTTATCTAATGAAGGGAAAAGAAATGATGACCCATCAGCACGGCAAGAAGGACTGTCACTACAATCAAACAACGCCTCGTCTAATGGCAACGATGACAACCATCAAAAGCCTAATGGCTATTATAACCCTAATGGCTTCCATAACAACGAGTGACTATCCTGAGGGACTCTGGTTTGCGACCTGCGCTGCCCAACCATCCCAAGGGAAGTTTGCCGATGCAGGATGCCTTACAAGCAGCAAAGCACCTCTAAGCCCTGACGGGAACTTTGGAGTTAAAAGCCCCGATATTTTAGAGGGACTTTTCGAGAAATCCTTTTGTAGTACAAAACAGGTGTCCCTGTTTTTGCACTCCTAAAAGTTTCTCGGGCTACTCGCAGGCTCGCAGACCAAGTCCTTCTTTCTAATCAGTTTTAATCCCCTTTCATTAAAAGATATTGACAATGAAGAAAAAGAAGATTACCAAGAAACCACCGACCAGAGTACATGCTTTCAGATGTACGGATGAAGTCTGGTCGCAGCTCAAAGCACTTGCCAAGGAATGTGGCATAAGCCTGAACCGCTATCTGACCGAGACTGGCTTGAAGCATCATCCACGGCAGCGGCTCACCAAGGAAGAGGTTGATGCCCTTAACTCCCTTGTCTATGCCAGAACTGACCTGATAAAAATCACCAGCGTCCTCTCCAAGAAAACGGACGAGGAAAAGTTGAAACTCTTCAGGACGGAGAAGTTCATGACATGGTGGATTAAGTCTGTTGTCGAACTCATCCAACATTGGTATAGCATCGAAGAGAACATTTCATCTCCTGTACTGACCAAAGAAAGGAGCGAACTATGATTATGCTTGCAAAAGTTGTACCCTACGGCGGCAATGCCGTAAGGTACGCATTGGAGAAGGAGAAGGCAAAGGTGGTCAAGGTAAGCCACATGCCTGAAGGTATCGACCCGACAGCAATCTGGTATATGATGAAGCATCACTGCCAGCTGCATCAGCAGGACAGGACAGTCGGGCGAAAGCTGGAACGTCTCATGGTTCAGTTTGTAATCTCCCCCTCAAAGGAAGAGGCAGAGAACTTCACCATGAATGACTGGGCGAACCTTAGTGATGAAGCGTTGGAAGTTCTTGACTCTGTAGGACTCATCCCCAAGGGCATGAAGAAGGAAGTGAAGACCAATTTCCGCAATTCCATGAATGTGGCTGGACTTCACTCTGATTCCAAGTCGGGAACGCTGCACCTTCACATGGATTGTTGCCGTGTTGACCTTGACGGCAACACCAACGATGTCCACAATATTCACAAGAGGGCAATGATGGCTGCGGAAATTATCAACATGCGTCATGGTTGGAAGCAGCCAAAGGAGATACGTGACATGCGAAAGGAAGAGATTGAGGACTTTTGCGAATACACCCTTCAGAAGATGCAGGAGTTTGACGTTGACTGCTATTTCAAGATGCTTCGCATGAAAGGCTATGAGCTCACACCTCGTTACGATAAGAGCAGGAAACTGGTTGGCTATACCATCGGCAAGAATGCCTCAGTATTCAAGGCTTCAGAAATCGGTCGCAGATACATGGCTTCACAGCTTGAAGCCACATGGAAGAAACTCCATCCGAAGCCTGCTCAGGTTATAACGAAACCTTCTGCCCCGACTGCTACCCCAAGCAGCCGTCCAGTCCGTTCGACTTTCCAGACAATGGCATCTACCCAGGCCAAGGTGCAGCCAAAAGTCCAGACAAAACCTTTGCCATCCTTCACTATATTCAACATCGATACACCTATTG
>DGSN01000015.1:3214-91664 GCA_002393575.1 Prevotellaceae bacterium UBA4361 | reverse complement strand
ACTTCTTCACGCCGTACTTGACGGCGAGGTCGGCGATGATGCGTGTGCCATCGACATTGTTCTGCACCGCCTCGCTCGGGTTGTCCTCCATCATGGGCACGTGCTTGTAGGCGGCGGCATGGAACACGTAATCGGGCTTGAAATGCGCGAACAGGCTCTCCATGCGCCTGCGCTTGGTGATGCTCGTGACGCCGATATAGGCAGGCACGTCGGGGTAGTCGCGCTTCATCATCAGCCGGATGTCGTGCTGCGGTGTCTCAGCCGCGTCGATGAGCACCATCTGGCTCGGCCCGAAGGAGGCAATCTGGCGCACCATCTCCGAGCCGATGCTGCCAGCCGAGCCTGTCACCATGATGCACCTGCCCTTGAGCATCTGCTCGATTTCCTGCATGTTCACCTCTATCTCGTCGCGTGGCAGCAGGTCCTCTATCTGCACCTCCTGGAGCTCGGAGGAGCGGAGGTCGCTCTTGCCGTCCCACTGGTGTGACATCCTCATGATGAAGATCTTCATGTTGGCATCCAGCAGGGCGGACTTCAGGTTCTCGTTGTTGTTGAACTCGTCAATCTTCAGTGGCGAAACCAGTATGGCATCGGCATGCTCCTCGATCATGCGCTTGACGATGTCGTCGTCATTCTTATATACCCTCACACCCTGCAACAGGTGGCCTGGCATGTCGTCGCTGGCGGTTACGAACCCCCTCAGGGTGAAGCGGGCAGGGTCCTCCATGCGGATTGCCTTAGCCAGCATCATGCCGCCCGACTTGCAGCCGTAGATGAACACGCCACGGTGCGCCTTGTCCTCACGCAGGCGGTCATACATGTACTTGATGGAGATGCGCACGATGAACATGATGAAAGTCGCCATCAGCCATGCGAAGAGCAGTTCGCGGAAGCGGATGACAGTCAGCCACTTGTCGGTGTGCAGGAAGAAGCGCAATGCCTCGACACCGACGATTCCGAACATGTTGGCAGCTGCTATGCGGTAGAGGTCGGCAAAGCTGGAGTAGCGCACCACGCCGCTGTAGGTGTGGAAGACCCGGAAGCCGATGAGGTACGGGATGAGGTAGATGAGCAGTGTCGGCAGCAGGTGCCTGAAGGCGAGCGACGTGGCAAATCCCCCGTGCGTCAGGGTATAAACAACCAGATTGGATGCGACTATGACAAAGCAGTCGAACAGCAGCACCATCCAGTAAGGCACGGCATTCTTCGTGAAATACCAGTTTGCAAGTTTTGTGAATATGTAGTTCATTGTTAAATCAGTGTTTAGTCCTATTTATGCAGATAGATTTTTATATCTAAAGAAATGTATAAAATCTTTAACTTTTAAATATCGTCTATTTGGCTTCGCCGCAAAGGGTTCTGGATACACATTATATCACTTCTCCTGCATATCTCATTTTCTTTCCGAGAACAGTGCAGAATATCATTTGTATGTCCTTGATGAAAGAATAGTGGTGCAGGTAATACCTGTTTAGGCGTACCTTGTCTGGGTAGATAATCTCATCGTTGTATTGTTGGGGATTATCGACAGAGGCAAGGATTTCTTCTTCGTCACGGTATTTGAGAGATGCAGGACCTGTGATGCCAGGACGTAGCTTCAATATTTCACGGTCGTCACCTTTCAGCAGGTCTGCATAGCCTGGTATGTCGGGACGTGGCCCCACAAAACTCATCTTCCCCGTCAGCACATCCCACAGCTCAGGTAATTCGTCTATTTTGTATTTGCGCAGTTTTTCTCCAAGAGGAGTGATGCGTGCAGTTTCGGTAGCCGCCACTCCTGTCATTGTATCCGTCTCTTTCCTTACGGTCATGGAACGGAACTTGTGTACCTTGAATAGCCTTCCATATCTTCCCACCCTTTCCTGTACAAATAGCACAGGACCACCAGGCATCTTCATCTTAATGAGGATAGCGACGATGATGAGTATCGGCGATAGGATAAGCAACCCTATTAAAGACACGAGTCTGTCGAAGATATATTTAGTTATCATAAATTAGTCTTTGGGAAGATATTCAATATATAAATCTCCATTATCAAACTCTTTTAAGACTTTGATATGATTTACATCTTTAGCAGATATATAAGAGGCTGCATTTTCTTTAGATATTGTACCAAATAGCCGAACACCTATGTTTTTTGCAACATCCATTGAAATCGTTCCCATTAGTTTTGCTATTCCTTTATTTCTCCATCTATAATCTACAATTTTACCTCTAAATGCTTTGCCATTTATAAATGAGCGCATAAAAAAATAACCAACTAATTTGGAGTCTGAAAATACAAGAAACTGCAAATAGCTGGGATTCTTAATTAGTTTTGATATTGTCTTTTTTTCAAATGAATGGGGATGAAAAAATTTGAAAGATTCTTCTGGCTGTTCCTGAAAAAAGGTAACTAACGAATCAATATCGTCAGTTTTTGCCTCTCGAATAATATAATCCTTTTGGTATTTACTTAATACTTTTTGAATGTTAAGACATTTTTTTTTATATATTAATATAAAAAAGTATGCATTCATCTTTTCTATTATATCCCATATAAATTTCATATGATCTTTAATCAAATGAGCTAATTTATAAAGCATTCCTATTTATAAACTTTGATAAACATTCAATAATTCATTCCAAATAAATTTCTGTTCGAATCTGTCGATGATCATTGGTCGAGCATTAGCTTTCATCTTTGCAACTAGTTCAGGTTCATCAATAAACCGTTGCATAGATAGAAAAAGTGCTTCAGTATCCATGCTTGGAATGATAAGACCATTCTCCTCTGGTATGATGATTTCGTTAGCTCCATTAATATTCGTTACGATACTTGGTAATCCCATTGCACCTGCTTCCAAAACAGTATTAGGGAATCCCTCTCGGTAACTTGGAAAGACGAATGCATCAGCCCGCTCATAGAAAGGACGTACGTCTGCTTGTCTTCCTACCCATTCAATATTAGGGTTGCTATCTATCTCTTGTTTCGTCTCAGGTTTTACAGGATCAATTTTCTCTTCAAATGTGCCAACTAAAACCAATTTAGCTGAGTGAGGCTTTAGTCTCTTAAACGCCTCAATCAACTCATTTATTCCTTTGTCTCCAACAATTCTTCCAACAAATACGAATGTAAAAACCTTTGAGTTTAGTGAGGAATTTTGTCTTTCGTCTTGAGTCTTTCGTTTATCGTTAGATTTTTTCCAATAATCAGGATCAATCCCCCTCACATTTCCATTTCCAATAATGTGTAGTGGTTTCTTTGTAATCTTGAACTTTTTCAAGTCGTTTGCCACCCCTTGTCCTTCAGGGTTAATATACGTGGCACAAGCACAAAGCAGTTTGTCCATCCATATCAGAATCTTCTGCTTCATACCAGTGGCAGTAGGAAATACCAACCCCGTGTAAGTATGCATTCTCACGGGAACTCCACAAATCTTAGCTGCTAACATAGAAATCAGTCCCGCTTTCGGAGTCATGGAATGAACGATATAAGGCTTCTCCCTATGGAATACCCGAATCATCTTGTAAAGCGATTTCAAGTCATTAACAATAGATATATGCCGTTCCATAGGAACGGCGATAGTCCTTACCCCTTCTCGCTCTTCAATCAATTTGAGCTCTTTGTCAAGGGATGAAACCGCTACCACCTCAAAATGCTCAGACAACATCTTAAGTTGACCTTTACAAAAAGTATCCAGTGATGTCGGTATTGTTGATGTCTTTATTAGCTTTTTCTTTTCCCTTGTCATTGTTTTCGTCCTTCGCTAACAAAAATAATCATAAACACTCTTCGCCACTTTTCTTATCCATGGATGTTTAAAATAGAGTGCATCCCCTATGATGACATCATTATACATGTTGAAGGTATGGAATCCGAAGCGATATTTCTCATCGGTAGAATAAAGCCTAAGTACATTATTCATCTTTAGTTTTCCATCCTGCATATCACATTTCTGAATTACAACTCCATTGCCGTAAGTCTTATTGCAATCCTGTGCGGGACGATAGATGTTCCCTTGATAAGAGAAGAAATTTCCAGCCATTCTTGCTATATTCTCAGAAAAATGAATTTGATCGTATCGTTCGAAGCCATCTGTACTTTCCTTATACACGTTTAGACTTTTTCCATTGCATTCGGGAGTTTCTGTCCCAAATAGAAGTGTCTTACCAAACAAATCTGTCAGCACACCATCGATTACTCGCCTGTTTGATAAAGTCTTTGATGCTATACAAAGACTTTTTTCTATGTTATATTCATATATCCTTGATGAACAATTTTCAGCCATTTCAGGATAAACATAAACTTTTCCTTTTTCCCGACAGATGGCAGGAAAACTCAACACCTTTTCCATTTCTAACACAGGAGTCGTCGATTCCAATGAGAAATCATCCAAGTTAATAGTCAGTTTTGCTATCCTGCTATTATTCTTCTTCCTCATCCATTCCTCCACTAACAGATAAAGTTATTGTCTTTCTTATATAGAATGAACGGATCGGCAAACCATCTGTCTGTATAAGAATGTTTCAGCATTTTCAAAGTTAGTTGTTCACCTTGAAACAATCCTTCGAGTGTGTTCTCAACGAGAGCAATGTTCCATTCTAACCTATATATACGTTCTGAAATAACTTTGAACTGATCAATAATTGACATAATAAAAATCATAATCTATGTACTGCAATGATTCAAAATGTTTTCTATCACTGCTGTAGGAGATAGATGCTCTTTGTAATACAATAATGAATCCTTTTCTAATTGCATTCTATATTTCTCATCTGTTTTGAGGTCAACTATTGCAAGTTTGATTTCAGAGGGAGAATGTACTATATGTAAGCAATGAATAGGAGCAGGTAGTTCTCGCGTCAGTGGAACTGAAATGATGGCTTTTCCCATGCATAGATATTCTGCTAATTTCCATCCATGACATAAACCAACCGAAGGAGCATTGAATGCGCAGAGACTTCTTTTTGTTTTTTTTATGTAAACGTCTGGATTGATTCTTTTTGAAATGAGAAACTCCTTATACTTTGACTTGTATTTAGAGTAATTCTTTATTTCCCCTCCAGACTTTTCAAGATATACTAATCCACCATCCACATGCATTCCAATTTCTTTACTTACTTTTAAAAAGGCAGCACGTTGTGCATTGGTCGTTTGGTCTTGTAATCGTTTATTCCAAAGGATAGAAACATGAAAAATGTAGTTTCCATTGACAATCTCATCTCGTTTTTCGTATTGTTCTATCCTTCTGCGACGAACAAAACTATAGATATAATCACCTAAATATCGTTTGAAGGGAATACCGAAATGGCTGTCGCAAAGTCGATAATTTTTCCATCCCTTCACGATAGTCTTAATGGGAGAGTACAACTGAATGCCAAATCCTGGACCTATTGCCAGTAGTTTTGGACGTTCTTGCAGCTGTTGCGCAGTACAATTCACTTTGGCATAAACATCGCACCAGTTATATCTATCATCGAGAATATAGTCATAGTCGCAATAGTCAATGAATATCTTCTTATCATCCACAACAATTGGCACTCCAGAGAAGTATTCTGCAATGTTTTTACATGTAATCTCCTGAAATGGTTCTACTGTGAATTGTACTTGTTGCCCTGTTACTTCTTCAATACCTTTGATATAATATGTGGCATAATTGAATCTAATACGTGGGTCAACAAAAATCATTTGCTCATTAGAGTTTTATAGACCTCATTGTATTTTTTAGCCATGACAGAAATATCATATTCTGCAGCTTTTGCTTGGCATTGACGTACTATACTGTTAGCGTATTCCTTGTCTTCTGCCAATCGTGTTATTTCCTTCGCCAATTGATGATAGTCTTCATGTGGAAATAATACGCCATGTCCTTTCACCACCTCGCGGAGTCCATCCACATCGCTTGCAATGAAAGGTTGTCCAGACGACATGCCCTCAATGCTGGAAAGCGATAGGCCTTCCCAATGAGATGACATTACATTGATATCAGAATTGACTAAAATCTGAGGTATATCAGAACGTATTCCTAAGAAATTCACACGTTCTTTTAAATGCAAGGTGTTCGTCAATGATTCGAGTTCTTTATGCCTTGGACCATCTCCCACTAATTGTAGTCTATAATTGTTGGGTAATTCGTTCAGTGCTCTAATGATAGTGTCTTGATCTTTAGCTGCACTCAAGCTTGCCACCATAGTTATTAATACTTGTCCATCTTCCTTTCTAACACGTTGTGCCAGTCGAAATTTAGATAAATCTACCCCATTATAGATGGTTGTTATGGTTTTCAATTTCCCAATATAGTTCTCAAGGTTTTTGCGTGGTTGGTCTGAAATGACGATGATACTTGAATATTGATTATACATCCACTTGTCGAGTAATTTGAAATACCATTTTCCACGACGACGGTTGTTTGAACTATGTTCTGTGGTTACAAGTTTACCTCCTCCAAAAGATAGTGACTTGGCAATTGCTGCAGCGAATTGACATGGAGTATTGTGGGTATGAATGATGTCGAATCCTTTTACGTATTTCATCATTTTCAGAGCATAATTTGAATCATACATCTTATATCCCAATGTATGAATTTTAATCTCCGTTTTGCTCATTTCTTGAAGAAAAGGGGTTGCTGTTCCATCGAAAAGAAGAAGTTCAACTTCATTTCCCAACTTTTGTAGTTGTGGCAAAAGGTCTATTAACAAATGCTCAGCACCTCCAGTACGAAGTGATGTAATTACATGAAGTATTCTCATGAAAGAATAAATAGTAGCGAGATTATAAAAGAGGTTCTAAAGATTACAACTTGTTAAATTGTTAACCAAATAGTATTTTGTTAACATATACTTTGTTTGCATCTAAAAATACTCTATATGGTTTTTATTCATTGGACTTTATCTCAAAACGTTCAAAGCCTGTTTGACCAATCATAGCAGCATACTCTGGGAAAGCACTTTTCCACATTCCTTGAGCCCATAAACTATAAACTTTCTTGGCTCCTCCAATTAAATAATAATCGACGAACATCTTGATGTTTTGAGCATCATTAGAATTATGTGTACCAATATGAGATATTTCTCCTGGTACAATATATACATCTGGATATTTTTGTTGAATAAAGGCTATAAAATTAGGGCTATCTGAGGCAATCATTACTCTACAGCCCTTGTGTAATTCCATAATCTGACTGATGGACTGATTTATTCTTTCTTTCAATTCCGTTTGTTGGTTCTTTGGCAACTCTGGATTGATATAAGTTTCTGTTTTGTCACCCAATAAATTTAAAAAACGTGTGTGAATTGCTATATAATTGTCACCAACTTCTTTTTTATAGTAATCTATATACTCTTGAAGGTGAGGCGTTGGTTTGAATAGTTCATTATATAATTTGCTCCAATCAAAAGATGTGCCATATTTTTGATTTATTTCTTTAAGAGAATTATAACCATAGTAAAAATGAACTTCTCCTTTTCTGTCTTTCAAAATCCTTGATGGTTCATAGCATTCACCATATCCAAATAGTGGACGTGAAAGGGGATAACTATATATTAATGATTGCGATGATGAACAAGTCTGATTATACGTCAAACTCCAATTGTAAGAATTGGGGAGCAGATAGTCTTCAAGTATAAATGGATGGATGAAATGAATCTTGAAGTCTTTTTTTTGTGCTTTAGCTAAAGCATAGATACTAACGATTCCTTTGAGTCGATCAAACATTCCTCCGTGTAAGAATTTACCATCTGCCATAAAAACATATCGCATTTCTTTTTTTTGTTTCATCCATGAAAAAGGTCTATAGTATTTCCAGATAAGATTTGACTCACGAAATAGAATATCGTAAGTTTTTACTTTAAAATCTCTAAAAGTTCCTTTCATTTTTTAAAACTTACTCTTAATTTAGGCATGATGTATGGAACAATGATTCTATTAAAAAGGAAGCAACCAATTTTATAAATATAATAATTGTCCATAGTCATGTTCATTAACTTACATTGAATTTTATTTTTTAAAGTTGGTGCAAAGTTTTTTATTGGATAGAAGGAAGACTCTTTACATCTTTTGATAATATCTATGTATTCTTGTTTTGAATAATCAGCCGTCATTAACCGGCTAAATCCAAACATTTTCTTGGAATTAATCGTATCAATAAATCTTTTAAAAGGTAGTGGATATTGATTTATTTCACTTTTAATAGTTGCAATTCTAATATCATTAATTGAATTTAAATAATCTGTTACACATCTTCGTGCAAAATCCTTGGAACGACGAGTTGTGGCACTGTCATCACGCACTACATATCGATAAATATCAGCATTTGTCGATACTATTCTTGGATTGAGTAGAAGCATGGCCGTTGTAAATAAACTATCTTCACCAACTACATATTTCTTAAATCTTAGGTTATTTTTGTCTAAAAATGACTTACGATAAAAGAACAGCCAGCAAAATGATGGAAGTCCAAAATTATTGATAAAGTCAAAACCTGTTCCGTCAAATGTAATATCATTTTTTATTGATTCTTTTTCCCAAAAATCGTAACTACTATAGAAGTGAATAATATCTACATCTGTACGATTATTAAAAGGACATGTGGCAAGTGAATACCCATTGTCTAAGAGATAATCATCAGAATCAAGAAAGCCTACAAATTCACCTTGTGCATGTTCTATGCCATTGTTTCTTGCAGCAGAAACTCCCGCATTTTCTTGATTAATAATTCTGAAATTCTTGTGTTCCTTTGCATATTGTTCACAAATAGATAAAGACCGATCTTTCGACCCATCATTGACAAGTAAAACTTCATATTCATTCTCTTTCCATCCTTGACGAAGGACAGAGTCTAAACATTTCGATAGATATTGTTCTACGTTATATACAGGAATGATGATGCTCCATTTCATGTTACCGCTATTTTGTTATAAAACTTGGTAGATTCTTGTAATCTTTTCCTTTTACAAATTTTCTTGCATCTAAATTTCCTTTAACATGTGCTGTAAAGAATCTAGATTTTAGTTTAAATACGGCAAATAATGCCCTTGTAATTGTACCAAGAATAAAACGATATGCATAAGCTACTTTAAGTGCTGTTTTATCTGATTTTGACACATTGGGCAAACTGTATAATGTCCTATGCCAAGTCAAATACTGGGACATTGCTCGATAATAAATCTTTTGATATGTCTTTTCGCTTGCCTTGTTGGTACTTGCATCTAAATGCAAAACTCCAGAGTCATATTGCATTAGAATCTTATAGCCATTCCGAAATAATTTATAAAACATAACTTGATCTTCTCCAAATGTACCTGGGGGAAATTGGTCTATCCATTGTTCGTCTTCGTATTGAATGTTTTTAAATGCATCAGTTCTGACAAACAATGCTGTTCCTGCTGCGCTTTGTGTGGGTAAAAAAGAACCTTTCGGAGGGTGATTGTTGTAACTAAACGCTCCTGTTTTTTGTATTTTTATCGCCCAACCATCATTCTTACGTCCATAAACAGTATTGGTGATGTAGGCTATCAATTTGCTTACCAATGATAGTGATTGAGTTGGAAAGGTGTCGGGTGCAACTCCGTCTGCATGATATTGGAGCATTGCCTCGTGCATTTTCTCAATGGAGTTTTCAGGGAAATAGACATCATCATCTAATATTAGGAGAAATTCTGTATCTACTCCTTGTGTTGATGCTGCTCGTTGATGTACCAAACCTTTAGGTACTATGATATATTCCTCATAGCCTACTTGAAATTTTGGACGTTCAAATCCCTCTGCAAGGAAAACTAGTATCCTTTGGGGTTTAATGGTTTGAGCGTGTAATGACTCCAGTTCTTTTTTGTATTTATCACCAGCTTTACCTACAGTTCTAATGGCTACGGTATATTCAAATTTATTCATTGGTAAATAGTTTCTTTGGTAAATACGGAAATCTCTATGATAGTTGATATTTCTTCTTCCAATAATAATAGAGAGCAATACCAGGTAAGTAACAAAGCATTACTAAACTTTTATATGGACATTTTATCATTTCCATAAACCCTCTACCATCAAATTTGCAATAAACAATGTAAAGAAGCGTCTCTTTGATTCTCCATTTCCAAGTGAAATGTTCTGACATGGTTTCCAATGAGCCATCTATCATGCACTTAGGACTACGGAATCTTAATGGTTTCCCTGTATCCGACAATCCACCTTCTAAATATTCTGTGATATAGATGATTTTATTGACAAAGAGCATCTTGTACTTTTTTGCCAATTTAATCCATAGAATACTCTCGCTTATAAACTTTTCACCTTCATATTCTGGAAATTGTAAGTCTTTCAAACAGCATGTTTTCCAGACCTCTGCTTTATCTCCAGTTACATTTTGATTAAATCGAACATTTATCAGTGTGTCTATGGCATAGTTCACAGGATGTTCATCACCAATCACTTCTGTTTCTGAGTAACCACGAAGATAGGATATTCCACAAAGATTCTTTCCCTTAACGGATTCCCAATCTTTTTCAATGGTTTCAATAGCATCTGGTGTTATGACGTCATCACTGTCGACGATAAAGAGGAGTTCTGTTGTTACTTCCCTAAATGCCACATTTAGAGCAGTATGTTTTCCTCCATTTTCCTTATAAATGTATTGAATTGGAAATTCTTTATGGTTAAATGTTGCTATGATATTTTTGCTGTTATCAGTTGATCCATCATCTATTACCAACCAAATAAAATCCTTCTTAGTTTGTCGGCAAAGGCTACTGTAAAGATTGGGGAGCTTATCTGCTCTGTTGAAACTAGGAGTTACGATTGTTATTAGCATGTTGTTTATTGTTTTTTACCGAATAAAACAAAGGGCTTCCGATAAAATTTGTCATGATCATAGTTGTGGTCATATTCCCAAATATCATGAATATAACTAGCACCGCATGGATTACCGTTGGTTAAAAAAGTTTTATATGGACATAGGTTAAATGACCATAGCGAAGTGATTCTGAAAAATAAAGCAAAGCTTAAAATCATCATAAAAGGTTTCATCCAATTAAAAGATTTTGCTTGAACGGATAAGTAAGTAAAAGTATAAATTAAGCCAATGAAAAAGAACCACCCAAATCTACCACCTTGTCCAAATCTTGCAAAGAATAGCAGTATGGCACAAAAAATAAATGATAAGTTTAAAAAGACGAGATTCTTCTTATTATTAGGTATTAGGTGATAATTTTTAAATATAATATAAATGAAAACAACTACCTCTAAAAGGTAGTCAATTCTCACTCCATTATCTTGATTACTTGTATACGTATTTGTTCTTGATGACATACCGCTTGCATCACCAAAAATACTTATGATAGCGAATGGCAGAGGAGTTAACGCGAGAACCAAACAGAAGAACAAGACGGTTAAAACTTTTGATTGGCTATATTTTTTAATTGGTATAAAATACAAAGGAAAAATTATGGAAGCTGAATTATGAAAAAGAAAAGCTAAGGTTGCATATAAGAAAAAATAAGAAGGTCTGCGCTTCCAAATATATTGTATTGAAATCCAACCAAATCCTACTGCTAAGCATTGACGAAGGTATGTCATTGTAAAATAATAAAAAAGACCTAAGAATAACATACATGAGACAGGAAAATTTGGCATATATTTTTTAAAGGATATGTAGTAAAGTATATACATGAAAATAGTTGTATATAAAATAAACATATATCTATTAGCAGTTATACACGATATAATTACATTCCAAAAAAAATAGCCGAATTCTGTACCGTTTACATAATTATACAATAGGCTCAAATTCATTCCTTCTGCACGGTAGTCATAAATCATGTCGAATACATCGCAATATATATAACGGTCATAGCCACCTTGCATGTCGCCTAAGCCAATAAAAAAAGCTAGAAACAAGAAAAACACCAATAAAGATTTTTCATTAGTTGGCGTTTCTACTTGTATGAAATAATAGATGAGAGCTACTAAAAAAATAGATAAATAAATGAGCATCTTAATCCTTGTTTCAATTATTTTTTTGTAAAAGGCTCCAAATTATTATGCGTAGTTGATCTATCAATACACATAAAAGATTAACTACGATAATAAAGATTGTAATAGTGAGAGCATATGAAATACCTTGATAAGAATTGTTAATATGTTGGGATATATTAGAAAAATAAGGAAAGACAAAGGGATTAAAATGTATAACATACACAGCAAAACAAGAGGAGGCCAACCAATTGATTAATTTGTTTTGAAAAGGATGTTTCGTGAAATAGAGGAGAATAGAAAGGGATGCTAAAATAACAAGGGGATTGTCATAGCGAGACATTTTTGCGGCATTGCCCCAAAGCGACAAGGTAAATAGTATAATAATTGATAATAAAATGACAATTGTGATAAACACCTTTCCACAATGTTTTGTTAGTAAAGCATTTGGATATAATCTAAAATAACGAGCAGTCAAATATAATCCACAAAAAAATACAATGCTATAGCCTTCAAAGTAATTAACATATCCAGTAATCCAACTATAATAATATTGAAAGGCGTAAAATCCTATCAGGAAGGAACGGAATTGTTTTTTTGTTGCATGCTCTGCAAAGGAATTTAATACAGGTGAAACTAAATAAAGGCCTAAATATGCCATAACGAACCAATAGCCTTTAGTTAATCCTAAACTCCATTTAATTCCTTCTATATTGAGTGTTCCTTTTCCAATAAGTATTGCAGTGAGATATATTCCCCAAAGAAGAAATATAATTTGGAATAGAAATTTCGCTAATCCTTTTTTGTTCGCTCTAATTCCAAACCATCCAGAAATAAGTATAAAAACGTTTACCCCTCCTATAAATATATTTCCTATCAGTAATCTAAGGAAAGATAAAGTGTAGTTTTGGTGAATACTATCAGCATTCGGTAAACCTAAGACAAGCCCTACTGCATGTCCATAAAGTACTCCAATAATTGCAAAAATGCGTAGAAGCTCAATATTTGAAAGTCTTTTTGATTTTGTCATTGGAGTCTTTTCCGAATATTTGAAACAATCTTACGAGATTCATTTATTGTATTCATAATTGGCAAAATGGATGGGTGCAAAAGCATATAACATAAACATTTTTCTTTTCTATAGTGTAGTTTTGGCCATATTTCTTGCGCCATTTGTTTTATGTATTGTGAATGTATTAATTGATGGTTATGAAAACAGGCTGAGGAGAGTACACCTAATGCTCTTCTATAAAAATCATCTGAAAATTCATCAAATAGATGATTATTAATGAGTTCTCTTCTGATGGACTCAAGTTGTTCTTGCTGAGGAGAGATAGAGGTGTATCTATAAACATGAGTTACGGAATTTGTGTTCTCGAAATAGTTGTATGCTTCAATATTATTAAAAAGACCAACTTTATTAGCTCGAACCCCCAAACATAAATTCATATAAAAATCTTCACCTAATTTAACATCTTTAGGTATATCAAATGTTTCTTCACCAAATAGGTCTCTCTTATATAATGAACCAACAGGTCCTGCATTACTTTTATTTTGAAACAATAGATGGATAAACTCTAAGTTGTTGTATATTCCAGGCTTCACAAAAGTTGATAGTTGGTAGGTACTGCTCCCGTTTGGATAGAATCTTCTTGCTGCTTGAATGATGTCTAATTTATTTTCTATTGCTGTTTGGTAAAGTTGTACAAGTGAATTGTTAGGAATAGTATCGTCTGAATCCACAAAATTAATGTAATGTCCATTTGAATGTTCTACTCCAAATTTACGTGTAGAATTTGCTCCTCCATTCTCTTTATGAAAAAACTTAATTTTATCGTTTTTAAGAGTTAATTGTTCACAAATTGTCTTTGTAGAATCCTGGCTGCCATCGTCAACAATGATTATTTCAAAATCTTGCAAAGACTGTTTTAAAACGCTATCAACACATCGTCTAATAAATTTTTCTGCATTATATGCGGGTATGATAACTGAAATAGCTGGCTTTTGCATAATTATCCCGTTTGTTATTAATAATTCTCTCCAATTATAAACCCTAATTTGATTTTTCTAATTAATTGGGTTAGAAACACGGATACTAACAAAGAAATTATAAAAATAGAAAAACTTAACATAAAAGGGTTAATAGGAATGTTTCTAGTATAATGATATAAAGTGTATATTATAACTACATGAAACAGATAAATTCCCATGCTATTCTTACTAATAATTTTGAATATTTTTGTTTCTGCAATAGTTCTATATGAGTAGGAAACAGCTATGGTCATAAAAATACCTGAAATACTTACCAAGGGTAAAAAATATCTGCTATAAGTCTCTTCTCTTAACGTAAAAAGACAAATTAACGTGAATGGTATGATAAATTTAAAACACAGATTGTTTAATGTATTTGTATATAAAAAGAACAAATAGCCTAATGTGAACCAAAACAAATATCTAAACGCTGTATTTAATTCCCAAATGGGTGGTATAAAATAAGTATAACTTAAAATATGCAAGATGATTGCAGCGATAATTAAATATGGTTTTGACAAATTAGTTTTAATACGAATAGTGTTGATTACATAAAATAGAATGAACACCCAAAATAACATTAAAAGAAACCATAAATGACGACTATTCTCGGAAAGAATAATACCTTTGTAAATATACTGAAAGAAATCATTTTCGTATCCGCATAAATACATGAATGGAGCTAAATTAAAAACACCAAAGAAAAGATATGGAATGATTAACCTTTTAAATTTTCCGAAAACTAACTTTTTGAAAGGAAACGCTTTCTTTTTTATTTCACATTGATAAGAAAAAACACAGCCAGAGATAAATGTGAATAGTGGCATGTGAAAAGTATAAATGAAAGAACATATATGTTTTAGCAACTCAGAATGTACACAAGGATGAATAAAACCAACATCTGTATACATTCTTGTAATATGACCAAAAACTACTAATAGTACACCATAGAATTTCATAATGTCCAATTCTACAATATGCTTATTGCTTTTAGTTTTATCATTCATTGGGTGATTTATTAAATATTTTTTTTTGTATATTATTAATAATCATTTTTTGTGTTTGAATGTCTAACATAAAATGATAAAAAAGTAAAGAAAATATGATTTCATAAGATAGTGTTGTTATTACAAGTCTCAAAAATGAACTTTGATATATGAGAGATAATGTGTAGACAATTGCCCCTGAAAGTATAACGATAAATAAATTATTTGCAATTTGTTTTGAGAAAACCGTAATGTTGAAACCTGGAATTAAGCTTTTTAGATTAGAAAGAGATACACACATTATTAGAAATTCTGTGAAAGCTACTATCACAAAAACAGTAAATACATTTGCTCCTAAAAATAAAAAGATCAAATTAACGCAAATGGAGATAATGGATAAAATGCATATTTGTATGGAGTTTCTCTTAACTTTTGAAGTAGCTTGTATTCCAATGACCAAAATCATATTATTTAATGAAAATAAACTGCCAATTAGATTTATTCTACAAAAAATATTAGAATAAATTGGAACTTCAATTAGCCATAGTTGGAGTAAATAACTTATTTCAATAAATGCAGGCACTGCTAACATTGAGTATAATGCTATACAATATTTTGAACAATTGTTAATATTGTTTTGCATCTCATTTATATCATTGACAGCATATGATTTGACTATTTGTGGTCTAAATGCACTAACCACATTCTGTGTAAATCCTGCAATATTTCCTGACACCATTCCTGCAATATTTCCTGAAGCATTCATAATGACACCAAAAAATTTGTTTATTAGTAGAACAATGCTGTTATTTCTTATAACTAATGAAAATGAATTAAAACATGAATAACCAGCAAATGAAAACATTTCAAATAATAATTTTTTATTTTTGACTTTGCAAAATTTACATTCAGAGAAAAATTTTTTACAATAAATACGATTTCCTAAAGCACTAACGATATTCACAATAAGTGTTAGTAATGAGTAAAAGATTAGTTTATCATAAGTAATAAGTGTTAGTATTAAAACGGAAAATAAACGGAAAAAATCACTAATAATTCCCCAGATACTCATAAATCCCATTTTTTCATGAGCTAAAATTGTTGCATTATATGGTACCTGGGTAATATTTATCATTGCAATAATTATTGACATTTGATACACCCAGCTGGCTGCTCCCATACGTTCCTCTGGTACTTCGAGCTTTGTATTTAAATACCATAATCCAATTGTCTCAGCTAAGAACAACAAAAATAATGCAATAGCTAAATGAATATAGAAAGTTGCTGAAAAAACTAATTTTTGATAGTCTTTATCATCTTTTGCTAAAGCAAATGTAATGTATCGTGAGGATGTACTTGTCATAGCTGTGTTTATAAAACTCAACAGCCCAATTATCCCACCTACTACACCATATAATCCAAAATCTACAACTCCCAGTTGATGTAGAAGTACTCGAGAAATATATAAACCTATAAACAATGCTATAAATCCCTTTGAATATAAATATATAGTATTTAGAGCAATTCTTTTTTTCTTGCAATCCATCATTTGCTTTTATTCTGAGAAGGTTTATATATGAAAAGAAATATTATAAATATGTATTACTTTTGAATTAATCTTAATGTTGCATTAATAAGTGGATCCAAGATAGTATAAAGATTGTATTTACAAATAAAAAACAAAAATTTAGATCGAGTGTTTAAAGCTGAAAATTTAATATCATTAAATAATTGAGTGTTATGTATCTCTTTCCATCTTCTTATTCTTTCACATCGATTAGTTTTTGTGTCTTTAAAATATCCACGTAAAATCCATGAAGAAATCATTGTACCATAACGTTCATGTATTCTATTGAAATAAGATTCATCTTTGATTTTGAATTTATTTATTATTTTTTTGTTTGTATCATACAACCTATTAATTACCTCTAAATTTGCGATATATTTGTGACTATTACCTAAAGAACCATGATTGTAATAATGTAAGTATCCTTGAAATAAGATTCTTTTTATGGAATTGCAATGCAAAATGTAATTATAGGAAAAAATCTCATCTTCATGTGTTATATTCTCAAAATGTAAATGGTTTTTTTCAATGATTTCCTTTCGATACATCTGGTTCCATATCGTATATATGCCTCTAGCAAGCTGAGGAAATGTTTCTTCGAAATTGTTGATATTTCCTATTGTTATTTCATAATTTGAACTGATCCTATTTACTATCTCATTCCTTTGATATGCCAAATAATTGGATATTAATAAATCGTAATTATCTATATTATTTATCATAGTTTCAAGAAAATCAGGAAACATATAGTCATCATTGTCAACAAATGATATAAATTTACCTGTTGCCTTTTCTAATCCGTAGTTTCTTGCTGATGAAACTCCTCCATTCTCTTTCCTAAAATAAAGAAACCGTTTATCTTTTTCTATAAATGTTTTGCATATTACTGCTGAACTATCGTTACTGCCATCATCGATCAATAGTACTTCAAAATCTTTAAAATCTTGTTTAACAATACTATCTAGCGTAGCGTATAGATATTTTTCAGCATTATAAATAGGAATGATTATTGAAATTTTTGGATTCATTTGATTGTTGCAGATTTTATGTTTATTTTGAATGGACAACTCTCTATAAGTTTCTTTAGATCAATCTTTATTGAAAAAAAATGTTCTTTCAAATTAGATGTATTGTCCAGATCAGCTAAATCTTTAATAATTTTAGGTTCTTGGACGCTTTTGTTTACAGAAGAAAAGTAATCTCTAAATTTAAACCCATTCCCTATGACTTTATCAGAAAATTCCACCCAAACATTTGGAATGTGATATGCATCAGAAACGATGATTCCATGTAAGGAACTTGAAATGATAAGTTCGCATGAGACAATTTTATCAACAATTTCAAACTTGTTAGTATAATTTTTCATGCTGATAAGATAGCAATCAGAATTCTTTGCTAGCCATTCATGTATAATCGGATTGTCTTCATCATACATGTGTGGCACAATTCCTACTCTATATTTTTTTTCTTTAGATGGCTGATAAAAATAGGGGAGGAGTAAGGCTGGGTCTCCATAGACTTCTGGGCAATCATATCCTTGTTTAATAAGTGCCTCTCTAGTAAGTTTACCTCTAACAGCCAATATTTTTTGGGGAACTTCCTTTGGATACATGTCTTCGGCAAGCATACCTGTCCCCCATACAATTGTATGTCTGTTTGCAGCATGGAGCATTGAACCTATCATCGTATAGTTCGTCCTGTGAAATAGCCATGAAAGGATGGATGTTTCATAGTTTATTATTTTCTTTGAGAACAAGTTTTGGGCAAAATAAACATTAAGATCGTCTCCCCAATTGCTTTTATGCCATTTTCCCCATTTAAAATCTAAAAAACCTGTTAAAACTATGCTATTCTTTTCTGTTAAATGAAAAAGAATTTCTCTTATTAATCCTGGAATGTAGTATATTATTGAATAATATAATTGAATAAGATATTTTTTCAATATCATGTGTTTATTATATCTTTGTGTTAAAATGCGCTAAAACCTGTTCGATCACTGGTGCCATATCGTAATACTTGTATTCAGCTAATCGTCCACCAAAGATCACATCTTTTTCTTGAATAGCAAGACCACGATACTGTTCTGCCAAACGATTATTTCTTTCATCATTCACAGGGTAATAAGGTTCCATGCCAGGTTTATACTCTGTTGAGAACTCTTTTGAAATAATAGTCTTGGGACAATCATAAACTTCTTGTCCGAACATCTCAAAATGCTTATGCTCTATCACACGTGTGAAAGGTATTTCCCTTTCAGTGTAATTCACCACTGCATTCCCTTGATAATTAGGAGTATCAATCACCTCGGTCTCAAACGATACGGTGCGCCAATCGAGCTTTCCAAAGCGGTAATCATAGAATTCATCGATAGGACCTGTATATACAAGCTTATCTGCATACTTCCTCCAGTCCCTAAATTCTGAATGAAAGAAGTCAACACCTGTCTTGCATTCCACACCTTTCAGCAGCCCTTCAATCAGTTTGTTATATCCGCCAATAGGAATACCTTGATACTTGTCGTTGAAATAGTTGTTGTCGAAAATGAGGCGAACTGGTAATCGACGGATGATAAAAGCAGGCAATTCTGTGCAAGAACGTCCCCATTGCTTCTCAGTATAACCCTTGATTAACTTCTCATAGATGTCCTTGCCAACCAAAGTCAGTGCTTGTTCTTCTAAGTTTTGTGGCTCGCGTCCATGAAGACTATTCAATGCTTCAGCCTTTTGTTCTTCTATCTTTGCCAACGCTGCATCAGGTGTCGTCACGCCCCACATCTGATAGAAGGTGTTCATGTTGAATGGGAGGTTGTAAAGCTTTCCTTGATAATTTGCCACAGGACAATTCGTATAGCGATTGAACTCAACGATAGAATTGACAAATTTCCAAACTTCCTTGTTGGAGGTATGGAAGATATGTGCACCATATTTGTGAACATGTATGCCTTCCATCTCTTCACAATACACATTGCCACCTAAATGCGGACGTTTGTCAATAACCAAGCATCGTTTCCCTGCTTTATGTGCTTGATAAGCAAAGGTGGCTCCAAAAAGACCCGAACCTACTATGAGATAATCGTATTTGGTTGAAAAGGTATCCATGTCTGATTGTAGTTTTTGTCTTTCTTCAATCTATCGGCTCTTCCCTTGTGATCAATCGTTTGATGCCTTGAAAAATGTACCAACTGATTTCGGAGGGGTAGGCGAGGAAGAGGTGGCCGAGGCGGTAGCGCTTGCCTGAGAGACGGTGGCCGTTTTTTGTACGCTCATCTGAATGGCCGAAATTGCCTGTGAGCAGGACTTCCTTCAAAAGGAACTCGCCTTCTTTGGCATTAGGTTCAACGATGAGATATTCAGATGGGAGTCCGAGTTGTGTGTGGAGAAGCCAGCAGACGGCAGCGCAAAACTTGTCAAGGGAGAACTCTTGAAGCGTGGTGCGCAAAGCGTGAAGAGACGACAGCGAAGCTTCTTCGTGCGCATGTTTCAGCACATAGAAATAGTCGATGAGTTGGCGAAGTCCAACGCCTGTGCCGATGAAATGCTGGTAAGCATGGCAGAGGATGAAAACAATGTTAAATTCTATCGTTGGAATCGGCAATTTTGTGCCCTCGTCAAAAGGAACGTAGTGCTTGTTTTGCTCCGCTTGGCGTTCCTTTGCCCACTTGTTGAATTTCTGGTCTGTAAAAGGATTGCTGAAATAACTTGGAGTGAAATGCGCTTCAACGGGTGTTCCGTCTTTGAGGTCGAAACCAATGTGTAGTGGTGATGGCTCTTGCGCTTCACCCACATTTCTCACATACTCAATAATCTTGTCCCTATCGCCTTGCAGCCACACATCAATGTCGCCACTTTCTCTTCGCAATGGGTTGGGGTAGAGGGTGGCGATGCCCTGGCCTTTCAGGATGCAATTCGGAAAACCATCCACCTCGAAACGCTTGCTGGTGGCGTAAGTGAGTTTATTGATGTAGCGATTTTGTTCCTCAATTTCCTGAACTCGGTCGTGAACAGCCAACAGGATATTGTTCGGAGGTCGCTGACCTCGTGGCAATTGTTCGATGGCAGAAAGCAGCAGTCCCATCACGCATTGCTTCACGGCAATCTCTGGAATTTCGTTCCATTCTTCAACAGGTATGGGTGATGTTAATTCTTTCTGAGTTCCTAAAGCAACGCGTAGCAACTCAAAGAATCGTTCCTCTACTCTTGTCATCCTTTTGCTTCTTCCGAATTTTGTATATCCACACAAATTATTCTCTTCTATCCTTATTGTAAATAGTTTATTCACAATAAGTTAGAAATGTTTATTGCATTTTGTTAACGGATTTTAACAAGTTTGTGCTATCCTTTCTTCTTTCTCAAAACTGAATTAAATTCAACATTCTGTTTGTTGTTGAGTGCTGGTTTTTCATTGTTTGAGATTTACAGTCTGGAAGCAAGTTTTCGTCATCTATAATCCGTTTTTTATTTTAATGTAAAAGCAAATCGCTTTAATTCGTTGCAAAGTTACGACTTTTTTGGCAATAACACATTCTTTCATATTCTTTTTTTCTTTTTCCTTACAAATTCAAGTAATTTATTGTTTTGTTTTACGCATTTCTTTTGCACTTTTCCTTTATTTGTAGGCTGGATTCCTTTGTCTTACACATTCCTTTTCTTAAAAATTTGTGTAGCAATCTTAAAACATGTAACTTTGCAACCACAAAACAACAATAAAATCTAACTCTCATGCGTACAATCGACATTAAAAGGACGAGAAAACCACGAAGCCAATACACCATTCTGCTCATTATCGTTGCTGTTATCTTAGGTTGCGTGGCCATTAAGCTATATGATTTGCCCACACTTTATGTGGCTGTTTTTGCATTTGTCGGCTTGATCATAGGGCAAATCATCGACGAACTTCGATTCAAGTATTACATACGTAAGCAGGAAGAAGCAGAAATAGAAAGTTCTCGTCGTCACCATCATCACCATCATCACAGCTCCGACGGTTCCCGTTCTCGTTCTTCTCAAGATGGTGAAAATGGCGAATCCAACGGCATTTCTTCCCTTCGTTCTTCATCCGAAAGAACTGGTTCCCATTCTGGTGAACACCATCATCACCACCATCATTCTTCATCCTCTGAAGACTCATCTCGCACTGGTGAGCATCACCACCACCATCATCATCACCATCATGAAGATGAAGATTGAGTCAACGCAAACATATCACAAGTTTGAAAAGCTAAAAGCTGTTAGATGCATAAAATAATGCAAAAATAGTCGAATTCATCGGAAGTTTTTGATGTAATGATTCTTAAAGAAAAAGCGGTGTCGCGTCCTCTCGACGCAACACCGCTCGTTTTTATAAGCTATATCAACCAATCATCTCCGATTAGTCCTTCTTTGTCACACATTCCAGAACCGTGTTCTCAATCTCGTTCTTGATGAGCTCCGAAGGATAGTAGAGGATACGACGGCGATAGATTTGCTTGGCACCAGCCTCGTCCTTCACCAATGGAGCCTTTGCGGAAATCGACATCTTGAACGTTCCGAGCTGCTTCACGTAGATGGTGTGTCCATTCAGAACCATCTCCTCCATCTGCTTGATGATGCTGCGCACGGCACCCTCACATGCTCCTTCGCTCATACCTGAGTCGGCTGCCACATGCTTCACGAGCTGGTCGAAACCAATCTTTGTGTATGTTACTGACTTAGTGAAATAGACTTGTTTGTCTTCTGGCTTGAAATACTGCTGTTGAGCCTTGATATATACTTTTCCCATAATTAATTTAGTTTTTAAGTTTTTGAGTTTTTAAGTTTTTGAGTTTATTTCTCCTAAAGAAACGTACTAAATTGGCAAAAATTAAATATGGTTTATTTAGTCAATTTAGCATCGCCGAGCTAATGCTTCTTCAAGAGACTTTTTCATTTTAAGTTTTTGAGTTCATGTCTCCTAAAGCTTCTTCAGGAGGCTTTTCCGTTTTTCACTTATTCGTTCCCTGAACGTCAGTTCTGGGCTCGTCCTCAATCCGTCACGAAGTTCACGGTCTGCAACTTCTGGCGCAACGTCTTGCTGGCACGGAAACCGATGCGCTTGCTCTTCACAGCATCACCACCTGCGCCTTCCAGTTCCTCCGAAACCTTCGCGTGGATCTTGAAGTAGAGCGTGCCCATATCGCCCAGTTGCACCGAGTGACCGTTGCACACCAGCTCCTGCACCTGTGTGATGAGGCTGCGATATACCGAAGCAATCTGCTCGATGCGCATACCTGAGTCGGTGGTTGCATACTTGATGAGTTCCTCATCGTTGATTTCCGGAGCGCGGTTGATGCTCGTGTAGTAGCGCACCTTCTTGTCGATGCCACAATTACGCTCACTGATTTTCAGTCTCATGGTTGGATTCAAACTTGCCATAATTCTTTCATTTGATTTTTTGCGAGAGATGCCGAGTTCAGCTTTCGCGACGTTACCCAACGCGTCATCCTCACTGGTTAAACATAAAATAGGTTTCTCATGGTGGGCTCCTTCATTTTCTATCTGTTATCCTGTTTTTAGTTTCAGAGCCCTCTTTTTCTGAATTGCGATGCAAAGGTAAAGCCTTTTCTCATTCCATGCAATAGTTTTTCAGTACACCCCGAAAAAACCATGCCGTTTTTTTATGTAGAATGAAGAATGTAGAATGAAGAATGTAGAATGTAGAATGAAGAGTGAAGAATGAAGAGTGAAGAATATCCCATCCTTCCCATTAATCCCATTAGTCCCATAGTGCCCATTCTTCCCATAACTCCCATCATTCCTCATCCCTCATCTCCCTGCTCTTCACCGCAAAGATCACCTCCCTCTTCTTCACCACCTTCACGAATTGCACACACGAAGGCAACCCAAACCGCCCCAGGTCCTTGCACGAGTGTTCAGGGTTCTGGTAGAAGAAGCATCCCACGCATGAGCGTACATCCCTGTTCATCGGGTTCTCGATGGCAGGAGCCTCCTCAATCACCAGCGTCCTTTTCCTTTCTCCGTCGCCCGTTTCCATCTTGAAAGACCTTCTGTACGACACTTCCTTTTGCATGGCAATAGCCATCACATCGTTCATCATTTGTGTTTTCTTGTTATCCATGATATTAAAATGTGTTTTGGTTGTTGACCGAGAGCGCACCATTGCCCCTCCGTTTCCAAAACTGATGCAAAATTACCACCATCCCGCCATCCCACCAACACCCGACACCCATTTGTCGTTTCCACCGTCGATTCCGTCGAAAACTCGTTGTTCCCCGCGTCGCATCCCTCTCATTTTTCATTTTTTTTCTCTACGGAGTATTGGAGTTTTGGAGTTTTATTTTTCACTTTTCATTCTTCATTCTTCGTTCTTCATTTTCATATTCTACGGATTATGTGAGTTTTGGAGTTTATTCTTCATTCATCATTCTTCATTCTTCATTTTTCACTTTTCATTTTTCACTTTTCACTTTCCCATTCCCTCCACAGCCTCAAGAACCGCTTTGCCACATTGATTCTCCTCTGGCATTCCTTCGCATCCCTCGTGTCCGAGAACGACCACTCCTCAGGCCTGTTTCCACCGCCACACACATACATCTTCGCGTGCATCGTCGAACGGGCAGGCGCATCCTCCAGTCCCAGGTCATCATGAAGAAAGTCCGTGAACGACTGCAACCCATCGAAATGCGGCAGACCCTCCGTCCTGTTCATCACCACCATCAACCACACATAATCATACTGATGTCTCAAGCACTGTTCCTCTCGCATCTGTTCAATCACACGCTTCATCCTTCCTCTCACGTCAGTCATTCCCCTTTCCTCATTCCCTTCCAGTTCCTCGCAACTCTTCCTTGCCGTCCGTTCCTTTTCTTTCCATTCCCTCAGCTGCCGTTCCATCAGCATACCCGTCACAAACCTGTTCAGAGCCACCTCAGGCACACGCATATAATATAAGGTGGAAACATATTCCCATTTCTCCATCTTGCCAAAGTACTGGTACATCCACCCAGGGAATTTAGACAAAGCCTGACTGAGCGCACCGAGTTTCAGCTCCTCATGCATACGACACAGGCGCAGAAAAGCCCCATCCCTTCTCCTTTCCTCAAACATTCGGTCATAAACCTTTGCCAGATGCACTTCGTTCCCCATCATCGTCATCACATTGCCCAACTGTCGGCTCCATTCCCGCATATCCTCATGCCCACTTGCAGCCGTCAACCTCTGCAACTCCTCACGTTCCTGAGTAGCCTCCCAACTCACGTACCAGCGACATTCCTGCAAGTACGCATCAAACACCACCCTCTGCTCACCGTCCAGACCTCTTCCCTCCATCAGCACACGCTTCATTTCGCCCACCAGCGCCTTCATCCGTTTCTCCTCGTCCGTCTTCTTCATCGTCGCCAACCATCCATATTCCTCACTCCATCGTTTCGCACCCTCATGCTCATGCACCTTCTCCACATCCATTGTCTCACCCACATCCGTGCGAGCCCATAGCGCATAATGTCCTCCACGCTCATCATAATCCACCACCACTGCCGACAGCGTCTTCGTAGCTGACCTATCACAATACGAACTCACCACGTGGCACACCTCATTGCACACATACCCCACCAGCTCCGTGTCAATCACTGCCATCGTAGCCTCCGAGTTCTTCTCATTGTCACAGTCGTGCGACAGCGTCACACGCTTACCAACAGCCGAGCGCACCTTGTCGCCCAGTTCTTCGCCTCCCCACGCATGGTAAGGGAGTCCCACAATCTTAAAATCCATCTGATACATGTTATCCTGGTACTAAATAAGTTAAATAAATAATTAACCCTAACCTTAACCCTAACCCTAACTTTCCATCCGGATGGCGGTTATGGTTATCGTCATGGTTATGGTTTTCTATAACGTCATAAAATAGGCACTGCAAAGATACACAATCCTCCCCAAACCATCAAGAATTTAAATCAGGGATTTGAAGGATTTATAAGGATTCTTAAAAAAGTGAATCAACAAATTATTTCTTTTTTGTCAACAAATGAACACAAATATGGCACAAATTGAGGTGGATTTTTGAGATAATTTGTGATAATTTGTTGACAAGAATATAATCAGGAAAGGATTTATAAGGATTCTTTAAAAAGTGAATCAACAAATTATTTCTTTTTGTCAACAAATGAACACAAATATGGCGCAAATAAATGAAAAATATAATGTGAAGAGTGAAGCGTGAAGCGACTTTGCTGGATGACATTTTTCACTTTCCACTTTCTTCTCTACGGAGTTTAGGAGTATAGGAGTTATCTTTTTTGTGCCTTATTTGTGCCAATTTGTTGACCGATAAAATAATTTGTTGAAAAAGTGGCAAGGCACTTACGCACCCTGCCACCTTATTATATATATGAGCCTCCTAAAACTTCTTAGGAGATTCCTGTCAGTCTATTTTACCAAAGGCCTTTCTCGTTCCAGCCTTCAGACTCGGACATGTTGTCCTCCTTGCGCTCCTTGGTGAGCTCACCTTCAACACTGCCACCATCAGAGTAGATAGGGAAGCCATCGGCAATTGCACCAGCCAAAACCATGTGTCTGGAGTTCATCTCAGGAATGATATATACTTTCTTGTCCATTTGTATTTCTTCGATTATTTGATGATTATTGATTGATTCTTACTTCACAAGCACCTTCTTGCCGTTCATAATGTAGAGACCGCCCTTCACTGGAGCAGCAACACGCTGACCGTTCAGGTTGTAGATGATGCCAGTGCCTTGCTGTGCCTCCACATTGCTGATTGCAGTAGCATCGTCACCGCCAAGGCTGATGAAAGACTTAGTCTCGCCTGTTCCGTCATCTTCGATTTCCAAGTATGCCTTGCCAGCAGCAATAGCAGAATCTTTCTTCTTGAGATAGAAGCCAACACCGTTCTTGCCTGCACCCAGAACGAAGATGCTTGTGCCGTTACCCTTAACCGTACCATCAGAAACTTGCAGTTGGTTGTTTGTAGCTTCAGCTGCAGAAGAGCAAACTGGCACCTGATAAGTCTTAGCCTCAGCACCCTCAAGCAGGACAGCTGTACCAGCAGGAACCGTTTCAGTAGGTGTGATAGAAAGTTCTTTCTTGCTTGCACTTGTCACGTAGTAAGCAGTCAAGCCTTCCACAGCGCTGAAGTCAAGATTCTTGTCTGATGAGAATGTTGCATAGAACTTGCCATTAAGCTCACCACCAGCAGTTACTTCAACATCAACATATTCAATATCAGCAATCTTCACAAGACGGAAGCGAGTTGCACTCCACCACAAGTCTTTGCCATTATAAGACTGAACACCAATATTAATATCTGATGTCTTTGTTATTTCAAATTCCAAAGAAGTGTCATTCCAGCCTCTACTAAACACGCCACCACTATTACCAATGCGAGAGATTTCAGCAGTGTTGTCACCAGCAAAGAGTCTGAAACCAGCACCACTTGTTGTATTAGCTCTTGCAGTTACAGTCAGAAGGTAGCGACCTGGTTCCAAATTAATAGTTTGCTGGATTCCAGCGTTATTGTCCTTCTTATAGATGTCTGCATATTTGTAATCAGACTTTCCATCTCCATCAGTAAATGACTCCCAATCAAAGAGGTTGATATTTCCATCAACTTGACCAATTACTTCCCATGCGCCAAACGTATGGTTTTCTGAATTGTATGTCACCTCCAGGTTAGGGTCTTGGATTGTGATTGAAGTTGCCCCTTCAACACCCTCAGCCAATGCGTGGCTTTCAACAAACTTGCGGTAGTTAGCACGCATGTCAATTGCATACTGTGTTGCCCCTTCAGCAGTTGTAGGAGCAGCCAAGTCTGTTGGTGTTTTGTTTGGATCTGCGTATGGGTAATCTTCAGGGTTAATTGCCAATGCTTCATTCAAGGCATTGAGTGCATCTTGATAATTGGTGTTGGCAGCAATAAATGCAGCTGTTGCATTCTTCAGAGTTTCTGTTGCTGCGTCAATAGCCTCTTTGTTGGTCTTGTCGAGAGTTTCATCAGCAGCAATAGCCTCTTGCAGTGCTATGTTTTCAGAAGCATTTGGATATTGAGCGATGGCTGGATAGTCCGTCTCATTGTTGAAAGCTGTCTTTGCATCATTCAGAGCAATGTTGTATTCAATGAGTGAAATGTTTGCCTCGTTGTCAGTCTGAACAGTTGCGTCGCAGAAACTAACCCACATGTGATTTGTTGTTGCAACAGCATCGACTGCTACCTTTACTGTTGCATCTTCATCAAGTGTGAACTTCACATAGCGCCATTCCCAACCACGTCCCGCATTATTGTTTGCGTATGTGCCTTCAGAGAAGTTGGTTGCACCACTTGTGTCAATACCGCGTCCTGTGTCACCCTTAGGGAAGTCTGAAACAGTTCCAAGAACAGTTCCTCCGTTAGATACATTCAGACTTAATGTAACACCATCGCTATTGGCCTGACGACCAGCTACCTTGAACACGTAGTTGCCAGCAGGCAGTGCTAAGTCTTGCTCATATTTAATGGTCCAACTGTTTTGACTCCATGCAGCACCTGATTGCTCAAGATATGGATGCGCTTCACCGCTCCAGTGCTGTTCTGTTAGAGAGCCTGTAGGACCAGTCGTTTTCCATGTACCCAATTCAACTGCATACTGATAAGTACCTGTCACATAATTATATTCAGCCACCTTCAATTCCTGAGTAGCAGCAAGAGCCGATGCAGCCGTGGTTGTAGCGTCCTCTGCTACTGCCTGGGCACCACTTGCATCAACGCCAAGAGCCGTTGCCTTTGCAATTTCAGCTAAAAGTGCTTCATAGTTTGGCTTAGCAGCGGTGAAAGCAGCTATAGCATTGTTCAATATTTCCGTCGCTTCGATATAGCCTTCAGCTGTAGTAGGTTCTGTCTTGCTGACTTCTGTTTCCAATGTTGTGCGTTCCGCACCGATTATGTTTGAATAATCAGCATTTTCAAGTGCTGCTTGTGCGGCAGCTATAGCTATATCCCAATCCCTTTTATACTTGTCTGCCATGTATCGGTCATAAGGACCACCATAAACGAGAGAGAAACCATCGATGGCAATCCAGTTGGAACTGAGTCCACTCCAATTGAAAGCTACTGCAACGTCTCCGTCTTCTTCAAGGTTGTAAATGATTTCATATTCTTTCCAAGCTCCACTGACTGGAGTAGATGCATTATTTACTTTCAATGTTGCACCACCATTTTCTTCTTTATTGGTGTTAACAGTTCCTTTTAAGATATATGCACCTGCTGGGAGATTCTTAACTGTCTGCGTAGCAGAACCATTGCCTGTGAGGGCAGAACCTTGCCACTTCTCCACATAGCGTGTTGGACGTTCGCCATTTTTCTGATATCCCATGTTGGTCAGAGTCCAGCCACTATTTTCTGCGTCAAAACTACCATTAATTAGTAAGTCTGCCGATGGGTTAGTGAATGAAGAACCTTCAAGTCTCTCCTTATTGGCAATCAATTCTGCATTATATACCCCATCATAAAGTATAAGTCCGTCAACAATCAATTTCGCATTACTTCCAGATCCACCACTGATAGCTTGGAAACCAACTTGGAATTGACCTTCAGTTGGTTCTGTTAAGGTAAATTCCACCATATCCAATGTCCAAGTATTATAAGCATATGAATTCCTTGTAGAAATGAAAGAGCCACCATTTGTAGGAACGAATCCTATTTTTGAGGTCATCTGTGTCACACCCTCTAATGCATTATATACAGGTGCAACAAGTGTGTAAGTACCTGCTGGAAGTGTTACTGCATTAGAACGATAGAGGTTATCTCCACCCCATCCTTGTGAGAATGCAAGACCTTTACCAGCGTTTCCTTTAGGGTCTTTACTTGGAACATTGGCACCATTTATCTGTCCACCACTGCCATATTCAAATACTGCAGAATTACTCCATCCAGACATTTTAGTTAAAGTCCATCCATACTCCGCATAGTTTGTACCAGCAGCAGAAGAAACTGCGGCTGCATTGCCACTACCAAATGCTGGACAGTCTTCAAATCCTGCATTCGTAATATACGTGCTTGTCACGTCATTTTGTGCTTGGGCACTATTCCAGCCCAGCATACCTGTGACTAATGCCACAGCTAAAAGTAGTCTTTTCCTTTTCATGTTGTTAGAATTTTAGTTAATATAAATTGATTATTACGATTAAAATAGAAGTTAGTGACATACTTGCTGTTTCGTGGAAATCCCCATCCACTTGGATGTTCCATACGAATGTGCAAAGATAAGACAAATTTTTCAAATACCAGTCAACAAATTTCCACAAATTAACACGAAAAATAAAATGAGGAATCATAAATGAAGAATGATGAATGAAGAATGAAAAATGAAGAATGAGGAATGAAGAATGAGGAATGAAGAATTAAACTCCTATACGGCAAAGTCGCTTCACACTTCACGTTATATTTTTCACTCATCGATGAATCCTTAAAATCCTTCAAATCCCTGATTCACTTTTTTGTCTCTACGGAGATTAGGAGTATAGGAGTTTTTTCATTCTTCATTCCTCATTCCTCATTCTTCATTCTCAAAGAATCCTTTAAATCCCTGATTGTTCGTCGTCGTGAACGTTTTTCATTAAAAATGTACGCGATTGTTATCATTGTGTCAGAGGAAAGTGTTAAATTTGCACCTGATAGAATAGGTGTGAACGAGAAACCTCCGATGAATTCGTGCTTTTTCACGTTTTCCCGCGTTTTCTCCTTTTCACGAAACCACACAAACCTATCCTAAACCGAGAATACTACTAATATCAATTTTTAACTTCAAAAACTTATAAATCATGAAACATTTTACAAAAAAATTAGCACTCCTCAGCCTCTTGGCAGGATTGTGCGGAAGTGCGTGGGCAGATGAGGTGAAAACCTCCGTCTATTCCAATGATTTTGAAACTTCTTCAGATTGGGCAGCAAAAGGAAAAAAAGATGGTTGGACTTGTAATCCTGGCACAACAACCGCAAATACTTTTAATTCACAGGTAATTGGTGTCGGTGCTGGTACTGGAGATATGGGACTCGTTTCTCCTTCATTTTCTTTTTCTAGTGATGGAGATGAAGCAGATGCTGAAGAGGTAACACTCGTAGATGTAGAGTTGAAATTTAAGATGGATGCTTGCACAAGTGGTAAAAGTAGTGGTATTGAGTTTATAACAAGTGATGTAAACATCAATAATGGCTATGTAAGTAGCGGTACTCCTTTCTTCTCCATAAACGCATCAGCTAGCGGTAATGGATATTGGGGAACAATTACCGTTGGTGGAGAAAATTACACATCAGTTTTGAATCAAACTGGAACTTACGAAAACAATAATCTTAATCGAAATACAACAGGAATCGTAGTCCTGAATGTAAGATTTGATTTTAGTACAAAGGTGGCTACTTTTTCTTTGTCAAAAGCAGATGGTACTGCAATAGTTAAATCTAAATCAGTTGCATTTGCTAATGCTGCAGCAGAGTCTTTAGACAGAATATTTCTTCATGCTGGTAAAACCTATGGTGGTGTAACTGTTGATGATGTAAAGGTATATTCAGTCGTTAGTGATGATGTAGAAACTACATATACAGCTTCTTTCTCAGAGACAACAGGACTCAATCCTACCATTTCGATCTTCTCTGATGAAACTAAAGAAACTCCAGTAGTTAATGGTTTGCTTGAAGATGGCGTAACTTATTACTACACAGCTTCGTTGGTTGGTTATTATGACTATAATGGCTCCTTCAAAGTGAATGGTGAAAATCCTTCTGTTTCGTTCGCAATGACTGCCAAACCAACATACACATATACGGTTAATGCTGTAGATGAAAATGAGACACAATTAATGACACTTGCTACAGTAACTGCCTATGAGGGTGAAACAAAACAATTAATATGGAGCAAATACATCAATGTTGATGGAACATGGTATGTAACTTCAGATAATAATTTCGCAGTAACAGCAACAGAAACTGGAAGCAAGAACGTTGTGTATACTACTTCTGACATTGCGTATTTCTTTGAGATGGAGAATTTAACTCGTTCGGGCGGTGCATACTTAACTGAAACAGATAATTCTTACTCTAATGGTGCAAGACTTCGCCTTTCAAAAGGAAGTCTTTATTATACACCAGCTTTAGCTTCGGGAGTCTATACACTGAATATCGGTTGTTCTAACTCTAATAGTAGTGAAAGCGAAGTGTACATCTATACTCGCAGTAGTGATGGCACTTTGTCTGACAAACTGTTTACTCATAAGGCACCAAAAGGAAATTCAACAATCAATGTTGAAATTTCTGTTCCAGAAGGCTGCTCTATTGCTTTCAATGGTAATGAAGGTAGTTATAATAATAATGCCCGTATGGACTACCTTGTTTTGACAAGGGTAACTGCTGATGTTGTAGTAACAGAAGCTGGTAAGATGGAGAGCAATGACAAGTTCTATGCAACATTCTCATCAGACAAGAATCTTGACTTCAGTGCTGTGGAAGGCTTGACTGCTTACTACGTGACAAGTGCAAGCAAGAAAGAACTTTCTATCACACCTGTTGAAACGGTTCCTGCTGGTACAGCCGTCCTGCTTGAAGGTGCTGAGGCTAAGACTTATCAGGTGCCTGTTTGCCCTTCAGCAGCTGAAGCTACAGGCAATCTGTTGAAAGTGTCTGACGGAACGATTGTAGGTAACGGTACAAGCATCTTCGTTTTGGGTAGCACTGAGAAAAATGGTGTTGGCTTCTACCTCAAGAAGAAAGACTCTGCCATTGCTGCTGGTAAGGCATACTTGGAAATCGAAGATGATGGAACAGGCGAGACAAAGTCTTTCATCAGCCTTGGCGGTGACGATGCAGTAGCTATCAGCAATGTGGAGGCAGCACAAGGCATAGGCATCCTCTACAACCTGAACGGTCAGCGTGTGGCAGCTCCAGTGAAGGGTGGTCTCTACATTATGAACGGCAAGAAGATGCTTGTGAAGTAAGAATCAATCAATAATCATCAAATAATCGAAGAAATACAAATGGACAAGAAAGTATATATCATTCCAGAGATGAATTCACGACACACTGTTTTGGGTGGTGCTATCGCTCAAGGCTTCCCAATCTACTCAGAGGGTGGCAGCGTTGAAGGCGAACTCACAAAGGAACGTCGTGAGGAAGAGTTTTCAGCAAGCGAAGAAGGCTGGGACGAGAAAGGTCTTTGGTAACATTCTAAAATCTCCTGAAGAAATTAGCTAAATTTACTAAATTGTTTTTTCTTTTAGTTTATTTAGTTTCTTTCGAAGAGGCATATATATAATAAGGTGGCAGGGTGCGTAAGTGCCTTGCCATTATTTTTTAGTGAAAAGTGAAAGGTTAAAAGTGAAAAATATCAGGGATTTGAGGGATTTAAAAAATGATGAATGAAGAATGAAGAATGAAGAATAAAAAAACTCCTAAACCTCCATTGGGGACACGGTAAAGCAACGAGGGCTCGTTTGCGTTCAGACGAGTGCTCGGCTGAACGATAACGAGGGCTCGTTTGAATTGTAACGAAGGCTCGTTCTGTCAGTGCGTCCTCAATGATGAGGAACGAGAGATGGGAATGAAGAATGATGAATGAAGAATGAAGAATCATAAATGAAGAATATAACGTGAAGTGTGAAGCGTGAAGCGACTTTGCCGTATAGGAATTTGATTCTTCATTCTACATTCTTCATTTTATTTATTACGTCAGTTCGGTATAAGGAGTCGCTTCGCGAGAAATCTAACAAATCTTCTCAAATCTTACAAATATGAATGAGATTTCGAGTGATTTTGAATAGATTTGTAGGATTTGGCTACGCCGAGCTAAAGGTTCTGCCTCGTAGAGGCACTACAAAAGAACATATTTTGTTATATCGAACTCACGTATTTATTGGTGTTAATTTGTGTTCATTTGGCTTCGCCGAGCTAAAGGTTGTTGACTGTTTTGTCTCTACGGAGTTTTCGGAGAATAGGAATTTGATTCTTCATTCTTCATTCCTTATTCTTCATTTTATTTCTTTGGTGATAATTTGTGATAATTTGTTGACTGTTTTGTCTCTACGGAGTTTTCGGAGAATAGGAATTTGATTCTTCATTCTACATTCTTCATTCTTCATTTTATTTCTTTGGTGATAATTTGTGAGAATTTGTTGACTGGTTTTCCAAAAAAATGTTGTAACTTTGCACCGAATATAACCTTTTTTGTACGGAGAATCAATTTTTACTATAACAATCAAAACTAAAAACTTAATTACAATGAAAAAAATTACTCAAAACTTAAGATGGCTCGTCACGCTATTGGTTATGTTAGTTAGCGTAGGAGCATGGGCAACGAAGTATAAGCTGACAATTACTGCGTCAGACTTTAATACAACAAGTTATGCCGCGAATAACAATGAAAAGACAACCAAAGCTGTTTGTACATCTGATGCCTCTAAAACTTTTGATGTGAAATGGACTTCAAATCAAGTTATGAAGAATGGAGATAACATGCAGTGGCAAAAGAGTAAAGGTTATTTGTATAACTCAACAAATCTTGGTACCATCACGAATGTTACAGTTACTTCTTCTGCAGGAACATTCACTACCTATTATGGAACATCCGAGCATCCTACATCAGGAACAACTGTAGGTAATGGCTTTTTTACTGTAATAGTAGGGAGCGCTTTAGGAACCTCTTCCAAGGTAGAAGTGGTTTTTGAAATAGGGGGTTCTGTAGTGGATCAAGTTTCTGCTCCTACTTTCTCTCCTGATGGAGGTACATACACAGAGACTCAGTCCGTGACTCTCTCTTGTGCTACAGAAGGTGCTACCATCTATTATACGACAGATGGCAACGACCCAACAACTAATAGTACAGAATATAGTGGTGCCATTGAAATATCAAAAAATACTACTATAAAGGCTATTGCGGTGAAGGAAGGTTACGATAATAGTGAAGTTGCTACGGCAATTTACACTATTATGCCTCCAATTTCAGGTTATACTATTGACTTTGAGCATCCTTTGAGTGACTATGAATTATGGACGTTTACAAACATTAGCAAACAAAGTGATATAACCGCTCATGGAGGAACCTTTTATGGAGCTAATGTGAATGAGAATGGTAACGGTGTAACATCAGCCACAATTCAGACGAAAGAACCTGTTGTTAATCCTGCTACGTTTACATGCTATGTAAGTAAAACAACGAACAATACGAAAACTTCAACGTGGTATGTGGAAGTGTCTTCTGATGAGGAAGCTTGGACGGAAGTCGCATCCCACAGTGCATCATCAATGGACAAAGGCGAATGGATAGAAGTAACGGCTGATCTTAGCAGCTATTCAAATGTTTTTGTTCGTTTGAGGTATGATGGAACTGCTGCTATTCGTGCAGTTGATGATATTTCCGTCACTTTAGGAGGAGAAACTGTTGACGTAACTGTAACAGAAGGTGGTGCTCTGAATGACAAGTTCTATGCAACTTATTCGAATGCAGAAAAGGCTCTTGACTTCAGCGCAGTGGAAGGTTTGAAGGCTTACTATGTGACAAGTGCAAGTACGAGTGCGCTTACCATCACAGAAGCTTCAAAGGTTCCTGCTGGCACAGCAGTTCTGATTGAAGGTGCTGAGGCAAAGACCTATCAGGTGCCTGTCATAACGTCTGGAACGGATGATGCTTCCAACAACAGACTGCTGGTATCAAACGGCAATGTTTTAGGCGACGGCCAAACCATCTACGTATTAGGTAACGGCAATAACGGTGTTGGTTTCTACCTCAAGAAGAAAGACTCTGCCATTGCTGCTGGTAAGGCATACTTGGAAATTGCTGCTGGCGAGGCTAAGTCCTTCTTGAGCCTTGGTGGTGACGATGCAGTAGCTATCAGCAATGTGGAGGCAGAGCAGGGCACAGGCGTCCTCTACAACCTGAACGGCCAGCGTGTGGCAGCTCCAGTGAAGGGCGGTCTCTACATCATGAACGGCAAGAAGGTGCTGGTAAAGTGAGAATCAAATAAGTAATCACATTTAAAAAAAAATAAAGAAAAATGAACAAGAAAGCATATATCATCCCAGAGATGAACTCCAGACACATGGTTTTGGCTGGTGCAATTGCCGATGGCTTCCCAATCTACTCTGATGGTGGCAGTGTTGAAGGTGAGCTCACCAAGGAGCGCAAGGAGGACAACATGGCCGAGTCTGAAGGCTGGAACGAGAAAGGCCTATGGTAAAATAGGCTGACAGGAATCTCCTGAATGGTTCTTCGGGAGGCCCATATATATAATAAGGTGGCAGGGTGCTGGTGCGCTCTGCTGCTTTTTTTTTTTGATGGGGTTGATGGGGTTGATGGGGTTAATGGGGTTAATGGGGTTGATGGGGTTGATGGGGTTGATGGGTGGGATGGGAGGGATGGGTTGTTGGGGTTGATGGGAGGGATGGGAGGGTACATTGTTTCTGTTATTTTTGTGTGAATCAAAAATTTGTGTTACCTTTGTGAGGATTTGTTGATCATAAGAAATGGATTGTTATGCAGATTGACTTGATTGGACCGAAGAGGGTGGCGGGACAGGTGACGCTGCCTGCATCGAAGAGTATCAGTAACCGTGTGCTGGTGATGAACCAGTTGGCTGGGGCTGCGAATGGTGTGCCTCGGAATGTGTCGGATTGCGATGACACACGGGTGATGCTGCGATGGCTGAAGGAACAGCCTGCGGTGGTGGATATCGGTGCGGCTGGTACGGCGATGCGTTTCTCGTCGGCGTTGTTGGCTGTGACAGATGGTGAGCGTGTCATCACGGGTACGGAGCGCATGAAGAACCGTCCGATTGGTGTACTGGTGGATGCGCTGCGGACGTTGGGCGCTGAGGTGGAGTACGTGGAGAAGGAGGGTTTTCCTCCGCTGCGTATCAAGGGACGAAGTGACTTGGAGGGTGGTGAGTTGTCGCTGCCTGGGAATGTGAGTTCGCAATATATCTCTGCGCTGCTGATGATTGCTCCGATGCTGAAGCGGGGACTGAGACTGACGCTGACGGGAACGGTGATTTCCCGACCTTATATCAAGCTCACGATGCAACTGATGCGCGAGTTTGGTGCGGAGGTGGAGTGGGTGAGTGAGAATGAAATCGTGGTGGGCACGAGGCGGTATGTGGCTCGCGACTACTATGTGGAGAATGACTGGAGTGCGGCGAGCTACTGGTATGAGATGGTGGCTCTGTCGGACGAAGGTGCGGAGGTGGTGCTGCCTGGGCTCTATAAGGAGAGCTATCAGGGCGATGCGAAGGTGGCTGAGATTTTTGAAAAACTCTCGGTGGAATCGACGTTTTTTGAAGAAAAGGGTGTGCCTTGCGTGCGTCTGCGGAAGGGTGGACAGGTGTGTACACGCTTGGACTATGACTTCGTGAATCAGCCTGACTTGGCTCAGACTTTCGTGGTGACGTGCTGCCTGATGGGGGTGCCTTTCCATTTCACGGGTTTGCAGAGCCTGAAAATCAAGGAGACGGACAGGATTACTGCGCTGCGGCAGGAGCTGGGGAAGTTGGGGTTCGAGGTGCAGGAGGCGAATGATGCGGAGCTGTTCTGGGAGGGGGATTCCCGCGGAAATGCGCGGGACACGGAACGCGGAGGAACGCGGGACACGGAACGCGGAGGAACGCGGGACACGGAACGCGGAGAGGGGCGGAACACGGAACGCGGAGGAACGCGGGATACGGAACGCGGAGGAAAGCGGGACACGGAACACGGAGAGGGGCGGGACACGGAACGGGGATGCTCGGAGCCGATTGATACTTATGAGGACCACCGCATGGCGATGTGCTTTGCTCCTGCTACGATGTGCTTAGGACGGCTGAGGATTCGTGAACCGCAGGTGGTGAGCAAGTCGTACCCTGGGTTCTGGGAGGAGCTGAGGAAAGCGGGGTTTAAAGTAACGGAAAGGTCTGTGAAGGAGGAGTGATAGATGCTATAGGATTTATTCTTCATTCTTAATTCTTCATTCTTAATTTTTAATGTTATGTTTTATTTGGCTATTGGTTTGATTGTGTTAGGTGTTGTGGCGATGGTGGCGGGATGGTTCAGGAACCGATCTCTTCAGAAGAAGCTGGAGAGGGGGGAGATTGAGGAACTGCCGAATATCGTGCAGGCACAGGACATGGAGTGCTGTGGACAGCATGAGGTGTGCGAGAAGGAAAGTCTGCTGGCTGCTATCAGTAAGGAGATTGAATACTATAATGATGAGGAGCTGGACCGCTTCCGTGGTCGTGAGAGCGATGCTTACACGGAGGAGGAAGTGGAGGAGTTCCGCGAGGTGCTCTACACGATGAAGGAAACGGAGGTGGCTGGCTGGGTGCGCAGTCTGCAACTCAGGGCTGTGGAACTGCCGAACGAGGTGAAGGATGAGGTGGTGATGGTTGTGGGGGAAAGGAGAGGGGGAGGAAAGTGAAAAGTGGAAAGTGGAAAGTGGAAAGTGGAAAATGGGGATGATGGGGTTGATGGGGTTAATGGGGTTAATGGGGGTGATGGGAATTATGGGAATAATGGGGGGATGGGCAATAAAATGGAGGGAATTGCGTTATATGATAGAATGACGGTCATTTGATTTGAATTTTTGATGAAGAAAGTATTGATATGCTTGTTGGGCCTGGTGGTGATGGGCTTGGTGGTTTCGTGTTCTACAAAGAAGAATACGGGACTGACGCGTCGTGTGCAGGCATTCAAGGCTCGCTATAATACTTACTTCAATGGACATGAGGCTTTTAAGGAGGGTGTGCTGGCTCAGAAAACGGGGAATAAGGATAACTACATGGAGGTGATTCCGCTCTATGTGACGGGGAATCCGAAGACGGCGACGATTGGAAAGAATCATTTTGACCGCACTGTGGAGAAATGCCAGAAAACTATCAAGCAACATAGCATTACGGCTCGCCCTGAGTGGAAGAGTTCGAAGCCGAAGACTCCGAAGGACAAGATTTGGCTGAGCCAGAAGGAATATAATCCTTTCTTGTGGCGGGCTTGGTTCTTGATGGGTGAGGCTCAATTCAGGAAGGGTGAATTCATGGAAGCTGCTTCTACTTTTGCTTATATCCAACGTCTTTATTTCTCGAAACCGAATCTGATTGCTCGTGCGCGACTGTCGGAAGCCAAGTGCTATGCCGAACTGGATTGGCTCTACGATGCTGAACGACTGGTGAACGAAACGCGGAGAGACAGTTTCCCAACGAATCTCAATGCCATGCGCGCGTCGGTGATGGCTGACTATCAGTTGCGTCAAGGACTGTATGAGGAAGCTATCCCTAACATCCAGTTGGCGATGAAGAAGAGTCATGGTGTGGAAAAGGCTCGTCTCCACTTCCTGTTAGGTCAGTTGTATCGGGAAACGGGGCAGAACCAGTTGGCTTTCAAGGAATTCAAGAAGGTGTTCAAGAGTAATCCACCTTACGAATTGGAGTTTAATGCGCGGATTCAGCAGACGGAGGTGATGTCGAAGGGTCAGAGCAAGAAGATGATTAACAAACTGAAGGCGATGGCTCGCAACCGCAAGAATGCTGACTACTTGGACCAAGTGTATTATGCAATGGGCAACATCTACTTGGCAAAGGGCGATACGCTTCATGCGCTGTATGCCTATAAGGACGGTGTGGAGAAGAGTACAAGAAACGGTGTGGAGAAAGGAGTGGTGTGGTTGCACTTGGGACAGCTCTATTGGGAAAGAGAAGAATTCGTGAAGGCACAGGAGTGCTATTCGGGTGTGTTGGGACTGTTCGACAAGGACCGTGATGACTATAAGGACATTGACGAAAGAGCCAAGATACTGGAGGAACTGAAGCCTTACGCCCAGGCTGTGGAACTGCAAGACAGCTTGCAGGAGTTGGCGAGGATGGACTCCACGGAGATGCTGAAGAAGATTGACGGGCTGATTGAGGAGTTGAAGAAGAAGGAACGCGAGGAGGAACGCAAGCAGAACGAGGCTGCGGGTGTGACGGCAGAGGGTAATCGTCCGAACCAACAGATGATGGATAACCAGACGGGTGCGAGAAACAACCAGCAGCAGGGAGGATTGTGGTACTTCTACAACCCAGCATCGGTGAACTCGGGAAAGAACGAATTCAAGCGGAAATGGGGTGAACGTGCGTTGGCTGACGACTGGCGCCGTAGCAACAAGACCGTTTTGGGCGGTTTCGATGAGAATGCGGCTGAAGGCGATACACTGATGACTGACAGCGTGATGCAGGATACTGCTGCCAACGACTCCATCATGCTCAATCCTGACGGTACGGAAATGAGCGAAAAGGAGAAGGAACGGCTTGAGAAGCAGAAGGAATACGAAGCTGACCCTCACCGCCGCGAATACTATATCAAGGACATTCCTTACACCGAGGAGCAGATGGCAGCGTCGAATGCCGCCTTGGTGGATGGACTCTACAACTCTGCCATCATCTATAAGGACAGGATGGAGAACTTCCCTCTGGCTGAGCGAACTTTCCAACGTGTGCTCACCGACTTTGGTGAGTTTGAACATTTGGACGAACTGTACTACAATATGTTCCAGCTTTATTCCCGACAGGGAAGAGAAACGGATGCCGAGGACTACAGGAAGCGACTTGTGGATTGTTATCCAGAGAATGAACATGCGAAGCTGGTGGCAGACCCGAACTTCGAGTTCAAGGGTCGCTATGGCAAGCAGGTGGAGGATTCGCTCTACACGGTTGCCTATGAATCCTACGAGGCTGGCAACTACGACCAGGTGATTGCCGGTAATGCCTATGCTGAACGTGAATATCCGAAGGGTGCCAACCGTGCCCGATTCCTCTTCATCGATGCGATGAGTAAGCTGGAGAAAGGTGACCGTGGTCAGTTTATGAACGCCATGAAGAATATCGTGCAGAGCTATCCGCAGAGCACAGTGAGCGAATTGGCAGGACTCTACGTGAAGGGCTTGCAGGAAGGACGAGTGCTTGCCAGTGGCAGGATGAGTTCGGGTGATATTTGGAGTCGTCGCATGGGGTTGGCAATGACAGACTCGACGAGTGCCGACACGGTGTTCAAGGTGGATAAGAATGTGAACCACTTGTTTGTGATTGCCTACGAGCATGACAGCATCGACGAGAACCAGTTGATTTTCGAGGTGGCTCGCTATAACTTCTCGAACTTTGCCATCCGCTACTTCGACTTGGAAACCCTCCGTGGCGACGGCATCGACCTCTTGGAGGTGAAGAGTTTCTTGAACTATGATGAGGCTTACGTGTATATGCACAAGTTGACGAACAACGCGGAGATGGTGAAGAAGTTGGAGGGACTGAAGATGTTTATCATTTCGGAGGACAACCTGAAGGTGCTGATGAATGGCAAGAGCTTTGGTGAATACTTCGATTTCTATGACCGACACTTCGACCGCATCTCTCACTTGCAGCTGGACGAGAACATGCTGGATGAGCCAAGGGACTTGCCTACGCAGGAGGAGCTGGAGGAAATGCAACGGCAGGAGCAGGAGGAAGAGGAAGAACTGGAGGAGGAGAACTTCATCTTTTGATGGCGCGGAAATGCGCGCCACACGGTGGCTGAATAAAAAACAAAAAAACTAAAGATAATGGCACAGGGAACATTGCTGTGGGTGGATGATGAGATTGAATTGCTTCGCCCACATATTATATTTTTAGAGAAGAAAGAGTATGAAGTGGTGACTGCTACGAATGGGCAGGATGCTATCGACTTGTGTCAGGAACAGAACTTCGACTTGATTTTCTTGGACGAAAATATGCCTGGCTTGACAGGATTGGAGACTTTGCAGCGCATCAAGGAGGTGAATCCTACTGTGCCAACTGTGATGGTGACGAAGAGTGAGGAGGAGAATATCATGGACCAGGCTATTGGTGCCAAGATTGCGGACTACCTGATTAAGCCTGTGAATCCCAACCAGATTCTGCTGACGCTGAAGCGACATCTGCACAAGAGGGCGATTGAGACCGACCAGACGAACAGCAGTTATCAGCAGAACTTCGGGAATATCAGTATGCAAATCAATGATGCACGCAACTTGGATGACTGGAAGGAAGTGTATAAGAAACTGGTGTTCTGGGAATTGGAACTGGCAGAGACCGACAGTCCGATGAAGGAGATGATTCAGATGCAGAAGTCGGATGCCAATCAGGAATTTGCCAAGTTCATCATGAAGAACTACATCGACTGGTTGAATGACCCTGATCATCGTCCAATCATGAGTCCCGACATCTTCAAGAAGGTGATTTTCCCTTTGCTCAATGCTGGCGAACAGGTGTATTTGGTGGTGTTCGACAATTTCCGTTACGACCAATGGCGTGTGATTAGTCAGCAGTTGGCAGATGATTTCACTTTCGACGAGAATCTCTATGTGTCGATTCTCCCAACAGCCACGCAATATGCCCGCAATTCCATCTTCGCAGGACTGATGCCTAATCAGATTGCTACGATGTTTCCTGAACTGTGGGTGGATGAGGATGAGGAAGAAGGCAAGAACCTCAATGAGGCTCCGCTGATTCAGACACAACTCGACCGCTACCGTCGCAGCGAGACTTTCAGCTACTCGAAATTGAACCACTCGGCAGAGACGGAGAAACTCGTCAATCAGTTCCGTCAGCTCTCTACGAAGCAGTTGAACGTGATTGTGGTGAACTTCATCGACATGCTTTCCCATGCCCGCACAGAATCCACGATGGTGCGTGAGTTGGCATCCGACGAGATTGCTTATCGCAGTATCACATCGAGCTGGTTCCGCCATTCGCCAGTGAGCGAACTGTTCCATGCGTTGGCGAATACGAATGCGAAGATTGTGATTACCACTGACCACGGTTCGATTCGCGTGAACAACCCGACGAAAATCATTGGCGACAAGAATACGAACACGAATCTGCGCTATAAGTTGGGCAAGAACCTCTCGTACAACGCCAAGGACCTCTTTGTGCTGAAGAACCCGAAGATGGCTTTCCTGCCAGCTCCGAACCTCTCGACGAGCTATGTGTTTGCCAAGGGTGACACGTTCTTTGCTTATCCGAATAACTACAACTATTATGTGTCGTACTACAGGAATACTTTCCAGCATGGAGGCATCTCGATGGAGGAAATGCTGATTCCGCTCGTGACGCTGACGAGCAAGAGGAAGAGATGATGGATTCGGCGGAGATGCGCTGAACACGGGACGGACAGAACAAGAAACGAGGGTTGGCTTCGGCAGAACCGAAGCTTGCAGAAATAAATGAAAATGATGATAAAGATAGATTCGATAGACAGGATTCAGGAAGCAGCAAAGGAATTTGTTGCGCAAATGGGTGATAACAAGGTGTTTGCCTTTTACGGAAAGATGGGAGCAGGGAAGACTACTTTCATCAAGGCAATCTGTGAGGAACTGGGTGTGGAGGATGTTGTCAATTCCCCCACGTTTGCCATCGTGAACGAATATACCGATGGGGAAGGAGAACCGATTTTTCATTTCGACTTCTATCGAATCAAGAAAGAAAGTGAAGCATACGACATAGGTTTTGAGGAATATGTGTATAGCGGACATCTGTGCTTCATGGAATGGCCCGAACTCATCGAGGACTTGCTGCCAGAGGACGCAGTGAGAGTCTGCATCGAGGAAGTGGAAGATGGCTCTCGCGAAGTGAAATTCTAAAAACACGTATTGTTACATGAGAAAATGGCTTCTGTTGGCTTTTGCCATGTCTTTCTTGACTCTGAGTGCTCAGGAGAAGAACGATGATGTGACGCGCTTGCTGGTGTATATGAAGCATGCTATGCTGTTCAATCAATCGACTCCTCAGGAAAAAACCTATTTGCACTTCGACAACACGGGTTATTTCAAGGGAGAGACCATGCACTTCAAGGCGTATGTGGTGAGGGCTGACAATGGAAAGCCCACGACAATCAGTAAGGTGCTATACGTGGAACTGCTCAATCCGAGCGGTGACGTGGTGGAAACGCGCAAACTCTACATTCAGAACGGCGAGTCGGAAGGCGACATCAAGTTGGACAGTCTTTTCGGCACGGGATTCTATGAGGTTCGTGCCTTCACTCGCTACATGATGAACTGGGGAGGAAATGGTGTGTTCTCGCGTGTGTTTCCTATCTTCAAGAAACCCGCCGTGGAAGGAGCCTACGACAATCCGCAGATTGATGACTTGAGCTATACGCATCGCTTGCCAAATGGACGCGAGGATGCCAGTGAGGACAATAAGAGCCAGAAGAAAGCAGCCACCAACAAAGGCTACACCCTCCATTTCTATCCAGAGGGAGGCGACTTGGTGACGGGACTTCAGAGCCGCGTGGCATTCAGCGTGACGGACAAAGAGGGAAAACACGTTGCCGTGAAAGGTTTGGTGATAGATTCCTCGGGTGAGACATTGGCTATTGCGCAGAGCGGTGCAGACGGACGTGGTACGTTTGTGATTCGTCCTGATGGCAAGCCGTTGACTTTCGTCGTGACAGATGACAAAGGCAAGAAGCATGAGTATCCGTTGCCCCAAGCCAAGACTGAGGGTTGTGTGCTTCAGATGAATGCCGTTGGCAATCCCAATGCAGCCGACGATGCGCTGACAGCCACTATCCAGTCGTCATCCTCCATGCAAGGCAGACTTTTGGGCTACACGATTATCAATGGTGGAGCTGTTGTGCAATGCGACACGATGAAGGCTGAAGAAGTGTTGCAAGTGGAGTTCGACCGTAGCAAGATGCGAGCAGGCGTGAACCAACTGACGGTCTTCGATTCTGATGGACGCATCCAGGCAGAGCGTCTTTTCTTCATCATTCCGAAGAGTAACGAGGCTGACAGCATCAAGGTGTCCGTTCCCGAAACGTCCCTTCGCCCATGCGGACGAGTGAGCCTCACATTGACGGCAGAGCCGAATTCATCGGTAAGTTTTGCTGCAATGGACGCTGCAACGCTGACGAACGGCAAGGTGGGTAATGCCATGACTTGGATGCTCTTGGGCAGTGAGGTAAAGGGCTATATTGAGAACCCTGACTATTATTTCGAGAAAGACGACCAAGAGCACCGTGAGGCTGCCGACTTGCTGATGATGGTGCAAGGCTGGCGACGCTACAATTGGAAATTGCACTCGGGGCAGATGAAATTTGAGGAACTTGAGGGCAATCTTGGTAGGATTCAACCTATCGAGGACAAGCTTTATCTTTTCGGCAAATTGAAACCCGACACGAACAAATGGCGCAAGAAGCACCCTGTGGCTGGAGTGAGTCTGAATGCTTTCCTTTACAACCAAACTGGTGAGCACTATCAGGGCAGCACGGTGACGGACAGCGTGGGAGGCTATGCTTTTGAATTGCCAAATCTGAAGGGCGAATGGGAAATGTTTATCAGAACGAAGTGGAACGACAAGAATGCTGCCTACGTGGTGGCTATTGACCGCCATTTCTCGCCAGTGGGCAAAACACTCTCGCCTTACGAAACGGAGATGATTCCATTGCCAGAGGCGTTCGTCAAGCTGAAACGGACTGCTGGTGAACAGGAAACGGAGGTGGAAGGACGATTGAAGATGTCTGGAACGGGTAAGAATGTCAGCTATGTGTTGCCAACCGTGAAGGTGAAAAAGCGTTATTTCACAGATAATTCCCAGTTGCCTTGGTACGATGAGAAAACAGGTGCAAGGAAATCCACGGTCTATTATAATATAGATGAGGCAACAGACCGCATTTCCGATGAAGGTGAACTCACGCCAACACTCTATGATTGGCTGTTGAAGAAGAATGAGTTCTTCGGTGGTGTTGAAGCTTTGGACGATAAGTGGATGGCAGATGAAAATACGGGTAAACTGATAGATGTTCGCAATTCGGATACAACGATAACGAATTATTCTCAGCTGGTGTTCAAGGATGGTTTGTCTTACAAGAACCGACCTATCATTTGGATTGTGAACAACACCTATTGCACAGTGACTCAATATCCAGAACGCCCTACATATACGATTCGTTGGAAGAACAATGTCAGCGGTGCCACAGCTATGCCCGACTTCATCGACGAGGTGAAGAGTGTGTATATTTCAGAGGATGACGACAACTACACCAAGTTTGTGCAAGCCGACGAATTGTCGGTTTTCCATCCTGTCACCGTGTTTGTCTATACCCATCCGCAATTCTTCAGTAAGGAAAAGGGAATCCGTCGCACACATTTCCAAGGATTCAATGAACCAGAAGGCTTTGAAATGGAGGATTACAGTGTGATGCCGGCTATGGAAGATTTCCGTCGCACCCTCTATTGGCAACCTTGGGTGAAGATTGATGCTAACGGACAGGGACGTGTGGAATTTTTCAACAATTCCTCTTGTAAGCAGATGTATATCTCGGCTGAGGGAATCACTCCAAGCGGAAAATTTATTGTGAGCGAGTAGTGACCGATTGAAGATTTTTGCGTACATTTGCAAGACGATATAAACGTAAAAGTATGCAAGACTTCATCCACCTACACGTACACACGCAGTACTCTATACTCGATGGTCAGGCATCCATCCCGAAGCTCGTTGACAAGGCTATTGCCAATGGCATGAAGGGTATGGCTGTCACTGACCACGGCAATATGTTTGGAATCAAGGAGTTTTTCAACTATGTCAAAAAGGTGAAAGGCAAGAACCCTAACCTTGATTTCATGCCTATCTTTGGTTGCGAGGTCTATTGTGCCCGTCGTAGCAAGGAACTGAAAGAAGGCAAGATGGACCAAGGCGGTTGGCACTTGATTCTTCTTGCCAAGAACGAAAAGGGCTACCACAATCTCATTAAAATCGTGAGCAGAGCGTGGGTGGATGGATTCTACATGCGTCCACGCACCGACCATGCCGATTTGGAGAAGTATCACGAAGGACTCATCTGCTGCTCGGCTTGTGTGGCAGGTGAGGTGCCCGTGTATATTCGCAATGGGCAGATGGACAAGGCTGAGGAAGCCGTGCTTTGGTTTAAGAAACTTTTTGGTGATGACTACTATCTGGAATTGCAGCGCCATGAGGTGAAGGACCCGATGCAACGAGCCAACCGTGAGACTTTCCCAATTCAGCAGCAAGTGAATCGTGCGTTGATTGAATTGGCGGCAAAGTGCAATGTGAAGTTGGTGTGTACGAATGACGTGCATTTCGTGGATGAAGAAAATGCAGAAGCTCACGACCGTCTCATCTGTCTGAGTACAGGCAAGGACTTGGACGACCCATCCCGCATGTTGTATTCCAAACAGGAGTGGTTCAAGACGAAGGAGGAGATGAACGAGGTTTTCTCCGATGTGCCCGAAGCCTTGAGCAACACCTTGGATGTGCTGAGTAAGGTGGAAGAATATAACATCGACCATGCACCTATCATGCCTAACTTTGCCATCCCGGAAAGTTTTGGAACAGAGGAGGAATACCGTCAGCGTATCACAGAAAAAGAACTCTTCGATGAATTCACCCAAGACGAGAATGGCAACGTGGTGATGAGTGAAGAAGAGGGTCTGAAAAAGATAAAAAGACTCGGTGGATACGACAAATTGTATCGTATCAAGTTCGAGGCAGACTACTTGGCAAAATTAGCATACGAAGGAGCCAAACCACTCTATGGCGACCCGCTTCCTCAGCATGTTGCCGACCAAATCAAGTTTGAGTTGCACATCATGAAGACGATGGGTTTCCCTGGTTACTTCCTGATTGTGCAGGACTATATCAATGCTGCACGTAAGGAACTCGGCGTGTGGGTGGGTCCTGGTCGTGGTTCGGCTGCTGGTTCCACCGTGGCGTACTGCTTGGGCATCACGAAAGTCGATCCCATCAAGTACGACTTACTGTTCGAGCGTTTCTTGAATCCCGACCGTATTTCCTTGCCAGATATTGATGTCGATTTCGATGACGATGGACGCGGAAAGGTGTTGCAGTGGGTGACGGATAAATATGGTGCCGAGAAAGTGGCACACATCATCACCTACGGAACGATGGCTACCAAACTTGCTATCAAGGATGTGGCACGTGTGCAGAAGTATCCTCTCGACAAGACCAATGCCCTTTGCAAGTGCATCCCTGACCGTCTGCCCGACGGCTTGAAGATGAACCTGAAGAATGTGATTAGTGTGGTGCCTGAACTAAAGGCTGCATCCACATCGCCTGACCCGCTGCTGAGAGACACCATTCGATATGCGCAGATGCTCGAAAACAATGTGCGAAATACGGGTGTTCATGCCTGCGGAACCATCATCTGTCGTGATGACATTAGCGATTGGGTGCCTGTTTCCACAGCCGACGACAAGGAATTTCCTGGCGAAAAGCTCCGTTGTACCCAGTACGATGGACACGTGATTGAGGAAACGGGACTCATCAAGATGGACTTTCTTGGACTGAAAACCCTCTCCATCCTGAAGGAAGCTGTGGAAAACATCAAGGACAGTCTGGGCATCACAGTCGATGTGGATTTGCTCGACATCGAGGACCCTGCCACCTATCAGCTCTATTGCGACGGTCGAACCATTGGTACGTTCCAGTTTGAATCGGCTGGTATGCAGAAATACCTGCGCGAATTGCAGCCACATGTGTTCGAAGACCTCATTGCCATGAACGCCTTGTATCGTCCAGGTCCAATGGACTATATTCCCGATTTCATCGATAGAAAATTGGGTCGTAAGCCTATCGAATACGACATTCCTGTGATGGAAAAATACCTGAAGGACACCTACGGCATCACGGTCTATCAGGAGCAGGTGATGTTGCTTTCGCGTCTGTTGGCTGACTTCACTCGTGGCGAGAGCGACACCTTGCGAAAGGCAATGGGTAAGAAGCAGAAGGACAAACTGGATATGCTCAAGCCAAAATTCATTGCGGGTGGACAGAAGAATGGTCACGACCCAGCAGTTCTGGAGAAGATTTGGGCAGACTGGGAGAAATTCGCTTCTTACGCTTTCAACAAGAGCCATGCCACTTGCTATTCGTGGGTGGCTTACCAAACAGCATATCTCAAGGCACACTTTCCTGCTCAGTACATGGCAGGCAACATGAGCCGAAACCTCGATAACATATCCGAAATCCGTAAGTTGATGGACGAGTGTAAGTCGATGGGCATTAACACGCTCGGTCCAGATGTGAACGAAAGTAAGTTGAAGTTCGCTGTTAACCACAATGGTGATATCCGTTTCGGTATGGCAGCCGTGAAGGGTGTGGGCAAGGGTGCCGTGCAAGCCATTCTCGATGAGCGCGAGAAGAATGGCCCTTATACGAGTCTTTTCGATTTCTTTGAGCGGGTCAACCTTACATTATGCAACCGCAAGTCGGTTGAAAGTCTGATTCTGGCTGGAGCGTTCGATGGTTTCAATGCCTGTCCTCGTGAGGCTTTCTTTACAAAACAGCCGAATTCATCGGAAACTTATATCGAAACACTCTTCCGCTTTGGCAATAGTTTTCAAGCCGACAAGCAGCAACAAGCCCATTCGCTTTTTGGAGATTTGGGCATGGAGTTGGAGGTGTCTCATCCCGAACCACCCAAGGAAGTCGCTTTGTGGAGCGACTTGGAACGTCTGAACAAGGAACGCGATTTGGTGGGAATCTATCTTTCAGCTCATCCTCTCGATGAATATGCTTTGATTCTCAAACACTTTTGCACCACCAACATTGCCAAGGTGCAAGACAAGGATGAGTCGTTGCGTACTATGCAAAGCATCAAGTTTGGTGGCATCGTCTCTGGTCGAAGGGTGGGGACGAGCAAGAGCGGAAACACTTTTGGCATTGTCAAGCTGGAAGACTTCGAAAATAGCGGTGAAATCGCCCTTTTTGGTCAGGAATGGCTCAAGTGGCAACATTTCTTTGTGGAGGGCACTTCGCTCTACATCACTGCCAAGATGCAGCCACGTCGTTACGACCCGAACACGCTCGACATGACGATTCTCGACATTCAACTTTTGGCAGAAGTGAAGGACAAGCTGATTAAACGCATTACGATTGACGTGCCTGTTGACCAGTTGAATGTGCCGATGGTGGAGAATTTGGCTGAAATCGTGAAGTCGAACCCTGGTGACACGGAGTTGTTCTTCAATATCAAGGCATCTGAGGATTTGAGTGTGAATCTCCGTTCCGCAACCTTACATCTGAGCGTGAATCGGCATCTGATTGATTACATCGAATCCAACGAAGGACTGAGCTATCATTTGGAATAGAAACTGAAAGGCGTGGCGAGTGTCACGCCTTTTCTTTTAGAAATAATGTGCGATTTTTTTGTCATTTTTAATTATTTGTCCTATTTTTGCATTCGATAAATTCTGTATGACAGATAATTTCTATTGTTCAACATCATAAAAAACATTTTTTCTTAAACAGGAACTTATCCTAAGCTAATTCTAAAACATCAACTAACCATTTGTTGCGGTTGCTCTTACCACTCAGACTGGGAGAGTTTAAAAACGGCTTGCAGCTGCAACACGCTTCCTTTTTCTAACTCTCATTCACTGCGCAGACAAGCCGAATACGCAGTAATCTTAAGAAACATACTTTTATGAAGAAATTCTTCGCATTATTAACATTGATGCTGGTGGCTATAGGCATCCATGCCCAGGATTCTGACTTCTACTATTGGAAGTTCAATTTCAAGGCAGGGAATACTATCACATTCAGCGACGGATCGTCCATTACAATCAATGGAAATGCAGAGGCAAAGTACTCACGAGGAGGTACCGTGTCCTATAGCGGTTTCTCTTTCCCTGCTATTTTGCTCTCAGATGGCGATCAGAATACATTCACAGCACCAGAAGGTATGCTGGTTTCGAGAATCGCATTCTATTCCTACGTCAATGCTAACAAGGCTGACGTTGCTGGCGATTGCTATTGGAAAGAAGTGGGCGGCGTGGAATACGCTGACGCAAAGGCATCGGGTGGTGCTATGGTAGGTTTTGCCGACAATGGCAAGTACGACCTTCGCTATTATTCTTTCCCAACTCCTCAGAAGACTGTCACCTTCACCAATACGGGTGCGCAGTTCGGATTCATTATCTTGGCTGAATACGTGAACGATGAAGGCACAGACCCTGACTATGTCACGTTGAACTTCAACTTGATGACCGACCTCCCTGTTTCTACGAGTGAGTCGAATGCAGGAGATATTACTGAAGACAAGACTTTTGGTGGTGCCAATGGCATTACTCTCACTGTTTCTCCATCTGAGGCAAGCACTCCAAACCGTCTTTGGGGCGTGAACGCAACCCTCCCTGATGGCTCTACTCTCATCGTTCCTCAGCTCCGCGTCTATGGCGGAACCATGAAGCTCTCTTCTGAGCGTCGCAAGATTCTCAGTGCTCAGTTCGAGGTGACTGGCGATAAGTTTGATCTCACTGCTAACAAGGGCGCATTCACTGGCTACACTTGGAATGGTGATAGCAAGAACATCGTGTTCACCGTGAACTCCCAGACACGCATCAGCAGCATCGCCATCACGTTGGGCGAAGAGGCTGGCGATGAACCTGACCCAGAACCAGAAATCGTTTATGTGAAGTCCGACCGCACTGCTAAGGTGGGTATGGCTAAGTCTGACTGGGTTGGTGCAACAGGCACTTACGCTGTGAATGTCACGTCAGCCGACGGACGTACCAGCAATTTGGCTGAACGCTATGGCTTTGCTGAAGTGGGAGATGCCATGCATCAGACCATCGAAGGTCTTGAGGCAGGCACCTACGAAGTCACCGTTTTTGCTACTTCCTTCAACGCTTGGAAGGGCGACTCTTGGTTGACAACCGAGTCTTCCGACGTTGCATACGTTTATGCAAAGGTTGGCGACCAAATCAAGCAAGTACCTATCGTTGCTGGTAAGCAGACTGGTTTCACTGAAGCTCCTAAATACACTATCAGCGACATCGTTGTTCCTGAAGGCGAATCCCTCACCATCGGTATGGGTCTCAATCAGGCAAACATGACCGAATGGCACACCATTCAGATTTACTCGCTGTCGAAACTGACTGAAATCCATGACGCATACGCTGAACTGAAGCCAATCATTCAGGGACTTGCAAGCAAGAAGATGGCTACAACAGCTGCTCAGAACCTTCTTGTTTCCTATCAGTTGGCTGAGTCAAACCTTACCATCGACACTTACAATGCATTGAGCAATGCCATTACTGCTGCTCAGTCGTCTGTTGCTTTGTATGAGAGCAACAAGGCAGCCATCGATGCCATGTATGCTTTGATGGAGTCAACCAATGTCTATACTGCTGCTGCTTACGACGCATACAAGCAGCTCGCTGACGACTATCTGGCACAATACGAAAAGGGCACACTCAACGAAGCGGTGAAGAATCCTCTGCTTGTTACAGGATGGCAGCACGATGCAGGACTGGCAGCTAACCAGTTCTTGCTTTCTGCATGGACATTTGGTGGTGAGCCTGCTGTTGACTACGTAAAGCCTCTCTACATCAACACATGGTCTTTGGAAGGTGAGAACGACGGAACTGGCTTCAAGGTTCCATTCTACGAGTACTGGACTGACGACGGCAATCCACTCGGTGCGAACACCATCCAGGCTACTCTTGAAGGTCTCGACCCAGGTCGCAACTATTCTGTTGACGTATGGGCTCGTATCCGCAAGAACAATGTGGATGTCGAAGAAAATGGTATCACATTCCAAGTGGGTAGCGGCGAAGCTGTTGCTGTCAACCCAACCACCGCAGGCGCTAATCAGCTCTTCTGCGACGTGATTACTGCTGTTGGTAAGGCCGATGCTGACGGTAAGTTGACCATCACCTTCAATGTGGCAGAAGGCAACAACGTGAGCTGGCTTAGCTTCAAGAATGTGAAATATACCGCAGGCGAGAAGGAGCCAGAACCAGTTGACCCTAACCTCGACTTCGAAAAGAGCATTCCTGTCACTCAGGGCATCTGCACTTACGCCAAGGATATGGAAACCAATGGTACAACGCTGAGTCAGCTGCAACCTGTAGAGGGTTGGGACATCGCTGTTGAGAATGGCGATGCTCGTGCTGCTGGCGTCTTTGCATACGGTTCAGAGGCTAATGTATGGCTGGGTGGCGCTGGTTACATCGCTCCTGCTGAAGGTCCAGAAGGTTCTGAAGGCAAGCAGGCTCTCGGACTCGTGGCTGTTTGGACAGGCGTTGCTCAATACTCACAGAAGGTTTCACTCGAACCAGGCAACTATTCCATCACTATTCCTGTCTATAATTCAGTAGGTGGCACAAATGCTCCTGCGAAGAGCCTCTTCGGTTTCATTGCTGACAACGGCACTGAGTACTTGGCTCCTGCTAAGTCTTATCCTATCAACACTTGGACGAACGAAATCATCAACTTCACCCTCACAGAGGCAACCGACGGTGTTATCTCTGTAGGTTATGAAAGCCAGAATGTGGGTTCAGCTGCTTCACCTCACCTCTTCATCGACCGCGTAGAAATCCGCAAGGTGTCTGACGAAGAATTGGCACAGGCTGCACTGACTTCCGCTCTTGAGGACATCGTGCTCGATGCCGACGGTGTGGGTGATGCGTTGTTCCAGATTCCACAAGCTGCATTCGACACTTATGTGGCTGCATTGGAGAAAGCTTCAGAAATCGCTAAGACTCCAGGTCTCTCGAAGGCTGAATACGAGCAGGCTCTTGCTGACCTCAACGCTGCAACGGCTGCTTACGCTGCTACTGCTGTGAACACTCCTGAAGAAGGTGCTGCTTACACATTCCAGCAGAAGGCTTCTGGTCTCTACCTCGGCTTCGACACGGCGAACGCAAAGGTTGTCTTGAGCGAAACTCCTGCTGAAATCTCATTCGTTGCTGGCGAAAACGGTGGTTGGTATCTCACCAACGGCACTGAATACGTTGGCTTCGTAGGTTCCGACAACTGGACCATGAGCACATCCGCAGACTACAAGTACGAATGGGTGATTGCTCCAGCTGCTGAAGGCTTCTATCAGATTTACAAGCCAAGCAATGCTAATCACCACATCGGTACCAACGATAACGACCTTGCTGCTGGTGCTCCTTGCTATGCCGACAAGAACAATGGCGACAACATCCTTTGGACTATCGCTAAGGTTGAAAAGGTAGAACCTCAGAAGGAATATGTTTATACCGACCTCACCGAGGATATGTTCAAGGAATGGGACGGTGTTACTGCTGATGCAACGGTTGTCAACGACAATCCTGGACATGAGTATCAAGTAGGTACAGAAGTAGCTGCTGGTGGCACCATCTATGGTAATGGTAGTGTGCTCGCTAAGCTCTACGCCGACATCACTGACTACGACATCATGCTCATTGAGGTGGCTTCTGGTACTCCACGTCTCCTCTTCAACCGCACCGAGGACAACAGCTCTGACTTCCTCGAAATCAACTCTGCCGAAAGCCCTTACGTCGCAGTTGACGAAAACGGCAATTGGACAATCGATCTTGCTGCTATCAAGGCTGAGAGAGGTTTCGTTCATCTCAATGTCTTGAAGGCTACTTGGGGCGGTCCAGCAACCGTGACAAGCATCAAGCTTGGTAAGGAGAAGGGCGACGAACCTGAAAACGTCATCTTCGTTGGCGAAGAGATGATTCCTGTTGTGGCAACCATCAATGCTCCTGTTGAAATGACAGAAAAGGTGGCTTATGCAGGCGAAACTGCTGAATTCGACGTTGCAGCTGTTGCAGCTGCTCTCGGCATCGAGGACATCACTGCTGCTACTCAGTACTTCCTCAACCCTGACAAGACCACGGTTCTCGCTGAATATGGCGAAGGCACAACCGATGGTTGGCGCAATGCTGACGGATTCTCTGCTCAGTGGGGAGAGAGTGCAAATGGTGTTTGCGTTAAGATTGAGGACCCAGCAAGTGGCACAATCAGCTACCTCGGCGCTCACGATGGCAACTTCGTAGAAGGCAACACCTACACAGCGCGTTTCGCATTCGTTGCTGATGGCAAGGCTGCTATCCTCGAAGCAAACATCACCTTCGTGAAGGAAGAGCAGAAGGAAATCGAAATCTCTGAGAACATCTATGACACGGCTGTTGAGTACAGCACTGCCGATGGTTCTTACGTTGAGAAGACTGCCAGCCTCACCGACGAACAAGTGGCTGCTATCCTTGCAGAACTTGGTCTTGAGTCACTCGACCAGGCAACTGTTTATGGTTACAACCCAACCACTCAGGAACTCATTACCACCTACGCTCCATTCGATGGTTGGCGCAATGCTGACGGTGATTTCCAGAACCACACTGGTGACTCAACGGTTCCTGCATGTGTGAAATATACTGACGGTCAGAACTATCTCTGCTACAGCATCGCTGGTTGCGCAGAGCAGACCATCAACTGCTACTGGGCTATCGCTAACGAAACGAAGGCTGTCCTCGTGAAGGTGGCTGTTTCATACGTTGCTCCAGAACCAGTGCCAGAGCCTTACACATGGACTTACAACTTCGAACAGGCTGACGACAATGTGAACATCGTGGGTGCTGGTGCTATCGTTGACGACGAAACACCTAACTTCGGTAAGGTATTCGAGAACGTAGGCGGCGCTATTCGCACAAACTACATCACGCTGCCTGACACACTCTTCGCTCAGAGCACTCTGTCGAAGGAACTCTCCATCGCATTCTGGGTGAACGCTAATGGCAACACACCTGATGCTTACACCTACGCTCCATTCTTCACAGCATACGCAAACAACACGGCTGGTGCTGACAACACTTGGCCAATGCTCGCTCTCCAGAGCCGTGGCTTCGCACAGGTGAACTGCGCTGGCTGGACCGACTTCACGCCTGCTGAGAACGTAGATGGCAAGAACAATCTCTACAACCAGAACGCTTGGGAAGCTGGCGACGAGAACTTCAACTTCGTTGAGAACTGGCTCGAAGACAACCAGTGGCACTACTACACAGCTGTCTTCACTGCCGAAGGTCTCACTATCTATCTCGATGGCGAAGTGAAGAACCAGTGGAAGCTGGGTGCTAACCCTGACTGCACACTCGACGGACTCTTCTCCAACGGTGCCGACCTCAAGTACATCTGCCTCGGTGGTAACCAGGCTTGGAACTGGGGCGATGGTGATGCACCATTCCGCTTCGACGATGTGATGATTACCAACTACGTCCTCACTCCAGAGGCAATCGCTGAAATCATCGCTGCCAAGAACTATGTTGAGCCTCAGAAGGAGTATGAATATACTGACCTCACCGAGGATATGTTCAAGGAATGGGATGGTGTCACTGCTGATGCAAACGTAGTCAGCGACAACCCTTATCGTGAGTATCAGGTGGGTGCAGAAGTAGCTGCTGGTGGTACTATCTATGGTAACGGAAATGTGGCAGCTAAGCTCTATGCCGACCTCTCCGACTACGAAGTGATGGTCATCGAGACTACTGCCGGTACACCACGCCTCCTCTTCAACCGTTCTACCGACACAAGCTCCGACTATATCGAAATCAACTCTACTGAGAGTCCTTACGTGACAGTTGACGAAAATGGCAACTGGGTGATTGACCTCGCAGCAATCAAGGCTGAAACGGGCTATGTTCACCTCAATGTCATGAAGGCAACTTGGGGCGGTCCTGCTACCGTAACAAGCATCAAGCTTGGTAAGGAGAAGGGCGACGAGCCTGTTCCTTCTATCACTGTTGGTGAAGAACTCATCCCTATCGTAGCTACTATCTCTACTCCAGTCGAAATGTTGGAGAAAATTGCTTACCAGGGCGTTACTGCTGAATTCGACGCTGCTGCTGTGGCTGCTGCCCTCGGCATCGAAGACCTCTCTACTGCTACTCAGTACTACGTGAACCCTGACTTCACTGCTGTTGCTGCTCAGTATGGTGGTGGAACCATCGACGGATGGCGCAATGCAGAAGGTGCTGCTGCCATGTGGGCTGAGAGTGCAAATGGTCTTTGTGTCAAGATTCAGGACCCAGCAAGCGGTACCATCGACTACCTCGGTGCTCACGACGGCAACTTCGCTGCTGGCGACACCTTCAAGGCTTGCTTCGCATTCGTTGCTGACGGCAAGGCTGCTATCGTAGAAGTCAACGTCACCTTCGTGAAGGAAGAACAGAAGGAAATCGAAATCTCCGACAACGTCTATGAAATCGCTGTTCAGTACAACACGACCGATGCTTCATACGTTGAGCAGTCTGTCAGTCTCTCCGATGACCAAGTGGCTGCCATCCTCGACGAACTCGGACTTGAGTCGCTCGACCAGGCAACTGTTTATGGTTACAACCCAACCACTCAGGAACTCATCACCAACCACGCTCCATTCGACGGATGGCGCAATGCTGACGGTGATTTCCAGAGCCACACGGGTGACACAACAGTTCCTGCATGTGTGAAATATACTGACGGTCAGAACTATCTCTGCTACAACATCGCAGGCTGCAACGAGCAGACTATCAACTGCTACTGGGCTATTGCAAACGAAACCAAGGCTGTCCTCGTGAAGGTTGCCTTCTCGTATGTCATCCCTGTTGGCATCAATGGTATCTATGCTGACCTCGAAAACGCTACCATCTACGACCTCAACGGTCAGCGTGTACGCGTTCCTGTCAAGGGCAACGTCTATATCATCAATGGTAAGAAGATGTTCCTGAAGTAAAGACAGACATGGTCTTATCCGATATGATTCCCCGCCGCTGACACTTCGTCATGCAGGCTTCGAATCATCCCAACTGGGGGCTTGGCTTCATTGCCAAGCCCCTTTTTCGTTGATTGATGTCCGCTAAAAATGCCGAAGGCATGAAAGACCACAGGCAGGCGGTGGAGTGCCAAGCACGGAACCCCTGATAAGCATACAGTCAAGTACGGAACCCCGAAGCGGGTGACGGATGTGTATATCAGATGTTCCGTCGTACCTCCGGCACTCGGTCAGCCATGCGACACATAGCAGGGGTTTCGCTACGCTTCACCGCCTGCCTGTGTTTTATCGTCCTTTCAGGACTTATCAAGCCCAGTATGACGCTGAAAGCGTCACCGCTCAGTAACCGAGGTGTGCGAAGCACCCCCGGATAGCAATGTGTCAGCTAAACCGACTCTGAAGGAGTCGCCCATCTGTACCAGTCTTGGGGCACTCATTCAGAGTGCATCTTTCTTTCGTCCACACCTTCCGCAGGTCGTTCCGACCTACGGTTACTGAGCGAAGACCCTTTTCAGGGTCTATTGCACCAATATGCGGATAATCATTAATATTTTTATTCGTATTAGGAGCAAAAAAATGGACGGGAACTTACAGACTTAGTAAGTTCCCGTCCGTTTTTAATGATACTGAGAAGCTTTTGATGAAGTAAAATTTAGTTTACCTCTTTTCTTCACCACAGACCATTGTCATTCCATGAATTATGGGTTTCGGGATTTATGTCCTCACGTTCCTTGCCCAATTGCTGTTCAGTCTCTTCTTCTGTATAGCTCATCGCTACCACATACATGAGGTCGCCACAGCATTGGTTTACCATCGGTGTTTGATATAACTTTTTCATAATTATTTCTGTTTTTGAGATGAATGTTAATAGAAAGATGTTGATTTTTTATCGATTGTTGATGAATCTCTTCTGTCCGTTCACGATGTACGTTCCCTTCGAAGGAGAAGTGACACGTCTGCCTTGCAAGTCATAGATAACAGCCGACTCAGCATCCACATCCTGCTCTGTTGTGCTGATGCCCGTCAGTTCACCATCGAATTTAAAGTCAAAGAATTTCACATCGCCGCTTTTGTTCAGTGCCAAGAATGCTTTGTTGGCTGCAAGTGTTTCTCCAGTGAATTTGCGGAAACCTATACTCCCTTGATTCTTTCCCACACTGAGCGTATAAACCGTACCATCAATATCAGCAGTCGGAGTATCTTGTGTCACACCGCTCAATCTGCTATTTGCACAGGCATCCACGTGTGTTGTCGAACTTGTAAACGTATAAGTTCCTGGTTTTGCATAAACAATCACACCCGTATGGGCAGGGATATTGTTCTCCACTTTTGTGAGAACAAGCGAACGATCTACAACATCGCTCACATACATCACATCCCCCATTCCCTCAACATCAGGAATTGCAACCGAAAAATCCAAATAGAGCGTGGCGATTCCAGCATCCGAAACCGTTAAATCAAATTCCATTGGGTCTAATGGCACAATGCTGCCAAAACCACTCCAAGGCTCTGTGTTTCTATAATCATCAATTGCACATGCCGGCACATGAAGCGTTGCGTTTTCATAATTTGAATCAATAAAAGCTGAAGAATCCGTTGATGGAACTGTTTCAGCATAACAATAAAAGTTAGTTAAAACGTCGCAATAGTGGAAAGCTTCTTGACCAATGCTGGTTATACTGTTAGGAATGGAGATGGAGGTCAAATAGACACAGTCTTCGAATGTATAGCCTCCAATTTTTGTGATAGAATTAGGTATCTCGATAGAGGTCAAGTTACTACCATAGAATGCATCGTGTCTAATGGAAGTGACAGAATTTGGTATCAACGTATTCTTACAACCTGCAATTAGCGTATTTGTACTTGTTTCAATAATAGCATTACAGTTGTCCCTTGAATCATAAACTGGATTATCTGATGCCACTATTATATTTGTCAAAGCTTCGCAATACATGAATACATGCTCATGAATGAACGTGACGGAATTCGGAATCTCTATGGATGTCAAGCCACTACAGCCTTCGAATGCACTCCATCCAATTGATGTGACGGAATTCGGAATCTCTATGGATGTCAAGCTACTGCATCCACAGAATGCTTCACCTTCAATGGAAGTAACAGAATTTTGTATTTCTATAGATGTTAAGCTACTGCAATCCATGAATGCACCCCATCCAATTGATGTGACGGAATTCGGAATCATGATGGAAGTTAAATATTTGCAACCACGGAATGCTTCTTCTCCGATTGAAGTGACAGAATTAGGTATTTCCGTATTCATGCAACCAGTAATTAACGTATTTGAACTTGTTTCAATAATGGCATTACAATTGTCCCTTGAATCATAAACTGGATTATCTGATGCCACTATTATGTTTGTCAAGCCACTGCAATCATGGAAAGCCAGACTAATAGAAGTGACTGAATTAGGAATCACGATGGAAGTTAAGTATTTGCAAGCACGGAATGCATCACCTCCGATGCTGGTCAATCTTGTAAAGTATTGTAGCTCATCGAAGCAGGTGATTTCGCTATAACGGAACTCTTCTCCAATATCAGTCACAGCAGCTGCTTCAGAGTAACTGAGTTCACCATCATTGTTGGTGTCCCAGTTCTCAACGCAGATAGCCTTGACTTTGGCATCGGCAAATACGATGAATTCTTCATCTTGGATTTCTTGTGCATTCGCCAAGTACGGAATGCAGAGGAAGAGAAAAGATAGGATATAATTTCTCATAATAATTAAGTATTAAATGGTTAATAAAAAATGAATATACATGAAAAAAGAAGCGTGGAACTGCTATGTCCACGTTTCAGATAGAGGTCGTAGGAATAACCCGAAAAGACAAACTATGGAAAAAGCATTCCACGCCCATACAGGCGTGAAACACTATGCTTATCCTTCGTCTTTTCTTAGAAATTTCCTACGTTTCTATCTGTACGACGAGCATAACGCTTCAAAATCAATATGTCGTGACGAACAGAAATGTCCGTCTGAATCCAATCATCAGGGCATTTTATGCACCGATTCGTCGAATTCATGGCAAAAATAGCAGAAATACTTCGAATTGCCAAAATTTTTGTCATTTTTTATTCTTACAAAGAGAAAAAGGTAGCAAGGATAATTGAAATGGCAAATGCAGGAACTTCCTAAATGATGAGCGGACAGGCTTCGGATGTACTGAATCTCTCCTTCACTTTTTAAGAATCAGTCGTTTGAATAGACTGAATCAGTCATTTGATTGTACTGAAATGGCGAGCCTTCGTCGTGATTCAAGCGAGGGCTCGGTGATGCAACAACGAGGGCTCGCTTGAACGATAACGAGCCCTCGGACGTTTAGTGGAATCAAATGTGCGTTTTTGTCAATCCCCTTTTGCGCTGCATTAAAAGCTTTCATGTTTTTTAATGATAGATGTCTGTCAGATAATCCGTCGTACCTTTGGCACTCGGTTGCTTTGCGTTGCATAGCAGGGGTTTCGCTACGCTTCACCTCCTGCCTGTGTTCTTTCATGCCTTCGGCATTTTAGCGGACGCCAATAAATATCATCAATACGTCAGTTCGGTATAAGGAGTCGCTTCGCGAGAAATCTAACAAATCTTCTCTTACAAATATGAATGAGATTTCGAGTGATTTTGAATAGATTTGTTAGATTTCTGCCTCGTAGAGGCACTACAAAAGAACATATTTTGTTATATCGAACTCACGTATCAATACCTCGTACAACTCTCTTGTTGGAATCGGGTTATTGATAAATTATTATAAAAGGAGAAACTAATTTTTGCTTTTCATTGGCTTTGTCGATAAAAAAAGCGTATATTTGCATCATCTTTTTAGGATTGAAGAGCAGAATGAGTTCGTTTTTATCAGTTCAAGAAGACTTAGCGTTTTTGATGAGACAATAAATTATTAACAAATAAATATAGAAAGGAAACAGAATTATGGTGATTACAAGTGAAAATTTCGAGTCAGTTTTGAATTCAGGCAAACCCGTTGTACTTGATTTCTGGGCTACTTGGTGTGGTCCTTGCAGAAAGATTGCTCCAGTCATCGAAGAACTTGCCGAGCAGTATGCTGACCAAGTGATTGTGGGCAAGGTGGATGTGGAGGAGAACGACGACCTCTCTTCTAAGTACGGCATTCGCAACATCCCAACTGTTCTCTTCATCAAGAATGGTCAGGTGGTTGACAAGGTTGTTGGTGCTACTGCCAAGTCTGCTTACGAGGACAAAATCAAGGCAATGCTTTAAGAAGAAAAATAAGAATTATAGGTCAAAGGTCAAAGGTCAAAAGTCAAAGGCTTAAGAAAAGTCTCCTAAAGAAATAGACTAAATGTACTAAATTTTAAATTTTTGCCGATTTGGCTACGTTGAGCTAAAGATTCTTTAGGAAATGGACCTTAGACTTTAGACCTCAGACCTTAGACTTAAAAAAATCTTTGTTTCATGTCAGCAATTGATGAAGAACTTTTGAAAGATGCAGAGGATGATGCTCGCGAAATAGAGTTTATTCGCAACTATCTGCCTCTCGACCTCAAGGAGAAGTTCTCCGACGACGAGCTATATTATTTCTTGGATGTCATCATCGACTACTACACGTCGGGCGATGTGCTCAATGCAGAGCCAGACAAGGATGGTTATGTGGAAATCGACCTCGACAAGGTGGCTGATTTTGTCATTTCCAAGGCGAAGAAAGAAAAAATAGGCGAGTTCGAGCACGATGATATTCTGCTCGTTGTTCAAGCCGAGATGGAATACTCGGAACAATTTGAGGAAGGAGAAGAGTGAAAAAGAGAAAGTGAAAAGTGATAAGTGAAAAGTGAAAAATGCCGTCCGGCTACATCGCTTCACTTTTCACTTATCACTCTTCACGCTTCTCTCTTCACTCTTCACGTTAAATTCAAAAACTCGAAAAATGCCAGGGAAGCAAGGTCAGATATTACAGTTAGAGCAGAAGCAACTCCAGAAGTTGTCGCCGCAACAATATCTTGTGGCGAAACTGGTGGAGTTGCCTCTTACTGATTTTGAGCAGAAGATTAAGGACGAGATTTATGAGAATGTCGCCCTGGAAGAGGGACGTGATTCTTCGGATGAGTTCGAGCGTAATGACCAGGACGATGATGTTGATGACTTTGATGCTGGAAAGGATGATTCGGAAGACGAGTTCAATCCTTCCGACGGCAGTGCTGACTCGGACATTGACTACAGCGAGGCTCCGTCCGATTACGACAGTGACGATTTGCCCAACTACTCCAGAAATGCTGCCAGCAGGGATGAGGATGCGGAAATACCGATAGGCGACACGCGCTCGTTCATCGAGGACTTGCAGGCGCAGATTTCGGAATACGAGGTGACGGACAAGCAGCGCGAACTCATTGAATATCTCATTGGTTCGCTCGATGAACGAGGATTTGTGGACCGCTCCTTGGTTGACATTTCTGATGACTTGCTTTTCAACCACAATGTGGAGGCAAGCGTGGCAGAACTGGAAGAGGCTCTTGCCATTCTTCAGCAGTTTGAACCTTGTGGCATTGGTGCTCGCAACCTGCGTGAGTGCTTGCTCTTGCAGATTGACCGTCAGCTTCAGAATGTGGATTCTGTCGATGAGGCTTCTCTCACTTCTCAGCAGCAGTCGGCTCGCCGGCTCTTGCAGTTGGAGCGTCGTATCATTGCCGACCATTTCAGTCTCTTTGAGCACAACGACCCTCAGCGCTTGGCAAGCGAGCTGGACATCAGCCCTGAGCAACTCCGTCTTGCCATTGCTGCCATCAGTAAACTCAATCCGCACCCAGGACGTTCGCTCCATGAGGCAGCCACGGACCAGGTGCAGACCATTATTCCCGATTTCTTTGTGGAGACCGACCATGAGAATAGCATCAGTTTCTCGCTCAACATGGGCAAGATTCCTTCTCTGCGCGTGAGCAACGAGTACGTGCAGCAGATTGATGCTTATCAGAAGATATCGGAGAAGTTGAGCCATGACCAGCGCGATGCCTACACCTACGCCCGTCGGCAGGTGGAGTCGGCGCGTATGTTCATTGCAGCCATCAAGCAGCGTCAGAATACGCTCATCTCGACCATGAAGGCTATCATTGCCATGCAGCGTGACTTCATTCTGACGCAGGACGACGACTTGCTCAAGCCGCTTCGTCTGGTGGATGTGGCTGACCGCACGCATTTGGACATCTCAACCATTTCGCGCGTAGTCAATAGTAAGTATGTGCTTCTCGATGGCACACTCTTCCCGCTCAAGTATTTCTTTGTTCGTTCGAAGACCAATGCCGAGGGCGACCTTATCATGCGCACGAAGGTGTTCCCGCTCATTCGCGACATCATTGAGCATGAGGACAAGCTCAAACCTCTGCCTGACGAACGGATTGCCCAAGTGCTTCAGGAGGAGAAGGGACTGAAAATCAGTCGCCGCACGGTGTCGAAGTATCGAGAGGAAATGAAGATTCCACCAGCTAAGTTCCGCAAACAGATTTGAGTGAGTTCTTGAGTTTTTGAGTTTTTGAGTTTTTGAGTTTTTGAGTTTTTGAGTTTTTGAGTTTTACGCTTCACACTCCACTCTTCACTCTTCACTCACCACTCTCCACTCTCCACTCTCCACGCTTCACTCTCCACGCTTCACGCTTCACGTTAAACAATTAGTTCCCAGTACGTTCGGATGTTGGAAAAAAGACTTTTACAAATAGCTCACATCTTATCGGTGGCGTTTTCACCTTTCTACGCACCGATATGGGCTTTCTTGTGGCTTTTCTTCTTCAGCTACCTCAAGCTGTTGCCCCTTGGCTACAAGTTGCTGATTCTGGGCATAGTCTTTGTGTTCACCATCCTCATTCCGCGTCTGAGTATCAACCTGTTTCGGCATCTCAATCGCTGGTCGCATTGGCAGTTGAGCCATCGCGAACACCGCCACATGCCTTACGTCCTCACGCTCTTGAGCTATTCGGCTTGCCTGATGCTTTTCACCCAAATCAACACGGCAATGTTTTTCCGTGGCATCATCATGGCTGCCATCGTTGCGCAGATTGTGTGTGTGCTGGTGAATGTGTGGTGGAAAATCAGTACCCACATGGTGGGAATGGGCGGTTTGGTCGGTATGATTCTGTCGTTCAGTAGCATCTTCTTCTACAATCCGTTCTGGCCAGGGTGTGCTTTGATTCTCTTGTCGGGCGTTTTGGGCACGAGCCGCATGATTCTCCGTCAGCATAGCCTTGCTCAAGTGTTGGTGGGCTTTGCTGTGGGTTTCTTTAGTTCTCTGATTTGCCTTCTTTTTGCTTGGATTTGATGGGGGTGATGGGCATGATGGGGTTAATGGGCATGATGGGAACTATGGGAATGATGACTTCTACTTATTGAAAGATAATTATAAAAAACTATAGATATATGACTCCACTCGTAAGTATTATCATGGGTAGCACCAGCGATATGCCTGTCATGGAAAAAGCTGCCAAGTTCTTCGATGAAATGGAAATTCCGTTCGAAATGAATGCGCTTTCTGCTCATCGCACTCCTGATGCTGTTGAGACATTTGCCAAGGGTGCTCAGGCACGAGGCGTGAAGGTGATTATTGCTGGGGCAGGTATGGCTGCCGCGCTTCCTGGTGTCATTGCTGCCAGCACCACGCTGCCAGTCATCGGCGTACCAGTGAAGGGTTCTACTCTCGATGGCATGGATGCTGTGCTCAGTATGTTGCAGATGCCTCCAGGCATTCCTGTGGCAACCGTTGCCATCAATGGTGCGCTCAATGCCGCAATCTTAGCGATGCAGATGCTCGCTCTCAGCGATGGTACACTTGCCGAAAAACTGACTGCTTACAAGATTGGTCTTCGTACCAAGATTGAAATGGCTAATGCAGAACTTGCTGAAATACATTTCAAATTCAAGACAAACTGAAACTGAGTTAAAAGTGAAAAGTTAAAAGTGAATAATTAATAGTTAATAAGACACAGTTTGTTGGCGTTTTTATTTTCAACTTTTAATTTTTAACTTACCTAAAACTCACAAACTTAAAAACTTAAAAACTCAAAAACTCACATATCATGCCAAAGAAATCTTTCGTTCGTTCTGGCAATTGGAATGCGCTCTTCAACTACCAGCGTCGCACGACCAACGAGGTTCACATCGGGCAGACTCCGCTGGGAGGAAGTAATCCCATCCGAGTGCAGTCGATGACGAACACGTCCACGATGGACACGGAAGGCTCTATTGCTCAGACGCTCCGCATTGTGGAAGCAGGTGGCGAGTATGTGCGTCTTACTACGCAGGGAGTGAAAGAGGCGAAAAACCTTCAGCTCATCAGTGAGGGACTGCGCCAACGTGGTTGTCAGGTGCCTCTTGTTGCCGACGTGCATTTCAATGCTTACGTGGCAGATGAAGCGGCTCTTTATGCAGAGAAGGTGCGCGTCAATCCAGGCAATTATGTGGATCCAGCCCGCAAGTTCAAGCACTTGGAATATACCGATGCTGAGTATGCTGACGAACTGGCAAAGCTGGAAGCCCGCTTTGTGCCGTTTCTCAACATCTGCAAGGAGCATCACACGGCTGTGCGCATCGGTGTGAACCACGGTTCGCTTTCCGACCGCATCATGTCGCGCTATGGCGATACGCCCGAAGGCATGGTGGAGTCGTGCATGGAGTTTCTTCGCATCTGCGTGAAGGAGAATTTCAGCGATGTTGTCATCTCCATCAAGGCGAGCAATACGGTCATCATGGTTCGCACCGTTCGCCTCTTGGTGCAGAAGATGGAGGAAGAAGGGATGCAGTTTCCGCTCCACCTGGGTGTCACCGAGGCAGGAGAAGGCGAGGATGGTCGTATCAAGTCGGCTGTGGGCATTGGTGCGCTGTTGAGCGATGGCTTTGGCGACACCATCCGTGTGTCGCTGAGTGAAGCACCCGAAGCTGAAATACCTGTGGCGATTGCTTTGCGCGACTACATCGTGCAGCGAGAAGGCCATCTGCTCATTCCTGGTGTTTCGTCCGATGAATTCGACTATTTCTGTCCGAAACGCCGTCCGACGAAGGCTGTGCTCAACATCGGCGGTGAGAATGCTCCCGTGGTGGTTGCCGACCGTTTCTTGAAGGAAACAGTGAAGGAAACTCCAACTTCGAACTTGGTGCCCGACTACATCTATGCCGGACAGACTTTGCCAGCGAAGGAGGAACGCGAAGATGCTGCCTACATCGTGGATGCCAACGCATGGACGGGTGAGGAAAACACCTATCCTGCTTTCAATTACACGAACATGATGTTCGTGTCACAGTGTGCTGCGCCACTCAAATTCTTGTTCCTTTCTTATGGCGCGCTCAATGAGGAGGCTCGTGCCTGTCTGAAATACCATCCAGAAGTGGTGGTCATTGCTCAGAGCAACCATCAGAATCGAGTAGGTGAGTTGCGTGCTTTGATACATGAGATGTGGACGGAGCATTTGCAGAATCCTGTTGTGGTGTTCCAAGGTTACAAGACCAATTCGAAGGAGGAACTTCAACTGAAGGCAGCTGCCGACATGGGCGCTCTCTGCATAGACCAGCTCGTCGATGGCTTCTATCTCTACAATGAGGGCTACGTGACGAATGCACATAAGGACGCGATTGCTTTTGGCATTCTCCAAGCTTCACGCCTCCGCACCACTAAGACCGAATTCATCTCCTGTCCAGGCTGTGGTCGCACGCTGTATAATCTTGAAGACACCATCGCTCGCATCAAGGCAGCCATTCTTGCCAAGGCGAAAGAAAATCCGCGTTTCCGCACTCTCAAGATTGGCATCATGGGCTGTATTGTGAATGGTCCTGGTGAAATGGCAGATGCCGACTATGGCTATGTGGGTGCTGCGGCTGGTAAGGTCAGCCTTTACAAGCAGAAGGAATGTATTGAGAAGAACATTCCTGAGGCGGATGCTGTAGAGCGTCTTCTGGCTTTCATCGAAGAAGATTTAAAGAACAAGTAGATTTATAAAACCCCAATTACTCATGGACAATCAACTCTATATTTACAATAGTCTGAGTCGCACCAAGCAACCATTCAAACCTCTTCATGCTCCGTTCGTGGGCATGTATGTTTGTGGTCCAACCGTTTATGGCGATGCCCACTTGGGTCATGCGCGTCCTGCCATCACCTTCGACATCGTTTTCCGCTATCTTCAGCACCTCGGTTACAAGGTGCGCTATGTGCGTAACATCACCGATGTGGGACATTTGGAACACGATGCTGATGAGGGCGAGGACAAGATTGCTAAGAAGGCACGACTCGAACAGCTGGAACCAATGGAAGTGGCTCAGTATTACACGAACCGCTACCATGAAGCAATGGATGCGCTGAATGTGCTTCCTCCAAGTATAGAACCTCATGCCACGGGACATATCATCGAGCAGATTCAGCTGGTGGAGGAAATCCTGAAGAATGGCTATGCCTACGAAAGCCAAGGCTCGGTGTATTTCGATGTGGAGAAGTACAACCGCGACCATCACTATGGCATTCTTTCGGGGCGCAACTTGAATGATGTCATCAATAATTCGCGTACACTCGACGGAACGGACGAGAAGCGCAATCAGGTGGATTTCGCCCTTTGGAAGAAAGCTCAGCCTGAGCATATCATGCGCTGGCCAAGTCCGTGGAGCGATGGCTTCCCTGGTTGGCACTGTGAATGTACGGCGATGGGTCGCAAGTACCTTGGCAATCATTTCGACATCCACGGTGGAGGTATGGACCTCGTGTTCCCTCACCATGAGTGCGAAATAGCGCAAGCGGTGGCAAGTCAGGGCGAGCCAATGGTGAAATACTGGATTCACAACAACATGATTACCATCAATGGTCAGAAAATGGGCAAGAGTCTTGGCAATTTCATCACCCTTCCTGAATTCTTCGCGGGAACTAACAAGAACCTCACTCAGGCTTATTCGCCAATGACCATCCGTTTCTTCATCTTGCAGGCTCACTATCGTTCTACGGTGGATTTCAGCAACGAAGCCCTGCAAGCAGCTGAGAAGGGACTTGAGCGACTGCTTGATGCCTACAATGCACTGGGAAAGATTCAGCCAGAGGCAAACGGCAGCGTGACGATGGCATTTGTGGAGGACCTCCGCAACAAGTGCTATGAGGCCATGAACGACGACTTCTCCACACCAACAGTCATCAGTGCGCTCTTCGAGGCTTCCAAGACCATCAATTCCATCCTCGACAAGAAAGAGACGATTTCGGAGGACGTGCTGAAAGCACTCACTGCTGTGTTCGACACCTTCGCTTTCGACATTCTTGGTTTGCGCAAGTCGGCTTCTTCTGCCGATGGCAATAATGCAGCCCGTGAGGAGGCTTTCGGCAAGGTGGTCGATATGCTCCTTGAGCAGCGCATGAAGGCGAAAGCCAATAAGGACTGGGCAACAAGCGACTTGATTCGTGACCGCCTTGCTGCTCTGGGCTTTGAGGTGAAGGACACGAAGGATGGTTTCAGCTGGAAACTGAATGTGTGATTTTTCTTCTACATCAATAAAATCTCATTCCTTATGAACAAGTTCAGTAGGATTATTTGGATTATCTCCACCATCTGCTGCTTCCTTTGTTTGGTAGGCAGTGTCTGGATGGCATCGGTGATGCGCGACACGATGTCTTATACGATGGTCGTGTTTTTCTTCATTGCATTCCTCTATTTTGGTGTCAATGTCATAAAAAATAGGAAGTAGAGCGATTCTCTACTTCCTATTCTTATTATATATGCTTCCCTGTGGATGATGAAGCTATTTCGCAATCTTCCTAATATGGTGATTGGATGATTGAAGATAGACACCGTGGGGGAGTGCGTGCGAGGTTGAGGCAATCCGTTTGCCTTGCAAAGAGTAGATGCCATCGGTGAAGGATTCGGCAATTTTGTTCGAATTCATCGATGGTTTTTCATCATTTGTCACGGATGAAATGGCATCGATTTCTCCTGTTGGCACAATCTTCAGCATTTGTGAAGCATGGCCTGCAAGTGTGGCAACGTATTCTGAGCCCGAGAAGGTGCCGAGATATTTTTGGGTCCAGAGGTCGGTGATTTCGCATTTCTCTCCAGAAGGGATGCCGAGAGCTGTGAGGTCGAGTGGGAGAGAGAGGCTGTCGGTGGCTGTCGGGTCGGAAGTGAAGACGAGAAATTCCATTGTCACACCATTGTTGATGTTTTTCTTGACACCTTCATCATAGCCAACGAAACTGCGGAACTTGACGAATGGATGGTTAGGAGGAAGTGTGTAGGTAATCGTACTATTGGCATTTGTGCCGATTCCATCGGTATATTCTTGTCCTCCAACGACGAGCACACCCCCATCTACGTTCTTGCCATAGTTGGAAATGTTCTTCCAGTCTGTCACGCTACTGTCGTATTTGAAAGAAGTGAGTTTTGTTTCGTTTCCATTGGCATCCACAAGTGTTGGGTTAATCCAGTCGGCATGGTCGTAGCTGAAACCATCGCCAGCGTCAGTCACAACGAGATAGAGTTTCTTGGCTCCTGCGATGTCGGCTTCGATGGTTGTGCCTTCAGTCTGAAATTTTCCACTGACCAAGTGGCTGTTGGCGAGTGCATGAGCTGGATTGCAGGCAGAACGATAGCTTGGGTCTTCGTTAAACACCATGAACTTGATGGACGATGTGGCACCATTTTGCAAGCGTCCTGTGTCATCGATTCCGCAGTAGCCTGAGAAACGCACGGCTCCTTCGGGGAGTTTGAAGACGAGAATGCCATTGGATTCGTAGCTGAAGCCGTTGGAGTAGGCTTTTCCGTTGATGCGTAGGGTGGTTCCGTTCAGGTTTTTGTTCCAGTTCACGCGGTGGTAGTACGTGCCTGTCACGTCTTGGCGAATCACGTCGTTGGCAGAGAGGCGCACGCTGTCGCCGTTCTCCTTGTGAATCCAAATGTTCACCCAGTCGGCATGGTCGTAATTGAAATTGTCGCCAGAGTCGTCGGCAACGAGCGAAAGCACCTTGCTGCCCGCAGGAATATCGACATTCACTTGCTGTCCGAAGCCCGTGGTGAGGAGAGAGATGGTTTCGGTGGAGAATAGTGCTTCATTGGCACGAATCCAGTTGGTGTTGGAACTGAGGTTGAACATCGCAGCATAGTGGATGTTGCTGTCGGGTTCGTCGGCAGTCCAAATGGCTCCAGAACCATTGTTGCTGACAAGGCGGTTGTTGATGGAGTGCTGGTCGATGTGGATGATGTCGGCATTGGTGATGAGCTTCTTCGTGAAGTCCGTGTTGTAGGTGAGGTCGCCGCCGAACATGAGTGGCGACTTGAAGATGCTCCAGAGGTTCATCATCGTGTATTGTTCGTTCTCCGTGAGGTTGGAGAAACGTCCTGTTCCACCATTGTTGTTCATGGCAATCTTGCCCAAAGGCAACATGTCGCAGTCGGGATAACTGCCTTCGATGCGATACTGGTTCCAGTTTTGTGCCAAGGTGAACACGGCAGCGATGTCGCTCCATCTGTCCCACAGGTCGTCCATCATGCGCCACATATTCGCATTTTGCTGGCAGCTCTTCCATTTATTAAGAGGTGTGGCACCAGGACTCATGCTCAACACGATAGGTCGTCCGCATTGGTCGATGGCGTGACGGATGAGTCCGATTTCTCCGTCATGGTAAGGGCGACTGAGGTCATCGATTTTGATGAAATCGACGCCCCACTCGGCATAGAGGTTGAAGATAGAGTTGTAGTAGTCTTGTGCTCCAGGCTTGGTGCAGTCCACGGTGTAGTTGTCGCTGAGCCAAGTGCAGAGCGAGTCGCGGTTGTAGATTTGGTTGCAGGAGTATGTACTGCCGTAGATGGGGCATTTGTTGTTGACTGCCTTCTTCGGTACACCTCGCATGATATGGATGCCGAACTTCAAACCCATCGCATGGATGTCGTCGGCGAGTTTCTTGAATCCTTTGCCATCAGCCGCAGAAGGGAAACGCTTCGTGTCGGGCAAATAGCGTCCGTACTCGTCCATCGTATAGACGGGGTTCGTCTGGTTGTAATAGGAATTCTTGTCGTCGGTGAACCAACGAATGTCAACCACCACGTATTCCCATCCGTATTTCAGCAGATGGTCGCGCATGTATTCGGCGTTGTTTCTCACTTGCTGTTCTGTGACAGAAGAAAAGTAGCAGTCCCAGGAATTCCATCCCATTGGTGGTGTCTTTGCCCCGTTGTGGAAATCCGTCTGTGCGGAAATTGTGCTTGTCAGGATGCTGACAAACAAAAAAAAGAATGCTTTTTTCATGGATTTCATCAAATAATTAGTAATTTTGTGGCAAAGTTAGTGAATTATAGCAAAAAGTTTGTTCGTATGACATAAAAAAACGATTCAATGCTATCTCAGCATCGAATCGCAAGAATGAAACCTTTAACTAACTATAATATTACTAACTATCTAACCAATATGAAATATAGAAAAAATCTTTTATTCGAAAGTCGTTGTCATTTTTTTTCTTTGACGATGCAAAGTTAGGAACTTTTTTCGATGTATATTGTCAATTTTGTTACGGTACTTGTTGAATTTGTAAACAGGGTGTAACTTCTTTTTTCGAATTTGTAAAATCGCCGATGAATTCGCCTTTTTTCTTGGAAAAGAAATTTGTGTACGAGAATGTTTTTCACGATATTTGCAGAAAATAAAATGTTTAATATATTCAATAGTGAATGTTATGAACTTCAGAACAAATCTTTTGCTTGCGAGTGTGCTGTTTGTTTTCACTCAGCAACTTCGTGCCCAAAGTGACATTTATCCCGAACATTTCGACTTGGACGAGGTGACACTTTTGGATAGTCCATTGAAAACGGCAATGGATGTGAACAACAATCTCCTTTTGAAATATGACGCAGACCGTCTGCTGACTCCATTCATCCGTCAGGCTGGACTGAGCAAGAAGAGCGGCTCGAAATACTACGGTTGGGAAACGAAGCATCCTTCATTCTCCAACTGGGGTTTGTCGTCATGGAGTTTGGAAGGACACGTGGGAGGCCATTATCTCACCGCTCTTGCCTTGGGATATGCTGCAAGCTATGATGCCGCTATGAAAAGCAAGTTGAAGGAGCGTCTCGACTATTGCCTTGACATCTTGAAGGATTGTCAGGACGCTTTCGACAAGGACACGCAAGGCATGTATGGTTTCATCGGTGGACAACCTATCAATCAAATCTGGACAGGACTCTATGCCAACGACCTCTCGGCTTTCCGCCAGTATGGAGGTTGGGTGCCTTTCTATTGCGAACACAAAGTGCTGGCTGGTTTGCGCGACGCTTGGCTCTACACAAAAAGCGAAGAGGCCAAGGAACTTTACAAGAAACTGTGCGATTGGAGCGTGAATGTGGTGAGCCGATTGAGCACTAACGACATGCAGACTGTGCTGGGTTGGGAACACGGAGGCATGAACGAAACATTGGCTGATGCCTATCAAATTTTTGGTGACAAGAAGTATCTGACTGCTGCGAAGAAATACAGCCACAGCACGATGATTAACAACATGCAAACCCTCAACACCACTTTCCTCGATGGAAAACATGCAAATACGCAGGTGCCTAAATACATAGGTTTTGAACGTATCTACCAGTTGGACAACACGGCAACGACCTATCAGAAGGCTGCACACAATTTCTGGCAGGACGTGGTGGAGAACCGCACCGTGGCAATAGGTGGTAACAGTGTGAGCGAGCATTTCTTGGCAGCCAGTCGTGGTGCTCAGTATATGGAAAACTTGGAAGGACCGGAGAGCTGCAATTCCAACAATATGCTGAAACTCTCGGAAGACCTTTTCGACGAAACCCATGATGCCAAGTATGCCGATTTCTACGAATCAACCACATGGAACCATATCCTTTCCACGCAGGATCCGCAGACAGGTGGCTATGTTTATTTCACGACACTTCGTCCACAGTCCTACCGCATCTATTCGCAGGTGAATCAGGGCATGTGGTGCTGTGTGGGAACAGGAATGGAGAACCATGCCAAGTATGGACACTTCATCTATACGCATAGCATGGACAATGCTACACTCTACGTGAATCAGTTCACGGCAAGCCAACTCCAGGCTGAGCATTTCGGTGTGACTCAAACCACAGGATTTCCTTTCGAACAAAGTACAACGCTGAAGATTGACAAGGGCTCGTTCACCTTGGCTGTGCGCCATCCTGCTTGGGTGGGTAAGGACTTTGCCGTGAGTGTGAACGGCAAGAAGCAGAGCGTGAGTGTGAAGGAAGGAGTGGCTTCCTACGTACATGTGAGCGTGAAGGCTGGCGACGAAGTCACCGTCAGTCTGCCTATGTCGCTACGTTATGAGGAATGTCCGAACTATACGGACTATGTGGCATTTAAGTATGGTCCAATCCTTCTGGCAGCACAAACCACAGCCATGAATGCCAATGATGCCAAGACTACGGGGTTGACATACGAGAAACTGCAAAACGAGTTCGCTGGAGAAGGACGCATGGACCACAGTCCTGGAGCAATGGCAACGAGCAAGTCGCTCAGTAGTGCTCCTCTCCTCATTGGCAATCGCAGCGAATTGCTCAAGCGCATCAAGAAGGTGGGCGACTTGCAGTTCACCATCGATGCCAAGAGCGAACAGAGCAAAGGCGACTGGAACCAGTTGACACTCGTGCCTTTCTATCAGATACACCATGCACGCTACAGTTGCTATTGGTATGCACAGACGGCTGAGGCTTACAACGAGAGCGATATGGGCAAGGCAGATGCTGCCGCAGCAGCACTCATTGCTCGTACCATCGACTATGTGGCAACGGGTGAACAACAGAGCGAAGCAGGACACGATGCCAGTTACTCCACCAGCAGTTCATACGGCGCATACAATGGTGAGTTCTATCGCGATGCACAACGAGGCGGTTTTGTGCAATACACCTTGCAGAACAAGTCGCTCAAGAAGGACTCCCTTGCCATCATGTGCCGATTTACGACGGCTGACAAAGGTCGCGTGGGTACTATATATATAAATGGTGAGAAGCTGACCACCGTCACCATTCCTTCTTCGCATAAGAATGCAGAAAGAAACGGCTTCTACAACGTGGAGATTGAGTTGCCAAAGGAAATGGCAGTGAATGCCGATGGCAGTGCAAAGAAAGAATTTGTCTTCAGGTTCGTGGCTGACGGAGGAACAGTGCTTCCTGGGCTCTACTATTTGCGATTGGTGAGTGGCTACGATGGCAAGTTCTACAAATTCCAAGCATCCGACTGGAAGACAGGCGACAGCAACCGTGTGTTGCAGAGCAATATCTCCTACAACACAACGGAAAATGTAATCACAGTGAAAGCATCAGGCAACAACAATGTTTGCCTGATGCTCGACTACGAAAATTGCGAATACAACGTGAAGGCGGCGCAAAAATACTTCGTCGTGGTGGGTGAAGGACTGAATCTGAGCAGCGGAAAGAGTTACCTGTGGTGGTTGAACGGCGTGAACAAGAGCAGTCAGGTGCCGCCAACCGCTACCCGCACGTCGGGAACAAAGCGTGTGGTGGCTTGGAACATTACTGAAAGTGGACTCGATGGCAATTGTCAAGGCGACGAATGGAGTTTCTGCACGGGTGCCACCATTTTCGGACTGACTGCAACGAGCGGAACAGCACGAATTTCCTACATTGGTTTTCTGAACTCACTCGATGAGATTGATGAGCTGTTGGCTGTGAATGATGTGGAAATGGATGCGTCAGCCACCATGCCAAAAACATATATTTCTCTCGATGGAATCGCCCATTCTCAGCCTGTGGATGGCATCAACATCGTGAACGGAAAAAAGATTTTGAAGAAATGATTGTCATGGAATTTGGTGACTTTTTTCAAAATCGAAAATTCTTGTAACATATCAAAAACTGAAAAACACAAAATCGACGTATCTTTGCTGCTGAAATCGTTTTGGAATGCTTCTCGATTCCGAAACGACGGGTTGTTTTGACGAAACTAAATTCACCATGCAATATGATACGTAAACTTTTCCTCTTGGCTTTCTTTGCCATTCAATCCTTGTTTGTTTCCCTTCCATGTGAGGCTCAAGGCTATCGCAACCCGATTATCTATGCCGATGTGCCCGACATGTCGATTTGCAGAGTGGGCGACTATTACTATCTCATTAGCACGACGATGCACCTCATGCCTGGTGCTCCCATCATGCGCTCCACTGACATGCAGCATTGGGAAACCATTTCCTACGTGTTTCCACGCATCGACGATGGTCCGCGCTACGACTTGCTCGACCACGAAAGCGTGTATGGACAAGGACAGTGGGCTTCCTCCATTCGTTACCACAACGGCCAGTTCTATGTGTGGTTCACTGCCAACGGTGCGCCAGGCAAGGGTTTCATCTTCACCGCGAAGGATGCAGCAGGACCGTGGACACTCCTTTCGCGTCCTAAGCACATGCACGACGGTTCCCTTTTCTTCGACGATGACGGGCGCGTGTATGTGTTCTGCGAGACAGGACGACTGATTGAACTGAATGAAGACTTGAGCGACCAGAAGCCAGGAGGTGTCAACAAGATACTCTTCGAACGCGACGAAGAAGAGCGTGGCGCATTGCTCGAAGGCAGCAGCGTCATCAAGCACAACGGCAAGTATTATCTCTGTATGATTTCCATGAAGTGGGGAGTGCCAGGGCGAGTGCGTCGAGAAGTTTGCTATCGTGCTGACAACATCTTGGGACCTTACGAGAAGAAAGTCATCCTTGAAACACCTTTCGAGAGATTCGGCGGAGTGGGACAGGGCTGTATCGTGGATGGCAAGAACGGAGAGTGGTACGGATTCATCTTCCAGGATCGCGATGGAATCGGTCGCACCCCTTGTCTGATGCCATGTCGTTGGATTGACGATTGGCCCATCTTAGGCGATGAGAACGGAAAGATACCGAACGACCTCAGTGTGGATTACACCTCGATGGAAGGCATTGTCGGCAGTGACGACTTCAACCCTGCTGGTAGCGAGAAAGGCAATCTGGTTTGCCACGACGGAAACTTGGGCTTGTACTGGCAGTGGAACCACAACCCGATAGATGAGGCTTGGAGTCTGACCGAGCGTCCTGGCTATATGCGCCTGAAGACAGCACGAGTGGTGGACCAGCTCTTTGCGGCTCCGAACACGCTCACCCAACGTATGACAGCACCTCGTTGTTCGGGTAGCATCAAGCTCGATGTGAGCAAAATGAAGGATGGCGACGTGGCAGGACTGAGTGCTTTCCAAGGCGACTGCGGTGCGCTGCAAGTGCAGAAGGAAGGCAAGAAACTGCGACTGGTGATGACCGAACAGAAGATGGTGCTTCGTCGTGGCACTCGCCATTTGGAGGATGCCAAAGTGGAGGAAGTGGCTTCCGTTCCGCTCAAGCGCAAGCAAATCTACCTGCGAGTGGATGGTGATTTCACGGATGGCAAAGACTTGAGCTACTACTATTACAGCTTAGATGGCAAGAATTGGATTTCCATCGGCAATCCTGTCAGCGTGAAGTTCGACTACACCCGTATGTTTATGGGAACGAAATTCGCCATCTTCAATTATGCCACCAAAGCAACAGGCGGCTATGTGGATGTTGACTACTTCCATGTAGAATGAAGTCTCCTAAAGAAATTGGCTAAATCGGCAAAATTTAAAATATAGCAAAGATTTAAGAGTAACTGGGATTATACAAAACCACGAATTACTCGAATTAAACGAATTATTTATGTATTAGTTATTCAAATTTCACGAACAAAAATGCTGGCATTTTTTAAATTAGTGAAATTTGATAAAATTAAATATTGTAAATTCGTTTAATTCGAGTAATTCGTGGTTTAAAATCGTAGCAAATTATTTCTAACGATTACTTTGTAAATTTGGCTTCGACGAGCTAAAAGGTTCTTTAGGAGACATCATTTTTCCTTCTTCATCGCTTCTTTGATGGTACTCCAATAGTTCTGTACGTCCTCATTCGTCCATTCCTCGTTACATAGTTCAGGCTTGAAATGCGGGTCGTCCAGTCCGTACCATGACAACCGTTCCTTTTCATCTGCCGACTTGCGTTTCTTCGTTTTGATTTCGAGAAGGTCTTCATATCCCCACACACCTCCGCAGTCTTCAGGTGGACAAGCGCCTTGACCTTTCACAAATACCACCGTTGGCTCCTCGTCTTTCTCATATTCACGAATGCCTTTCACCCACACGTCATGCTCCCAACTGTCGCCGAAGTCGTATTCAAACTTCATGCGCTCTCCTTTCTGCTTTAGCACATCCGAAATGGCAAGTTCGTCAGCATTGTATGTTCTGTAACGTCCAATGCCCCATTCTCCAAACATGTCATTGTCCCGTTTGATGTCGGAAGTGTTCTTGAAGATGAAGTCATTCTTCTTGAATTGATGCAGATGTGCGTTGTCCCAACCCATTGCAATGATAAGAAACTGCGCCAAGAGTTCAAGCGACATGTTCGATGGAACTTTCAGTTCTCGCCATATCTTGACAGGAGCATTATTGAGTTTGATGCGTATGTGATATTCTTTGGCAGGCAAATCCTTTTCGATAAAAAGTCCTTTAGGAACATAATCGAGATCGTAGTATTCATCTTCCTCGTCATCCTCGTCAGTTGATATGAGGTCAAAAGGAGGATTATCCTTTTCAAATAAATGCTTCGCATTTTCAAACTTCTCATCAGATTTGATTCCCAGCATTGAAATTAAACCCAGCACATCTTCAGTCGTTTTAATTCCAAGGTTTTTTAATAATTTTTTTTCTGAGTCTTTCAGATTCTGAGTCAAAGTTTCATAACTAAGATTTTTCAGAAATTCCTCCACAGTCTTGTTCTCTTCATCCTTACGATGATTATCCATTTTAACGATTTTTGCCATGATAATAATTAGGAATTGCTTGTTACTTGAATAGCTTTGGAAGTAAGTCGTTCAGATATTTGCGCCAGTTTGCCCAGATGTGACCTTCGTCGCTTTCGAAGTATTCGTATTTGCAACCATGCTTGTCGAGCATCTTGCGGAAATTCACGTTGTCTTGAAAGAGAAAATCCGTGTTACCAATGTAAATACGATAGAGCTTTGGCTTCTTTTGAAACAGAGTTACCATCTTTTCCTCCAAGTTTTGGTAAATCTCAGGCTGTTGCTGATTTCGGCTTTGGCGATTGATAGCGGCAGACATGGGAGCGATGTAGCCAAACATGTCTGGATTGTTGGCTGAAATGTAAATGCTATGGAATCCACCCATCGACAACCCCGAAATGGCACGGTGGTTCTTGTCGGCAATGGTGCGGAAATGAGCATCCACATAGCCCACCACATCCTTTGGAAATGCCTTCTCGATAGCTCCGTCCATCATGCCGCGCGACATGAATGTCGGTTTCTGCATGGAGTTTTCATATTCTCCAGGCATGGCTTTCTGAGCGCCGTTCCCATTGGGCATCACGATAATCATAGGCTCTGCCTTGCCTTGGGCAATGAGGTTGTCAGCAATCTGAGCTGCGCGACCCAGTTCGCTCCATGCGTTTTCGTCGCCACCAGCTCCATGCAAGAGGTAAAGCACAGGATAGCGTTTCTTCCCTTCCTCATAGCCAGCAGGTGTATAGACCGTGAAGCGCCGTGCATTCATTCCCAAACCAGGACTTGGATACCACACTTTCGAGACAGTGCCGTGCGGAACGTCGCGCACGATGTAGTTGGCAGAGAGTTCACCGTCGATGAAGAAATAGTTGGTGTAAGTGGCAATGTCGCGACACATATACACATTGTTCGGGTCTGTCATGCGGATGCCATCCACGTAGAAGCAATAAGTGTGCATCTCGGGTTGCAGCACCTCGGTCGTGAAACTCCACACGCCTCGTTCGTCCTTGGTCAATGCAGCACGTCTATTCTGTTTCAGAAAACTACCCTCCACCTCCACTTTCTGTGCATTGGGAGCCAAGAAACGGAAGGTGACAGTTTGGTCGTTCTTGATTTCGGGTGAAACGATATTCCCCGTGTTGAACATGATTGTTTCTTGTGCCCGTATATTCCCCACAAAGGCAATAAGGAGAGCAAGAAAAAGTAGTCTTTTCATGGTGCAATGTTTATATAGTTAGAACTCTTATATTCGTTTTTCAAATACGTTATGAGCACAGGTAAGCCGTGGAGAATTGTTCAACCCCTGCTAAATGTGTACAACCCTGTCTGTGATTTTCGCTACTTGTGAGCCTGAATAGTTGAACTGAGAAATTAGAAAATAGATTCAATAATTTTATCTACAATCTCGTCAAAGTACTCCTGCTTAATTGTTCCGAGACGACGTATGATTCCAGTGTCAACGGTAACAGCTAATACTTGGCATTTAACATAGCTTTTCTTTTGCATTTTGAAAGATAGCATATCGTCAGTAAGAGGGTATGCATAATGACGGCTGTATGAGAAGTCTTGCGATGAGATTAGGGCCACATAAACAAAACCCTCATCAACCTGTAATTCGTCATTTGACACAATGACAGCAGGATGAACCTTGTATCCTTCTCCTGGAATAGGAAAGTCTATCTCTACAATATCTTTTTGGTGATAGGTCATAGATGTCGTTTAAATGCTTTGGCAGCTAAAATTTTCGAAGCATACAGAAATTCATCAATCTCTTTGCGATGAGCAGCTACATCCTCTGCCGTTGGCTCGTCGGACTTAATTTCTTTAGGTATAAACAATCCTGTTGCCAGCAAAGCAGCAAGCTTGCGTCGTGCAAGAGCATTGCTTTTATTATACTCTAAGGTTATTGTACACATATAGCTTTTTTTTATTGGATGCAAATATACTCTTTTTTATTTAAAGACAATCATCTTTGCTAAAATTATTCGCATTTTGAAACAATAGGGAGTCAACAAATCTTTTTTCTGTCAACAAATTCACACAAATGAACGCCAAGAAAAGTCTTTTAACTTACCCAAAATCCCTTTTATATCCTTCCAATCCCTGATTATTTTGAGTTATGAAAAACAACGAACGTTCGTTTGCGTTTCGGCGAGCGTTCATTGAGAGGGAAACGAGCGTTCGTTGAGAAGAAAACGAAGGCTCGTTGTGTATATAAACGCCAACAGCCTCCCTCAAGTCGATGATGAGGGAGGCTGTTGTTAGGCTAAATTCTAACCTCGCGGTCCGAATTTAAAAAAACATTTACTAACTAATCTAAACTAACTTATATATTAACTAACCCTTTTTGTATATGAATAATCTTGTCTTTTTTCTTTTGACACTGCAAAGGTACGACGTTTTTTTCCGTCGTCCTATCAATTCCGTTCATTTCGCTGTGAAAATAGTTCAAAAGTGCAAAAAAGTCGAATTCATCGAGAGAAATTTTAGTAAAATGAAGAATAAAGAATGAAGAATTAAGAATGATGTCTCCTGAAGAAATATACTAAATGTACTAAATTTATTTCAACTTTAACCATAGCCTTAACTTTCCATCCAGATGGCGGTTGTCGTTATGGTTATCGTTAAATTAAATTTTGCCGATTTAGCCAATTTCTTTAGGAGACATTTTCCCTTTCTTCATTCTACAATTCAGTTGTTGAGAATCATATTGACGATGCTGACTACATCGGAGATGTCGATGTTGCCATCTTCGTTCATGTCTGCATTCTGATGGTCGAAGCTGGTGTTGTCGGATGCTGAACCCGAAAGGACATAATTCACTACGGTTACCACGTCGGAAATATCCACTTGTCCGTCGCAGTTGGCATCGCCAGGGTAGTTGAGGCGGTATGTGAGGATGATAGGTTCGCTTGGCGAACCATAGTTGGCATCGGAGGTGAAGGTCACGTCCTCGGTAGCGGTCAGTTCGTATGTGTTGCCTGTGTCGTAGTCGTAGAGTCGGAATGTCAACGGTTCGTCGGTGGTGGCAGTGTTGCTGTATAGGTGCATGGTGCCGTAAGTGTTGTTGTCGAAAATGGCAATGCCGATGCACTGGTCGCCAAGGAAAGCACCGATGGCTTTGTTGGTGTAGTTGTCGAGGGTCGTGGCATTTTGTTTCACGATGCAATAAGCAGTCATGTCGTAGAGGTAGTCGTAAGGGTTCACTTTCCACGGCGATTGGGTCGTGAACACGGTTCCGTCTGCAATGGTTTCTGTGCCTTTCACTGCCAAGTCCTTTGCTTCGTCGCCCATCGTCGTGATGTGGAGTTCGCCTGCGGTGAGGTTCAGGTTGCCGTCGATGCTGGCACCCACGCATTTCGACACGTCGCCAGTGGCATCCGTGAAGTTGTTGCCCAATGCCAGGATGCTGATATTGCCTCCGCTGATGTTCATGTTGCCACCGTTGTTGACCGTGGAAGCTGTTTCGCATTTCGATTTGATGCCTTTGGTTCCGTCGCCTCCCAGAACGATGTCGATGTCGCCTCCGCTGATGTTCACGGCATAGTTGGCACGGAGGGCGTCGCTGTCAGCTCCTTTGGCATAGATGTTGATGTCGCCGCCACTGATGTTGAGGATGCTGTCTGCCTTCAGAGCCTTTGAGTCGTCGCCAACGCTGATGTTGAGAGTACCGTTCTTGATGTGGATAGTGCCGAAATCGTCGGCATCTATGCCATCGCCTCCCACATTCGCGATGTTGACCGTACCGCCTTTCATCTTGAAGTAGTTGTGTTCGTTGTTCACCTTCCCCTTTCCGCAGTGTATGCCGTCGCTCACTGCTTCGAGTATGTTGATGGTGCCAGTGTTGGCTTTCAGCTCCATGTATTCCTTGGAGACGATGGCGTGCCTGGCTTTTCCGCTTACGTTCAGTGTGCCGCCACCTTCAAATTCGGGATGCCCTCCGAAGTAGAGTGCCGCTTTCTGTGTGTTGGTGGCTGCGTCCGACAGGGTGTTCACCGTTCCCTCCTTGATGACGACTGCCACGCGCTTTCCGCAATTTTCGTAGATGGCAGCTCCTCCGTGGTTGTTGGTGAGGTTGATGCCGTTCAGTTCCAGGGTGAATTTATAGGAGCCTCTGATGGAGAGCGAACCGTCGGAACAGGTGCCCGAAACGGAGTAGGTGAGTTCGTCGGTGGTGTTGGACGAGAAGATGATGACATTTGTGCCTGTGACGCTATGGACGACACCCTTGACGGTTTCTGGGACATTCACTGTGGCTCCGTCCTCGGTGTAGTTGATGGTGACTTGTGCTACTGCTGGAGCAGATAGAAAGAAGAGGGTTGAGAGAATTTTTAAAAATGGTTTCATGGTTTGTGTATTTATAGGATAAAATTGCTGCAAAGTTAACGAATTAATGATGAAAAGGTAAAAAATTAAAATTAAAAAATGATAAGCGTTTCCTCAAGAAATATATGACAACGATATCATTCACGAAAAAATCATGTTTTATATTTTAACGTGAATGGCCGTGAATTGACCGCGAATTAATCGTAAATAATTGTTTAAGCTCTCGAAGAAAAACATAATAATTCATGATAATTCGCGGATAATTTGCGGTAATTCATGTTTTTTATTTTAACGCGAATGGTCGTGAATTACCCGTGAATTTTTCGTAAATTTTTTTTACTATTAACTTTTAGCTTACTTAGTTTTTACTTTACAATGATTTTCGCTATTTTTGCCACAACTAAATAAAGTACTCTATGAATGAACTTGTGAAAGACTGCATGAAGTTGGGTTTCGGACTCATGCGCTTGCCACAACTGGCAGACAAAACAACCGACTTGGAACAGACCAAGCAAATGGTGGATGCTTTCATCGCAGCAGGAGGAAAGTATTTCGATACGGCTTATATCTATGCGGGGTCGGAACCGGCAGCGAAGGAAGCGTTGTGCAGCAGGTATCCACGCGAAAGCTACTACCTTGCCGACAAACTCAATGCAGCGGCTTTTGCGTGTTCGAGCGAAGAAGAAGCTAAGAATGAAATCAAGGTGAGTTTGGAACGAACGGGTGCAGGCTACTTCGACTTCTATTTGCTGCATGGCATCGATGCGGTGAACCTGAAGCGATACGACAGCTATGGCATCTGGGACTATATGCACAAGTTGAAGGACGAAGGGCTTATCAGGCATATCGGGTTTTCGTTCCACGACAGTCCTGCCCTGTTGGAGCAAATCCTCTGCGACCATCCCGACATGGAGTTTGTGCAGCTCCAAATCAACTATGCCGACATGGACAACCGCATCATTGCTGCGCGCCAATGCTATGACATCGCCACACGTCACGGCAAGCCTGTGATTGTGATGGAACCCGTGAAGGGTGGAACGCTTGCCAATCCTCCGCAGGCAGTGAAAGACGTGCTGCTTCGTGCCAACCCTACTGCTTCGATGGCTTCGTGGGCAATTCGCTATGTGGCTTCTCTGCCGAATGTGATGGTGGTGCTCAGTGGCATGTCGAGTATGGAACAAATGATGGACAATGTTTCATACATGAAATCATTCAAATCTCTCGATGAATTCGAGCAAAAAGTGGTGGAAGAGGCAAGGGAAGTGCTGGGGCGAACGAACGTGGTTCCTTGCACATCCTGCCATTACTGCACGCCTGGTTGTCCGATGGAAATACACATTCCGGAAATCTTCTCCGTACTGAACGAGTACAAGAGTTATGGCAATCTGGCTGAAGCTCGCAACAACTATGGCTGGCGAACAGGAGGACCGAAGGCATCGGTGTGCGTGCAATGCGGACAGTGTGAGGATGCTTGTCCTCAGCATCTGCCAATTATCTCCCTGCTGCAAGAGGCGGTTGACACATTTGAAAACTGACTCTTGAATCGTTTTTCTTTCATACCGTCTATTACCTGGGGCGTTGCCTCAGGCTCCTTGTTCATTTCTCCTTAGGAACATTATCAGCTGATTGCGGATAATCATTGGGCGAGTGATTGCTTTCGCGATATGTGAAGTCAGTAGATAAATGATAAAAAATCTTTATTTTGTGATTGTTTTTTTTATCTCATGACGCGTCAACAAATAAAATTTTCTATCTTTGCAGGAATTTTTGATATTTTGGACGGTATTTAAAAGCAAAATAAAACAATTAATAAAACCTTAAAACAAAAATTAGTATGAAACAAATTACTCAAAACTTAAGATGGCTCGTCATATTGCTGGCTATGATAGTGAGCGTGGGGGCATGGGCGCAAAACTATCGAAAAATTTCATCTGTAGCGGACTTGACTGAAGAAGGAACTTACATCTTAGGATATAATAATCGATTGGCTTCAAGTTATAATAATAAAAAATTTGAAACTATTACAAATGGTTTTACTATAAACGGCAACTTAATTACCATTACTACAGGTCAACCATTGACTTTTAAGGTTAAATCTACAGGCACATCAGGAAATTATTTCATTATCTTTAATGGTACATATTTAGGGTATAGCGGTAGTTCAACAGATTTTACGATTAGTTCTACCCTCCCATCAGATAATAAATATATTTGGACTGTGTCAACCCTCGAAGACGGTACTATTTATTTCAAAAACAAAGGCACAACTACTCGTTTCATAGGAAAAAATACTGATAAAATTGGTGCTTACTCTACGTCAAATAGTTTTAGTACCTACCCTCCTGCTACTCTTTATATTTATGTTGGGACTATCCCTGAAATAATTGCTGATGACATTGCTTTAGATGATGATGCAACAAGTGGAATCATAAATTACTCTATTAATAATCCCAAAGACGATGGTACATTAACAGCATCGGTTACGCAAGGTTCAGAATGGATAACAATTACTGATGCAACTAATGATATGATTCATTTCACGGCATTAATCAATGAAACAACAACTGATCGAGTAGGGAAAATTACTCTTACTTATTCGTATGAAACTCAGTCTGTTAATAAGGTTGTTACTGTTATACAGTCGGGTAAGAAAGTTAAACATAATGTAACTTGGAGTGTCAATGGTGTGACTTCCAGTACATCGATTGCAGAAGGCGAAGCAATCACGTTTGCAGCACCAACAGATAATATTCCCAACGGTTATGAGTTTATGGGTTGGTCTGAGTCAACTTTGGAACCTACCAATACTGCGCCTACTTTTACCACTTCCGCTACAATGGGAATGAATGATGTGACCTATTATGCTGTTTTTGCCAAATTATCAGGAACCAATACCGAAGAAATACTAACACAGACACTTCGATATGACACTTGGACATATAGCGGTAATACAACAGCTAAAAGTAAATATCGATTATTTGGTGATGGTGCTTACATTGAGTCTGAAGCATTTGAGTTGAGTAAACTTTCTAAAGTTATTGTCTATGGAGGAACTTATGGAGGTGTTGAATATAATAGTTTAACTATTGGAGATGGAATGAACACATGGAAGGATGTTACTGTATCTGGAAACTCTGAAACAGGAAAAAATACTTATACTGGTGGTGTGGCTTTATCGGGAACTGGTAAATTGCGTATCACTTCGAAATCAGGAAACGGTTCTGTAAGTGGTGTGAGAATATCCAAAGTTGAAATTTACACAGAGGAACCCGTGTATTGCAATTATCGTACAGCGTTAACTTCTGAAACTGTTCGTATTTCTGATGTTGGATGGGCTACATACGTAACTAATAATGCTTTGGATTTTGAAGGTACAGATGTAACTGCTTATATTATAGAAACTGCTTGTATTTTTACAGATAGACATCAGATAGCTTTAACAGAAAAAACTGAAGTGCCTGCTGGAACTGCGATACTGATATCTAAACAAGAAGGAAGCGATAATAGTTTTGAAATACCTACTATCAGTAATTTTGTATTAGAAGAAGAAAATGCACTTAAAGCATCTGATGGAAGTGTAGAAGGTAATGGCAAAATATATGTTTTGAATCAAGTGAATGGAACTGTTGGATTCTATCCACTAAATAATGGTAAAAAACTTAGTGCTGGCAAGGCTTATTTAGATATGACTAATTACTTGAGTGAGAGTTCTGATGATGTAAAGTATTTCTTCTCATTTGGCAATGAAACAGTTGATGCTATCAAGAAAATGGATGCAGAAGAAGGTCTTGGTGTGCTTTACAACTTGAACGGACAGCGTGTAGCGGCTCCTTTGAAGGGTGGTATTTACATCATGAACGGCAAGAAGGTGTTTATTTCAACTTTAAAAACGAATTAAAATGAACAAGAAGACATATAAAGCCCCAAGCATTGATAGAAATGAAGCTTTGGTAAAATTAAAACTATATGAAGAATTACCTTATTTTGAAGGTGGTTCAGGTGTGGATGACGGTCTCACCAAGGAACGTGATACATACGAATATAATGAAAAAGACTGGGGTGAAGTTGAAAAAACCATCTGGTAATCATTCGGATAACGACAAGTATTAACATACATATAATCTGACAAACGACTGCAAGTTCCAAAGGGATTTGCAGCCGTTTGTTTTTTGGGGTGGTGGAAAGTGTTTTGTGGGTTTGTTGTTTATGTTGGAAATTTTTTTCTCCGCATGTTTTTTTCAAAAAAAGAACTAGGAGTAGTGAGATATAAAAAGAAATACCTATATTTGCAATGAAGAAGAAAAAAGAGAAAGAGTCTCCTGAAGAAATTGGCAAAATCGGCAAAATTTTTTCAACGATAACGATAACCATAACGATAACCGCCATTCGGCTGGAATGTTAAGGTTAGGGTTAAAGATGAATAAAAATTTAGTACATTTAGTCTATTTCTTTAGGAGACATAAAACTCAAAAACTTACCTTATATGAGAAGACTGTTGATAGCAATTGCTTTAATCGGGGTTTGCTGTTCGGCTTGGGCGCAAACCACAGTGCAGGACATTCGGGAGTTGCACCAACCAAAGCTGGTGGTGGGACTGGTGGTTGACCAAATGAGATGGGATTACCTCACTCGCTATGCCGACCGCTACTGCGATGGCGGTTTCCGACGGATGATGCGGGAGGGATGGAATTGCAACCGCACACTCATCAACTATCTGCCTTGCATCACGGCGGTGGGACACACTTCAATCTACACGGGTTCGGTGCCTGCCATGACGGGCATCGTGGCTAACACCTTCTATATCGATGGCAAGAAAACCTACTGCACGGAGGACAAGAGCGTGAAGGCAGTGGGTGCATACGACAAGGACGGAAAACCAAGCTCGACGGCTAAGGCTGGGCTGGAATCGCCTCGCAACATGCTGGTGACGACGATGACCGACGAACTGCGCATGGCAACGAATTTCCGCTCAAAAACAGTGGGTGTGGCTTTGAAAGACCGTGCATCCATTCTGCCAGCAGGACATTCTGCCACGGCTGCTTATTGGATGGATGGCTATTCCACGAATTTCATCACAAGCACTTACTATATGGATGAACTGCCTAAGTGGGTGAAGAAGTTCAACGACCAAAAACTGGGCGAGAAATATGCCAACGAGTATTTGGCGTTTGCCAACAAGAATATCAAGGGAGGGCCTTGGGAACTGCTCTACGACGAGAAAAGCTACGTGCAGAGCGCACCGAAGAACCAGAAGTGGGAGAACACCTTTGGTTACGACCTGAAGAACTCGCCTTGGGGCATGAAGATTACCTTCGACATGGCTAAAGCTGCTGTGGAGGGGGAGAACCTGGGAAACAATCCTGCTGGTGTGCCCGACTTCCTCGCTGTGAGCATTTCCTCGACCGACATGGTGGGGCACCGCATCGGTCCCAACTCCATCTGGATGGAGGACATGTATTTGCGCCTCGACTTAGACGTGGCAGATTTCTTGTCGTTCCTCGACGAAAAGGTGGGTAAGGGAAACTGGACATTGTTCCTCTCTGCCGACCATGCTGGAGCGCACAATGTGGAATGGCGACACGAGCACAAGATTCCTTCCGACATCTGGGGCGAAAACCCTATTATCGAAGGACTGAATGCACATCTTCGTTCCTCATTCCCTTCGCTCAGGGAAGACCCCGTGATGAGTCTGACTGCCCAGCAAGTACACTTCACCAATGATGTGCAGAAGACTTCAGAGTATTCAAAAATTCTTGCCGAAACCATCGTCTATCTGAACACGCTCCCCGAAGTGTCTTACGCATTCAGTGTGGAAGCCATCCCTGACTACGTGCCTGAGCCTATTCGCACGAACGTTATCAATGGCTATTGCCCTCACCGCAGCGGACAAGTTCAGATTGTGCCACGCCCAGGCTTGACGGAAGATTTCTCCGAAACGAAGGACATTCAGAAGAAGGGTTTCGTGGCAAAAGGCACGACCCACATAGCTTGGAGTCCAGATGATTCCCACATTCCGTTGATTTTCATGGGGTGGGGAGTGCCTCATGGCTGGGACAACCGCACGCATCATATCACCGACATCGCTGCTACAATCACTGCGCTGCTCAACATTCAGCAACCTAATGCCTGCGTGGGAGAGGTGATTGAAATGAAATAGCCCCCTCCAGCTCTCCCAAGTAAAAGAGAAAATGTCTCCTAAAGAAATTGGCAAAATCGGCAAAGTTTTAAAATTTAGTACATTTAGTCTATTTCTTTAGGAGACTTAAACTCAAAAACCTCAATTAAGTA
>DGSN01000015.1:0-3161 GCA_002393575.1 Prevotellaceae bacterium UBA4361 | reverse complement strand
TAAGTACAAAGGACAAAGAACAACGTAGTAATCGAAAATCCTTTAAATCCTTTAAATCCCTGATTAAAAACTTAAAATGAAAAGGCTGTTTGCCATGCTTGTCGTGGCTTTGATAATGGTTTTGCCCGTAAAAGCCCAAGTTCGCTTTGGACTCAAGGGCGGTATGAACCTGTCGAAGATGACGTTCGACAAGAACATCGTTTCTTCCGACAACCGTGCAGGTTTCTTTGTGGGAGCCATCCTCTATGTCGATGTGCCCCTGCTCCCAGGATTTGGCTTCGATGTGGCAGCCATCTACGACCGCAAGGGAACCAAGATGATGGCAACCATCGATGGCGAAAGATACGAAGACAAAGACTATGTGCAGTTCCTGGACATACCCATCAACCTGAGTTACAAGATTGCCTTCACCCCTCATTTCGGCATTTTTGGCAGTACAGGACCACAGTTCTCCTTCAACCTGAAGCACGACGACTTCAAGACCATCGTCGAGAACCGTGCCTCCTACAAGTTGAAAGACACCCATTTCACTTGGAATGTGGGAGCAGGCATCGAACTGATGAAGCACTTCCGAGTGGGCTACACCTACAACATCGCCTTAGGCAAGTGGGCAGAAGTGAAGAACGACCTGACAGACACCGTCTATCAAGGACTGAAGAACGACAAGATGAAAGGCAGCTCCCACCAACTCTATGTGGTGTATATCTTCTGAAAGTCGAGTCAACAAATTATATCTTTTGCGTCAACAAATTATCACAAATTTTCTCAAAAATAAAATCTTAATTTGTGCCTTATTTGTGGCCATTTGTTGACAAAAAATAATTCGTCAAGTCAATAAATTATATCTTTAGAGTCAACAAATAATCACAAATTTTCTCAAAATAAAATCTTAATTTGTGCCTTATTTGTGGCTATTTGTTGACAAAAATAATTTGTTGACTGAAAATGCCATCCCGCTCAAACGCTTCACGCTTCACGCTCCACACTTCACGTCAAACTTAAAAACTCAAAAAATTGTTTGCTGATGTCATTTTGCCAGTCCCATTCGAAACCTTCACCTACGCCGTTCCTCGTGAGATGCAGGAACAAGTGGTCGAAGGGTCGAGAGTGTTAGTGCAGTTAGGTAAGACCAAGACCTACGCTGGCGTAGTCCTTCGGCTGCACACCCAGCAGCCAGAAGGCGTGCAAATCAAACCCATCATTCAAGTGCTCGATGCCCAACCTATCGTCACCCAGAGCCAATTCCGCTTCTGGCAGTGGATAGCCAGCTATTACCTCTCCCCCCTCGGCGACGTCTATAAGGCAGCCTTCCCAGGCATCCTGAAGAAAGCACCCACAGGCAGCACGAAGCTGAACAGCCGCAAGAAGAATCAAGCCGAGCAGGCGCAGACCCTAACAGGAGACCGACGAGAACCCCTGTCGCAGCTCAACGAAACCCAGCAAAAAGCATACGACGCCATCTGGCAGACATGGCAGGAGAAAGACATCACACTCCTGCATGGAGTCACCTCCTCAGGAAAGACAGAAATCTACATCCACCTCATCGAGCAACACATTCGCCAAGGCAAACAAGTGCTCTACCTCCTGCCCGAAATCGCACTCACCACACAAATCACCGAGCGACTCCGAAGAGCCTTTGGCAACCGCCTCGGAGTCTATCACAGCAAATTCACCGACAAGGAACGAGCCGAAGTCTATCAGCAGCAGCTCACAGACCACCCCTACGACCTCATCCTCGGCGTGCGCTCCTCCGTCTTCCTCCCCTTTCAGCGGCTCGGACTCGTCATCGTGGACGAAGAACACGAAACCTCCTACAAGCAGCAAGACCCAGCGCCACGCTACCACGCACGCAGCGCCGCCATCATGCTGGCGCAGCAAAGCCGAGCCAAAACCCTGCTCGGCACAGCCACCCCCAGCATCGAAACCTACCACCTCGCGCAGCAAGGACGCTACGGCTACGTACCTCTCACCCAGCGCTTCGCCAACATGCAGTTGCCCCAGATAGAAGTCATCGACATCAAGCGACTCCGATTCCAGAAGCGCATGAAAGGAGCCTTCTCCCCCCGCCTTCTCGAAGCAATAGACCAGGCACTCCAGCAACAAGAGCAAGTCATCCTCTTCCAGAACCGACGAGGCTTCTCCAGCTTCGTCCAGTGCAAGCAATGCGGATGGGTGCCACGTTGCCAGCATTGCGACGTGAGCCTCACCTACCACAAGAAGATGAACAACCTCAGTTGCCACTACTGCGGAAAAGTCTATCCCCTTCCTCCCCACTGTCCCGAGTGCGGCAACAAAGACTTCGGCAGCATTGGCACAGGGACAGAGAAAATCGAAGAACAAATCCAGAAGCACTTCCCGCAGGCACGAGTGAGCCGCATGGACCTCGACACCGCCAAGACACGAGCCGCCTACGAAAAAATCATCGATGGATTCGCCCATTTCGAGAGCGACATCCTCATTGGCACGCAGATGGTGTCGAAAGGTTTGGACTTCGACAACGTGAGCGTAGTCGGAATCCTCGATGCCGACACCATGCTCAACATCCCCGACTTCCGCAGCTACGAACGCAGCTTCCAAACCCTCGCACAAGTGGCAGGACGAGCAGGAAGGAAGAACCGAGTCGGCAAAGTCATATTGCAGACACGCTCCGCAGACGCACCCATTATCCACCACGTCGTCAGCAACGACTACCCAGCCATGTACCAAGAGCAGATGCAAGAACGCCAGCTCTTCCATTATCCCCCTTTCCACCGCATCATCTACGTCTATCTTCGCCATCGCGACAACCAGCTCCTGCAACACCTCGCAGACCAGATGGCAAACACCCTCCGACAGTCCTTCGGCGACCGAGTCCTCGGACCCGACCGACCACCCGTCAGCCGAGTGCAGTCCATGCACATCCGCAAAATTATCATCAAGATAGAAAACAGCGCATCACCCGCAGCAGTGCGCGCAGCACTCATACAAGCACAAAAACACATCCTTTCCATACCCGTGGCAGCCAACCTCAACGTCTATTACGACGTGGACCCACAGTAGCATCAACCCATGCAACAAGTTTCCCTCTTAGACAAAGCAAAGTAAACAGAAGAAGGGAAACGTCAGCAGTCACAAATAAAAATGTAAAGACCTTAAGCTTGTATTATTCACAGTCGCAATAA
>DGSN01000029.1 GCA_002393575.1 Prevotellaceae bacterium UBA4361 | reverse complement strand
TGTCTGTGAATAATTCAGGTTAGAGGACACCTATAATTGCAAAAAAGGAAACAACTATAATTGATGTTGCTTCCTTTTTTAGATAATTTGTGTGAAAAACAATGTACTCTAAGGTACTAATACTTTTATGTTCCTTTCATTGTTTACTCGCACAATGTAAATGCCTGATGGAAGGTCTATCGTCGTTTTTCCTTCGAGAATCTTCTGATTGGTAATGATGCTTCCTGCTGCATTGACAATCATTAAATGATTGGTCTTTGGGCTTTGGATATGCAACTTGTGCTTACTTGTAGTGATAAATAGTCCGTTAGCCAGTTCGTTGATGCTTGATGCATGAGAGCTGCAAAGTGACATACTCATTTCTGTCATTACATCAGGCGCACCATAAAGCAGAACATAGCATCTGTTTGTTTTGGCTTCTAATTCATATAGAGTTTCACCAGATTCCGTTTCTTCTATCTCCACTTCGAGTCTGTTTCCATTGGCATCATAAAAATCAGCTTGAACGCCTTGTGTAGAGAGTGTGTATATGAGTGAGTCACCCGCAGTGCATAGTGTTTTCAGCCCCTGCATCAGTCCTGTGGTAGGAGCAGCAAACGTCTGCTTTTCCTCGTTGTTGAGAGGTAGGAAGTGAGGGTCAATCGGAACAGTCATTAAGAATGAGTCAGATAAAACAGCTAACGATGCTTGATTTGCAGCATTGAAGACTTGCATACCAAAGAATACACTATCTTGACAACTAACACTTTCTGTCTTTACGTCGAAAGTGTAATCCGAAGGAATGTAATTAGGTATCACGTCTTTTACTTCAATCATCACATTACTTAGAGTCAACAGTTTATCCTCAGTCGTTTCCACTCTGGTACGAGGACCACGATTGAACCAGTATTCGTAAGCCACCAGTTTATCTGTTCCCACTTCCATGTCTGGTACAATGAAATAGAGTAAACGAGGGGCACTCCATCTTCCCTTGTTGTCGCCAATTTGATAGCCCAGTGTGTGCAGACCTTTGTTGAGACTGCTCACATCTATGTCGAGTGCCACATTCCCATCGCTCGTCACTCCTTTTACGACTTTATCGAATTCGTCAATCCAGTATTTATAAGAAGTCAGTTCACGCTCTTTGGGGTCTTCTCCATAAACCAAAAAATGTTTCAGTACAGTTTGGCTGATTCTTCCTTCTTCATCTGCTACACGAAGAAGTAGATGGTGAAGACCTTCACGCAATCCCTCTAAACTGATGTCAAGTGTCAGTTCTTTGTCGAATTTTCCGCTTACAGATGCATCCCAGTTGCCATCAAAGCAATACTCATAGCTTGTTAATTTGTTTTGAGTGATGGATTTCTCGCCAATCAAGAAATACTTCAAGAGAGGTGCTCCCCATCGTCCTTTGGTGTCGCTCACACGCACAGCTAATGTGTGGATGCCGGGTCGGAGTGCTGACACGTCTATATTTTGACTGAGTGAACCAGTGGTTGCTACACTGTTTCGCTGTGCAAAATTTGTGTCGAGCCAATATTCAAGCGACTTGGGAGTCACTTGGGCTTGAACCATTTGGCATAAACCGACTAAGCAGAAGAACGACAGGACGAATTGTTTCGTTCTGTTTTTGTCTTTCATAATTTTGTCTTTTAATGGTTCAACTTACTCCTTGGTCTGAGCTTCAGCCTTGATGCTCACCTTGATAGTGCCATTGGCTGCATTGCTGGTATCAAGTTCGTAGGAAGTGATGCGTGGAATCAAAGGAATCTTGTTCCATGCGTATGTTCCACCATGCAAACCAATTTCTGTGCCATCGTTACCGGTATGCTTCTTTGGATATTTCAAAGCAAAGTCTTTCCCTGCTGCATATTCACCATCTTCGCCTTCTGCCGCGAATACACCAGCTGTTGCAAGATTGTTCCAATTGCTTTCGCTGATGTCGCTTGTGTATTCACAACCAATAAAAACGTTGTTTCGAACGATAGCACCGTTTTTTGGCAATGCAAACATGATGTTATTGATATATTCATAAGGTCCATAAGAAGGATTCCATCCTGAAGTCCAACAAATACAATGATTAATTCTAATGGTTGATGAATAGTCAAAACCATAAACCCCATATCCTATCCAGCAATTGCTAATAAGCAAATTTGTAGCTATGTTACTTTCTGGATTATTATAATTATAAATGCTACTATTGATTACACTTTGTCTGATAGAGCAATCATGACAAGAGATACTAAAGTCTAATGACGAAAGATAGCATTTTACAATAGAAAGATTGTTGATTGGTACATTGTTATAGTTTACACAAGTAACACCATATTCAATATTTAGACCTTCTAAATGAACTCCATTCACATGCTTTGCTGCTTCTAAAACATTTCCATCGTCATCTACTGCATCGGCAGGATACAAAGATATTCTACCATTGATGAATGTTCTATTTGTTCCCGTAACTTCATCATCTTCAAATCCTGCACCATAAACTGTGATGGATTTTGATACAATTCCTGGTGAATTGAACTCACCAGACGAAAGTGTAATGACATCGAGAGTGTCTGCAGCTGCTTCGTATGCCTGTACGAAAGCATTAATGCCATAAAAGACCATGGTTTGATTACCGTGTTGCAGAGTTGCCATCTGCTTGTCGGTCTTTTGAGCGTTTGCTGTTAATGTCGTCAGAGCAACTAAGAAAGAAAAGACAATTTTTTTCATAGGACGAGTGTTTTTTATGCCTATGAAATCCCGAGATTCGGCTGTTAATGATTATTTGATGATACAAAAAGACGTGGGATTTCTGTACTCTGCGCTTATCCCCGAGTCTCAGGCTCTCGCATTGCCCATCTTCCAAGGATAAGCAACGCCAGTCTGCCCACGCCCGAGACATATTATAAACATACACCCATTATCTTTTCTCCACAGAGAAAAGGCTAAAGTGCATGGCATATAATAATCCCACGTGGACGCTACGTTGCGCATCTTTTGGAAGATATTCAAATTTGCGAGATTTGAGACCCAAAAGAAAACGTTTTGTAAACGTCCTTCTACAATAAAAATAGCCCATCCATCCATTCCGACAGACTGAGCGATGCAAAAATAAGTAGAATTGTTGAATTGACAAAATTTTTTCACTTTTTTGGAGTGAAAAAATAATATTATGAAGACAAAAAGCATCATCTGTGAAATGGCAGATGATGCTTTTTGAAATTTAGAGGGTTAGGTTTAACTCCCTTTCCTCTTATTATTTGATGCTCCAAGTTGGTTTGGTGAAGTACCAGTTGGATGGGTTGAGGAGCTTGTTGTAGAGGTCGTTGTTGCGTGTGCCGTTGTTGGCTTGCACGTCGCGGTCGGCAATCTTGGCAGCGAGCCATGCTGTGCCGTCGTAGCCGGATGCATTCTTGTGGTTTGCCATGCGGACGAGGTCGCTGAAACGGTAGCCTTCGAAGGCGAGTTCAAGTGCAAGTTCGTCGCTGATGACGTTCTCGACGGCATTGATGATGTCGTTCTTGCTTGCCTTCTTGACATCAACTCCTTCGAGGAGGAGGCGTGGTGCGAAGTCGAAGACGGTGGAGTCGTTGTAGCCTGTGATGTTGGTGACAGGTGACTCGGCTGTTGTTCCGCCTGCGGTGCGCCATTCGCCGTAGCCGCATCCACGGGCGTGGATGCCGTAGTTCCGACGAAGGATTTCGTTGGTTGGGTCGAACTTGAAGTCGGCTATTTCGGCTGAATCTACGTAGTGGAGGGCTCCATACTGGTTGTAGCGTGTGAAATACTGTGTGTATTCTCTGTAGCTTGGGTTGCCTTCTTCATCGAGCACGGGGTTGCCCTCGGCATCGACGATTTCTTCGCGGACGCTGCGTGTTTGTCCGATTTGTGGCCAGTTGTATTCGTTGAGTCCGTCTTTCAGGATGGCGAATGCAATCTGTGGGAAGCCTGCTCGGTTGATGGCTTCGGCAAAGCGGAGCCAGACGAGTGTCTTGCGATAGATAGGGATGGTGTAGTAGAAGGTCATGCCTCGTGCTGCTTTGCTGGCAAGGCGCATACTGATGTCGGAGGTGAATCCTTCTTCGGAGAAGATGACTTGTGCGGTGGCATACTTGTAGCGTGCATCACCGCAGAGGAGGTCTTCGCGTTCCATGTTGACAATGTCCCAATTGACGTAGGTCTGTGCATCGCTGATTGCCTTGTAGCGAGGGGATGGGATGGCTTGTGCCTTGTAGGTTGGGATGACGCTGATGGCTCCGCTGGAGTTGCTTTCTTCTTCGCCATCGCTGTTGGTGGTCGTCTCGTTGTTCTGGCTCGAAGTAGGGGTGTAGCCGAAGATGTCGGCTACGCGCATGAGCATGGTTCCGAACTGTGCGTTGGCTGATGATGGAATGGATGTGATGACATCGTTGATGCCTGTGTTCGGTGCTGAGTAGAAGGAGGCGTATGCTCCCCAGTTGTTGGTGGAACTATAGGCGTATGGGTCGTCTAAGCGTAGCTGTGCTGCCATGCCACGGAGTTTTGTTGCAGAGACATACTGTTCGGTGATGGCTCCATTGTGGCTAAGGAGGTAGTTCCAGTAGTAGTTGGCTGCTGTCTGGTAGTCGCCAGTGTTGGCTCCACGCAGGAGGTAGAGGTCGCCGAGCACAAGTTGAGGCTGGAAGTAGCAGAGGCTGGCAGTGATGTCGATGGCTCCGTTGTTGTAGGTGCCGTAGTGAGGGAAGGTGGTGCCCACTTTGTCGAGTCCGTCTGCAAGGAGACGGTCGAGGAGGTTGTCCTTGTTGACGAGGTTGGCACTGTAGTTGAAGTTCTTCACTACGTCGAGCGATGCGATAGGCTCGCTGATGTAAGGTACTTCGCCATAGAGCTGTATGAGCTGGAGGTAGGTCCATGCGCGGATGGTCTGCACTTGGTAGTACTCGGAGAGCATGTACTTGATGTTGCTCTTCACGGCATTGGTGTCGCAGTTGGCGATGTAGAGGTTGCAGTTGTTGATGACGGCGTAGTAGTCACTGATGTCGAGCATGGAGCATGAGCCATCGGCAGGGTTGTCGAAATTGGCGATGGCGTGGAGCGTGTCGGTGATGTAGGTGGTTGGAGAAACGAGGTCGCCACGCAGCTCGTTGAGAATGACTTGTCGCTCTGCTATGTCCTGCACATGCTTGAGTATTCCGAGATAGGAATAGAGTGTGTCGTTGGCGTTGGTGTAGCTCTTGTCGCCAGTGTCAATGGTCAGCATGTCGGAGCAGGAGGAGAAAATGAAGAATGAAGAATGAAGAATGAAGAATGTGATGAACACTGCTACGCTTCTTCTCATCTTCTGAATATAATTGTACTTCATAATTTATAAGTTTTTAGGAGACCCACCCTAACCCTCCCTGTGAGGGAGGAAATGGCCATTCGGATGGTTTCTCCCTCCCTCACAGGGAGGGTTGGGGAGGGTCTTTGTTTTTTACTTTACAGGTTGATTTTCACGCCGAGGTTGAAGCTGCGGTTGGATGGCAGGAGACCTGCATCGATGCCCTGATAGAGGATGCTGTTGCTGACAGCAAATTCAGGGTCCTTGCCTGAATAAGGCGTGATGACGAAGAGGTTGTTGGCTTCGCCCCAGATGGTGATGCCTTGAATCCAGGAGAGGTTGAGAGGCAGGTCGTAGGACAGGCGTACATTCTTGAGCTTGAGGTAGCTGCCATCTTCAATCCAACGGTCGGAGAATCGTTCGTTGTTGACCCACTCATCGGCAGTGGTTGACATGAGTCGTGGCATGTTGGTGTGTTGTCCTTCCACGGTCCAGCGATTGACTGCTGCGATGGTCTGGTTGTAGAATCCGCTGAGCGATTCGAGCTGGCTGCGCTGGTAGTTGTAGATGTCGTTTCCAAGTGAATACTTGAAATTGATGTTGAGTGCCCAGCGCTTGTAGTTGAACTTGGTGTAGATGTTTCCGTAGATGTCGGGATTAGGGTCTCCGATGACGGTTTTGTCTGCATCGTCGATGATTCCGTCTTTGTTCTGATCTACGAAATGTACATCGCCGGCGGAGAAGTACTTATATGGGTCGTTCTTGATGCCAGTAGGGTAGCGGAGTGGTTCGTTGCCATTGTGTGCTTTGTAGGCTTCCTCGGTTGTGGAGAACACGCCTGCGGTCTGGTAGCCGTAGAAGAGTCCCATCGCTTGTCCTTGTGCTGTGAGGAGTTCTGCACCATAGACTTTAGTGGTGTAATTGCCCTCAGGCAGTGACTCGATGGTGTTCTTGTAATGTCCGAGTGAAGCACCGATTTGCCACTTGAAGTTCTTGTTGTTGATGGCAACGATGTTGACATGGGCATCTGCGCCTACGTTGCGAAGGCGACCGTCGTTTGCCCAGTAGGAACCCAGACCCGTCATGTAGTTGTTCTCCTTGAGTGTCAAGAGGTTGCTGGTCTTTGCCACATAGAATTCGATACCTGCCTGGATGCGGTTGTGGGCAAAGGAACCGTTCAGTCCTGCCGTGAAGCGACGAGTGGTTTCCCACTGTATTTCAGGGTTCTCGATGTTGATGAGCTGAAGGGCTGTGGCTTGCTTGAGGAATTCGGCTGACTGGTAGTATGTGCGGGATGATGAGTAAGGGATGGCATCGTTTCCGCTTTCGTCGTAGCCGAGAGTGAGTTTCAGATAGTCAACGCCCTTGAGCTTTTGGAACCATGATTCGTTGGTGAGTACCCATCCGAGCTGGAGTGATGGGAAGATGCCCCATTTCACTCCGAAGAGCTTGAGTCCCTCCTTGGCTTCCTTGCCAAAGCGTGAGGATGACTCCATGCTGACGGAGAGCTCGGCATAGTATTTCTCGCGGTAGTTGTAGCTGCCTTGTGCATACCATGCGATGTTGCGCCATACGTCGTTGTTGCCATTCACGGAACGGAACTGGAGCGAGTACTTCATGTCGGGCATCTTGTCGTTACCCGAGTTGTAGCCCGTCATGGAGTCGTCGGAATAGGAGTTGCTGGTGAAGCGGAATCCGCCGAAGGCTGCCACGTTGTGTGAACCATAGTTGCAATGCCAGGTGAGGCGTGCATCCTCGAAGATGGCTGTCTCCTTTCCGAAGAAACTCTTGATGCCAGAGGTGACATCGCCGAGTCCGACGAGGTTGTAGATTGGAGTACCTGCCTCAGGAAGGTAGTATTTCTCGCTGGTACGGTTGAGCTGATAGGAGAAGCGGTTGGTCAAGTTGAGGTGAGAGTTGATTTCCCACTTTGGCTTGATGTTGAGGATGAACTGAGTCACTTCCTGGTTGTTCTTGTTGTTTCCGTCGCCGTTCTGGAGAATCCAGTAAGGGTTGGCGAGGGCTGTGTTGCTGCCATAGCGAGAGGCAAAGTTGAATGGGTAGTTGTCGTCGTTGACGTACTTTCCTGCATAGACTTGTGATGGATGAAGCTTGAGGTCATCGCCCGTGTAGTAGCTATACATGGAAAGGAATGGGGACTGGATGAGTCCGAGTACGTTTGGAGAAGAAATGGTGCTGGTGGCGTAGGATTCTGTCCAACCGTTGTCGCGAAGATTGTAGGTGAGGCGTGAGTAAGCCACGTCGAGCTGGGTGGAGAGGTTCTTGACAAGCTTGATGTCGGTGTTGAAGCGGATGTTCAAGCGATTGAATCCGTTCTCCTTGGCTGTGGATTTGGAATTGGCATAGCCGAGCGACAAGTTGTACATGGCAACGTCATCACCACCTTGCACGTTCACTTTGTAGTTCTGGGTGAATGCAGTGCGGTAGAGTTCCTTGCTCCAATCGGTTTCGTTGTGGTACATAGGATACCAGTAGTAGTCGGGATTGTCGTTGAGGAACGGAATGGAAGTGGATGCAGTGGAGTTGTTCTGTCCGAACTTGGTTGTTCCGATGAGTTCGCTCACATAGTTCTTGTACTGGCTGCTGTTCATCATCTTTGTGTAGTCTGGAGCCAGTTCGAATCCTCCGAAGATGTTCACGTTGATTTTGGTTGCCATGGAGTGTCCACGCTTGGTGTTGATGACGATGACGCCGTTGGCACCGCGAGCTCCGTAGAGGGATGTGGCATTCTTGAGCACTTCCACCGATTCGATGTCCTCAGGGTCGATGCCTGCGAGGATGTTGTTGAAGAATCCGTCGTGGATGGCTTGTCGGTCGAGCTGGAGGTCCATCATCATGCCGTCGAGAATGACGAGTGGCTGGGAATTGAGGTTGAGGGAATTGAGTCCATGAATGAACATGGCTGCACCCTGTCCTTGGATGCCTGAACGATTGATGGTGCGGATGTCTCCTCCGAGTTGCTTCTCGATGTCGCCGTCGATGGAAATGCCCGATGACATGTTGATGTTGGCAACAGCAGTGGAGTTGATAGTGGTGGTAGGTTGGTAGATGCTCTTCAGTTCAGTGCTTTGCAAAGCAGCGACAGGTGCGCTCGTGCCATTGGCAATAGCCACTTGTGCGTCGTTGTATTGCGGAACTGTGACATAGAGGGAGGTGACGAATCGTGGCACGCTGATGGTGTAGTTGCCCTGCTCGTCGGTCATCGTGGAATAGCGGTTGTCGTTGAATGCTTGCACTCTGGCTCCATCTATGGGCTTACGGGTGGCAGCATCGATGACTTTTCCTTTCACCTCTTTCATCTCATATTTAGGGGCAGGTCGAGCGACACGCTGGCGTGGTGCTGCCTTCGTGGTGTCGGTTGCTTCTTCTTGTGCCATCAGCAAATTGGCACAAGAAAACAGGAGGGCACCTGCCGTGACTCTTATTATATTATGATATTGTAGCATAGATGTTTAGAATTTTACTAAAAACATTATTCTTCAGTTTTCTCTTTTGGTACAAGAACGATTTTGTCGATGAGCAACTCGTTGGTGTAGGTGGTACGCTGGCTTGAAGTCATGTACGACTGGATTTCGAGTGTGACGTAAGCATCTTCGATTCCGACGTATGCTACTGGTAGTTCAAAATCCTTTGCGACGAGTACGCTATCGTTGAAATGGAACTGTCCCTTTTCGTCAACGTGTGGTGGTTTCGACACAAAGTTTCGTCCGCTGCCGTTTACGCCCTCTATGGCTGTGAGCTGCTGGCGTGAGCTGGTACGTGACGACTTGTGGTAGTTGAGATTTGCACGGAACTGGTAAGGGCGATTCACACTTGTGTTGTATGCCATCACTGCATAGATGTCGTATTTCGTCGAAAGCGTGTTAGGCAGACGGAATGTGACGCTGCTGTTGGCTGTGGCACGAGTAGGAGAGAGTCGAAGAACCGTTTCCTGGATGAGAGTGTCTTTGAGGGTGCTGATGTCGGTAGAGTCCGTCATGTAGCTCCAGTTGGTGTAGATGCGGTTGGAGAGAGGCGTGCAGGAGCTGTAGCTTTCGTAGTAGCGTTCTGCTTCGTAGTCCTCCAGGAAGAGCCAAGAGTCTTCTGGGCGATAGTTGAAGTGGTCAACTACATAAGCATAGCCGTTGCTCAGCTCGACAGGCGATTTGCCATCGAAGAGTGCCACGCTATGTGGGTCGTCGAACGCATCGCCCCACGTGCTCTTCAGAGAGTCGCATGCACCAGGTTTTGTGAAGTCGGTGTAAGGATGACCGAATTGTTCGTTCACATTGAAAACGAGGTTTCGAGCGGTGGTGTGGTTGATGTAGAACCGAGTGATGGAGTCAATCTCTTCCTGAGAGTAACTCGTGGTCTTAGTCTCGGTTGATTCATTGCCGTTGTCATCCACCGAAACGATGGTTTGCACGTATTCAGGTTGGTAGTTGTAGTAGCCTCTGATTTTGTTGTAGGCGTATGTCCAAGCATCGTTGTTTGGCATCACCATCACGTAGGTACTGTCCTCGCTGTTCAGCTGTGCATTGATGACGTTGAAATAGCGGTTGTCGAGGTAGCTGATGGAATCGACCCAAGTGATGTTGCCATCTATGGTTGGACCTTGTGTGCTCTGGGATTCGTTGAACACTTGTTCCTCGTAGGTCTTCAGGAATCTGTTGAGCGAGTCGAGGTCCGTGCGTGACTCGATGAATTCGTAGATGTTTGGCAAATACGTTGGAGCACCGCTCAGAATGTGAACCACGCCATTGGCAGCACCGATGTTCGACCTCGTGATGGTCTGGTTCTTGAGTGTTGCCGAAGCGCAGTTGAAGATGGCAGATTTGTCGTTGAAGAGCTTGATTTCCTCTACCTTGCTGCCACTCAGCAAGTGGGTGTAACGAGCCATACAGTTGCGGATGAGTTCAGTCTCCACTTTGTATGCACCCGCACTGCCGCTGGCAATGAGTTGCTTGCAGTTCTCGTAGTTGAAGGTGCCATTGGCTGGTGCCCAAACCGTGAACGTCTGGTCGTGGTTGAGCAAGTCGGCGTAAGTTTGGCTGGTGGTGTTTCCTCTCGATTTGGAGTAGTGGATGCTCGATAGGATGTCGGCAAACTCAGAGAGTTCGGAGTTCGACTTGATGGTTTCCCAAACCGTACTTCTGCCTTCCACTTCAGGGTCAACTGTGAAGTGGTCGTCCGAGCAACTGCTTGCTACAAGTAGCAACAAGAGTGGCAGGGAGCGTGAGATGAATGAATATCTATGTAGTCTTTTCATAACTTTTGTTTTTAGAGTGTTTCTTGAGAACTGAAATCACCATTTGTCCTCGGCTGTATCGCCATTGTAGATAGACTTAGGCACGAGTTCGAGGTAGTCGAAGAAGAACTCAGAGTTGGAATTGTTGAGTACCGACTTGAATCGGATGTAGTAAGTTTGTCCAGCTTCGAGCTGTCCTGTGAAGATGACGCGGCGCAGGCAGATGACGCAATCACGACCTGGCACGTTCTGCGCTGGGCAGAAGTATTTAGGTCCCTTCATGTAACCATTGTTGCGCATTTGCTTGTCGAGTTCGTCGATGGCTTCTGTTGAACCCAGGTCGGCATCGCTCTTCCATCCCACGAAGGCGTTGTTACCGTCGATGCGGAGGTCGAGAGGAATGCCAATGGCAGGGAGGTTGTTCGGATTCGTACCCACATAAATCTGTGCCATGCCTCGGTTGTTGTTGGCATTGATACCGTAGCGGATTTCGTAAGTACCCGTGTAAGGCACAGGTGGAAGTTTCATTACGAAGTCGTAGATGCCGTGGATGTTGAATTCGTCGATTTGGTAGTTGGTCCAAGAACCTGAACCACCATTGCCTGCTTCGTTGGCGAGGTAGCAGAATTCGGTTTCGCTCGACATGATTGGAATGTTCTCAAAGTAGTTGTGTGTGTAGAACCAGTAGCCCTTACTACCCTTCGAGTCCTTGATGCGGCAGTTGGCATTGATAAGCTCAGGCAGGAGCGAACAGATGTCGTAGCGCATACGTTCGTTGAGCACCTTCGTAGGCACGTCTTCTGTCCAGAGAAGGATGCCGTCGATAGGGAAGTAGTAGCCATTGAGCGAGTTGTTGTCGTAGGAACCGTTTGTCTGGCTGATACCTACACCAGGAATGAGTTCCGATTGAGCCGACACTTCGCGATAGCTCGAAAGGTTATACACGGAACGACGGTTGATGCGCTTCTGGTTGCCACGAATACCTGTAATTTTGAGGGTGCGACGATGCTTGCCCATCGTTTCCCAGTATTCCCAAACATTCACGCGGAACGACGTACCATCGTTCTTGTTGCCGTTGCTGAATCCATATTCGTTCGACCATGTCACCAAACTGCTCCAGTCGAGACCTACTTTCACGAGGTGGTATGCCACGAACTGGTTGACTGCATTGTCAGGATTGGTGTAGTCGTCGTCGTAGGTTGTTTGTTCGTCGTAGTAGGCATGTTCTCGGAGGTAAGCCTTGAGGCTTTCGATATCGGTGATGCCGTTAGCTTCAAACACGGAGTCTGTTTCCACGAATGCCGTGTATTTCGTGTAGCGGTGCAATGGATATTGGCCGCCCCATGAACCGTTCGAACCGTTGAATAATTCGCCAGCTTCGTCCAGTTCGTCATAGTCGTAGTCGCGATAGTCAGTCATTTCTGAATCCCATCCTGTAGCCTTCAACAGAGTGCCGAAGAACTGGGTATTAGGCGTTGCAACGATGAGGTCGCCCACCGAGGCATTCGAAGGAGAAATCACATGGTTGATGGTGTGGATGTATCCGTTTTCCACTTCGATGTCCTTCTGCACTACCTTTGAGTGGATGTTGATGTAGATGACGGTTGTTCCATCCGAGTCGTTGCCGTAGGTCACACGGATAGGACGGTCGTTCATGTTGTTGATTGGCATTGGGTCCTGGAACTCTGTCGAAGAGTATGCCGTGTTGTCGCCATTTTCAATGATACTGTTGAAAACGATGGACTCTGCCAGCGAATCAGGTATCTCGCTCAATTCTGTCGATTTGAGCTCGCCTGCATTGTAGAGTGAGTCCAGATAGTGGGCGATGGCCTCGTTCGTTGGAGCGAAGCACGTGTAGTTTCCACGAGCCGAAAGCAGTTCCTTCATGGTTGATTGGGAACGCTGGCTTGGGTGTACTCTTCCAAGGATTTGCACGTAGGAGCTGAACGTGTCGGGGTGATTCTCCAAGTGGTCGATGAGCATTTCACCCGTGAAGGTGTAGAGGTCGCTGTCGTCGATGTTCTCCTTACAACTTCCGAAACTCAGCGACACCAGTACCAACATGAGTACACCTGTGCTGATATGTTTGTTGAAAAAATTCTTAGCATTCATATTTCTGAATATTTATTTTACAGATTGTCTGTTCTTGAACTGCTTTCTTCCGTTCCCCATACAGGGTTCTGATGGAGCAAGTTGTTGCTTTTGATTTCATTTGTGTAGATAGGGGAGAAGAGTGAGAGCATGGTTGCCAGTTTTGCTTCAATCGCCTTCTTGTTGTCGCCATACTTGCGAGTGAGCAGCTTGAGCATGTCGGTGGTGCTGTTGCGACGCTGAGCATAGCGAACGAGGTCGAACCAGCGTTTGCCTTCGCCCACGAATTCGCGCTGACGCTCTTGCATCACGAGGTTCTCAATGCCTTCCGACGTGTTGAACACGTTGAAGTCGAGCGAGTCGGCTGCTGCTGGGCGGTTCTCGTAAGCCAATGGGTTGGAGCGTTTGAAAATCATGCGCACCAGATTGAAAGCTTCCTTCAGCTTGGCTTCGTCGGAGTAGAGCTGGCTCATGGCTTCAGCCTTCATCAGGATTACGTCGCTCAAGCGATATACAATCCAGTTGGAGGAGAGAGGCACCGACTTGTTGGCATAGACCACTCGCATGGCAGTTGCACCACTGTTGTCCTTCATGCCCGAAGAGATGGAAGTACCGTTGTACTGAGTCACCGTTCTTGCAATATACTTGTTCAGAGGGAAGTCCGTCTGGTCGCTACCTGTGTACATAGCTGTCTCGTAGCGGCGATAGTCGGTCTTCGTGTAGATGTTGCTTGGCGAGAGTGTGTTAGGATTGGTTTCCACGTTGCCCATCAAACTGCTTGAGCAAACTAGTGAACCAATTGAACCGTCAGAAATCTCGTAGAAATAGTCACCCATCATGGAGTTGCTGTTGTTGGTTCCGTCGAGTTGCAACTCAAAGATGGTTTCGCGAGAGTTTCCTGCACCGAACACATAGTCGTAGGAACCGATAATCTGATTCAGAAGCATGTTGCCCGTCGAAGCAGTGCTTTCCATGTCAGGAATCAGCAAATCCTCCACTGACAAGTCGTCCATTCCTCCCAGCATCAGTCCGCTCTTGTTCAGCTCCTTCTTGTAATTCTCCACCATGTAGTCCATCACCCAGTCGCAGCATTCCACGCATTTCTCGTAGTCCTGCTGAGCGGTGGTCGAACCTTGGATATTCTGGTTGCCTGCCTTATAGCTGGCACGCCAAAGATAGACATCTGCAAGCAGTGTATAGACCGTCTTTTTCGTCACACGTCCTGCGTTTGCCACGGTGTTGCCATAGTCGTTCATGGCATCGCCCTTCACGTTTTCCAAGTCGTTGATGATAGAGTCGAGTACCTGAATCTGAGTGCTTTGTCCCAACTGGAAATCCTGGCTGTCGTTGTTGTATTCGAACGTGACGTATGGCACTTCGCCAAAGGTGCGCACCAAGTAGTAATGGCAGAAAGCACGAATCGTCATCATCTCAGCGCGGATTGGCATCCAGTCGCCACGGCTGAAACTTTCGTCTTTCTGAACAATTTCTTCTCCGTGCGCGAGTACCTTATTACAATAATTGATTGCATTGTAGAATGCTGTCCAGCTGAACATGCCATTTGTCGAGAGCAAGTTGGCGTTCATCACGTTGGTGATGTCTGTGCTCGATGAACCTGTGGCTTTCTCGAAGTTGTCGCCACGCAGCTCGCCCCACTGGATGTACTTGCTCAAGATGTCGTTCTTGATGAGACGGGCATAGCAGGCATTCACCACATTCTGGAGGTCGTTCTTGTCCTCCCAAAAGTCTTCCTCCACGATGCGGTCGCTCGGAGTGATGGTCAGGTAGTCTTCGCACGAAGATAAGCCAGCACCCGCACCCAGTGCCACCAGTGAGCAGAGGACTATATTTTTGATTTTCTTTTTCATAATCGTTCCTTTCTCTGATTAGAATCCTAAATTAGCACTGATGGTAAACGACCTTGCACGAGGTGTCTTGCTGTTGTCGTAGCACACACCGTATGCACCATAGCTCACTTCAGGGTCAGCGCCCGTGTATTTTGTCAGCACGAAGAGGTTGTTGGCTGATGCCGACAAGCGCAGGCTCTGGAAGCCGATGCTCTTGCAGAATTTGGCTGGCACGTTGTAGTTCAGCTGTGCATACTGCAAGCGCAGGTAGTCGCCCTTCTCCACGTAGCGGTCGCTGCCGAGAGAGTTGTACGAGTTGCCGATACCTGCATTCATGGCACGTGGAATCTCTGTTTCGTCGCCGTTCTTTCTCCAGCGCCATGCCACAGCCTTGCTCTGGTTGATGTTCGTGCGCATCGACTCATTGTTCAGGCGAGCCATGTTCACAATCTTGTTGCCCATGCGGAAGTTGAACGACAACTTCAAGCTCCACTGTCCATAGTTGAAGTTCAAGCCGAAACCACCGTTGAACTTAGGGTTCGAGTTACCCAGATACACAATGTCCAACTCGTTGATTTGTCCGTCGTGGTTCACGTCCTCATAAATCACGTCGCCACCCTTGAACTCGTAGTTGGTTCCGCCGTAGTTGAAGTACATCTTCAGAGGCTCACCCTTTGAGTCATAGAGCACGTTGCCGTTAGCATCGCGCACCACTGGACAGCTGTAGTTCTCGCCGCGTTCCATGGCAGCCATTGCCGTGTTGTCGCCGTAAGTGTTGCGGCTTTCGTCGGTCATGCCGCTATGCTCGTAGTCGTAGCGATACACACCCTTGAAGCGGAAACCATAGATGGAACCCACGGCATTGTTGATTTGGATGCGCTGCAGATAAGTGCCGTTCCTGTAGTCGTAGTCTGGATTCATCGACAGCAGCACCGTTGGGTCCATCTTCGTAATCTTGTTGATATTCTGTGCGATGTTGAACGAAGCTGTCATGTGGAACTTGCCCTTTTGCAGGAATTTGCCTGTGTTCATGTAGAGTTCCCATCCTTGGTTCTCCAGTTCGCCCACGTTCTTCCATGCCAAGCTGCTGAAGCCCGTTGAACCAGGAATGCCAGTGTTCTTCATGAGCAAGTCCTTCGTCTTCTTATTATAGATGTTGAAGTCGAACTGCAAGAGGTCGTTGAAGAGGTTCAAGTTGAAACCGAGGTTCCAAGAATCCACTGTTTCCCATCGCAGGTCGGTGAGTCGCAGGTTCTCAGGGGCAATGGCATTGCTGCTGTAGTTGCCGCTGCCGTACATGCCGTAGTCGTAGTATTTGTTATACATCAGGTATTCGTTGCCTGGCTGACGACCGTTGCGTCCCCAGTTTGGACGGAACGAAAGCAGGCTCACGTATTTCGTCAGCGGAGCGAACCAAGGCTCATCGCTGATGTTCCATCTGAACGAGAAGGCAGGGAAAGTACCCCATTTGCTGCCTGCACCGAATTTTGTCGAACCGTCGCGGCTCACTGTCACGTCCACCGAGTAGCGTCCGTCCAGGTAACCCAAGTGGGCAGATGCGCGGATGGCCATGCTGCGCCATTGGCTGGTGCCCGACGCAGTGTTGGTCAGGTAGCCTGTTGCAATCGACGAACTGATGCCCGTTGGGATGCCCGTGTTGCCGAGATGCTGGCTGCTACCATTACCACTGGTGATTTCGTAACGCAGCATCGCACTTCCTGACCATCGGTCGCTGTTGAAGTGAGGAATGTAGGTGAGTGTTTCGCGGTTGGTGAAAGCCAAACTCTTGTATTCAGAGTTCGAGGTGGCATTCACGCCCGTGTTCCAGGCATTCGTCGTCAACGAGTTAGGGAAGTAAGTATTCACCGACTCGTTATAGACATCCATATACACTTCCGCATTCAGGTCAAGCTGATGAGAATCAGAGTCTTTGCCCAACAGCTTATAGCGAAGGTTGAACTGAGGATTGATTCGATAGGTACTTTGGTTGTTGAACGCCAAGTTTGCCATAGCCACGGGGTTGCCGTTGTTCTTCATGTCGCTCAGATAGCGCGATGAATAACCGTCGGGCGTTGTGCCTTCCTCGCTGTAGGTTGGCAGCATTTTGTAGTAGTCGCCAGTCAAGTAAGGCTGTCCCGTTGCCGTGTTGTACGCATATTCATAGATGCTCATGTTAGGCATGGCACTGTATGCACGACTGAGGATTTCCGTCGTCTTATTGCCATCCCAGTTGCGGTGGTTGTCCGTGTAGGTGAGGGCGAAGTTCGTCGAGAAGCGGATGCGGTCACTCACATCGTAGTCCAGCACGAGTCGGGTGGAGAAACGATCCAGATACTGCTTGATGATAGTACCCGTCTGGTGGTCATAACCTCCCGAAATGCGGAATTTGGCTTTCTCACCACCACCCGTCAACGTCAGATAGTAATTGTGTGTCTGACCGAATTGGTTCACGGCATCCACCCAGTCCGTATTTTTGTTGAAGTTGTAGTAGTACGAAGGTCGGCTCTGGTCGTAGTTGATTTCCACCATGTTCGACGAAGCCGTGCTCTGGCGAGGGTTGAAGTAAGCCTCCTTCAGCATCATCGTGTAGCCGTCGCCGTCGAGCATCTTCAGACCTTCAGGAGCCCAAGAGCCAGTGAAACGGTAACTGAAATTGATTTTCGTCTTACCCGTCACACCGCGGCGTGTGGTGATTTCGATGACACCGTTCGCACCACGCGAACCCCAGATGGCACTCGACGCAGCGTCCTTCAGCACCTTGATTTCCTTGATGTCCTCAGGGTTCACCGAGAGCAGCGTGGCAAACTGTTCCTCGTTGTCGAGGTCTTCGAAATCTACGTTCGACACGTCGTCTGGCAGGTCGAATGGGTTGCCATCCACCACGATGAGCGGCTCGGCACTACCATTGATGGTACTCACACCACGCATACGCATACTCGTACCTGCACCGAGGTTACCCGAGTTGGCGATGATGTCCAAACCAGCAATCTTTCCCTGCAAGGCTTCGTCGGCAGATGAGAAGCTCAAACCCTCCACATCGTCCATGCTCATCGTCTGCGTAGCCACCGAAATCTCCTTCACAGGAATCGTCAGACCGTTGCTCTGCGTCTTTGGCTTAGCCTTGATGACCACCTCTTGCAGCTGCGTGTTGTCCTTCAGGTGGATATTGAATTTAGTCTGGTTGCCGATTTGCACCTTATAAGTCTGATAACCGATGTAGGAAACCACGAGGTAGTCCTTCTGATTCTTCACCACCATCGAGAAGTTACCGTTCATGTCCGTCACGGCAGCCTCCACGATGCGGTTGTTGGCATCGCGTTCCACCACGTTCGCCATCATGACAGGCTCAATGTCGTCATACACGTGGCCAGTGATGCGTTGCTGTGCCAATGCTGTTCCGCCTCCTATCAGCAGTGCAGCGATTGTCAGTATATATTTTAGCTTTTTCATAACATTTCAGTTCAGTCTTTCATCTGGTATTGTCTTATGAATCTCTTGGCAGCACCCGTTGTAGCCCAGTCGCTGTCGTAGCGTCCGTTGGTGAGCTTCTTGAAGTTGAGCACACCATCGATGCCATGCATCACGGCAAACGACGAAGCAGAGATTTGGTTCTGCTTGACGATGTAGTCGCGCACCAGCTTGTTCTTGAAGTTCTGGTTCACGTTGCGGGTGTTGCCCTCAATGTCCTTCACGCTCAGCGTGCCGTTACCCGTCGAAGAAACCGTCAGCTTGCAGTAGATGCCCGTCTCGTTGTTAAGCGTAGCCGTCTCATACTGAGTAGGCTGGAGCGTAGGCGTGTCGGCAAACACCGAGTTGTCCTGGAAGTGGTACTTCAGGAAGTTCATCAGCGTTGTCACCATAGCAGCAGCCTTCAGGTTGCGAGCCTCTTCCTCAGCGTCGGTCAGTTCGCTGCGCTCCTCAGGCTCCTTGTCCAGTTCGAGGAAGCTGTTGATACTCTTCCAAGTAGGCAGACCCGCGTCGATGGCAGCTTGCACAGCAGCATCCGATGGCACATACACCGTGTAGCGGTAGTTGCTGAAGAAACGCACGTTGGTGGCCTGAGTCACCACCGTTCCCGTCTCCTTGTCGAAGCAAGGCAGACCTCCGTCGTTCACGAAGATGGCATAGCGCTTGATGTATTCCGTGGCAGAGTAAATGTCCTTGCCGTCCGCATCCTTGTTCAAGTAAGGTTTCAGCGTCTCCAGAATCTCAGCGTTGTCAGCTTCGCACAGCTCGAAGAACTTGCCATACTGACGCTGGTTGTTGTAGAGCATACTGTAAACCGACTCGATGGTAGGCACGATGGCACCGTCAATCTGGTAAGCCATACCGTTACCATTACCGTTCGTCTCGCGAGTCTTGTCGTCGAAGCGAATCACCTTCTGGCTCTCGCCGTGCTGGATGCCCCAACCGCCCTGCACCGTCATGCCGTTGGCATGTTGCCTGGCGTTTTCCACATAGACCGGAGCACCGTTCTTCGACAAGAAGTAGTGCTGGTCGCACTCCAAACCCGTCGTCGTCTCGTCGATGCCCGTCACGTCCGACTTGTCCTCATGCACGATGGTGTGAGTTTCGAGAATGTCGTTCAGGCGGTCCGACAGCTCCGTCGAGCTGGCAGCACCCGTTGACATCGGAGTCTCGTCAATCACATACGTGTCGTTCGCAAAGTCGTAAGTCAAAGGATAAGAAGTGCCTCTTATCGCGTTCGTCTTTTCGTTCCAGTCGAAGTAGATGGCGCGAGGAGTCACCCTGTTGTTCTTAGGCATGAAGCTCACAGGGTCGATATACCAGAATCCGTCCTTTGGCACGAACAAGCTGAAGCGCGAGCTCATAGCCAAGAGATAGGCGAAGAAGTTCTTCGCCGTGCCCATCCATTGCAGGCTCTGGATGGCGTAGTTCATCACGCGCATGTCCTTACTTACATAAGCAGGAGCAGAAACAGCAGCATACTGGGCAGGCGTGAGCACCTCGTCCATCAGGTAGATGGCACCATTGTTCGCCAGCAGCACCTTCTTGATTTTCTCAATGTGCGACTCGTCGAGCATAGGGTCCTGCGCATCATCCTTGATGGTCTCGAACTTGCTTGGCACCGAGTTACAGAACTGCTCCTTCATCAAGTTGTTAATCAAAGCCTGAATCACGTCGCGAGGAATCTGGTCCACAGCACGATAGATGCCCACCTTGTCGTCGAAGCCCTTCACGGCAGCCAGCTCCTCAGGAGCGTAAGCCTCCAGCAGGAAGCGACCACCGCCCGACTCCGAGAAGAAATACTCGTAAAGGCGTTCGTCCGTAGGCGCGAAAATCACACCCATGTCCTGTTCCTTCGTCACCGCCCTGTTCGCCTGGTATGCGTTCCAGCCCGGGTCGAAAGTCAAACCGAATTTCACCGTGCTACCCGTCGGGTTGCCCTGAGGGTCCGTACCCGCATCATTCTGCAGAGGTCGGAACTCCTGCGTGTTGAAGTAACGCTTCTGGAACACCGAATCCACGTCGTTGCCGTAGAGCAAACGGTAGCGAGCCGTCAGGTCGGCATCGTAGAACGGAGCCGAGAAGCGGTCCATCAAGTGGCTGAAGATGTCCGTGTCGCCATTCGTGCGCATCATCTCAGCCATGTTCTGAGGCGTAATCAGCACCTTGTCCAGACGGTTCACATATCCGTTCTGGCAAGTGATATCCTGTTCCAGCACCTTGCTGTCGTAGATGAACGCGTCGTTCTTGCCGCGTTCCTGACCCACGATAATCTGGAAGTCCTTGTCAGTGATTTTCTTGTTCGCCATCTGCTGCGCAAGGAAGTGCGTCATCATCATGTTCGAGTTGTCGAGAGCCATGTAGATGCCACCCTTGGCAGGGTTGCGGAAGCGAGCCCAGTAGTCGAAGTCGTCAGCATTGTAGTTCGTAGGCAGTTCGTCAGCGCTGAAGTGAGGCACCGAGTCGAGCACGTCGGCAGCCGTTTCGCGGCGCAAGCACTGTCCAGCCTCCGGGCCCACCGTGCTCGACATCATCTCCAGCAAGTAGGCGTTGTTCACCATCGCCGAGTTGAGAATCAGCTTCTTCTGGTTCGTACTCAACTGGTCGTAACTGCTCACGTGCCAGTTGTTGTTGGCGTAGAACTCGTTGAAGGCATTGTCGTCAGCCACGAACAGCGTCTTGCTACCAGTTTTTGCCAGCACTTCCGCATAGTTCAAGTCGTCAATCAGACGAATGAAGTTTGTGTAGTTTCCTTTCTCCTTCAGGCAGTCGTAGATGCTTGAGTTCAGATAACTGGGGTTCGTGTCGTCCCATTTGTAGTCATCCGAGCAAGCCACCATCATGCCTCCCAACGAAAGGACACACAAGGCTTTTGCCATTGAGCGAGCAAAAGACGACGTTTTCGTCCCCTCTGCCCGATGCTGAGCCTTGAACAAAAAATAGCGTTTGTCCATAAATGTTTTTTGATGATATTGTTAGTGTAATTAGTTGATTAGTCATCATGTCGGGAAGCCCATCCTTGGGGCTGTTTCCTGAATGTTACGGAATAAATACCGAAAATACTGTTAGATGTAAACACAGTGAATAGGCGCAAATTTAATCAAAAAAGATTAAAACTTCTTAACGAACCCCCTTTAAACTTTATCATTTAACATATTTTAGTGCAAAAAAACAAAATATCATCCTGTAATTTCTTTTCCTGTGCAAAAGAGAAATGGGAATGATGGGAAGAATGGGACGAATAGGGAGTGTGGGAGCAATGGAGCCAAGAACTGCTTTTGATGCTGCGCATGAGGGGATTAACTTAACACCTTGGGATAGACTCAACTGCTCTTTTGATTCAACTAGTTAAGCGAGCCCTCGTTGATGCATCAGCGAGCCCTCGCTGAAGCTCAAGCGAGCCCTCGCTTGAACGCATACGAACGCTCGGTAATTTAGTGCAATCGAATAAATGATTCTGTATGAGTAAAGGAATGATTCGGTTGATTCACAAAAAAAAGTCAGTTACGCACGTTGTTTTCAAAAAATTAAAACCACGGATGCGGCTGAAAGTGTTGCATACGTGGTTTTAATTTGTTATGTGGAGAGGAAATTGCTTCCTTTTAGAAAGTCTGTTTTTACCTTATCTCACTTGAATCTTCGCTACCTTGCCACCAGCACGAACGATGTAAATGCCTGGAGTTTGTGTGGCGTTGGATGCGGCACGGGTGCCTCCGATGGTGTATAGGTCGAACTGCTTGTAGCCATCGACATAGATGATGCGGTTGACGACACGCACGTTGAGACTGTTCTCGGAGGTGAAGATGACTGGCTGCTCGATGGCGGATGGGTTGCGCTTGGCTTCGCCTCGGTAGAGGACGAACCAGGCGATGTTGTCGGCTGTTGCCTTGGTGTCGGTGCCTGTGGCTGTGCCGCTCTTATCGACGATGCGACGGACGCGGGCTCCGGTGGCGTAGGTGAACTTCTCGTCGCCGTCTTTCACGGAGGTGGTGATGAGGGAATTCTGACGAAGCACGGCAGGAACAGGTGTGTTGTTGGTTTGGATTTCTGCGAAGACGAGTGGGTCTTCCACCATCAGTGTATCGAGTGTGCCTTGGCCGTTAGCCACGGTGAAGTAGGTTTGGCGGGCGATGCTGTAGAGCGGATTGCCTCCGATGCCGGCAGCGAGATAGAGTCCGCTTTCTGGGTCGAGGCATGCTGTGCCTGGGGTGACTGCGAGGTATGCCAGTTGCTGGTTGGTGGTTGGTTTCTTGCCTATGCCGTCTTCATAGCCGACGACGCACTTGAAGCCTTTGTTGGTGATGTCCCACACTTTGTGGACGATAGGGCCGTTGGTCTTGATGGCTGAACGGACGCAGGAGGTGAGTACGAGCGGGGTGACATCGTCTGGGAACGGGTTGCGGAAGAGTACTTCGGTGGTGTCCTTGAGAAGGATGGCACCTGTCTCCATTGTCATGCTTTCACGCTGGAGGAGTGTGTCGGCTGGGAGTACGAGGAATGGGATTTCTTCGGCTGATGTGTAGGCGGTTTCGCTGTCGCTCTGCTTGGTCCAGAAGAGTCCTTGGTAGTCGAATCCTCCCTTGGAGATGGTGGAAGCCGTGAAGTAAGGTTCGGCAATGGCCTTGGAGTTGTTGATGGTCTGCAATCCCGTGAAGACGTATGGCTTGGTGTCGTAAGCTTGTGTGAACTCTACGTTGACGGGCTCGGTTGGGTTGGTGATGGAGAGGCTGCCATACTGGAAAGTGTCGTTGCCATCAGCACCGCCCACGGTGACGAATGCTTCGCCCGAATAGCGTTGGCGACCGTCGGAGTCGAAGGTGTGGACACGGTATGCGGCGAGTCCCTTATAGTTGGTGAGTGTGTCGGCATTGACACTTAGGTCGGTCTTGTTCTGAAGTCCGAGTGTGCCGATGACGGTCCACTTGGTTTCTCCGTCGAGCTTACGTTCAATGTAGGTGGAGTCGGTCTGCTTGCCGTTGAGGTTGGTCCATGTGAGCGTGACGCGCTTGTTGGTCTTGTAGAATGCTGCGGCGAGGTTGGTAGGCGACTTGTATGTCCATCCCATTGTGTATTCGTTGGCATCGCTATAGGCAGTTTTCGACTTGAGGGCTGCGTACCATTCGCCTGCCTTGGTGAGAGAGCCGTTGAAGACGATGGTGCGGCAGTCTTGCACCCAGTTGTAGAGGGCATAACGCTCCACTTTGTTGTTCTCTTCGAGCGCGGTGACGATGTTGGAGAGGCGTTCGAGCTGGTGCTGTGCGTTGGCGGTGGAGTAGGAGCGGTCGGAGGTAGGCCATGTCTCGTTGGTCCAGTTGGCTCCGTTGTTCAGCTCCGTAATCCAAACGGGGCGGTTGTCGTAGTAGGAAGAAGTGGTTGACATCTCCCAGGAGTAGCTGGAACCCCAGTTGTACCAGTAGCAGTGGTCGGCAATGAAGTCGATGCGGTAGTTGTACTCGGTGCAGTAGTTCATGAAGGTGGTGAGCCAGCTGCCTCGTGCGCTGCCGGACATGGCTGGTGAGCCGACGCGGTATCCACCTGCGTAGGCGTTTGCCCATGAACCGCTCTTGAAGAACACGTCTTCGATGTCTTCCACTGGTGTGTATTTCTCACGTGCATCGCCTGAGTTGTCGGGCTCGTTGTTGCCAAGAACGGTGTTGCAGCCATTGAGTCCGTTGATGCCGCTCCATGCTGGCCATCCCTCGTGGTGGTGCTGTGGTATGTACTCGAAGTTGTCGGTGGTGTAGCCGCCGCCATCCCATCCGTAGCGCCAGGTGATGTTGAGCTCATCGAGTTTGCCAGGGTCGCCCGCTGTACCTTTCTTGGTGACTTTGCGCCAAGGGAAGACGCGGATGAATCCAGCGCGTCCGCTGATATACTTGCCGTAGCTGACTTTTGCGAAGTCGATTTCCTTGTCTTCGTCCTGTGCGATGAAGCACTTGCTCCATCCCAATCCGTTGGAGTTGGTGGCGATGGTTGCCATGTAGCCACGCTTGAGTTTGATGGAACGGATGTTGTTCACCCAATCGCCAGAGATGTAGGTGCGGTAAGGTTCGAAGTTGCTGATGGCAGTGCCGCCGAAGTTGCTTTCCGTATAGACAGTGAGTGGCTGGAAGGAAAGCTCGGTGTGGGGATAGACGATGGAGCCGTTGTCGTAGATTTCGAGCCAGCAGTTGGTGCCATCGACTGCCTTGGCACCGTTGATGGTGATGTTGGCGAGGTAAGCTTTTGCCCTGGATGGCTTGACAGCCTGGAAGATGACGACGGCATCGGCATCGACGATGTCTATGCTTCCTGTGGTTGCAAACGGAGTGGTGCTGGTGATGACATAGTCAACGGCGGAGGTGAGGCTGACTGTTTCGGTACACTGCGTGACGCTCTTGATGGTGTTGCCTGCTGAGAGAGGGTGTGCAACACTGAGCAAGAGGAGGGTTGCGGTGAGTAGTTGAGTAATTCTTTTCATGTTTATAGATAGTTATTTGATGATTTTAGTAATTAGGGGTGAGAAATGATTGGATAAAAAACAAAAAGAGCCTATAATAACTCTTTTCTCGCTTTTTACTTTTCTGTTGCAAAGACTGCTGAGAATTTGTTTAACGTGCAATATTAGAAAAAAATATTGGATGCTTAAAAAGTTTCTTGTTAAAATCGCTGTTCCGTTAAATTGTTTTAACAAAAAGGTGCTTTGCTGTTTTGATTTCGAGAAACAAAAAGAGAAAAGTGAAAAAGTCTCCTAAAGAAATCGGCAAAATCAGCAAAATTTTAAAATTTAGTACATTTAGTCTATTTGGCTAACGCCTAAAGGTTCTTTAGGAGACATAAACTCAAAAACTTAAAAAAAAGAAAAGTGAAAAAGTCTCCTAAAGAAATCGGCAAAATCAGCAAAAATTTAAAATTTAGTACATTTAGTCTATTTGGCTATCGCCTAAAGGTTCTTTAGGAGACATAAACTCAAAAACTTAAAAACTTAAAAGTGTAATGCTGTTTGTTCCTTTTTGTGTTTATTTTGGTGGATTGGTGTGTAAATTAGTGCGATTTGGAAAAAAATGAATGAAAAATAGTGAGAGGACGGATTTCTTTTTGTATTTTTGCAAAAATTGTGTGCGCGTATGCGTATAGATTAGGTACAAAGTACAAAAAAAGTACAAAGTACAGAAGTGCAAAAAACAAGTTTCAAAGTGTGAAGAGATTTAGGTCTAAGGTCGCCTTTGACTTTTGACCTTTGACTTTTTACTTTAACTGATAAAACAAGTAATGCCCGCACATGGTCGGGAAAAGCTAAGATTTAACCAATGATATTTACAGCAGAACAAATTGCAGCACTTGTTGGTGGAACTGTTGAGGGGAATGCAAGTGTGCAGGTTTCCACTTTTGCAAAGATAGAAGAGGGAGTGCCTGGAGCCATCTCTTTTTTGGCAAATCCCAAATATGAGCATTTCCTCTATGAGACTAAATCGAGTGTGGTACTCGTGAATCGTGACTTCGTGGCTCAGCAGCCTGTGGAGGCAACGCTGATCAGGGTGGATAACGCCTACGAGACGGTGGCGAAGTTGCTGACGATGTACCAGTCGATGCAGCAGAAGAAGACTGGCGTGAGCGAAAGGGCATACGTTTCGGAATCGGCACAAGTGGGAGAGGACTGCTACATCGGTCCGATGGCTTGCATTGGCGAGAATGTGAAAATAGGTCGTGGCACTGCCATCTATCCCAATGTGGTGATAGACGACAATGTGACGATTGGCGAGGATTGTATCATTTATCCCAATGCAACCGTTTATCACGACTGCAAGATTGGTTCAAGAGTGACGCTTCATGCAGGGGTGGTGATTGGTGCTGACGGTTTTGGTTTTGCTCCGACTGCCGATGGTTACGAGAAGATTCCTCAGATTGGTATTGTGACGATTGAGGACGATGTGGAAATAGGTGCGAACTCTTGTGTTGACCGTTCGACGATGGGTACTACGATTATTCGTCGTGGTGTGAAGCTCGACAACTTGGTTCAGATAGCGCACAATGTGGATGTGGGTGCCAACACGGTGATGTCGGCACAGGTCGGTGTGGCAGGAAGTGCGAAGGTCGGCGAATGGTGCATGTTCGGTGGACAGGTTGGAGTGAGCGGACATCTCTCCGTGGGTGCCAGAACGCAAGTGGGTGCTCAGTCGGGACTGAACAACTCTTCCATTGTGCGTGAGGGTGGTAAGGTGCTGATGGGCTATCCTGCTGTGGAACACAAGCTCTTTGCTAAACAGGCTGCTGCCTGGAAACAGCTTCCTGACCTGCTGAAGGAAGTGGCTGAACTGAAAAGACAGCTGGAAGAGATGAAGAAGGATAATTAAGAATGAAGAATTAAGAATGAAGAATTAAGAATGAAGAATTGAGAATTAAGAATGAAGAATTGAGAATTAAGAATGAGAGTAGCTCATCCAATGAGCAGAGTAAAATACATTCTTCATTCTACATTCTACATTCTTCATTTAAGCGAAGCGCTCATTCTTCATTTAAGCGAAGCGCTCATTCTTCATTTAAGCGAAGCGCTCATTTTTCATTCTAAAAACATAAACGGGCTTTGCCCCAACGAAAAAGAAAAAAATAATGAAACAACTGACACTGAAGGATAGTTTTACCGTGAAGGGAAAGGGTTTGCACACGGGACAGTTCATAACAGCTACTTTCTTGCCTGCTCCTGCTCATCACGGATACAAGATTCAGCGTACCGACTTGGAGGGGCAACCTATCATCGACTGCGTGGCTGAGAACGTGGGCGACACGCAGAGAGGCACGGTATTGGTGAAGGACGGCATGAAGGTGAGCACCATCGAACATGCTATGGCTGCTCTCTATGCATCGAGAATCGACAACTGCCTGATTCAGATGGATGGTCCCGAAATGCCTATCCTCGACGGCTCTGCCCTGATGTTCGTTCAGGAGATACAACGCGTGGGCTTGGAGGAACAGGATGCAGAGAAAGAATACTACATCGTTAGACATAAGATTGAGGTGAAGGGTGAGCACGGAGAACATCTGCTCATTCTGCCCGACGAGGAATTCAGCGTGAATGCCCAGATTGCGTTCGACTCGAAGGTGCTTGCCAGCCAGTTTGCAGTGCTCGACCATGTGGAGGACTTTGCGGAGGAAGTGGCTTCGGCTCGCACATTCGTGTTTGTGAGAGAAATTGAGCCTCTGCTCAATCTCGGTCTTATCAAGGGTGGCGACTTGGACAATGCCATCGTGATTTATGAGCATGAGTTGTCGCAGGAACGTTACGATGCACTCGCTGACCAGATTGGTGTTCCGCATAAGGATGCCCGCCACTTGGGGTATTTGAACAACAAACCGCTGACATGGCCAAACGAGACGGCACGTCACAAGTTGCTCGACATCATCGGCGACTTGGCACTTGTGGGTCGTCCTATCAAGGGACGCGTGATTGCCACCAAGCCAGGGCATACTATAAATAATAGGTTTGCGCGCGAGATACGCAAGGAAATCAGAAGGCACGAGATTCAGGCACCTGAGTACGACCCTAACAAGGCACCCGTGATGGATGTGAACCGCATCCGCGAGTTGCTTCCTCATCGCTATCCGATGCAGTTGGTCGATAAGATTATCGACATTCATGAAAACTACATTGTGGGCGTGAAGAATGTGACTTCGAACGAGCCGTTCTTCTTGGGGCATTTCCCACAGGAACCTGTGATGCCAGGAGTGCTGCTGGTGGAAGCGATGGCTCAGGCAGGCGGTTTGCTGGTGCTCAACTCGGTGGAAGAACCTGAGCATTGGTCCACTTACTTCGCCAAGATTGACAATGTGAGATTCCGTCACAAGGTGGTGCCAGGCGACACGCTCATCTTCCTTGTGAAACTGCTGGCTCCTGTGCGCCGTGGCATTTCGTCGATGCGAGGCTTGATATTCGTGGGCGAAAATGTGGTGGCAGAAGCTGAATTCACGGCTCAGATTGTGAAGAACAAATGATGCTTCCTTGCTGAGAACACCTTTTATTCTGAAAAAAACTTATCAGACTCAAAAAATAATTTTATGGCAAAAATCAGTCCTTTAGCATATATTGACCCCGAAGCACAGATAGGTGAGAACTGTGAGATTGGTGCATTCTGTTTCATCGACAAGAACGTCATCATTGGCGACAACAATGTGCTGATGAACAGTGTGACGCTCTTGAGCGGAACTCGCATGGGCAATGGAAATCACATTTTCCCTGGTGCCGTAATCGGTGCTATTCCTCAAGACCTGAAATTCCGTGGTGAGGAGACCACAGCCGAAATCGGTGACAACAATAAGATACGTGAGAATGTGACCATCAACCGAGGCACCGCTGCCAAGGGCAAGACCGTGGTGGGGTCGAACAACCTCATCATGGAGAATGCGCATATTCCTCACGACTGCCTCTTTGGTAATGGCATCATCATGGGCAATTCCACGAAACTCGGTGGAGAGGTGATTGTGGATGACAATGCCATCATCTCGGCAACGGTGCTCGTGCATCAGTTCTGCCATGTGGGTGGCTACACGATGGTGCAGGGTGGTAGCCGTACCAGCAAGGACATTCCTCCTTTCATCATTGCAGGTAAGGAACCGATTGCTTTCGCAGGCTTGAACATCGTGGGTTTGCGTCGTCGCAAATTTGCTCCCAATATCATTGAGGACATCCACAGTGCATATCGTTTGATTTATAATAGCAATCTCACTGTGCAGGAAGCCATTGAGCAGATTGAGTATGGCATTCATCCTGGACCTGAGATTCAATATATTGTTGATTTTGTGAGGAGTTCGCAGCGTGGTATCGTTCGCTAACACCTTCGTTTAGAGAGATAATATCATGATTTACAGATTCCTAATGATTTCCGATGAAGTGGAAGACTTCATGCGAGAAATAAAGATAGATTCAGATGCCACATTCCTTGACTTCCACAAGGCTATTCTCGACAGCTGCGGCTATGACGACAGTCAAATCACGTCGTTCACCATCTGCGAGAACGGCTGGGAGAAGTATCAGGAAATCACACTGGAGGAGATGGACACCAGTTCCGATGTGGATTCGTATGTGATGGCAAAGACACGCATCAGTGAGTTTGTGGAAGATGAGAAGCAGCATTTGCTTTATACTTTCGACCCGCTGGGCGACCGCCATTTCTTCATCGAACTCAGCGAAATCATCACTGGCAAGTCGCTGAAAGCTCCTGTGTTGTCGCGTCAGCAAGGCAATCCTCCTGTTCAGATGCTCGACTTCGATGAGCTTTTCGCCCGCAATCCGATTGTTTCCGACAGTGATAGCTCGATGATGGACGATGACATGTTTGACGAAGGCGTGAGCGATGAGGATATAGAAATGGAAGGACTTGACATCAGTGATGGCGACCCATTCTCCTGAATGAGAGGTGTTGTCTGAGGACTAAGGTCTGTGGTCTAAGGCTGCACTTTAACGTGGAGTGTGAAGCGATTTTAACCTTATAACCGTCATTCGGATGGAATGTTAAGGTTATGGTTATCGTCATGGTCGAAATATAATTCTTTCTATTCAAAAAGATTGACATGAAAACCTTGGTTGTACTCTTGGGTCCAACGGCGGTCGGAAAAACAGAGCTTAGTCTTTCTTTGGCTAAGCTCTTGTCTTCTCCCATTATTTCTGCTGATTCTCGGCAGATATACAAGACTCTGAGCATTGGAACGGCTGCACCTACGGAGGAACAACTGCGAGAAGTGAAGCACTATTTTGTCCATCAGTTGGAACTGGATGAGTATTATAGTGCTGCTCAGTTCGAAAGTGATGTCTTGTCCCTCTTGAAAGACTATTTCGAGACCCACGACTATGCGTTGATGTCGGGAGGAAGCATGATGTATATTGATGCTGTTTGCAAAGGCATTGATGACATCCCCACCATCGGCGACGATGTGCGAGAGATGCTTCGCGAAAGATTGGCGCAGGAAGGACTTGATGCGCTGAAGGCAGAACTTAGAATCATTGACCCTGAGTATTACGCCATTGCCGACCTGAAGAATCCAAAGCGTATAGTTCATGCTTTGGAAATCTATTATCAGTCGGGCATTCCTTTCAGCCGTTTGCGCACGAACACCCAGAAGGAACGTCCTTTCCGAATCGTGAAAATCGGTTTGACACGGAGCCGCGAGTTGCTCTTCCAACGCATCAACCAGCGTGTGGATGAGATGATGCAACAGGGCTTGATGGACGAAGTGCGAAGTGTCTATCCTCTGCGCCATCTCAATTCGCTCAACACCGTGGGCTACAAGGAACTTTTCAAGGTGCTCGATGGGGAATGGGAACTGTCGATGGCGGTGGAAAGAATAAAAAAGAATACACGTGTGTATGCAAAGAAACAAATGACATGGTTCAAGCATGACACTGACATACATTGGTTGAATCTCGACCACACTTCATTGAATGAGGCGATGACTTTCGTGAAAGAAATAATTAAATGATATCAGATGTAGAATGGTAAATGAAGAATGGAGAATAATTAGAAATTAGGAGTTAGAAATTAATTCCACATTTCAAATTACTAATTCCTAATTTTCAATTGAAGTTCTTCATTTAATTTCACACTTCATATAATCACCCATGATAAGAATATTCAAGAAAATAGGCAGAGGGTTGAGGCTTGCATGGTTTTGGTACAAAGCTCAGTATCGAGGACGTTGGTATCAGCGTTTGGTCACTCCCATTGCCACCTTCATAGTCCTTTTCTTCCTCTATTTGGGAGCCGTTGATATAGATTTGTTCGGATTGTTCGGCAAGTCGCCCGACATGGATTGCATCGAGAATCCTATCAACGACGAAGCATCCCTTGTTTATAGTGCCGACAGCGTGTTGATAGGCAAGTATTTCAACGAGAACCGTTCGCCTGTGCAGTTTGAGGAAATATCTCCATACGTCATCGATGCACTGATAAGTACCGAGGACGAACGTTTCTATTTGCATCATGGCATCGACTACGGAGGACTTTTCTCCGCTTTCAAGGATATGCTTCAGGGCAATGCACGAGGTGCCAGCACCATCACGCAGCAACTCGTGAAAAACCTTTTCAAGATGCGTTCGCAGTATTCCACGGGGCTTCTTGGCAGAGTGCCAGTGCTGAAGATGCTCATCATGAAGTCGAAGGAATGGATAACTGCTATCAAGATTGAGAATCTCTATAGCAAGAAGGACATCCTCACGCTTTATCTCAACACTGTCGATTTCGGTAGCAATTCCTTTGGCATCAAGACGGCTGCCAAAACCTATTTCAACACAACTCCTGACCAACTCAATCCTCAGCAGAGTGCCACATTAATAGGTCTGCTGAAAGCCACTACTACATACAATCCAAAGGTGAATCCTAAAAACAGTCTGTCTCGAAGGAATGTGGTTCTCAACAACATGCGCAACTATGGCAGTCTCACCCAGCAGGAATATGACTCCATCTCGAAATTGCCTATCGAACTCACTTACAATGTTGAGAACACTTACGACGGACAGGCACAGTATTTCCGTGAGAAAATCAAGGACTTCCTTTCCGATTGGTGCAAGGAAAATAACATCGACCTCTATGCCGATGGCTTGAAGATATATACCACTATTGACACTCGCTTGCAGCAGTATGCCGAAGAAGCCGTTCTCAAGCAGATGCGTGTTTTGCAACAGCGTTTCGACCAGCATTGGCGAGGTAGAACGCCTTGGCGCGATGAGTATGGGCGAGAAATCCCGAATTTCATCGAAAATATAGCCAAGAACTGCACTTACCATCAAATTCTGGAGAAGAAATATCCGAATCAGCCCGACTCCGTCGAATTCTACATGAATCAGCCTCACACTGTGAAGCTCTTCACCTACGACACGCCCAACCGTTCCATAGAGCGTGAAATCAGTACGATGGACTCCATTCGCTATATGGTCAGCCAGATGCACTGCGGATTTGTGGCAATGGAACCGCAAACCAGCTATGTGCGAGCATGGGTGGGCGACATTGATTTCAATGCGTGGAAGTATGACAAGGTAACAGCCCAGCGCCAACCTGGTTCCACGTTCAAGCTCTTCGTCTATGCAGCAGCGATGGAGAACCTCGGACTCACTCCTGTGGATCGTCGGCAAGACAGCTACATCACCATTCCTGTGGTCGATGACGATGGTGTGACACGCAACTGGACTCCGCACAATGCTAATGGCTACTGCACGAATGCCTTTGTCACTCTTCGTGCTGCCTTTGCACGTTCCATCAACACGATTGCTGTGAAGTTAGGGCAGGAAACAGGCATTCCAAGTGTCATCGACATGGCTCAACGCATGGGTATCAAGAGCAAATTGGACAACCGTCCTTCCTTGGCGCTCGGTGCCAGCGACGTGAACCTGTTGGAATTGGTGGATGCTTATTGCTGTGCCATGAACGACGGCATGCAGCGCGACCCAATCCTGGTCACACGTATCATCGACCGCGACGGAAAGGAAATCTATAATTGTGAGAAAGATGTGCCAAAGGCGAAGCGGGCAATGGACTATCGCACAGCCTTCTACATGCAGCGACTTTTCTATGCAGGTATGCACGAGGCAGGTGGAACAACACAAGCACTGTGGGAATATATCCATTGCTACGACACCGAGTTTGGTGGCAAGACTGGCACCTCGTCCAATCATTCTGATGCGTGGTTCGTGGGCTGTTCCCCTCATTTGGTGGGCGGTGCTTGGTTCGGTGGTGAATACCGATGCATCCACTTCCGCACGGGAGCATTGGGGCAGGGTAGTCGCACGGCACTTCCTGTATATGGCTATTTCATGGACAAGGTACTGAAAGACCCTCACTTCGCCCACTATCATGGCAAGTTCCCTCCGCTCAAGGAGGAAATCCTCAGTGAGACATACGAAGGTGCGTTGGAAGACTCCGTCGAAGTGGATTCCACGGCGCTCGAAGGCGATTCCTTGATGGAAGTGCCAAACCTCGATGTGAACCTGATGGAATGATAGACGAAGATTGATTTTTATGCAGATAGAAATCGACACCCAGAATCCGCAGTTCCGGAATGCACTGAATCTTGTTCAGTTCACTTCCAACTCCCTTTTCCTCACAGGAAAGGCGGGAACAGGTAAATCGACTTTCTTGAAATACATCTGTCAGCACACCAAGAAGAAATATGTTGTGTTGGCTCCCACTGGCATCGCTGCCATCAATGCAGGAGGAGTCACCCTTCACAGTTTCTTCAAACTCCCCTTCCATCCCCTTGTGCCCGACGACCCACGCTATGCAGGGCGCAAACTCCGTGAGTTCCTTAAATATAATAAGGAGCATTGCAAGCTCATTCGCGAAGTGGAACTCATCATCATCGACGAAATCTCAATGGTTCGAGCCGATATTATCGATTTCATCGACCGCATCCTTCGCACCTATTCTGGCAACCAACGTCAGCCTTTTGGAGGAAAACAGTTGCTCCTTGTGGGCGACATCTTCCAGCTCGAACCTGTTGTGAAGCGCGATGAGCGCGACATCCTCCATCGATTCTACGAGACACCTTATTTCTTTTCCGCCCGTGTGTTTCAGGAAATGAAACTCGTCTCTATCGAATTTACACAAGTTTATCGTCAAACCGACAAGGTGTTTGTTTCCGTCCTCGACCACATCCGCACCAACACAGCTTCCAAAGCTGACCTCCAGCTTATCAACTGCCAAGTGAGAAGTGAAAACGATAACGAGAACTGCCTTCCAGATGAGTCGCTTCACGCTTCACGCATCACTCCTCACGAAGCCACAGCTCTCACTATCACGCTTGCTGCACGTCGCGACACCGTCGATTTCATCAATCAGTCTCGACTCTCTGCCCTTGAAGGAGATGTTCAGACCTTTCGCGGAGAGATACAAGGTGAGTTCCCAGAGAGTTCTCTGCCCACTCTGCTCGAACTGCAACTGAAGGTCGGAGCACAAGTCATCTTCATCAAGAACGACCGCGACAAGCGATGGGTGAATGGTACACTCGGCATGATTGTCGGAATTGATGAGAACGGTACGCTCATTCACGTGATGACCGAGGACGGACAGTACCACGATGTGGAACAGGAACTCTGGGAAAACGTGCGCTATACTTATAATGAGAAGGAACGAAAAATTGAAGAGGAAGAGTTGGGCGTGTTCAAGCAGTTTCCTCTGCGGCTTGCTTGGGCCATCACCATCCACAAGAGCCAAGGACTCACCTTCGACCACGTGAATGTCGATTTCACGGGCGGTGTCTTTTCGGGTGGACAAGCATACGTGGCACTCAGCCGTTGCCGCAGTCTCGACGGACTCACCCTCAAGCAACCTCTTGCCTTTTCCGACATCTTTGTCAATCCCCATGTCGTCACCTTCTCCCAGCAGTTCAATGACCAGCACGCCGTCGAAGTGGCATTGCGACGTGCAGAAGCCGACATCCAATATCACGATGCCGTGAAAGCTTTCGATGACTGCCGTTTTGAAGAAGCCCTCGACCAGCTTATCCGTGCCATGCACTCACGCTACGACATCGAGAAACCTTGGGCTAAACGGCTCATCCGCAAAAAACTCTCCATCATCACCACACAGCGCGACATCATTACTTCACTCACCCAGCGATTGGCAGCACAAGAAGAAGAGTTGAAGAACAAGCAGCGCCAACTCGACAAGTTGGCAGAGGAATACATCCATCTGGCAGAGCAAAGCATAGAAATGGACGATGCGCGTTCAGCCATTGCCAACTACAACAAAGCCCTTGCCCTCAATCCTCAGTCCGTTGATGCTCTCATTGGCAAGAGCCGAGTGCAACTCTCCCAGCGACGGCTCACCAAAGCACTACAAACCATTAACGAAGCCCATCGTCTCGCTCCCCACAATTTCAAGGCACTCTACACCCGTGGTAAGATTCTCTTCAATATGCGCGAGCTTGATGCCGCTGCTGCCGACCTTGACCGTTGCACCTCTCTCAAGCCCAAGAACATCAGTGCCCATCAACTCTTCGGCGACATCCTCTCCGCTCAAGGCGACGAAGAAGCCGCAGCCCTTCAATACGCCATCGCCGAACGGCTGAAAAAAGAAAAAAAATAATTCCAAACTGTTTCTATTTTAGGAAAGAATTTGAAATAATCACATCAGAAATAACATGTTACGTTTAGAGGGTCAAAGGTCGAAGGACATAAGCGAAACAAGTCAAAGGTCGAAGGGCAAAGGTCAAAAGCAAGGCAAGACCTTAGTCCTCAGGCATCAGAGCATAAACCTAAAAAAGAACTACTGTATAGCCAATTTCCCACTTTTCATTTTCCGCCTCTTAATCAGGGATTTGAAGGATTGTAAAGGTTTTTCATTCACTGCGTTGTTCTTACTCCTTTGTTTTTTGTCCTTCACACATCTCTCTGCTCAGAAACCGTGGGACAACGGACAACTGAGAGTTTCTCGAAACCATCGCTATCTGGAGTTCGAGAACGGTACTCCTTTCTTCTGGCTTGGCAACACTGCTTGGCTGCTACCACACCGCTGCAAAAGGGAAGACGTTGATTACTTTTTGCAACAAGAGAAATTGGCTGGATTCAATGTAGAGCAAATACAAGTCATCAATGCCATCCCCACCATCAACGACTATGGTTCATGTGCCAACGATTCGTCGTTCCGCATGGACTCGTTCTCTCATCAAGGCGAGAACGGTTTTTGGGAGCATTTGGACTACATCGTCGAACGCGCCGAAAGCTTAGGCATTTACATCGCTATGGACTGCATTTGGGGTTCACAAGTCAAGCATCTCTCCCCAGAGAAAGCCACCCTCTATGGCAGTTTTCTCGCCCAGCGCTACCAGCACCATCCGAACATCATCTGGATGATAGGAGGCGACATACAGGGAGACAGAGGAACAGAATCGTGGAACGCTTTGGCATTGGCTATCAAGCAAATTGACAAGAACCATCTCATGACCTTCCATCCGCGCGGACGAACCACGTCGGCTGACTGGTGGGCAGACAGCCAATGGCTTGACTTCCATCTATTCCAAAGCGGACATCGCCGATATGGACAGAGAAACGGCGATGCCAACTATCCCATTGAGGAGAACACAGAAGAAGACAACTGGCGATATGTTTACCGTTGCTGGAATCAGCATCCCCTCAAGCCCGTCATCGACGGAGAACCATCATACGAGGACATTCCTCAAGGTTTGCACGACACCACCCAACCGCGATGGAAGGACTACGACGTGCGACGATATGCCTATTGGTCCGTTTTTGCAGGCAGTTGTGGACACACCTACGGGCACAACAGCATCATGCAGTTCATGGACCAAGGCAGAGAACCCGCATACGGAGCCACAGCAACATGGAAGGAAGCACTCCATGCACCAGGCAGAAACCAACTCAAGCACCTCAAGCATCTCATGCTCTCCTTTCCTTTCGACGACCGTGTTCCCGATTCCACCATCATCATCGGTGAAAAAGGAGAACGATACAACCGCCTCATTGCCACACGAGGCAAGAATTACTTTCTTGTCTATAACTACACGGGTAGAGCCATGAACATCGACTTGTCGAAAATCCAAGGAAAACGCAAGCAGTTGTGGCTGATGAATCCCGTTGATGGATCCCGCCAATACCTTGGCACCACCAAGTCGAAAACCATCCACATCCCTGCAATCTCTAACAACAATGCCTCGCCAACGCAAAACACCGACCGCGTCTTCATCGCAGTCAACTACAGCAACAAGAAACTACGGATGCGTAAATAAAGCTATTCGTTGAAATCTTTTTTTGTATTTGTTTATATTTTTTTGTTTGGAGAATATGTATAACTCTGAGACTTCATCTCTAAGATACTCCCTCTCGAAAAAATCCAAAGACTTCGAGCCTGCTCGTCTGAACTCCGCTAAAAAATAGAAATGTGTGAGGAAATTTGGCTTTTCGCTCACTTATTTGTATTTTTGCAGCCAGAACTAAACATGTTAGGATTATGACTGCAATACAACTGCGTGCGGAGCTGTTCCGCGAGATGAGTCCATTGCTCGACAGCGAGACAGCAATGGAGGAGATGCTTGCATTTGTCAGAACGCTGGTTAGGGAGAAAAAAGCCAAGACTGAAGCTGGCTGGGCCGACCGATTTGTGGGGGCATGGAAGGACAGTCGCAGTGCCGACGAGATTTTTGACGACATTCGCAGTGCCAGGACTGCCAACACAATTGACGTGGAGTCATGAACGGCTATCTTCTTGACACAAGCATCATAGTAGCTTTGTTCAGAGGCGACCGCAATGTGGGAGCCAAGTTGAATGAGGTTGGTAAGGAACGTTGTTTCATTACCCAGATTGTAGTGGCCGAGTTGCTCTTCGGAGCTTACCGAAGCGAACAAGTAGAAGAAAACTTGAAGCAGACATACGACTTCATCAGAGATGTGAAGATGCTCCCTTTTTCCGACAGTGTGGAAACATTCGCCAAAGAGCGTGCCCGATTGTGGAATGTCGGAAGACCCATAGAAGACTTCGACCTTCTGATTGGCTGTGCTGCCAAGGTTGCTGGTCTTACAATGGTTACACATAATGCGAAGCACTTCAAACATGTTGAAGGAATAAAGATTGAAGATTGGGTAAAAGAGAAATAGACTTATTCCCTCAGACCACAACACCATCCCCTGCATTGCCCGAGACGCAGGGGATGTTTGCGTCTGTGTGTTTCGTAGTCATCTCATTGTTCTTTTCATTTTTTGTGCAGAGCTTCACAAGGAGCACGAAGAACTATCAACGAAGCCCATTAACTCTTTGGTGACATCCTCTCCGCACAAGGTAACGAAGAAGCTGCTGCTCTCCAATATGCAATCGCCGAACGGCTGAAGAAGGACAAGCATTCTTGAACAGATAGACTTTTTCTCTTTTCTGAATGAAAATCTTTCAAATCTTTTTTCAGAAACGCAATTATTTTGTACATTTACAGCTCAAAAACAAATTAAAGCATACAATAATTAAAACTAAAAAATTATGGATAGTAAAATAAATGGATATTTGGAACTAAATGGTTCTATTTTTAAAATATCATCAATTGATGATTTAAAAAAATTTGTATCTCGTGTGGGAAAAGAAATGGAAGAAATGACACAAACGGATTTTATTACTCTTTGTGAAGCTGACTATTCGAGATTTGTTAAGGATATTTATGATGATTGTCGAGTTAGGTATTCTGAAGATAGAACATTCCTGGTTAAAGCGGATTCTTTTAGTTGCTCGTTGGAAGAGTATAAAATATCTAATAGTACGATTTGTATACTAAGTAAAGCGTTTGAAAATGACTCTCCAATTGATATTAAGCGTTTATTTATACCTAACTCTGTTATAGCTATTGGAGCAAATAGCTTTTATAATTGTCGTCAATTGCAAACGATTATTATTTCTAATAATCTCCAATTTATAGGCAAAGATGCATTTTATGGTTGCTCGAATCTAAGCAGTTTTGATTTTCCTGAGAGTCTTAAATTTATTGAGTCTGAAGCTTTTCTTGGATGTTCTTCATTGTCATCAATAACACTTCCTCATCAATTAAGAATATTGGGGAGTCACGCTTTTAAAAATTGTAATTCATTAAAGACTATTTGTTTCAACTCTCAAGACATAGAGATTGGTTCAGGTGTTTTTGAGGGATGTAGTTCATTAGAAAAAATAATAATACCAAAGGGCTGTAGAAATAAATATGAAGCAATGCTGCCTTTTAATAAAGAAAAATTGATTGAAAACGAATAACAAAGTATAATGAGATGTTTTCTTTCAATCTGTTTATGGATTTCTTTGTCCTTCTTACCGACCAATACACTAAATAGAAGTAATGATACTTATGTGTATATATGCACAGGAAAATATGCATATAGCTATCATAAAAGTAAAAAATGTAGAGGCTTGAACAAGTGTAGTGCATCAATCAAAAAGGTAACATTTAAACAAGCCAAATCAGAAAAAAGAATTGCTTGCAAAATATGCTATCGTTCCTCTTGAGTTATTTTTTTTCTTGATAACGTCAGTTCTGGATAAGAAAAGGTGATGATGTTATCTTGCGACAAGAACATGAGGACAAAGGGAAAATGGGGGCAAGAATAATGCTTTTTAATGAAACGCTTTAGGGGATTATCTGAAGCGCATGAGGGGATATAGTGAGCCGCTCTTTTGGATTTAACTAGTTACCGAGGGCTCGTTTGTTCAATAACGAGCCCTCGGCGTTACTCAAACGAGGGCTCGCTTGAATAACGACGAAGGCTCAGTGTTTCGGTATAATCAAACGAACGATTCAGTTCAATCAAATGAACGATTCAGTACAGTCAGTGGAACGATGATGCTGATTGGTTTTGTGATTGAACTTTTGTCTTGAAATGGACTGGATTGGGTGGGGAATGGGGATTAGATGAAGTAGTCGGACTCGTCGATGAGGCCTGAGCGCATGGCTACACGTATGGCTTCGTGTGCGGTGTTGACTTGTAGCTTGCGGAAGATGTTCTTGCGGTGGGTGTTGATGGTGTGGATGCTGGAGAAGCGTTCGTTGGCTATCTCCTTGGTGGTCTTGCCCTGTGCGATGGCTCGCATCACTTCTACTTCGGTGTGTGTGAGGGTGGATGGTGATTCTTCTTCTCGCAGTTTCTGGGCAAGGAGTATTTCGGTGACGCGCTGGCAGATGTAGCGTCTGCCGCTGAGGGTGGAGCGGATGGCTTCGGTGATTTCTCGCAGGGATGCGTCCTTGAAGAGGATGCTGATGTTGTGGCTTTGGTAGGCGATGGTGCGCAGGAAACTGTCGGTGAGGTCGTCGCTGAAGAGGAGCCAACTGGCTGCGGGAAAGCGCTGGCTGACGATGAGTAGGTTGGCGGCATCAAGAAAATCGAACAGGGTGTAGTCGATGATGACTACACTCTGTTCGTGTGCTTTGAGTTGTTCGACCAACTCTGCTTTCCTGGATGCATGGAGGATTCGCTTGTCTGGGAATCCGTCAAGCAGATGCTCGATGGCAAAGCGGGTAATCTCTTGATTGTCAGCTATGATGAAGGTCATGGTTAAATGAAGAATTAAGAATGAAAAATGAAGAATGAGCGCTACGTTTAAATGAAGAATGATGAATGGTCGCTTCGCTCCGAATGAAGAATGAAAATTACTCATCCAATGTGCAGTGTAAAATTCATTCTTCATTCTTTATTCTTCATTCTTCATTCTTCATTTATTACAGTGGGTATTCTTCGAATGCGTAGAGGACGGTGGAGAGGTAGCGTTCGCCTGTGTCGGGGAGGAGGGCTACGATGGTCTTTCCTTTGTTCTCTGGTCGCTGTGCCAATTGGGTGGCTGCGAAGGCTGCTGCTCCTGAGGATATGCCTACGAGGAGTCCTTCTGTGGCTGCAAGCTGGCGACTGGTGCGGATGGCATCGTCGTTATCTACGTCGATGACTTCGTCGATGACGTTTGCATCGTAGGTCTTAGGGATGAATCCAGCTCCGATGCCTTGGATTTTGTGAGGACCGCTCTTGCCTCCGTTGAGTACTGGGGATGCGGATGGTTCGACGGCATAGATTTTCACGTTAGGGTTTAGCTCTTTTAGGTATTTGCCCACGCCTGAGATGGTGCCACCTGTGCCTACGCCTGCTACGAAGATGTCGATTTTACCGTCTGTCTGTTTCCACAGTTCGGGACCTGTGGTTTCGTAGTGACGCTGTGGGTTGGCAGCGTTTTCGAACTGCTGGAGGATGATGCTGCCTGGGATGGAGTCGCGCAGTTCTTCTGCTGCTTTGATGGCTCCAGGCATTCCGTCCTTGCCTGAGGTGAGTTTCACGGTGGCTCCGTATGCTTTGACGAGGTTACGGCGCTCCACGCTCATGGTTTCGGGCATGGTGAGGATGAGTTTGTAGCCTTTGACGGCAGCCACGAGTGCAAGTCCCACGCCTGTGTTTCCACTGGTTGGTTCGATGATGGTGGCTCCTGGCTTGAGGATGCCTTTCTTTTCTGCGTCCTCTATCATGGCGAGGGCGATGCGGTCTTTGACGCTTCCGCCAGGATTGAAGAATTCTATTTTCACGATGATAGGTTTTTCTAATCCTTTTTCTGCTGAATACTTACCTAATTCAAGTAGAGGTGTGTTGCCGATGAGTTCGGTGAGTTGTTTTACGATTTGTGACATAGTGTATGTGAATTAAAATTTGAAAAAGGGTCTCCTGAAGAAATTGGCAAAATCGGCAAAATTTAAATATCAAAATTTAGTATATTTAGTCTTTTTCTTTAGGAGACTTTTAAAATTTCTTTTCGGGTGCAAAGGTACGAAGTATTTGAATTGTTCACAATCACATAAATATGTTATTTTTCGTCAATGATTCAATAATCACGTTCTATTGTTGCACGATTTTTCTCAAGGCAATAACGAGCTGATCGACTTCGTCGCGTGTGTTATAAAGGGCAAAGGTGGGACGAACACTCATCTCGTAACCGAGTGCTCGAAGGGCTGGCTGCGCGCAGTGGTGTCCTGCACGGACGGCTATTCCTTCCTTGTCGAGCAGTTGTCCTGTGAGTGGGACATCGATGCCTTCGAGCACGAAGGACACGACAGAAACGCGGTGTTCTGGGTTGCCGATGATGGTTAGCCCAGGCACGAGCGACAGTTGCTGACGTGCATACTCGGTGAGGTCATGCTCATGCGCTTCGATGTTGTGGAGTCCGATGCGCTTTACATAGTCGAGTGCTGTACCCAATGCGATGGCATCTGCCACGTTAGGTGTGCCTGCTTCAAATCGTGCTGGTGGCTGGTTGAAGCGTGTCTCTTCGAGTGTCACATCTTGAATCATGTTGCCTCCACCTTGCCACGGAGGTAGTAACTCTAAGTATTCTTTTTTGCCATAGACAGCTCCAATGCCGTTGGGACCGTAGATTTTGTGTCCTGAGAAAACGAAGAAGTCGGCATTGAGTTGCTGGATGTCGATGGGAGTGTGAGCAATGCTTTGTGCTCCGTCGATGAGTACGGGAACGTGGTAACGATGTGCTGTTTGGATGATGCGCTCTACGTTGTTGATGGTGCCAAAGGTGTTGTTCACGTGTCCCACGCTGACAAAGCGTGTGCGAGGACCGATGATGCGCTCGTAGTCTTCGAGGATAAGGTCACCGTTTTTGTTCACAGGGATGGCTCTGAGCTTTGCACCTCGCTGCTTGCACACTTGTTGCCAGGGAACGATGTTGGCGTGGTGGTCGAGGGTGGAAACGATGACCTCGTCACCTGGGTTGAGGTATTTATTGCCGAATGTCTGTGCAATGAGGTTGATGCCTTCGGTGGTGCCTCTGACGAATACAATGTTTTCGGCTGAAGGGGCATTGATGAATGTTGCCACTTTCTGCCGTGCGGCTTCGTATTGGTCGGTGGCGCGTGCAGCGAGGGTGTGTGCTCCTCGGTGGATGTTGGAGTTGTCGTGCGAGTAGTAGTGGACGAGTGTGTCGATGACGGCTTGTGGCTTTTGTGTTGTGGCGCCGTTGTCGAGCCAAATGAGTGGATGCCCGTTTACGTTCTGGTGGAGCACGGGAAAGTCGCGTCGAATCTGGTCGATGGAGAGGGTGTCGGTTTCCTCGTAGTTGATGTCGCGTAGTTTGTCAGCTTCGGGTAGTCCCACGCCAAAGGCTATTTGTGGATTGGAAAGAGAGCCTTGGCGATCGTACTGATTGAGTTGAAAGGAGGACGGTGACTGGAACTCAGGCACGGAGGAAATGGCGTTTCCTCCCTGCATGAGTGCGTGAAATTCTGCTTCCAACTGCTTGAGGTTGATGTCATCAATCTCGTCGGGTATGGCTCGTTGAGCCACGCTCTTGAGTTCCTCGGGGCAGAAGCGTGAGGCTATTTGTCTGAGCTGACCGATGTCGGTGTCAAAATTGTTTGCTATGTTGTACATTTACTTTTCTATTTGATTGCGGTGCTGGTAGTCATGATAGTATCCTACTTCGACGTTTTCGAGGACGGCAATAGCGTCGTCGGTGAGGCTTGCAAGGGAGAAATACTTGGTGAGGAGATAGCTGGCTACTCCGAGTTTGTCGAGTCCCATGAGTCGTGCGCTGAGTGATGGTGCGATTTCGCCTGGTATGCCTGCTTGGTGCAATCCCACTACTCCTTGGTTCTTTTCTCCTGCACGCACCAGGATGATGTCGGTGGTTCCTACGCCTCGGTTGGTGAGGTATTGTCCCTTTACTTCGACTTTGTCGCTCGGAATGAGTGGTATTCCACGCCAAGTGATGACGCGTGTGCCAAAGATGTCTTGTGTGACAGGTGGCACTCCTCTCCATGTGCATTCGCGCTCGAAGGCTGCGATGGCTCGTGGATTGGCGATGAAGAAGGATGGCTCTTTCCACACGAGGGAGATGAGTTCGTCAAGGTCGTCGGGGGTAGGGGTACCATAGCGTGTGGTGATGCGATAGGATGGGTCAACGGCTGAGAGAAGGCCGAATTTCTTGTTGTTGATAAGTTCCCATTCTTGTCTTTCCTTCAGGCTTTCGATGCTGAGCCGCAACTGCTGTTCGAGCTGGTTGAATGGATTGTTGTAGAGGTCGCTCACGCGTGTGTGAACACGCACAATGGTTTGGAGCGTATTTAGCGAGTATTCTGTTGGTTGGTCTTCGTAGTCAATGTAGGTTTCAGGAATGATATTGTCTTCTTCTGCTCCACTGACGAGGTCGATGTGCTTTTCACCGTGGTCATTGACCGTGGCTTTCAGTCGAAGGTGCTCATCAACAGCTTGTTGGAACTGCTGGCGGAAATCGGGTATTTCCTTGGTGAGTTTCTCCAATTCTTCTCGGCGAAGAGAGAGGAACACTGCCGACGTGATAGTGCGTACACTGACCGATGATGGAGAGTCGCCCAGTAGGTCGGCTTCACCGAAGTATTCGCCTGCGTTGAGGAGGGCAATGCGGAGTTCCTCACCGTGCAGTCCTTTCTTGATGACTTCTGCTTGTCCGTCAGCAACGATGAAGAAGAGTTGGCGGTCTTCACCTTCGCGGATGAGGTAGTCGCCAAGTGCCACTTCCTCGGTGACGAAACGTCGTGCAAGTCGAGTGACAACGCTTTCGTCGATATTGGAGAAGAGCGGAATGCGCCTGAGGCTTTTGGCACTGAACGAAGGCACACCTTCGAGATAGCTGATGCTGATGCGCTCCGTCTTGCGCAGTTCCACTTTTGTACGGTTCACACGGTAGGTTCCACTCTCCACTTGCACCCACGGCAGGAGCTTGAGGAGGAGTCGGGGAGTGATGGAGCCCATCTGAGGGGCTGTCTTGGTGGTGTTCGCCAGTTTTCTGGCTGTAGCGGTCGTGACGCTACGTTGCAAGTTGTTTTCGCTCATGATGATGTTTTTTATTTTTTGATTATTACTTTCCATGTTGTGCCTTCCACCTGCTCTGTACGGAGTACTTCAAACCCTTGTTCGCTGGTTGATTTAGGTACGTTGTTGAGTGGTTCTCCTTCTTTCAGCAACACTTCTAATGTGTCGCCCTTGGCAATCTGCGCTAACTTTATTTTTGTTTTGACAAAAGTCATGGGGCAGTGCTCGTTGGTAATGTCTAATGTGTGGTTTGCCATGAGGTTGACATTTAAATGAATTTAAACGAACGGTTGTCAAATGAATAATGTGCGACCTCCTTCGGAGAGTTCGAGGAAGGTGGCGACACCGAGTACGTCTTTCACTTCTTGAATGAAATCCTTTTTCTCCAGTCCGAGGATGTGCATCGCCATTTCGCAGGCATACATGTTGATACCCAATACCTTTGCTGCATCGATGAGTTCTTCCAGTGTTGCTACGTTGTTTTTCTTCATGAGGCTACGAAAAATGTTTCCGCTGGCTCCGAAGAAGTTGAGACGGCTGACGGGAGCCACACGTGTGCCACCCATCATGAATCCGAACAGTTTTGTGAGCCAGTCCTTGCCGATGAATGCACGTCCTTGCTTCTGCTTGATGGCATCAAGTCCCCAGAAGGTGAAGAAGAGGTTGACTTCATAGCCAACAGCAGCAGCTCCTGTTGCGAGGGTGAATGCTGCGGTGAGTTTGTCGAAGTCGCCGCTGAAAACGATGATGCTGAGTTTCTTCAAGTTAGTCATTTATTTGTTGGCCTATTATTGGTTGTTTTCTTCGTTAAACAATTTGGTGGAGAGGTATCGTTCGCCTGTGTCGGGAAGGAGTACCACAATGGTCTTTCCTTCGTTTTCGGGTCTCTTGGCAATGTTGATGGCTGCATAGAGAGCTGCACCTGACGAGATGCCTGATAAGACACCTTCTTTCTGTGCCAGAAGTCGTCCCGTTTGGAAGGCATCGTTATCTCTAACCCTGTAGATTTCATCGACGATGTTGAGATCGAGCACCTTCGGAATGAATCCTGCGCCGATGCCTTGCAGTTTGTGAGGCCCAGGTCGTCCACCAGAAATGACGGGGCTGCCCTGTGGCTCTATGCCAATGACTCTTACCTTTGGGTTCAGTTTCTTCAACGTGCTGCCAACGCCTGTGATGGTACCTCCCGTGCCGATGCCAGCGATGAAGATATCGACTTTTCCTTCTGTGTCATTCCATATTTCGGGACCTGTGGTAAAGCGATGGGCTGCTGCATTGGCTGCATTGTTGAACTGCTGGGGAATGAACGAGTTGGGGTATTGCTCTGCCAATTCTTGTGCTTTCCTCACTGCTCCTGCCATGCCCTCGTAGGCTGGAGTGAGAACAATTTCTGTTCCCAAGGCTTTCAACAGACTTCTGCGTTCGATGGTCATGGCATCGGGCATGGTGAGTATCAGTCGGTTGCCTCTGATGGCAGCTGCCAATGCCAAACCGACACCCGTGTTTCCGCTTGTTGGCTCGATGATGACAGTGTTCTTGTCGATAAGACCTTTCTCCTCAGCGTGGTTGAGCATCGCCACACCAATGCGGTCCTTCACACTGCGTCCTGGGTTCAGCATTTCCAGTTTGGCAAGAATCCTGGCTTTCAGTCCCAACTCTTGCTCAATCTTGCTGAGTTCCAGCAGTGGAGTCTGTCCGATGAGTTCCGTAATGTTTTTAGCAATCTTTGTCATATATGTATTTCTTTGTCAATGATTTCGTGATTGATGATTTTGAAGGAATTTAAGCGAATGTCACCATTCATCAGCGAGAGGATGGCATAGCGAATGTTCGGGTCGTTGGCCAATCGCTTGTCTTCTTCCGAAGGACGTGAGGGTGAGGCAGGATGAGAATGCCAATTGGCGAGTATTCTCAGTCCGTGTTGCCGAGCATACTTCAGAGCCGCAAACTGTTCGCGGGGGTCGAAAGAGAAGTGTTCCTCAGAATGGTCGATGTTGGTCATGGCATAGTTCTCTGTCACGACATTGTCCTTTCCCAATAAGTATCCGCAGCTTTCGATGGGTGCTTCTGCCTGAGCCTGACGGATGATGCTTTGTTTCACAGCGTCAATGATAATCATAATTCTGTTTATTTTTTCAACTCGCAGGCAGCTTGTTCATAATCGATAAGATGATTGATGGTTGGGTGCGTTCCGCAAATCGGACATCGGTCGGTTTTGCGCGTGTTGATGGTGTGAAACTTCATGGTTTTTGCATCAAATGTCAGCAAGCGATTAGTGAGCAATTCACCTATGCCAAGGATGTATTTCAATGCTTCTGCTGCTTGGATGGTTCCCAGCATTCCTGCAATGGCTCCCAACACTCCGGCCTGTGAACAAGTAGGCACTGCTCCTGGAGGTGGTGGCTCCTTGAACATACAACGATAGCACGCAGTGCCTGGCAGGTGTGTGAATGTCTGTCCTGTGAAGCGGAGAATTCCACCATGACTGAATGGTTTTCCTGCCATGACGCAAGCATCGTTGATGAGAAACTTCACAGGGAAATTGTCCGTGCCATCAATGATGAAGTCGTAGTTGCTGATGATGTCGAGTGCATTCGATGAATCGAGAAACGTGTGGTAGGTATTCACCTTTACATCGGGATTGATGGCAAGCATTTTCTCTTTGGCGCTTTTCACCTTGGCTTTGCCAACATCGTTCGTGAAGTGAATCACCTGACGTTGCAGATTGCTCAAATCCACCACGTCTGCATCCACTATGCCGATGGTTCCTACGCCAGCCGCAGCCAAGTAGAGAGAAACAGGTGCTCCCAATCCACCCGCACCGATGACCAGCACTTTTGCGTTTAGTATCTTTTCCTGTCCTTCCACACCTACGTCTTGCAGTAGGATATGACGACTATATCGTTCTATTTGTTGTTCCGAGAAATCGTACATTGCATTGACTTTTAAAATTAAGAATGAAGAATTAAGAATGAAGAATTAAGAATGAAGAATTAAGAATGAAGAATTAAAAATGAAGAATGAAGAATGAAAATAACTTATGCTTAAACACATTCTTCATTCGGAGCGAAGCGACATTCTTCATTCTTCATTTACCGTGCCTCCTCCCATGAAATAAAGAAAATCCACTTCGTCACCTTCTTTCAGTTGGGTGGTATTCCATTCGTCACGGTCAACAAATTCTTCGTTTACCTGAACAGACACCATTTCTGGCTGCTCCACGTGATTCAAGCTGATAAGTTCGCTTACATTCAGAGGAAATTCCACAAGCTGATTCTCACCATTTACTTTTATTTGTGCCATAATTGTTTGTTGTTTTATTGTTTCTTTTTTCGGCTGCAAAGTTAGATACATTCAATGACATGTAAAATCCCATGCGTTAGCCATTTTTTCTCACTAAAATTAGGTATTTCCTCATCCCATAAACATGGTAGCTTTTCACTCCAGTCTTGCTTAATTCGTTAAATGTCACTACTTTTGCCACCATTATGAAACATTACGAAACAGAAATTCTCACTTCTCCATTTGCCAAGCCTGATGCATACGGAGCATTGACAATGCCCATCTATCATACGGCTGCTTTTGAGTTTCCCACGGCGAAAGCCATGAGTGACGCCTTTTGTGGACGCTCGCCTGAGCATAGTTATTCACGCATCTCTAATCCCACCGTGCAGAACTACGAATGGCGTGTGCGACGCTACACAAGTGCTATGAGTGTCACTGCCTTCAACACAGGAATGGCTGCCATTGCTAACACGCTTCTTGCCATTTGCCAGCAAGGAACAAATATAGTCTCCTCTTCCCATCTGTTTGGTAATACGTTCTCCTTCATGAAACTTACTCTTGCCCAGTTTGGCGTGGAGATGCGAACAGCCAATCTCATCCATCCAGAAGAAGTGGAGCGTATGATAGATGACAACACCGTCGCTATTTTCTTCGAAACCATCACAAATCCACAACAAGAGGTGGCAGACATAGCAGCATTGTCGGCTGTAGCACATCGTCATGGTGTTCCTGTCATAGCAGACACCACCATGATTCCTTTCACGGCTTTTCATGCCAAGGATTTCGGAGTGGATATAGAAGTCATTTCAAGTACAAAATACATCAGTGGTGGAGCTACAGGCTTGGGTGGATTAGTGCTCGATTATGGAACATTCGATTGGAGGCAGTCGCCCAATCAGGTGTTGAAGAGCCGAACCAAGCAAGTTGGAAAGCGAATGGCATTCACAGCTCGACTCAAAACGGAAATCCTCACCAATTTCGGTGCGCTCATGACTCCACACGAAGCCTACATGCAATGTCTCGGGCTGGAAACACTCCAGCTGCGCTTCCAGCAGCAAGCATCTTCAGCCCTATGGATTGCCCAGCAGTTGAAGAGCGAACCACGCATTCAGCAGGTAAGTTATACGGGTTTGGACGACCATCCTTTCCATGCCATCTCTGTTCGTCAATTCGGTCAGCTGCACGCAGCTATGTTCACCATTGACCTTGCCGACAAGCAGCAATGCTATCGATTCATCGATGCACTCCAGCTCATCCACCGTGCCACCAATCTTTTCGACCACCGTTCTCTTGCCATTCATCCCGCTTCCACCATCTTCGGACTTTTCACCCCCGAACAACGCAACGATATGGACGTGAAGGACACAACCATACGCCTGAGTATCGGATTGGAAGCCAAAGAAGACATCCTTGCCGACATTCTCCAAGCACTTGATAAGATGCAAGAGTAAAGTAACGATAATCATTTAGTAATCGTTAAAAAATAAGTTGGTACGTTTTTTTCGGAAAATAAATTAAAATAAAATGATTATCCGCATATTGGTGCAATAGACCCTGAGAAGGGTCTTCGCTCAGTAAACGTAGGTCGGAACGACCTGCGGAGGAGGTGGATGATGGCGATATGCACTCTGAATGAGTGCCCCAACTGTGTTTGTGGGCGACCCCGCAAGGGTCGATATACTCATTGCCATCTATCCGAGGGTGCTTTGCACACCTCGGTTACTGAGCGATGACGCTTTCAGCGTCTTAGTCACTTGATTGCGGATAATCATTTAAAATAATTATCATAATTACTCCAAAAATTAGGTGTTGTTTAAATCAAATAAACATTATATTTCTGAAAAAAATTATTCTAATTATTTTAATTTCTTTCCTAAAACAACATGTCATTTATACCAAGTCGTTATTTCATTGTTCCTTAAAGAACCATTTGTTATATTCTTTACAGGATTGATTTATAGTTTCGAGAACCCCTTATTCGTCATAAGCCAACGGTCGAGCCTTCAATGATATTCAAGCGAGCCCTCGTTTGCGTCACGACGAGGGCTCGCCGTTTCGATAACGAGCCCTCGGACATAAAGTTGAACCGTTAGTTCGGCGCAAGCCAATCAAAAAAGTGTTTCAGACACTCTCTTGTCCCGAACTATTTTATGTTATTTTTCACCAATGCTCCTTTCCTCCGAGGAGGTTTGTTTTGTTCTACGGAGTTTTGGAGGATTGGAGTTTTTTCAATTGCTTATCTCCTCGTCTCCTTTTTTCCGTAGAGATTTTTTATTCTACGGAATTTAGGAGGATTGGAGTTTTTTTGTTGGCTATCTCCTTTTCTCCTATCTTCCGTAGAGAAAATTCTTGCTTGGGCGACAAACAAAGATTTTTTCATGCTTTCTTTTGGTTGAAAAGAAAATAATGTGTAACTTTGCAGTGCAAAACGAAAAGGACTTGGCTCGTTAGCTCAACTGAATAGAGCATCTGACTACGGATCAGAAGGTTATAGGTTTGAATCCTATACGAGTCACTTGAGTAAGTTAAATGAAGAATGAAGAATGTCGCTTCGCTCCGAATGAAGAATGAAAATTACTCATTCCATGAGCAGAGTAAGATATATTCTTCATTCTTCATTTTTCATTCTTCATTCTTCATTCTTCATTAATAAATCTAAACGGATGGCTGAAGAACTGAATATCATAGAAGGCACGAAGGAAGAAAAATATGAGGCTCTGCTGACACAAATTGAATCGGTGGTTGCTGGCGAAACGGACTTGATTGCTAACATGGCAAATGTGGCATCGATGATTCATGAAACTTTCCACTTCTGGTGGACGGGTTTCTATCGTGTCGTGTCTGACAACGAACTGGTTTTGGGTCCGTTCCAAGGACCATTGGCATGTACTCGCATCAAGAAGGGTAGGGGTGTTTGCGGTACGGCATGGGCGAAAGCATGCACGCAGCTTGTGCCTGATGTGGATTTGTTTCCTGGGCATATTGCTTGCAGCAGTGCGTCGCGCAGCGAAATTGTCGTTCCTCTTTTCGATGAGAAGGGTGAGGTCTTTGCTGTGCTCGACATTGATTCTGCCGAACTCAACACTTTTGACGAGACTGATAAGCTTTATTTGGAAAAGATAGCCAAGAAGTTTAAAAATGAAGAATGAAGAATTAAGAATGAAGAATCCCATGGAAGTGAAAAATGAAAAGTGAAAAATGCCATCCGGATGGAGGTAAAACATTCTTCATTCTTCATTCCTCATTCTTCACTCTTCATTCCTCATTCTTCATTTTCCATTCTTCATTCTTCATTCTTCATTCCTCATTCCTCATTCTTCATTCCTCATTTAAACTATGTTTGATATCAAGGGTGACATACACGACCGCTATACGCTTGAGTTCAAGATTGGCTACAGTCGTAGCGATGAGAAAGTGAAGGTGAGCGATTTCGTGATGGACACATGGCTGTTTCTCCCCGATTCGATGAACATCAATCAGGGCACTTACACTAAGGACGATTTCTATCGTGACTTCCGTGCCATGTTGCGGCTTATCACTCCAGTCTTTTCATTAGAAGACATAGCCAATCCTGCGTGTTTGCCTTTGACTCGCTTGAAGACTCAAAGTGCTGCTTTGGCACGGGAAATCAATCAGGAAAATGAGAAGGCATACGAACATCAAATCAAGATGTTCTGCAACATTGTCCGTAGTGCTTATCGCGATGAACTCCTACGTATTTCGCGTTTGACGAGTGAGGATACTATCCGTCAAAGCATTGAGACGATGCTCGTTCATGTCCGTGCTATACTGAGGCAATATAGGGCTATTCCCAAAGAAACGGGTATCAGTATGTTGGCGACGGATTATCCAAAGTGGTTTCGTTTGGGCGATGAATGGCTTTGTCTCACTTTCGATATGCGCACCTACAATTTTCTGGATTCTCTCAAAAAACGCTTGGGGGAGAAGTATGAAAGTGTGACTCACAGTTTTGGTGCATTTCTTGATGAACAAAAGGAGTATGAATTAAGTCAGCACTTCCTGCAACCTATGGAGAAAGAGCAGTCGGAGCATAATCGTCGTTTTCTGCATCGGGCTGGACAACTGAAGAAATACGTTGAGAGTGACCTTTATCTGCTTGCTCACACGAAGAGCAATACCTTTGTCCTTCAGCAGATTTTGTTCATGTTGGCAGCAGGAGTGAGTATGGTGTTTGCCACAGTGATTTCCTTTTCTTTTCAGAAGACGTTTGGCAATTTCACCATGCCTCTGTTCATTGCCCTTGTGGTGAGTTATATGTTCAAGGATCGCATCAAGGAACTCATGCGCTTTTGGTTTGCTCAGAAATTGGGCAGTAAGATTTATGACTTCAAGACCACATTGGCATTGAGTGAAAAACCAATCGGATGGATTAAGCGGGGAATGGATTTTGTGAATGAGAGCAAGTTGCCAAAAGAAGTGAGGAAACAGAGAGGACGCACCACCGAACTCGAAACGGGTAATACGGCTCTGCGCGAACAAGTCATCATTTTCCGTCAGCACCTGAGTATGTTTGGCAAGAATCTATCGACTCTCAGCCATTATCCGTTGAATGGTGTGAATGAGATTCTGCGTGTCAATCTGCGTGAATTTCTTCGACACATCGACAGTTCGCACGTTCCGATATTCGTTCATGATGGCAATGCCCAATTCCATGAAGTGCAAGTGGAAAAAGTCTATCATTTGCATTTCATCATTCGTGTGCGATACGAAGGAACGGAGTCTTTCCGTCGTTTCAGAGTCTGCCTGAACCGAAGGGGAGCTATTAGTATTGAGGAAGACTGATAATAAGTGAAAAGTTAAAAGTGAAAAGTGAAAAATGCCATCCGGCGTTTAAGTTAAAAGTTAAAAGTGAAAAGTGAAAAATGAAGCGTGAAGCGATTCTGCCGGATGGCATTTTTCTCTTTTCACTTTTCTCTTTTCACTTTTATGGCTTCACGTTTTATTTTTCACTTTTCACTTTTCACTTGCTTTAGTCAATATTCGGTTTTGTCCTCTTTTGCTTTCCAAGCATCAAACACTTTGATGGCTTCTTCTGGAAGGAGGATTGAGGTTTTGAGTCTGCGCTGGATGGGACTGAGTTCGAATTCTTTGTAGATGAACGAATCGTCGAATCCTGCATCGGCGGCATCCAGTTTGTTGGCACCATAGTAGAGCTTGTCGATGTGTGCCCAATAGATGGCTCCTAAGCACATGGGGCAAGGCTCGCATGAGGAATAGATTTCGCAACCGTTGAGAACGAATGTGTTCAGTTTCTGACAGGCTTCGCGTATGGCAGACACTTCGGCATGAGCCGTTGGGTCGTTGTTGGCTGTCACTCGATTCACTCCCGTTGCAATGACTTTGTCGTTTTTCACGATAACAGCGCCAAAGGGTCCTCCACCGTTTTTCACGTTTTCTATGGCGAGGTCGATTGCCATTTTCATAAATGTCTTTTTCATGGGTGGTCGTTTTTTTTGTTTAATCAGCAAAAATAATGAATTTTGGACAAAGGTGAAAATATTTTCCAAAAAAATTCTTCTTTTTTGAAATCTTTATTCTTTGGATTTTTTTATTCTCTGTTTTTATAATATATTAGCGGTATGATTCGTTATAAAGTCATCGAACGATGACTAACTACAGGAACACTATTCTAATTAAATACCAGAAATCCACTTAAATACTTATGAATAATACAAATAACTATTGTGTGATTTTAGCTGGCGGATATGGCACTCGCTTGTGGCCTTTGAGTCGTCAGCAGAAGCCGAAGCAGTTTCACGACTTTTTGGGTAAGGGTGAGACTTTGTTGCAATCCACTTATAAGCGCTACAGTCATTTTATATTAAAAGAAAATATCATTGTAGTTTCGAACACTCAGTACGGAGACTTGATTCGTACACAGTTGCCCGACTTGCCTGAGAAGAATCTCTTGTTGGAGCCGATGAAGCGCAACACTGTGCCCAGCGTGACATGGGCAGCAGTGGAAATAGCCAATCGGAATCCTGATGCCTGTATGGTGGTGACACCTGCCGACCAGACGATTATCACGGAGGAGGACTTCAGTGCTGACGTGACAGTGGCTTTGGACTATGTGGCAAACCATGATAGACTTCTGACGCTGGGTGTGATGCCTACCCATCCTGAAACGGCATACGGATATATCCAAATGTCGGACGAACAGCAGAAGGACATCTTCAAGGTGCAGTCGTTCACTGAGAAGCCAGAACTGGAATTTGCAAAAGTGTTTGTGGAGAGCAGGGAATTTCTTTGGAACACAGGACTTTTCGCATGGAAAGCCACTGCCTTCATCAAACAGGTGCAAGAGCACACCAACTATATTGTGCAATTGCTGGAAGATGCCGAACGCAAGAAACAGAACGGTGAATCGGACACGGAAGCCGTGCAAGATACATTTGCCAAGAGTCCGAGCATCTCGTTGGAACAAGGCATCTTGGAAAAAGCCGACAATGTGGATGTGATGCTTTGCCATTTCCGTTGGACTGATATTGGTACGTGGGAAGACCTCTACCATGCTTTGCCAAAGGAAGGAGAAGGCAAGAATGTGGTGATGGCTGACAAGGCGATGCTCTATAATTGTGAGAATTGTCTTGTTCGTTTGCCTTCGGGTCGCATTGCCGTGATGCAGGATTTGCAGGACTTCATGGTGGTGGAAGAAGGACAAGTGCTGGTGATATGCAAGAAAGACGACCAAGCAGCCATCCGCAAGTTTGTGAACGAAGTGCAGGTGAACATGGGGGATGAATACGTGTAAAGCTAAGTAATCGTTTAAATTTAAGTTAGTACGATTTTATTAAGGAAAGAAATTAGAATAATTAGAATAATTTCATCAGAAATAACGTCAAGTCGATATAAGGAGTCGCTTCGCGAGAAATCCAACAAATCGATTCAAATCTGTCAAATCTTTATAATTTTTACCATAGGGATTTGTTTTGATTTGAGAATAGATTTGTGTGATTTCTGCCTCGAAGAGGCACTTCATAAAACATATTTTTGGAGAAATTATTCTAATGTCTTTCCTAAGACATCTTGAGTCATTTATATTATCTTATTTTTTTCATTGTTACTAAAAGAATCGATTATGAAAGTAGGAATCCCAAAAGAAATCAAGAACAACGAGAATCGTGTGGGCATGACTCCTTCGGGAGTTGCTGAATTGACCCGTCGTGGACATGAAGTCTGTGTACAGCATACGGCTGGAGAAGGAAGTGACTTTTCGGATGATGAATACGTGAAGGCAGGTGCTCGAATCCTTCCAACCATTGAGGATGTCTATCGTGAGTGCGAGATGATTGTGAAGGTGAAAGAACCTATAGAATCGGAATATGGACTGGTAAGGAAAGGTCAGTTGCTCTTCACCTATTTCCACTTCGCTTGCGAGAAAGAACTGACAGATGCCATGCTAAAGAGTGGTGCTGTGTGTCTGGCATACGAAACAGTGCAGTTGCCTAATGGCTCTCTGCCTCTGCTGCAACCGATGAGTGAGGTGGCTGGTCGTATGGCTACACTCAATGGTGCATACTATTTGCAGAAAACCAAAGGAGGAAAGGGAAAGCTGATTTGTGGTGTGCCAGGCGTTAGTCCTGCCAAGGTGCTGGTGTTAGGAGGCGGTATCGTCGGTGAGGCTGCTGCATTGGTGGCTGCTGGTTTGGGAGCAGATGTGACCATCGCAGATATTTCCTTGCCTCGTCTGCGTCAACTCGATATTGAGACGCCAGCTAATGTGCATACGCTCTATTCTTCAAAGCACAATATCTTGCAGCAGTTGCCAACGGTGGACATCGTTGTGGGTAGTGTGCTGGTTCCTGGTGATAAGACTCCGCATCTCATCACGAAGGAGATGCTGAAACTGATGGAGCCAGGTACGGTGCTTGTGGATGTGGCAATCGACCAAGGTGGTTGTTTTGAGACTTCCCGACCTACTACGCATAGCGACCCTGTCTATATAGAGGATGGCATTGTGCATTATTGTGTGGCGAATATCCCAGGGGCAGTACCCAACACTTCTACTTTGGCTTTGACGAATGCCACTTTAGGCTATGTCATTGCATTGGCTGAGAAGGGGTGGCAACAGGCTTGCAAGGACGATGCTGCACTGGCTAAGGGCTTGAATATCGTGGAAGGAAAGGTGGTGTATAAGGCTGTGGCAGATGTATTCGGCTTGCCATACGAACCGCTGATGTAATATTACGTCAGTTCGGTATAAGGAGTCGCTTCGCGAGAAATCTCACAAATCTTCTCAAATC